>JBHENP010000014.1:54932-83997 GCA_046261995.1 Pyrinomonadaceae bacterium
GGCCGCAGCACCCTTCGACTCACGGTGTATTGCGACTCGAGCTGGTGTTGGACGGTGAAATGGTAGTAAAGGCAACGCCTGACATTGGCTATCTCCATACAGGCATGGAAAAGCTCTTTGAGTACAAGAAATATCAGCAAGGGATTGTCATCACCGATCGAATGGATTACCTCAACCCACTCGGGAACAACCTGGCCTATGTGATGGCTGTTGAAAAACTTCTGGCTCTGGAGATCCCCGAGCGCGCGCAAACTATTCGTGTTTTAACATGCGAACTCCAGCGCATTGCGTCACACCTGGTTTGGCTGGGTACGCACGCGCTGGATATCGGTGCGATGACGGTTTTCTTCTACTGTTTTCGCGAACGAGAAAAGATTCTTAATTTGATCGAAGCCGCATCAGGTGGCCGCTTGACTCCGTCCTACTTCCGTATCGGGGGTTTGATGATGGATTTGCCCGCGGGCTTCGAGCGTCGCGTAAAGCAGTTTCAGGGTGGTTTTCTCAAGGCGGTTGATGAATTCCATACCTTACTTACTGGAAACCGGATCTTTCAAAAACGAACTCAGGGTGTCGGTATCATCTCGGCGGAAGATGCAATTGATTGGGGCCTCTCCGGTCCGTGTCTGCGCGGCAGCGGCGTCGATCTCGACATTCGCCGCGCGAACCCTTACACGAGCTACGAGAAGTATGACTTTGAAGTCCCTACCGAGTCGGACGGCGATGTGTGGGCCCGGTACATTGTGCGTATGCGCGAAATGAAGGAGTCACACAAGATTGTCAACCAGGCTCTGGCACGGTTGAAGCCTGGTCCAGTCAAAGCTGATGCTCCCAAGGTGGTTCTTCCGGATCGCGAAGCGATGAAGCGCCACATGGACGCGCTAATTCACCACTTCCTGATTGTCGCGGAAGGATTTGATGTACCTGCCGGTGAGGTCTACATGCCCATTGAGGCGTCGAAAGGTGAACTGGGCGTTTATGTCAGGTCCGACGGCGGACCTAAACCTTCGCGCGTGCATTTTCGCGGGCCAAGCTTCGTAAATCTGTCTGCTCTGCCCCAGATGGCTGAGGGCGCGATGATTGCGGACGTTGTCGCTATTATCGGATCGCTCGATATTGTTCTCGGGGAAATTGATAGGTAGTCCATTGTCAGTTGTCAGTAGTCAGTTGTCAGTCGTAATAAGCAGGATTCGTCGTGAGCATGAATAACAACGGACTACGGACAACGGACTACTGACTACAACGACAAACGATGAGCACGCAATTAACGCAAATCCAGCCTCTTTCCCAGCCCGTCGATATTGGCGATGAGGTAGCGACCTTCTCCCCTGATATTGAAGCGGAGATTGATTGGCATCTAGCCAAGTATCCGGTGATGCGTTCGGCAATCCTGCCTTTAATGTTTATCGTGCAAAGAGAGCGGGGCTATCTGGATCCTCCGGGCGTGGCTTATCTCGCGAAACGATTGGGACTTCGTATCACGGACATCTGGGAAGTGGCTACCTTCTACTCGATGATCCATACAAAGCCGGTAGGTCGCTATCACATCCAGATTTGCAAGACGTTGTCATGCAAAATAATGGGCGAGCCTCGGATTACGGAGCACGTTTGTCGGAAGCTGGGGATCACACCTGGTGAAACGACAGTGGATGGCAAGTTTACGGTTTCGCTGGTTGAGTGCCTGGGATCTTGCGGCACTGCCCCAATGTTTCAGATTGGTTTTGATTACCACGAGAACCTCACACCGGCGAAGGTCGATCAGATTCTGGATTCACTAACATGAAGGAGCTCTGTACTTTGTACTTTGTGAACCTGAGCGATATAGGCTGAATTACAAAGCTCTAAGCTCAAAGAACTAAGCTCAAAGTAGAAAGTTCAGATTAAAAATGTTCATCGGCGCCATAGGATGTGAACCACTGCAGCTCGCGCGCGTGCATTTAGATAACTCGCGTTCGCTTGAAGTGTACCGTCAGCACGGCGGCTACGAGGCACTCAGGAAAGTGTTGAACTCGATGTCGCCGGAGGATGTTATCAACGAGGTTAAGAAGTCTGCGCTGCGCGGACGTGGTGGCGCGGGTTTTCCCACGGGGATGAAGTGGAGCTTCGTCCCCAAGGATTCGCCGAAGCCGAAGTACGTGGTCTGCAATGCTGATGAATCCGAGCCCGGGACTTTTAAGGATCGCTACCTGATGGAACGCGATCCTCACATGCTCATCGAGGGCATGCTGATCGCCGCTTACGCGCTAAGTGCAAAGATTAACTACATCTACACCCGTGGCGAGTACAGGTACCTGATCGACATCATGGATCGTGCTTTGCAAGAAGGCCGCGCGGCCGGCTTGTTGGGTCAGAACATTCTCGACTCAACCTTCTCCAGCGAAATTTATACCCACACTGGCGCCGGTGCTTACATTTGCGGCGAGGAGACGGCGCTGCTTAGCTCGCTCGAAGGAATGCGCGGCCATCCGCGTATGAAGCCTCCCTTCCCTGCCGTGTCCGGTCTCTATGCCTGCCCGACAGTTGTTAATAATGTCGAAACGCTCACCGCAGTTCCCGACATTATCAAAATGGGGGGCGAGGCCTATCAAAAACTCGGCACCGAGAAGAGTGGAGGAACCAAACTCTGGTCGGTATCAGGTCATGTAAATCGCCCCGGAGTGTACGAGTTGCCGATGGGCTACGACGACATGGAAAAGTTCATCATGGAAGACTGCGGTGGAATACCTGGCGGCAAAAAGTTAAAGGCCGTCATTCCTGGAGGCTCATCCGTTTACATCATGCGTGCCGAGGACATTATTGCTCGCGATGTGCGCATGGATTACGAAGGACTGGTGGCCGGCGGCTCCATGGTCGGTTCAGGCGGCTTCATCGTAATGGACGAGACAGTAGACGTCTTCGAATCAACCAAGAACCTGACGGAATTCTACAAGCACGAATCCTGTGGCTGGTGCACACCGTGCCGCGAAGGCACAGATTGGTTGGTAAAGGTTTTCAAGCGCATCGAAAAGGGCGACGGCCGGCCGGAAGACGCACAGTTGATGCTGGATCTCTGCGACAACATCGAAGGCAAATCATTCTGCCCGCTTGGTGATGCTGCAGCGTGGCCCATTCAGTCCGC
Source organism: Pyrinomonadaceae bacterium (assembly GCA_046261995.1). Lineage (GTDB taxonomy): Bacteria > Acidobacteriota > Blastocatellia > Pyrinomonadales > Pyrinomonadaceae > PSRF01. The sequence goes on from JBHENP010000014.1 coordinate 58,048, forward strand.
GATCAAGAGGTTCCCGGAGGATTTTAGAAAGCATCTCCTTGGCTTGAGTTCGTGATCTTTCGTGTAATTTGGTGGATCGGCCTTCCGTAGAGCAATCGCAACGATCCACGAAATCAAACGAAACCGCACGAAAGCATTGAAGGTTATCGACGCGGATCGATTTTAGGACTCATGCGTTCGTTGGGCACGCTAGAAACAAATAAAAATGTCCACTGACATAATCAAAGTCACGATTAACACGAAGGAGTTTCAGGTACCTAAAGGTGCGCGGCTGATCGACGTCTGTCGCGAAAAGGGGTTCGATATTCCCTCGTTCTGCTACTACGCCGACCTCGCGTTACAAGCTTCCTGTCGCATGTGTCTGGTGCGCATTGAGAAGATGCCCAAGCTGCAAACGTCGTGCACGATCATCTGCACAGACGGCATGGTAGTTACAACTCAGAGCGAAGAGATCGAGAAGGCCCAACGAGGGATGATGGAGTTTCTCCTGGCCAACCACCCCCTTGACTGCCCCGTCTGCGATCGCGGCGGCGAATGTGAACTGCAGGAAATGGCGTTCAATTGGGGTAACCTGGAGGAGCGATTTACTGAGCAGAAGAATTACTATCCGGAGAAATTTTTGTCGCCGATAGTGGCTAATGATCCGCAGCGCTGCATTCTTTGCAAGCGTTGCACGCGGGTCTGCGATGAATGGATGGGCGAAGACGCCATCGAAGCCGGGGGCCGCGGCGCGAATACGGTCATTGGTACTTACGGCGGATGGCTGGACTGCTCGCAGTGTGGAAACTGCATTGAAGTCTGTCCAACCGGAACGTTGCTGGACGCTACTTACCGGCACCAGGCGCGTCCTTGGGAACTCACCCAGACCATTTCAACCTGCACCTATTGCTCGGACGGGTGTCAGATGTCGCTCGGTTCGCGGGGTGGAGAACTGATGCGCATTGTGGCCCGCGATCGTTATGTGAATGGACTTAATGGCGAGTTTCTTTGCATTAAGGGCCGATTCGGTCATCCTTTCGTAAACCATGAGGAACGAATTCGCACACCATTAATTCGCTACAAGAAAGGTGGCAGGCTGATTCCCGCCACCTGGGACGAGGCGATTCGCCACGTCGCTCAAAAGCTGGACGCCACCGCAAATGCCCATGGCCCGAATGCGATAGGAGTTGTCGGCAGTCCCCGTATTACCAACGAAGCCAATTACGTTCTCCATAAGTTTGCAACCCAGTTGGTGGGCACCAAAAACTTCACAGCCACTGACGCATTCAACCTAAGATCGTTTTTCGACAACCTCGGCGGTTCACTGGCAACGCACAATGACATCCGTCACGCCAGTACGATTCTGTTAATCGGTGGCGAGCCTGAGGAACTGCAGCCCCTAACAGCCAAGCAGATCCGGCAGGCGGTCCGCAACGGCGGAGCGAAGTTGACGGTGATCAATAGTGTTCGTATTCGCCTCACCGAACAAGCGTCGCAGTTTATTCACATCCGGCCGGGAAGCCTTGACGCCGCGGTGGTCGCCCTGCACACGCCCTCCCAGGATGCGCTGGCTGCCCGCAAGATGGGTGTCGAACCGGGTGATCTGGCCACGTTGCGACAGTCGCTCACCAATTCAAAAGGTGATCTGGTGATCATGTTCGGCGCGGAACTCAGTGCCGAAGCCCAGGCTGTGGTTGCCCAACTCCCACACGCTCTGGCAGGCGAAGGCCGGCGGGTACTCTTGCATCCGCTGCCACTCTTTAACAATAGCGTCGGTGCTCACGATATGCGCATCATGGATGGGGCGCTGAGCGCCTCTCAACTGCTCGAGGCAGCGGGCGCAGACATCCGGGCGGTTTATATAGCGGGAAGTTTTCTAGAGGAGCAGTTGCGCGGGCGGGAAGTGGCACTTGGCAAGCTTGATTTCCTCGCTGTTCAGGAACTCTTTGAGACCGACACTACCGCCTTCGCAGACGTAGTCTTTCCTGCAGCATCTTTTGCCGAGGTGGATGGAACATATACGAACAACGACGGGTTTGTTCAGCGAGTGCGTCAGTCGATCCCGCCGGTGCATAGTTCAAAGCCCGACTGGATGATTACTGCACAGATCGCGAATGAACTGGGCGTTGATTTTGGGTTTCAGATGTCAGCCAGCGCTGTTTTCAGTGAGATCGCTGAACGCGTCCCGGCTTACTCCGAGCTTCGCTATCCATTGCTCAAGGACGAAACACATCCTGTCCAGGCAAAACACGCGATTGCAGGGCGTCTAGACCTGTCCACCACGGTGAACACTCTGACGGCGTTCGTCGAGACTTTGCCCGAAACGGGGGAGAAAACTTTATTGACGCCCAGAGTGGGCCACGAATTGTTCAAGATTGGAGCGCTAACCGGAAAGACTCCCCAGTTTCATCTACTGGCCGCCGGTAATCCCCGGCCAGAGACTGTCAGCATTTCGCCCCTTTATCAGATAACGATTGACGACAGTTTGCGGGCTGAGGCAGCAGCGGACTGATTTTAGATTTCGGGTTTTTGATTTTTGATTTTGTTTGATGGTGCTTACTGATTCTGATTGCTGATTGAATCGGCTGATACCCAGGAACCGTACGGTTAACTAGGAACCAGAGAATCGAAAATCAAAAATCAGAAATCAAAAATACGTTAATGGACTGGAATAATCCACTCATCCATTCGGGGCTGGTGATTGTGGCGATCACCATCGCCTTTTTATCGATCATGCTGCTCGTGGCTGCCACGGTGCTTGCAGAGCGACGGGTGCTGGCTTTCATTCAGGGACGCGTGGGTCCAAACCGCGTTGGTTACGGCGGCGTTCTTCAGCCCTTCGCCGACTTCATCAAAACCATGATGAAGGAAGACCTGGTTCCCGAACATTCCACCAGATTTGTTTTTATGCTGGCGCCGATGATCGCGATTATCACGGCCATCATGGCTATCGTCGTTTACCCGTTCGGCCCGACAATAACTCTTCCGTTTACCAACTGGTCCTTTCCCTTAGTGATCGCGCGCTTCGATGTTGCTTTGCTTTACGTCCTGGGCGTGACCTCGGTGGGAGTCTACGGCATCGCCCTCGCCGGCTGGTCCTCGAACAACAAATACAGTCTGATGGGCGGACTGCGATCTGCTGCTCAGATGATTTCTTATGAGCTCTCGCTCGGTCTGTCGCTGATCGGTGTAATCCTTCTCTCAGGCACTTTAGACATTTACACCATCGTTGAGCAGCAGTCTGGCTGGTACGGGATGAACTGGAACATCATCTATCAGCCCGTGGGATTCCTCGTGTATCTAATCTCAGCTATCGCGGAAACGAATCGGGTCCCGTTTGACTTGCCGGAGGCGGAGACCGAACTGGTTGCCGGCTTCCATACCGAGTACAGTTCCATAAAGTTTTTGCTGTTCTTCAACGCCGAATACATAAACATGATCACGGTGTCGATGCTCGCGACAACCCTGTTTCTGGGCGGATGGAACGTCCCTTTCGCAGAGTCTCTGTTTGGCCGTGGCACTCTCCTGTTCGGTTTATTAAGTGTGTTCGGGTTCGCCGTCAAGATAATCTTTTTCCTTTTTCTCTACATTTGGATTCGCGGAACGTTGCCGCGCTTTCGCTTTGACCAATTGATGGATTTTGGTTGGAAGGTGCTGGTACCGGTGGCCATTCTTAACATTCTGGTGACGGCTACAGTGATGTTCTTAGGGCAGTAAATAGTAAATGGTAAATGGTAAATAGACGGAAACAAACGTCTCTCCCGAGTCATCTTTCGCTTGAACATTGCCTTCGGACGACTCTCTTAAACCATTTACGATTTACTATTTACTATTTACCTTTTTAGACGATGCTAACAAGTCTTCTCTTCATACTCTTTGCGGGATTAGCGATCGGATGCGCCATTGGCATGGTTGCGCAGCGCAATCCTCTCTATAGCGCCATGTCGCTAATTGGCGTATTGCTCTCACTCGCCTGTCTGTACGTGATGCTGGCCGCTCCGTTCATTGCCGCTGTACAGGTGATTGTTTACGCCGGCGCGATCATGGTGCTGGTGGTGTTTGTAATCATGTTGCTGAACGTGGAGGACGAAGAGCCTCGACGCAAACGGCTGGGGTTCCTGGTGCCAACAGCGATCGGCTTGGCGGCTATTCTGATCGCCGAAACCGCATTTATTTTGTATGCCGTTCAGGATTCCCCTTACACGCCGCGCCACGGGATTTCTAACGTTGGATTGACCGCTTCGATCGGCACGGGACTGTTCACGAAATACCTGTTGCCCTTCGAAGTCACATCGGTGTTGTTGTTGATGGCCATTGTGGGATCCATGTCTCTGGCGCGTCGCCGAAACACCCTTTCGCCAACCGCCCGCGTGGTTCCCGGAAGCCAGGTGCTGTCGATGAACCTAGTTAATCCCCGCTCACTCGATGACACAACGGCAGTCGAGACGAATACGACTGCGGAAGCAGCCAAACTGATGGGCGTCGAACTGCCGACAGACCCGGAAAAGCGAAACTGAAGGATCTATGGGCCCACAGCTGTCATGGTATCTGGCCCTCTCTGCCATTCTTTTCACGATTGGCGTTGTTGGCGTAATCATTCGGCGAAACGTAATCGCAATGTTCATGTGCATCGAGTTAATGCTCAATGCCGTCAACCTAACTTTCGTCGCTTTTTCGAGTTTCTTCCAGGATGTGACCGGCCAGCTGTTCGTTTTCATTGTTATGACGGTGGCGGCGGCCGAGGCGGCGGTGGGACTGGGCATTATTATCGCCATCTTCCGCAACCGGGAATCCCTGGACGTGGATGACGCCAGCGTCATGAAGCTTTAGTCAGTTGTCCGTAGTCAGTTGTCCGTAGTCAGTTGTCCGTGGTTAGTGGTTCTATTTCGTGTTTGTTCGTGTGATTTCGTGGATCGTCCGCTGGCAACGTGCAAAACGATCCACTAACTGACACGAACTTACACCAAACAACAACTGACTACTGACTACGGACAACTGACTACTCGACAGTCTTTAAATGGAAAACAACCTTCTAAGTTTGATCATCTTCGCGCCGCTCGCCGGCGCGGCGATCAACTGGTTTATCGGCCGGCGCCTTCGTAATGAGAAGATCATCGGCATCATTGCGTGTTCATCTGTCGGCATCTCAACCCTCATCGCTTTCTACCTCGCCTTCAAATCTAATGGCGCGCTTCGTTCCACCGAACCCATCCTTGATCACCTCTGGACCTGGATTCAGGTGGGTCGCTTCCGTGCCGACTTCGCCCTGGCACTGGATCGGCTGAGCGGAACATACGCTCTTTTTGTCACCTTCGTCGGATTCCTAATTCATCTATTTGCTGTCGGATACATGCATGGTGACAGCGGCTTCTATCGCTTCTTTGCCTACTTAAACCTTTTCATGTTCGCCATGTTGACCCTCGTTCTGGCGGACAATTTCCTCCTCATGTTCGTGGGCTGGGAGGGAGTTGGACTCTGCTCCTATCTACTGATTGGTTACTACACCGATCGCAAGGAGGCGGGGGACGCGGCAAAGAAAGCTTTCATTACGAACCGTGTGGGCGACTGGGGATTTGTGTTGGGCCTGATGCTCGTGTTCTTCCTGACAGGTTCCGTCAGCTTCTTCGCTAAACCCGAGCACGGAGTTATCAGCGCGCTGCAGGCATTTGCTGGAATGAGTGTTGACCCATTCACCTGGAAAGCGTTATTTGCCGGCGGTGCGACGTCCGTGGCCATACTTCTCTTCATTGGCGCGGCAGGCAAGAGCGCGCAAATTCCACTTTACGTTTGGCTGCCTGATGCGATGGCCGGTCCCACGCCGGTGTCCGCACTGATTCATGCGGCCACAATGGTTACCGCCGGCGTTTACATGATCGTACGCTGTTCGGTGATCTATACACATGCACCGACCGCAATGTTCATCGTGGCGATCATCGGTGCTGCTACCGCTATTTTTGCCGCTACCATCGGTCTCGCTCAAAACGATATTAAAAAGGTACTCGCGTATTCGACCGTATCTCAGCTCGGTTATATGTTTCTTGCCTGTGGCGTCGGCGCGTTCACCGCCGCTATTTTTCACGTCATTACCCACGCTTTCTTCAAAGCACTTCTCTTCCTCGGTTCGGGTTCAGTGATTCATGGCATGCACCATGAGCAGGACATGCGACGCATGGGTGGGCTCAGAAAATACATGCCCATCACGTTTGCCACCATGCTGACGGGCTGGCTGGCAATCTCCGGGATCCCGATTTTTGCGGGCTTCTTTTCGAAGGACGAGATTCTTTGGAAGACCTGGAGTGCCGGCGAATTCAGTCTGCCCAGTCCCATCTGGAGCAAGGCGCTATGGTTTGTCGGCGCGATCACCGCACTGTTAACCGCGGTATACATGACGCGCATGATGGTCATGACGTTCTGGGGGCCAGAGCGCTTTCGCGAGAAACGTGTCGACGACCATCAGGAAGGCGACGCAGCTCACGACCACCACACCGTGCATGAACCGCACGAATCTCCGTGGGTGATGACGGTGCCGCTCATCGTTCTCGCCCTGCTTTCCACTGTCGGCGGATTCATCGGAGTGCCTTACGCGCTTGGCTCACTATTCAGCGATCATCCCGTCAACTATATCGAGCAAACTCTCGAGCCTGTTGTCAGCAACGTTCCGGCAGGTGGGGCCCACGGCGATGCGACTCACGCCGCTGATGAAATGCAATGGCTGTCACCTAAACCGCAGCAACTCGACGGTGCGCCGGCGATCCACGCACTGGAAGGCACGGCAGCTGCAACCGCCGAACACGCCCACTCGCCGGAGGAGATTCGTCAGGAGCGCTTGCTGGCTCTGGCGTCGGTGCTCATTGCGGCTTTAGGAATTGGAATTGGATGGTTGATTTTTCAGAAACGCCCGTTGCTGCAGATGCCACGTGTACTGGAGAACAAGTACTACGTTGATGATATTTACGATGCCACGATTATCAACCCAATCGAAAGCATCTCGCGCGAAGGTCTGTGGAAACTCTTCGACGTCGGTGTGATTGATGGTGTCCTGCATGCCCTCGGCGACGCAGTAACTGAAGCCGGGCGGCTGGTACGCCACCTCCAAGGCGGATTTGTGCGCAGCTACGCTGCGATCATTTTGATCGGGGCCCTGGTGCTGATTGGCTTCTTCGCTTATTTTGGCGCCCAAGCCCTGGGCATGGGTCGTTAAAACTATGCGGCAACACTTGCTGACAATTCTGATCCTGCTTCCGGTTCTCGGTGCTCTAATCGCCATAGCTTACAGTTTTGCACCAGGCAGGCAGGACACTCACTACAAGTGGATAGCCCTGGCCGTTACTATCGTCATCTTTGCTCTTTCGCTGTTTTTGGTGGGTGGGGCCGGCGCGGCTGAGTTCCGGTTCGAGCAGAACGTTAACTGGATCGGAGCTATCGGAGCGCGTTATCACGTGGGAGTCGACGGTATTAGTTTGTGGCTGGTGCTGTTAACCACGCTGCTCATGCCGATCGCGATTCTCTCGAGCTGGACGGCGATCGCTAAGCGCGAACTTTCATACTACGTGTTTCTGCTGCTGCTGGAAGGCGCAATGATTGGCGTCTTCGTTTCCCTCGATCTCCTGCTCTTCTATCTTTTCTTTGAAGCTTCGCTGGTACCGATGTTCTTCCTGATCGGAATTTGGGGAGGCGAGCGAAGAATCTACGCGGCGGTGAAGTTTTTCATCTACACGGCAGTCGGCAGTTTGCTGATGCTGGTCGGTATTATCGCGCTCTACTTCATTTACGGGACGTTTGATTACTCAGCGATACTCGCAGCCATGAGCGCGCAACCGGCGCTGCTGTCCCCGAACGCGGAGTTCTGGTTGTTCCTGGCTTTTGCGTTCGCCTTCTGCATCAAGATACCGCTCTTTCCTTTACATACCTGGCTACCCGACGCGCACACCGAAGCACCTACCGCTGGTTCCGTTATTCTCGCCGGCGTGTTGTTGAAGATGGGAACGTACGGCTTGCTGCGCTTCAACCTCGGCCTGTTCCCGAATATGTCGCGTCAGTTTGCGTGGATCATGATCACGCTGGCGGTCATCGGGATTATTTATGGAGCGCTCGTGGCCATGGTCCAGCCCGATGTAAAACGGCTCGTGGCGTATTCATCAGTTAGCCACATGGGCTTTGTGGTCCTCGGTCTCTTCTCTTTCACTGAATTGGGTATGCAGGGAGCGCTCTATCAAATGCTCAACCACGGCGTGTCCACTGGAGCGTTGTTCTTGTTTGTTGGCTTTATCTACGAACGTCGACACACGCGCCTGATTTGTGACTTCGGCGGGCTCGCTACGCCGATGCCCTGGTTCTCCACCCTCTTTGTCTTCGCATCCTTGTCGTCAATTGGACTGCCTTTTCTCAATGGCTTTGTAGGTGAGTTTCTAATTATGATCGGCGCCTGGACATCGAACGCGATCCAGTACGCCTGGATCGCCACAATGCTCGCCGCCACGGGAGTGATCTGGGCCGCCGTTTACATGCTTTGGATGCTGCAGCGCGTGGTTTTCGGGAAAGTCACCAATCCCTTGAATGCCACGCTCCCGGATCTCAATGGCCGCGAGATTGGATTGCTCTTGCCGCTGCTTATCTTGATGGTGGTAATGGGCATCGTTCCGCGGCCCTTTCTGGATCGCTCAAAGGCGAGCGTGGAAGCGGTTCGCGCTCGCGTGGCTGCGCCACCGACCGGAGGTTCCTTCGCAGGTAATCAGGCTGCAGGTACCGAGCTGCAACCGCGTAACCCTAGTTTCAAGGAGTTGGAAAGTGGACATTAGCTGCTTGAACGACCAATCTCAAAGCAAATGAATCCTCTGCTAGCTCTACAATTCACTCCGCCGGACATCAGTTTCGCGCTGATCGCGCCGGAGTTGATCATCTGTGTCGTCGGCGTGGTGGTCATGCTAGTCGATGCTTTTGCGCGACCCGATCAACGCTGGGTAACCGGCAGTCTTTCACTCGCCGGTTTAATAGCCGGTGCCGCGGCGACAATCTGGCTCTGGCTGTCATCGGGCGGGACCAGCCAGGCCTTCAACGGCATGATTGTGCTCGATGAGCTCCGGCTCGGTTTTACCCTCGTCTTTCTTATCGTCTCGGCTTTGACGGTGCTGATTTCGATGGTCTGGGTCGAGAACGAGAAACTTCCTGCCGGTGAGTTCCATTCGCTGCTGATGTTCGCAACGGCGGGCATGATGCTGATGGCCTCGGGGGGCGATCTGGTGATCATCTTCCTTGGATTGGAAATTCTTTCAATTGCGACCTATGTGATGGCGGGTTTTCGCCGCACAGACGTGCGCTCCAACGAATCATCTTTGAAATACTTCATCCTGGGCTCACTGTCTTCCGCGTTCCTGCTTTACGGCATCGCGCTCACATATGGCGCGACCGCCACCATCGGCGGACTGCCCGGCACGACAAATGTGGCGGAGATCGCTCGCCGGATCAATGATGCGCAGTATCCGTCGCTGCTGTTCGCGGGCGCGGCCATGATGCTTGTCGGCTTTGGTTTCAAGATAGCAACCGCACCTTTTCATATCTGGACGCCTGACGTTTACGAAGGAGCGCCCACTCCCGTCACGGCGTTCATGGCGGCTGGCCCAAAGGCGGCGGGCTTTGCATCGTTCATGAGAGTCTTTGTATTCGGATTTCCATTCGTAGCGGCTGCCGCCAATACTACAGTTTCAAGCGCGCTCCACGGCGCGTGGGTTTCAGTACTAGTCGTTCTGGCTATCATGACGATGACCATTGGCAACGTCGCGGCGATTGTGCAGAACAACGTGAAACGGATGCTTGCTTATTCGTCCATCGCGCATGCAGGTTACGCCCTGGTGGGATTCATTGCCGCCGGGGCAGCACCCGGCATTGAACAGCGGAACGTCGCGATTACCGCGGTGACCTTCTATTTGCTGACGTACGCAGTAATGAATATCGGTGCTTTTGCCGTTGTGCAACTAATCGCTCGTGCAGGAGATCGCCGGACTGAAGTTGAGGACTACAACGGCATTGGCTTTCGATCTCCCGTGCTCGCGTTCTCGCTATCGCTTTTCCTGCTCAGTTTGCTGGGGATGCCACTGACTGCCGGTTTCATGGGCAAGATCATGGTCTTCCGTGCGGCTCTAGATCAGGGAATGGTGATCCTTGTGGTCATCGGCGTGCTCAACACCGCAATCTCCGCTTACTATTACTTGAGGTTGATTATCGTGATGTTCTTCCGCGAGCGCACGACTTCATGGATGGCCCCTCCTATTCCGGCAAGCCTTGCGATTGCCCTGGTGATCACAGTCGGCGCAGTGTTGTATTTGGGACTCTTCCCCGGTCAGGTAATCAATGCGCTGCAAGCTAAACCGAGTGTGACTCTGTCGCTTCGTTAGTTGGAAACAACATACAGCCCCGGCAAGGGATTCACTTCATACTAACTCTTTCTAGTGACCGCTGAAGAATACGCTGAACAAGTCAAAGCCGAACTAGCGGACACGTGGCTGTCTCTGATTTACAGGCAGCGCATTCTGAACATGAGAACGCGTTCGTACAGTTTTGGGTCACTACCCCGAAAACCTCGTGTGGAGATTCAGCACACCCTGCTCGGCGTGGAGTTAAAACTGGGCCACCGTCGCCTGCTCTGCCCAGACCTCGCGACCGCCCGCTATCTCTCTGTCTTCGCCAGAGCGGGTTGTGAGAAGGTGGCAGTTCCTTACGATATTACCAGGGTTTCACTGCTTGCCGACGAACTCGAGTCGTCATGGCATCGTATGCTGCTTTTGGCGGATCAGAAGGCCTCTCAGCGGCCTGATTCATTTAGGGCTCGAATTCATGGCCTGTTAATTGCTAAACTAAGAGCTGAAATCGCCGCCGCCGGCGCGGGCACCCCGGTACCCGAGTTTAAGCAGACTACGAAGCAGCGGGCCGAGGGCCATTAGATTTAGCCGGATCCAGGGAGAATTGAACGTATACTATAAAGATGAACCCCGACATCATAGACCTTTCGCCGGAAGAGAATAGGCCCCCAGAAGTTGCCGACGCGCTACCCTTCCCATTCAACCAGCAAACGTTTTGCCGGTATGAAGCCATTGAGAAGCGCATCGAAGCGGCGCGTGTGCTCGTGGTGGACAATCTTCTTCGCGATCAGGAAGACCTCTCAGAAGTTGGGCACAAGGAGTGGGGAGCAGCGGCGGCCGCGCAAATCAAGCGCGAACGAACTATTGCCCAACTCGCGATTGAGAATATTCTTAACAACATTTCTCGTCTGGTAAAGAGCCCCACTACCCACGTCACCCATTTGGCAAACTTGTCGGCAGCTGTTGCGGAGTTTGAGCCCGAGGCTATTGTCCTTAGCGGCACGCTTCGCGATTTCGATTTCTACCGACCATCGATAATCGAAGAGTTTGGACATTTTATTCGTTCGACTAAGGTTCCGGTGCTGGGGATCTGCGGCGGCCACCAGCTAGTCGGATTGAGCTTCGGAGCACAGGTCCTTACGCTCGATAGGCTTGAACAGCATCAGCAGCGTGAGAACCGCCGAAATGAGTACGAGTACCGCTTCGTGCGTATCACAGATCCGCAAGACCCCATCTTTCGCGGAATCAACAGTCCCGGCTCCGGCCTCTGGCAGGATTACACCAAGCAGGCGCGCATCCTGCGAGTCTGGCAAAATCATGGCTTGCAGCTCGACCAGGTTCCCGCAGGTTTTAAACTTCTCGCTACCTCATACCTTTGCCGCAACCAGATGATGGTAAATAGCGTCGACGGGCAGCTCATCTACACAGTACAGTTCCACCTCGAGAAGTCGTTTGAAGATTGGAATAAGAGCCGCACGCGCTGGGAACACCAGAACGAATCCCGTGACGGCAGAGTTCTTTTCGAGAATTTTATTGAACTCGCCCTGGCACACGCGCAGCCAGCCAGCTAGTGCAAGAGGTCCTCTCGACTTCACAGCGCGGCGATACCGTCAACAAACAGTTTCACGCAAGACGCAAAGTGTGCCAAGACGCAAAGAACAAAGTGGGCAGGACTTTGCGTCTTTGCACCCTTTGCGTCTTTGCGTGAAACAGGCACAGCTCTCTAAAACCTCTCTCGCTGCAGCGGCACGGCATCTCGCTAACCGTGACAGAGATCTTGCTGCCATATTTAAAGCTTACGGCCCGCCACCCCTCTGGTCGCGAAAAGCAGGTTTCGCAACGCTGGTTCAGATCATTCTCGAGCAACAAGTCTCGCTGGCATCGGCGGCATCGATGTACAAGCGACTCACCGAAAGCATTCAACCTTTCGGGCCAGACCGCGTCATCGAACTGGGTGAACCACACCTCAAGTCGCTGGGCCTGACCCGGCAGAAGACTGGTTACTGCATCCATCTCGCGGAGTCGCTCAACAGCAACAGCCTCAATCTGCGTAGCTTGGCGAAAATGAATGATGGAGAAGCCAAAGCGGCTTTGATGCAGGTGAAAGGAATCGGTTCCTGGAGCGCGGATATCTATCTGTTAATGGTTTTGCGCCGTCCGGATATCTGGCCGGCAAACGATCTAGCGCTCGCGACAGCCGTAACCACAGTCAAGAAGTTGAAACAGCGCCCGACTCCCGAACAGCTTTTCGATTTGGCGGAACGATGGCGACCGTTTCGTTCGGTCGCAGCGCGGATGTTATGGCAGCACTACCTTGCCTCTCGGTGATTGTAAAGGCGTCCCTCTGTGGGCGCCCCATCTATCCGCAAATTACACAGATTACGCAGAAACATTTAGCGGACGACGGAGTAGAAAATCCTTTGTGGCCAGGGTTTCTTCCAGTCTTTGGAATCTGCGTAATCTGCGGATAGTTTTGGGCCCGCGGAATGAGCGCAGCTACTTCGAAATTGTCGAAGCTGAAGTTTTCAATCCTGTGAGATCTACCTGGGCCGTGGTAGGAACATTTTCCATGGTCCGTTCGACTAACCGATCCACAACTGCGTTTAGATCGTTGTTGCTGTTGTGGTAAACCTCAAGCTGTTCATCGGCCGAGGTACCGCGCTGCATAATGGTATGGATGTGCTCAATCTCCTTACGCGAGCCCAGCGGATCGACAACGTCGTCTACGAAATCCAACAACTCATGAATCAGGTCGCGCGTGGGCACTTCTTTCTGCTTACCGAAGTCGATCATCATACCGTCCAAACCGTAGCGCACCGCCCGCCATTTGTTCTCCTGAATCAGCAGCCGCCGGTAGAGACGAAAGCCCAGGTTCTTTTCGATCAGCATATTGAGCTTGGCCACAATTGCCTGAAAGAGCGCGGCAATGGCAATTGTATCGTCGACCCGTGTGGGAATGTCGCAAACACGAAACTCAAGGGTAGGGAAAAAAGGATGTGGCCGAACATCCCACCAAATCTTCTTGCCATTATCGATACACCCCGTCCTGATCAACAGGTCGATATAGCGCTGAAAGCTTGAGTAGGAATCAAAATGATCGGGAATGTCCGTGCGGGGAAACTGCTTGAAAATTTCGCTTCGATAGGATTTCAATCCCGTGTTGTGAGCCATCCAGAACGGTGATGACGTCGTAAGCGCCAGCACGTGGGGCAGGAAGTAGCGTGCCGCATTCAAGATGTGGATCTGCCGGTCTCTGTCCGGAACACCTACGTGGACATGCAGACCGAAGATAAGCAACGAACGAGCTACCGTTTGCAGCTCCTGCACCAATAGTTCATAACGCTCATCCTCGAAGATCTTCTGATCTTGCCAACGCGAGATCGGATGCGTAGAAGCCGCGATGATTACCAGGCCGTTCTTTCGCGCCAGACTCGAAATAACGCTGCGGAGATTCGTAATGTCGGCGCGGGCTTCCTCGATGTTGCGGCAAATTCCAGTGCCCACTTCCACCATCGACTGGATCATCTCGGGCTTTATCTGTTCTCCCAGCAAAGTCACGCCCTCGGCGAGAATCTCTACCACGTGCGACCGCAACTCACGAGTGCGCGGATCGACGATCTGAAACTCTTCTTCAATTCCCAGCGTGAATTGATCGAACATAGCAGCTCCTTCTTTGGCCGAACTGGAAGCTCGGCCAGTAAACCCTGGTTTATTCACCCTGAACAAGCAAATTCACTAGTGACCTGCCGGGCTCAAGCTTTCAAGTACTGTTTGATCACCTTCCAGTCAGGACACATCTTGCCCAGAAACTCGTACCGAAGATGCCTGCCCGCGCTGCCCAGCGAATGCACCGGGCTATAGAGATCGAAATGGACAAACCATTTTCGCGGGCTACCCTCCTGGAATAGGAAATGGAGCACGACTTCGGCCCGCCCTTTCTCGTAATAGCCGCCGCTCGTATCTTTGTGGTTAGCAAATCGCCGCGTGAAATCCTTGCGGCGTGTAAGCGTCGACTGCATCAACGGCCAGGCGGTGAAACCGATACCAACACCACCTTCGCCGTAGACGTTATCAACGCTTCTTACGAGATGCCAGAGATCCTTAGCCCGCATCCGGCTGAGAACCAGGAGAAGGGCCTGCTGTTTATCTTCAGTCAGCGACTCGAAAGCCGCTTCATCGCTAACTGCCCCCCAAAGTCCCACTAGTTTGCCGGTCAAAGCGTCGCGAGCCTCGGCGGTAAGCTCGCGCCATCGGAGTGGATGGCTGAGGGAGGAGGACATTTACACCTGGCCGAGTTCCAGTTCCAGCAGAGCGCGGTCGGCCGTTGAAAGGCCGTGAAAGCGAACACCTACACCCCGCCCGGGATTGCGGTAGACCACCTCACCGTTTACCACGACCTGCTGATTATCGCCAAGTGGAATCCTCATGAGTAACAGAGCGCCCTCTGGCAGGTCGGTTTGCGTGTTCATATAAAGCCCTCCCACACCGATGTCCTGGGTGCTCGCCACTCCGGTTGCGTCTTTACCATCGAAGAAAACGTCGACGATCAGGCGTGAGCGATCGCTTTGCCGACGTTCTTCCGGCGAGGTCGGATTGTCATCGATCTCATCAGTCACAGGAAGTACCTCTCAATCGATTTTAGGCGTTAGACCGGCGCATTGTACACGTTTCGCGCTATTTCCTTTCGCTGATTATATAAGTAGGAACCATGCCCCCTCCTGACGTAACATTCGCCAACTCAGTAAAAGACAACCGAGTGAACGCGGATCCGACTTTTCCGTTGAACAACAACGGATCGAGATCTACGAGCTGCTCGGCAAACTCAACGGTACCGTCATCTTTCAGCGCCGGAAATACCTCGCGCGCCGTCGGGACCCGCTCCTGTACGACATAGTCAGCGTTTACTACCGCACTGCGGATGGCTTCGTGCCAGCTAATTTCATCTGCGTTCCAGCCAATCGTGATGCCATGACCACCGTAGTCGTCGTTCGGCTTTAGTACCAGCTTGTGCCGGTTGGCACTAACAAACTCAAGCAGATCGATTTTCTCTTGCTTGTAATCGCTCGTCTCGGCGCGTACGAGACGCGTCCAGGGCACGTGCGCCGTGATTGCCGCCAATTCCTCTTCCGTAAACAAATGCGCCCGATCCGCGCTGGTCAAAACAGCGAACAGCGCCTTCTTGTGAATAAGCTTCGATCGAAAACTGTTCACCATACAAATAGCACCGGCGCGGTAAGCGTCGAGCAGCGCCGGACACTCCCGCATGATCGGCAGATACTCATTCACCAGCAGACGCTTATAGACGATGTCGATCTGGAAGTCGCCCACGCGCAGCTGGTTGTTGTCGAATTGCAGCTGGTCCGGTGAACAAATGATTGACGGATAACCCTGGCCATCAAAGAACTCTTTGAATAACTCAAACTCTTTCTGAGTCGGCATGTCCTTGAGATCGACGATGGCAATCTGCGGGGGGCGATCGGGCCGGCGACCGAGAAACTCTGTGTAAGATTCCAACAGCACGGCAAGCATGAAGCGGCGGCCGTAGAGTGGGCGAACATTGTATCTCTCAGAGAAACGTTTCATTACCGGGAGGGCGGAGAAAATGTCGTAAGCGGCATCAGCGTAGGCAATGCCTGCGGGACTCTCCCCATTCAGCTCCACAAAGCTGTAAGCCGCGTCGGTGAGAAAGGAATCCAGACGCGAGGTTGGTGAGACGGCCTTGTACCCGGGGTCGATGCTGATCAACTCACGTTCGATAGGCGTTAGACCCAAATCACTGATAATCGTCGGGTCGTCAATAGCGGCATCTTTAACCTTCTGAATAGCGGACCAGACCGTTTCACATATTTGGCAGATACGCGCGAAGTCTTGTTCAGTAACGAAGTGTGGACGTAGGTATGGCGAAAGCCGGCGGCCCCCAAAAATCAGTCTGGAGCGCTCGAGCCCTTCATCGAGCATGGCGCGCGATTCCTCGGCAAGATTACTTTCCTTAAGTAGATCGTGATAGTGCGAGACAGCCTGTTTCAACATGGATCGAGACCCGGAAATCGACGAGCATTAGACTAGCTTTGGAAGCGCCTAGGGTAACACAGTCCCCTCTGGCGGGCAGCCCACTCGGACGTTGTGGCAGGAGTTGGAAATGCAACTGAGGAGATAGGAACCAGGTACTTCTATTTCTCATTTCTTGTTTGTCATTCTCATTCTTCATTGCCATTTTACCCAGAAGGGCAAGAAAACATTCGCAAGACTATAGGAACCTCTGATCAAGTCGGTGACCGGCTACAGTTAACTCTCGTGTCATGAGGTCAGTACCACCGCGCGGTAGCGGGTGGGTGCAAACGATACGAGAACGACTGTTGCGGACGGACCCACCCGCTACCGCGCGGTGGTACTGACCTCATGACAGGAAAGTAATTGGAATCGAACCATCGACAAACTGTATAGTGTCTTGTTCCTGCCTCTTAAATGGCGTATGAAAAATGACAAAAATGACTCTCTTGACACTAACTGCCTGGGTGAGAACAAATGATAATAAGGTCATCCTATTGGCCCTCATTCCGCATCACATCTGCTGATCTCACGTAGCGAGTTTTTGCCAGTCTAGTTCCAAGGTCAGAAAGCAATGAAGAACATGGGATTTAGCACTCCTGCTCATCTCGATTCTCATGGTGGATTTTGCGGCAGTTCGTGGCCAAACGGCGAGCCCTTCGCCCATCACTAAATCGAAGCCAACGCCGCCTCCAGCCGGAGAGACGCAAGAGCCTCTTAAAGTCTTCACTGAGGAAGTGCTAATCCCTATCTTTGTTCTCGACGAAAACAATCGCTTTGATCCTACCCTCGAGAAGGAAGATCTGCTTCTGTTCGAAGACAATGTTCTCCAGGAAATCAGGAGCGTACGCCGTGAGCCCTCAAGTGTCCTGTTACTCCTGGATACCGCCGGCGAGAAAAACCCGGCCATGAAGACAAATATTACCCGAGAGATTGCCAGCCATCTGGTTTCAAACTTGCGCACTGAAGATCGTGTGGCAGGAATTCAGTTTGGCGATCGGGTAGAAACAATTCAAGGTTGGACAACACAAAGGGAAAGGGTGATCCGGGCACTGAGAACCAAATTATTTTCCGGAAAGCGATCGCTCCTGGTCGATGGGTTGATGGCCGGGGCTGCGCACTTGAGGCAAGTACCAGCGGGTGGTAGGCACGTCGTACTAATCACTGATGGTGTAACATCATCGGCAGATAAATTAAGGTTGGCGGAAGCGATCATGGAACTACTTGGCGTCCATGCTACCGTGCACGTCATTAGCTATACCACCCTGGGTCGTAAGGTCATTCAGCGGCAGAACCCGCTGGTGGTGGTAACCAACGAGAAGAGGAAGAGCGCGCAGGATATTGCCAACGAGATCATGTACCCAAATGAGCCCTGGGAAGAAATACGGCGACGAAAGATTTATGTAATCGTGGACACCGACATCGCCATGCGGCGCCAGCGAGATAAGTACGAAGCGGCGACGAAGGAAAGTGAAAGATGGCTTGCGTCTCTAGCCGACCAGACCGGAGGAATGATGGCGCTGGCTTCCTCGGAAGCGGAGATGATTAAGCAGGGGGAACTGGTTGCCCGTGAAATTGACTCCCAATATGTAGTTGCTTACAGACCGAAGCGTCCGCTGGCGATGGCGGCTGAGGGGGAGTTTCGGAGTATCAAGGTTGCTACCCGCCGCGGCGGGGTGCGAATTCAAGCTCGCAAAGGTTACGTGACAAAACCGGGAAAGCGATAGGGCCATGTGCAACTTATCACTCGCTGTAACAGCTCGCGCGGTAGGCGGACTAGCTCTGAGTCTTATGCTCCTGGCACCCCAAACGATCGCACGCTCGCAAGAGAGATCAACCAGAGCCGGGTCCAGGAACAGACAAGACAATCATCCGCCTACGAGGTTGCCGAACGACAACTCAGCGCGGCTCGCGCAAACGGTAACCATCTATCGCGACACGTATGGTGTGCCTCACGTCTTCGGTCGCACCGATGCCAGCACTGTCTTCGGCTTCGCTTATGCACAGGCAGAGGACAACTTCTGGCGCGTCGAGGAGAACTTCATTAGCGCTTTGGGACGGTTATCTGAAATCTACGGAGAGAAGTCCGTCAATGAAGATCGTCTCAACCGTGCTCTCGAAATTCCCAGACTCGCTCAGGCGGAATATCGCAGGCTCGACCGGCATATGCGGGCGCTTTGCGATGCATTTGCCGCGGGGTTTAACTACTTTCTTTTGCGTCACCCCGAGGTACGTCCGCGACTACTTACGCGAATAGAGCCCTGGCACACACTCGCATTCATCCGCTACAACTATTATCAAAACGGCTTTGCCCGAGATAGAAACCTACGAATACGCCCAGGCGGTCTGCAAACTGCGCAAAGCGAGAGCGATCTGGAACCTCATGTGGGATCTAACGGCTGGGTCATTGGGCCTTCAAAAAGCGCGACCGGCCACGCCATGCTCTTCATTAACCCTCACCTGCCGTTCTTCGGACCGGGTCAGGTTTACGAGGGACACGTTCACAGCGATCAAGGCTGGAATTTCACCGGCTATACAAGATTTGGGTTTCCGTTTCCCTATGTAGGTCACAACGAAAATGGCGGCTGGGTCAGCACTGACAACTCAGCGGATCTTCAGGATGTTTACTTTGAAACTTTCGATGACCCTACACGCCCACTCGCCTACAAATACGGGAGTGGATACCGTATGGCGAGTGAGCGCACCGAAGAGGTTCTCGTCAAGACGTCTACGGGTATGGAAACGCGCCGCTTCACTATGCGCAAAACACACCATGGTCCCGTGCTGGGCACGCTTGATGGCTTACCCCTGACAATACGCATGGCGAAGTTTGAGTCCGACGGTTGGCTGCGCCAGTGGTATGACATGACTAACGCCAAATCACTGGCCGCCCTCAAGCGAGCAATGACCCCGCTCAACATGCTGTTCGGCAACGTGATGTACGCCGACCGCCAGGGGAACACCTGCTATCTCTACAATGGCGCCGTCCCACGCCGCGATCCCCGTTTCGATTGGACCAAGCCGGTAGATGGAAGCGATCCGGCCACCGAATGGCAGGGCTATCACACCATTGACGAACTGCCCCAGCTCACGAATCCAAAGACCGGCTGGATGCAAAACTGTAATACGACACCTTTTCTGCTAACCAGTGATGGGAATCCTGATCCGAAACGTTATCCGAATTACATGGTCCAGGAGGGAGACAATCCACGCGGGGCCATCTCCCGCGAAATTCTTGCTTCCACGCCCACCTTCACTTTTGAGCACTGGCAGCGAGCAGCATTTGATACTCGCGTAAAACGGGCGGAAAGCCGCTTGCCCCAGTTACTGGTCGCGCTCAAAGAGCACTTGGGATCAGAGACGAAAGGAAACGGTGCGAGTGCAGTCCAACGACTTCTCGACGCAAGTGAGGAGCTGGCTCGCTGGAATCAGCGCAGTACCAACGATTCCGTTGCTATGACGCTTTTTAGTCTCTGGCATGATCGCCTTTCAAGAGCCCGAACAGCGGATCCAGACACCTCACAGAAACAGGTAGCAGCCCTGAACGAGGTGCTCGATACGCTGGAGAGCGACTTTGGCACATGGCGCATCGCTTGGGGGGAAATCAGCCGGCTGCAGCGGCTGGATGAAAGCAAGGCGGAGAAGTTCCAGGATGCGCGGCCCAGTTTTCCAGTTGCCGGTGTTAATGGAAATGATGGTGCCGTGTTTACTTTGTACGCGGCCCGGGAGCCTGGACAGAAGCGTCGTTATGGGGTTGCCGGTGGAAGTTACGTTAGCGTCGTGCAATTTGGACCAAGTGTGCGCGCCCTATCAGTTCATACCTTTGGCGCAAGCGGTCACCCGAATAGTCGTCACTACATGGATCAAGCCGAGCTCTACGCACGAGGCGAATTCAAACCGGCGTGGTTGACGCTCAAGGACATCCGCGCCAATCTCGAAGCCGCATATCATCCCGGCGAGGAGCGTCGTTAAGTCGAGAGTTTTTTCGAGCGCGAAGGTTGGGAACACTTGGTTTTCAGTTTCTTGTTTTTGCGAGTACGCTCAATCGAAGAGTGATGTACTAATTGAGCGTGGTTTGGTGGAAACGAACGATCCACTAAACAACACGAACGAACACGAAAGATTTTTGTGATAGTTCGTGGTATTTCGTGGATCGTTTCTTGAATTCCCGCGTCTCACCGGCCGTGATATGGAAAACCGAGACTAGGACATCCAAGTCGAAGTCTGACGCGCGGGACCTCGCACTCCAAGAACCAGATTGCGCGAAAGACCTTGACACAGTTTGCAGTTAACAGTTTTCTTAAACGAACTTAGGGGGGTGGGTTATGAGCGAACAGAGGGTGGGGCGAGCATTAGCGCGCCGGACGGCACGCGGGCAAACACCGCCAGCGGCTGAGCGCTGCAGGCGCAAATTTCTTCGGATGTTTCCAGGCGGATTCCGGGATGAAACCTACATCGATTGGGAACGCAGCTATAAGTGGTCGGCACACGAACAGTGGAGCCAGGCGCTTAGCCAACCAGTCTTCCGTAAGCTGTTACGCGACGATGAATTCACGGAAATCGCCTTGAGCGCTGTGAGGATCGAGTCGCGCACTAATCTCCTCTTTTCTTTTGAGAAGATGGCGCTTCGCGACGCCGTGAAATCGGCCGAGGGCGCTCGCTCGTTTGCCAAGGGACTCTACGATTATCTTTACGGAGGAAAGGAGACGAAAAGTAAGTTTGAGCGTTGGGTTGCGGCGGTCGAGTCGTTGCCACGAAAGCAGACGCGCGTGCTCACCTGGCCGCTCGTGACGGTTTTCGGTTTCATTGCGCAACCAGAGACACACATCTTTCTGAAACCAAATGTCACCCGCCTGGCCGCCCGCGAATACGGATTTCCCTTTCGATATATTTCCCGACCCTCCTGGGAAACTTATGCAAGCCTGCTCGAGTTCGCGGCTATCGTACGACGTGACCTCCGTGATCTTCGTCCCAGAGACATGATCGACATTCAATCGTTTATTTGGGTCCAGGGGTCAGATGAGTACGAGGAATAAGTACATTGCTGCTGTCCCGTCTGCAACGCGTATCGACGGACCCGGGAGCGGCAGCGACCGCACTCAATTTACTTAAGAAACTAAGCCGCTTCGTAGAGGTGGAATCGTCATGGACAAACTTAAACTGCCGGTACTCTTAGGAACCAATCGCAAGCAGCGAAAGAGTGTACATGTCGCGAAGTGGCTGGTCGGGGAGATGGAGAAGCGATCTGACGTCGAGACCACTTTGTTTGATGTTAGTGAGTTCGCTTTGCCGAACGACGATTATGGCCGGGGATTAAAGGACCAATTTCCAGAATGGAGAGATGCGATCATTCAAGCAGATGGATTGGTGATCGTTTCCCCTGAGTATAACCACGGCTACCCGGGTTCGTTAAAGGCTGTTCTGGATTTGCTTCTCAAAGAGTACATACACAAGGCGGTGGCTCTGGTCGGAGTATCGCGGGCCCATGGGGAGGCTCGCGCGTGATTGAGGCAATGGTTCCAATGGTCAGGGAGTTAGGCCTGGCAGTGACGTTTACCGATCTGAACTTTCCCTCCGTTCAAATGAAATTTGATGAGCAAGGCAAACTCCAGGATCCCGCTTACGAACGGAGGGTACAAGATTTTCTGGACGAGCTAGCCTGGATGAGCCGGACACTGAAATGGGGTCGCGAGAATGTCCCTTCGAAGCATAACCAGTCAGGGTGAATCGGTTGATCTACCTGACGTTCTTCGCCTGCTCCCG
The DNA here is from genome assembly GCA_046261995.1 of Pyrinomonadaceae bacterium. GTDB lineage: Bacteria > Acidobacteriota > Blastocatellia > Pyrinomonadales > Pyrinomonadaceae > PSRF01. The sequence goes on from JBHENP010000014.1 coordinate 80,193, forward strand.
CAAGCCTATTCCGTTGGTTTTCCTAATTTGAATGCGTTGTTTAGTGAAAACAAAACGATCCACGAAACCACACGAACAAGCACGAAATTGTTGGACATAGGCTTGCTGGCTTTCTCTTTTATTTCATTTTAAATTGGAAAGTTCATGGCACATCTTCGAGATAGCCCGAGATGGAGCAAACTGCGGCCTGATCAAGTTGCTGCGGCACCCCGGTGGAGGCGAACGTCTTGACCTGCGTGCCTGGGTCGGCGTAGAGCCGTACCATCTGGCTGCCGCCCGAGAGTTTGTGGAAAACAGTCTCTCCATTGACGGTAGTCGAGATCGCGAGATCGGGGCTGTTCAAAAACTGGTTTATACCCGTGAACTCGATGACTAACCTTTTCCCCGCGGGCACTTCATAAACCACCCTCTCGCCGGAAGTGACGCCGGCGAGAACGGACACGGTGCAGTTTCTCTGAATTAATTCCCTCACGCCGCGGTCAACGTCGCGGGTCAGAACCGGGTCGGACGTCGGGTTGCTCACGCGGACTGCGCTGTTATCAGAGTCGAGGGCGATGGCGCCAACCACGTTGACGTTAGGCGTGTTGGCGATGTTCACGTTCGGGGTGTTAGCGACGTTGACGTTCGGAGTATTGGTGACGCTGACATTTGGTGTATTGGCAACAACGACGCTTGGCGTGTTCACGACGTTGACATCCTTCGGAGGTGGGCCGTTGCCGCTGTTGCCCTGACCCTGCGTGGCAAGCGGGGTGACGGCGGAGATAATGCCGATGAGCGCGAACATGCTAATGAGCGCTATGAGAGAGTTTTTGAATTTATACATGACCTTTTCCTTTCTGTTAGCCCGTATCTGGCAGTGTGTGACGTGATTGAGCGCGGCAGTAGTCAGCGCAAATCTCAGACGTGTGCGAGATACCTGCGATTGATTCCCAGGCTTCGACAGTCCGTCAGTACAGGTGTCTTCTCCCCAATTCCACACGCTATCGGGTGACTCTGCCTTAATGCCGTCAAAGTACTCTGTTTCCCCTTGACCTTTAATGCGGAAACGGACATCGAAAAACACAACGCGCACCACAGGATATTTCCTACGCGACGGTCGGCGCGCCGGAAACCGCGCAAAAAGTGCTAAACTTTTCTTGAGACCGGCAACGAATACCATCAATGAGAGACTTCAGGTGCCAGATCCCAAACCTCATGACGTCACGCAATTGCTCGCCGAGTGGGGCGGCGGTGACGAGGCAGCGCTGGGCGAGTTGCTCCCTCTGGTCGAGAAAGAGCTGCGCCGGCTGGCTCACCACTACATGAGCCTCGAGCGCCCCGGGCATACGTTGCAAACCACCGCGCTCATCAATGAGGCATACCTACGCCTGGCCCACGAGAAGAATGCCCACTTCCAGAACCGCGCGCACTTCTTCGGCGTGGCCGCCAACTTAATGCGTCAGATAATGGTGGATCACGCGCGGGCGCGACAGTCTGCCAAGCGCGGGGGAGGATTCCACAAGGTCTCGCTCGACGAAGCGGCGACCGTGGGTGACGAGCGGGCCAGGGAGCTGATCGCGCTCGACGAAGCGTTACACGAGTTGGCGCAAGTTGCCCCGCGTCAAGGCCGTGTGGTGGAGCTCCGATACTTCGGTGGATTGAGTGTGGACGAGACTGCTGAAGTGTTGAAGGTTCATCCGAACACCGTCGTGAATGACTGGCGCGAGGCAAAGGCGTGGCTCTACTGTATGCTCAACGAGGGGGAAGCATCATGAACGCGGAACGCTTCCAACAAGTTACCCCGATCTTTCGTCAGGCAGTCGAGCTTTCACCTGACGAACGTCCAGCCTTCCTTGAGGCCGCTTGCACCGGAGACGCGGCGCTGCGCCAGGACGTTGAGCGGCTCATCTCCGCGCATGAACGAGCAGGTAGCTTTATCGAATCGCCTGCTTACGAGAAAGGGGCCATGCTGCTGACCGACAAACCGATTGAATCCAGAGTGGGCCAACTCATCGCGCACTACAAAGTTGGCGCGTCGCTCGGTAAGGGCGGGATGGGAGAGGTTTACCTGGCCCGCGATACGAAGTTGGGGCGTTCCGTCGCTTTAAAGTTTCTGCCCTCTGACGTCGCGTCCGACGCAGAGAGGATGCGCCGCTTCACCCAGGAGGCAAAAGCCGCAGCGGCGCTGAATCATCCGCATATCGGACATATCTACGAGATCGGAGAGACGGGCAGCACGCACTTCATCGCGATGGAGTACGTCGACGGCGTGACGCTCGGGGTGAAGATTCACCGCGAGCGGACTGACCTGGGAAAACTACTCAAGTATTTAACTCAGGCCGCGGAAGGGTTAGCCAAGGCTCACTCGGCGGGTATCGTGCACCGGGATTTGAAGCCGGACAACATCATGATTACCCGTGATGACTACGCGAAGATTCTAGATTTCGGGTTGGCTAAACTCGTCGAACGGCAAAGAACGTCGGGTGCGGAAGGCCAGTCCTCCGGCGAAACGACTACGGCTATTTTGGCGCAGCACTCGACGCCGGGCATGATCATGGGAACCGCCGGCTACATGTCGCCCGAACAGGCTCAGGGCAAAGTAAGAGAGCTTGACCACCGCTCGGACATCTTTTCTTTTGGCTGCATTCTTTTTGAAGCAGCGACCGGACAGAGAGCATTCGAAGGCCAGGACCCGCTCGATTCACTGCATAAGATAGTGCACGCGCCGACTCCGCAGATTAAAGATTTCAACTCTTCGGCGCCCGATGAGCTGCAAAGAATCATTCGCAGATGTCTGGCGAAAGAGCCCGACAAGCGATATCAGTCGATCAAAGAAGTGGCGATCGAACTGGACGAACTGCGGCAGGCGATAAAGGAGCAGGCCGGATTAGATCATTCTGTTCAGCCTGAATCAAATAGTGCGGCATCGACGATCAGTTCGGGAGACGCAAAGGTCGTCAGTACTCAGTCGCCCAGGGCCTACACGACGCAAACAGAAACAGCTCACTCGACTTCCAGCGCCGAGTATTTAGTAAGCGGAATCAAGAGTCATAAGACAGGTGTCTTGCTCGCCCTGTTAGGCCTGGCCATCATCATCGCTGCCGGGCTCGCCTTGTACAAATATTATTGGTCCCGCCCGCCGAAGCCCGCACCTTTTCAGGAGATGCAGATCACCAAGTTGACCTTCACTGGCAAGGCTACCCACGCCGTGATCTCCCCGGATGGCAAGCAGGTGGTTTACGTGATTGATGACGGCGGGCGGCGGAGCCTCTGGCTCAGGCAGGTGGCGACAACGACGGACGTTCAGCTGAACGCGCCCGAAGATATTATGTACTTCAGCCTGACCATCTCACCTGACGGCGAATTTCTTTATTACGCCTACGCGGGCATGACCATTCAGAACCGTGAGCTGTACCGAATGCCGGTCCTCGGCGGCACTCCCAGAAAAGTGGTCGAAGACATCGGCAGTCCTATCGGTTTTTCCCCGGACGGCAAGCAGATCGCTTTCGTGCGGAGCAGACTGCGGCGCGAAGTGAACGGTGGTAGCGACGCAGAAAGCGTACCCGTGCCGGCAGAAAGCGCACTGATTATCGCCAACGCGGACGGCACGGAAGAGCGAACGATCGCCACACGTAAGGGGAGACAAAATCGTTTCGGGGATCTCTTCTTTGGCGGCGTCGTGTGGTCGCCGGACGGCAAGAGGATCGCGACCGTCGCCCGCGCCAGAGATTCCGCCGGCAGATTTCAGAACGTGGTTGAAGTGCCGGTCGAAGGCGGGGAGGAACGACTCCTCACTTCGCAGAGGTGGTATCACATCCAGCGGCTG
>JBHENP010000015.1:0-632 GCA_046261995.1 Pyrinomonadaceae bacterium
CCTTTTGTAGTTTTCTTCCCAACGGCGTTTTCGCTTGCGGCAAATCTTTTTGGTGCGCTGTAGGCGCGTCCGCTCTTCCTGAACTGCGGCGTGGATTACTTTTCGATATTCTTTGCTGTTCTCGTCGAGTCCGGCGGCGGCGTCTGACAGCATCGCCTTCCAGAGTAAGGGATAGGCCTTTTCCATGATTCGATCATCTGCTGCCTCCCCAAATCGGGATAGTTCGAACTCTCCGCGGTCCGTCAATCTAAAATCAGCAAGGAATTCCGCGACTTGAAAGATGTCTGCGTGATCCGCATTACCAAATTCATCAAGCAGTACAATTGCTTCTTGTTTACTAGGAGCCCCGACAACCGTCAGATCGCCGTTGGGCCAACGGCAAAGGTAAACAGGCATAATACTCGCCTCCCCTACACTCATGATAATTCTGATTTAGTGTACAAAGTATTAGAGCAAGATCAAAACTAACGACGACCGCAGAGAGATCAAATTCCAATGTTGATCGGAACATCAGGGCCAGGACGGGCGAATCTGCAATCAAGGAAACGGGCCGCAGCGCGCCCGCTTACCTTGGCCATGATACGAGCACTCAAGTCACAGAACCGCTTGCCGTAGCCAGCGGATGTTAGCAC
>JBHENP010000015.1:642-889 GCA_046261995.1 Pyrinomonadaceae bacterium
TCGCAAGGCCGTCGGTCCGCCGCGGCAGCAAGTAACATCTATGAAGAAGTTGATCTGATGCCCTACGACCAAGTTCTTACCATTGTCGAGCAGTTTCGATAATGTTGAGAGTTAGGATCCGCTGGCTACGGCAAGCGGTTCTGTGAGTTGAGTGCTCCTTTCCGCCCAACTATGACGACCGAGTCTTACCAGTCGAGGAGTTTCGATAATGTTGAGAGCTAGGACCCGCTGGCTACGGCGAGCGGTT
>JBHENP010000015.1:970-79233 GCA_046261995.1 Pyrinomonadaceae bacterium
CTAAGCTCACAATCAGTTGTTAACCTCAAATCAAGTAAGCAGTTAGTCCTCACACCGCGACGAGATTCAGGTTGGCATAGCATCCGCTGGCTACGGCAAGCGGTTCCGTGAGTTGAGTGCTTCTATTCGCGAAACTTCTGCTGCGAGGTGGTAGGCGACACCATTTCGTCGCTTCCGGAGTGGAACAGCATCCAATAAAGGTTAACGGCAAGCTGAGTCGCACGCCAAGCGTCACATCGTTTGGTGGGAGGCTTTAGTTGAATCTTCACGAGTGTAGGGAATTCCTTCTTCCTCCAACCACTCAATTGCGATCCTTTCAAACTCCAGCCGCCGGAACTGATACCAGGCTTCCTCGAGTCCCTTTGAATAGATCGCATCCTTAAAACGTCTGAAGGCGCCACTTCCCTTAATTAACCCAAGCAGGTTCTCGCCGACGCGGCGATCTTCGAATGCCAAACAGAAGTTTTCCATGATCTGGTACTCATGAATATCAGTTTGATCAGGCAGGGAGATGAAGCTATCGTCGGAGCTAAGTATCTCGCGCGCTTTCAAGATCGATTCGCGTTGCCAATCCGGATATTTCCGAGATGAGTTCATCCTCTTCCGCCGCTTCCATCTCCTCATTCGTGATCAGGACGATCTCGCCAGTGCGCTTATCGAGATAGTGAGAGTGTTCCTCTCCTGCCTCCTCCAGCGCTTCGATGATGTCGTTGAGTTTTACAGGCAATGGCATACCAACCTCCTCCGAGATGCGACACAGCCTGTTTGCTGTAACTGAACTTATCAGCCTGCGATCGCAGACTGAAGCGCCTTATTGCCCACACTATGGTCTCCACGCGTTCACGCCGGGTAAGTATAGGGCGCCTGCAGACCCAACGGAATTCCCAGGGTCCAGTAGATCAGCAGAAATATGGTCCATACCACCAGGAAGGTGATCGAAAATGGCAACATCATCGATACCAGCGTCCGCGATGCCCGTCTTCTTCACGTAACGTTGCGCGAATACAACCACGAGCGGGAAGTATGGCATCAGGGGAGTGATGATGTTGGTCGTAGAGTCACCAATGCGATAAGCGGCCTGGGTCAGCTCAGGTGAGTGACCCAATTGCATTAACATCGGGACAAAAATCGGAGCCAGTAAAGCCCATTTTGCTGATGCCGAACCAATTAACAGGTTAACAAGGGCCGTGAGGAGGATAATGCCGACGATTGTTACCTGGCCCGGCAAGGCCATCGACTGAAGAAAACCCGCCCCTTTAACGCGAGCAACGCTCCGATGTTTGATTGCCCAAACGCGGCTATGAAGAGGGACGCAAAGAATGCAAGGACAATGTAGTAGCCCATCGTGCTCATTGACTTGCTCATCCCCTTGATAATGTCGCGGTGGCTTTCGACAGTTCCAGCCAGATAGCCGTAGACCACAGCCGGGAGCAGAAACAGCAAAAAGATCAACGGAACTATCGCTTGCATCAGCGGCGCGTTCGACATAGTCAGTTGGGGTGGCGATACTTCGGCGTTTGAAAGAATCGCCTGCCCGTGCGCCGCAAACTGTTCGTCGCCAAGCCTGGTTTTCAGTGCATCCTGAAAGGGTTTTTGACCGGGAAACTCCTGCTTTAGAGCCTCGACCTTCTTGATCACATCTTCGGGAACTGCCGCAGTCCGTAGCCGTTCGATCGATTCTGGCGTTAACTTATAGCCTGACGGCGAACGCAGTGGCGAAGATTGTGGGACTGATACCAGGGCCAGCAGGGCAAGTGCGGCAAACAATGTCAGCAACCCACCAATCAGACCCCTGCGTTCTTTTTGCCCCAGAGTTTCCATCTTTGGCATATCCTTAACGTCTCCATCAATCTCGACATTGCGCAGACGCGGTTCGATAACACGGTCAGTGAGAAACCAGCCAACGCCGATAATCAGCAGACTCGAAGCGGCGGTAAAGAACCAATTGGAGAGTGGGTTCACCGCGCGATTGGGATCTACGATCCCTGCGGCGGCCTGTGTCAGGCCGGCCAGCAATGGATCCAGACTTGAAGGAACGAAGTTAGCGCTGAATCCTCCGGAGACTCCAGCAAAGGCTGCCGCGATGCCGGCGAGGGGGTGCCTTCCGGCGGTGTAGAAGATCACGCCGCCCAGAGGGATCACCAAAACGTAGCCGGCATCGGCAGCAGTATGGCTCACGATGGCGACGAGAATCAGCATCGGCGTCAGCAGTTTCACCGAAGTAAAACTCAACAGTCCTTTCAAAGAAGCGTTGATGAATCCCGTGTGTTCGGCGACGCCAACCCCCAGCAGCGCCACGAGCACTACTCCCAATGGATGGAAGCTCGTGAACGTGGTCACCATATTGGCCAGGAACGAAGCAATGGAAGCGCCCGTCAGTTGGTTGTTGATCTTGATGGGTTGCCCATTCCGAGGGTCTATCTCGTTAAAAGAGACCGGCGCCAGCAACGCTGACAAAACCCAGACTACTACAAGGAGAATCAGAAATAGTGCCGCAGGATCAGGCAGCTTGTTTCCCAAGCGCTCGATCGTATTTAGTGCGCGGTCGATCCAGCGCGTCGCCGCCTTGTTGTCCCCATCGCCTGCTGTGCTCGATTTCGCCATGTTTCCTCCTGAAAGAGATCTGAAAGTTACGTTTCTCTTTGCCTATTGCACTCATGCCTCGATTCAGACTTTGACTCGCGTACACGGAACCACCACAGCTTCAAGAAAAGCCACCTGAAGCCTGAAGCGCTGGAAAGAAAAAAGCAAAAAACCCGAGTTCTAAGGAAAGCTGGGCTGTATCCTGAAGCCTTTTCGGTAATCTCGTCAACTTTATAAGGCGGGCGATCGAGTGGTTGGAGAGATCAAAAATCTAAAATCAATCCCATCGTTTTCCGGTGATTTGTCGGCAGGGTGACACCCGTTTCATCCCGAACACGGAAGTTAAGCCTGCTGGAGCCGATGGTACTGCGCGGGTAACTGCGTGGGAGAGTAGGAAGGCGCCGGAATTATTTAAGGAGCCCGCTCGAGAGTTTTATCAAGCGGGCTTCTTCATTTTGGGTCTTGGCAAGTTTGTCTATTTTTTGAAATCTGAGATCTCCGATCTGAGATCAGCAAGTGGGCTCTCTCAAAGGTTGAGTCACCTCCCGGGAGCGAGCAAAGAACAAAGTACAAAGACCAAAGCACGGAAGATCGATGACCGAAATCTCAGTACCCCGCTCGAACACCCTTCGAGCGCGCTTTCTTGATCACGACCGACCGCGGCTTAGCCCTTTGTCTGCGATACGTGTATTCCGTGGATGCACTATTCACCAGGGCTGCCTTTCTCAGTTCTGGGTTTTCAGCCCACTCCCTTCCCGAGACAAACGAGGCTTCGTCGTACACAAGCACGATTGTTCCCAACTCCATTTGCTTGCTCAACTCACGAGCGGCGAAAAGTGGTATCCGAATACAACCATGACTCGCCGGCTGGTTAGGGACGCTACGGTACCCGTGAATCGCCACGCCTCCGCTGATGTAATTGGGGTAATACATCGATGTAAACGGCGGCTTTTCCCAACCAACAGTCTTGTCATAAACAACAAACCTACCACGCGGTGTGTAGGCTATGCTCATCTGACCGTCGTCCATAAATGGCTTGCCCGTGCCCGTCGAGACAGGAAGAACTCTAACGCCCCCAGTTAGGCTACGCGATCGTCCCGCTGAATCTTCTCCTTGATCGTCGACGATCAGGAGCACCTGACGATCCAGATCCACTTCCACGTGCGCGTATCCAGCTTCCCTGGCTCTGGGCCAACCTTCCTTATCTTTCGCATCAGCCCGATTTCGAATCGCCTCGAGCTCCTCCAACGTCAGCCGCCCGGTAACCTCACGCCCCTCCCATTTCTGGAAGGCAACCAACGCCGAACGCGTTGCCGGATCAAATACTCCGTCGACCGCTCCCGTCCAGTAGCCCATCGCGGAGAGTCGACGTTCAACCTCTCTCGTTTGGGCCCGAATCAAAGATGAGCGAGGCTTTTGGCCCTGCTGTGCGCTCGCAGTCAAAGGCATTGAAATGAGAAGTAAGAAGATGGTGAGAAGAACGTTCATTCTGAGCTTCCTAATACCTCGGCGGAGATCCGAAAATGCCTGCTTCGGAGAGTGTGATCGGCAGTAACTTCTTCGCCTCCAGGAACATTATGACGGGCGCGGACTGACAGTCAACTAGCGGGTTAAGCGTATATGCTCGACGGAAGCCGCCAACGACGCAATGAAGTCAGTACCGCCACGCAGTAAATATCACCAAATTCGTGTTGGTTCGTGTGATTTCGTAAATCGTCTCTGGTAAGACCCGAAATATGACACCACCTTCAGACAAACTTTCTTGCGCTTCAAGGCCGCTTGAACTAGATTAGTAACCAGCCCCTTCTCACAGCCCCTATCCCCTCAAAATCTCAGAAAGGAGAAATTTCGAATGATAGGTGAGCTATGGAACACATTTGTAATGCTACTCCCCGTTTTCTTCCTTTTGACCCTTATATTCGGTGCTGGCTTCATAGTCGGCCGGTTAACTAGCGATCGGATAAAGAAACGAGAGGAATAAGCGAGAGGCGGCGGCCTCAACGATAAGGGGTTCCCTGGCCGCCACCCCGCTGATTCAATGATCAGAAACCCGCTCGGTCGTAACCCGAGCGGGCCTTTTGCTTTTTTAACGCATCATGCTTAGCGACTACCCGCCCGCACAAGGTTCGCGGCAGCCATTCAGTTTCCGTATTAACTGGTAGTCAGCGATTCTATTCCTTACTCTCAGCTGATTGTAATGGCCCGTAGTTGGCTGGCAGAGTACGGACTCGCCGGGATATTGAAGAAAGCCCGCTCGGTCCTTTTGTAAGACGGAAGCGGGCTTAGTTCTTCTTGCTTGACAGGCTTAAATTAGTGGCGGCCGACCGTTCCGGCGATCCATTCGTCTATTTGCCGCCACCCCGTTTCGTTGTCGAGATGCAGGTTAAAGTCGTGTCCTACATTCAAAAGGCTCTGGACGGTCACGCTTGACGCGCTGGTCCAGAAGGCGGCCTCACCTCCGGCATGGAGTGAGGGCCACAGCGCGTCGAACTCGCCCAACTGCACCAGCACCGGCCCCGTAACCTGCCCGGCTGGGTCGCTGAAGATGTCGAAGAAGGTCGTAGCGACCTGCCCGCGCGTGAGCTCGTCGGCGAGGTTCGCATTGTCGAAGGCGATCACGTCCGGATCGGCCCCGGCAGCGTGGTAGAAGAGAGCCGTGCGAAACCCCGAAGGCAAAGTGAAATAAGGGGGACCGGTGAGCAGCGCGAGGATGAACTCCGTTGGGATTGGCAGCGCGTGTGGGACGTGGCCATAGCCGGTAGTGACGAGCGCATCGGCGTCATGGTGTTGGGCCTGCGCGAAGATCGCGTTGATGCTACCGAACGAGTGACCCACTAAGACTATCTTCTCGAAGGCGTAACCCGTCGGATTGCTACCCGCGCGGAGGCTCGCAAGAACCTGATGGAGGCTCTCGACCGTCTGCTGGCGAGTCACGAAATCCCCATCAGGCCTGCTGCTCTGGCCCGCACCCAGCTGGTCGATAGCGAGCACGGCGTATTTCTTCCTGGCCATGAAGCGCGCGTAAGAGTAGTTGTGGCCGTTGATGATTGGCGAATCCCAGTAGGTGTGATTGTAAGTGGCGCCATGCACGAGGACCTGAAGTGTGCGATTGTGGAAGCTTCCCTGGTAGTAGAGGTAGCCGGCTATGGTGTAGTCCTGGCCTGAGAGCGTGACGGTGAAGTTCACGCGATCCACCTTGATGCTGTTACCGCCGGATTCGGCTGAGACGTTGGCGGGACTCGAGTAAAAAGTTGCGAAAATCAAGATCACCAGCACAAAGACTTTCAAGCGAGGCGTCTGAAGCTTTATGTTTTTCATGTTCATCTCCTAGGGGTTGGGGTTTTCTGAATGTTCCGGAGCGGCCGTTTAAGCCGTTGAGACGCGGAACCGTGGACCGGATGAAAGATTCTTCAGTGCTCATCCTGGGTTAGCACGCATAACGAAGTTGTGGCCTTAGCGCGCCAACAACATGGGCACCTCTAAGGATTGACGCTTTCAGTCATGGGATTTCCGCAATTCATTCTCCTGCGGTGAATGTGTCTCATCTATTAGTGGCGAGAGTAAGAAAAGATCACATCGCAATGTGGTCTTTTTCAGTACTCGATCCCAGGATTTGCCAATCAACGCGAAGTTGTTGTGAGTGCCGTCTCAGGGGATGGCAGTTAGCACACTTTTTTTGAGCTATTGAACAGCGAAAATCCACTCGTCATCGGGGGAAGCTCGGCGGATTGGATAGACAACGTAATGGACGCTCCGATCCATTGGGCCAGCCTTGCGCCCCAGCGAAACGACCGAATTGTCATCTTGAGTTGTCCCAAAGATCACTTTTTTCCCATAGCAATTGAAAATCAGCTTGCACTCCTGCGGTCTTAGTTTTGAGAGGCATCGTCTGAAACAATACGTTGCTGCGAAGGTCGGCGGTTCTGATCTGGAGCGTCTTTTTGATTAGTCGAGGGTTGATGCGTCTCAATGATGCATTCACTGGGCGGCAGTGTGTTTTTATCACTGGACGCTATGCATAAACAAAAGCTGACACTAGCGGGTTGCAGAGGCGGCTGGGGCATTACGAACGAGACAGCCCTCCACAAAATCAAGGACGTTTTCTGGCAACGTGGGAAGTTTGCGCTCGGTCGGCAATTAGCGGTGCGCTGACAAGGACGGCTCGACCTCTTTGGTCGACAACTGTTGAGGTTTGATTTAACGCTGGATGGGGGGCCTTGTTATGTTCACTCCTGGAGCGGCTTCTTGTTACTGGGGTCGGATTCTCATCCGGCAACTTCTCAGTTTGTTTCAAGCTCCCCGACTCCGATTCTCCACTTACACCGTGACTATCCAAGCTTTCGAGATCAGCAGTATAGTCTTTAAACATCGTCTCCGGCTCGGGAGGTCGGTGCTCCAGACATTCCACGTAAGGCGCAAACTGTCCAGGAACGTTCACCGTCTGTGCGCTGGGGCAGGTTGGACCCGCCAGGAAGCCCGTCTCGGGATCAATTCTTACAGTGGTGATTCCCTTCGGTTTCAGGAAGGATGTTCCACCCAGACTTGGTCGAACGGCAAGCGCTTCTTTCATGAAATCAATCCATGCCGGAAGAGCCGCCTCTGCGCCCGTGAGTTCCAATTGTTTGTTGTCGTCGAACCCTATCCACACAGCGCAGACCAGATTAGGGGTGTAACCTACAAACCACCCATCGCGTGAGGTGCCGGTTTTGCCGGCCAGAGCCACATTCTTGAAAATCCCGTTTGCACGCCGCGCGGTCCCGCGTCGGGTTACCTCTGCTAGCATGTCCGTAATCATATACGCCGTTGTTGGTTTTATGATTTGCCGATCCTTCGGCCGTTTTTCCTCAACGAGTGTTTCGCCACTATTGTTGTCCACTACCCGAGAGATGACGGTTGGCTGGACCATTGTCCCGCCGTTGGCGAAGGTTGCGTATGCGGCGGCGATTTGAAGAGGCGTTACCTCGGTAGTACCGAGGGCGAGCGACGGGTAGGCGTGCGGCTTCGGTAAACCGAATTTCGCGGCCCCGGCCGACACGGCAGAGAGGCCGGTCCGTATTGCTAGGTCAACCGTGACGACATTTAGCGAGCGTATCAACCCTTCACGCATTATGACGTTGTGCATGGAATAGGCTTGTCGGTAGTTTGCCGGCGAATATGTAGCATAGCCATGCTGAAAATCCTGAGGAGCATCCAGGTAAGTTGATAGTGGTGAAATCCCAGCTTCGAGCGCGGCTGAGTAAACGAACGGCTTAAAAACGGAACCAGGTTGGCGCCTCGCGTCGGTGGCCCGATTTAGTTGGGATTCCTCGTAGCTGCGTCCGCCTACCATCGCCAAGACTTCGCCCGTATGTGAATCAAGGGCCACCATCGCCCCTTGCGGCCGAGACTCACCACGAGCTGACTTACCGAGAAGCTCGAGTTGATTACGAAGCGCACTCTCTGCGGCCGTCTGAAGATCAGGATCGATTGTGGTCTGTACGCGGATATTCTGTTCGGCAGTGGATTCTACTCCCCGCTGAGCAGCATCCATCGCGCGGTTGACGGCGTCGACATAATAAGGGGCCAACTCGTTAGAACTCCCTTCGAAGACGGCGACTTCAACCGGAAGCGCGCGGGTGATCTGTTCGGTATTCTCATCAATTGCTCCGTTGCGGGCCATGGCCGCAATCACCATATCCCGGCGTAGTCTGGCAGCATCCGGATGGCGGTCGGGAGCATAGCGCGCAGGACTCTGAATCATGCCCGCAATGGTTGCAGCTTCCCCAAGCGAAATGTTTTTCAGTTCTTTACCGAAAAAGACTCTTGCAGCTTGAGCGACGCCGCGCACTCCCACTCCATTCCTTTGACCCAGATAAATTTCGTTACAGTAGAGAGCGAATATATCTTGCTTCGAGAGCCGGTTCTCCAGCGCCACCGCGATAATTGCTTCACTAAATTTACGCTGCAGAGTTTTTACCGGAGTCAGGTAAGTATTCTTGACGAGTTGCTGTGTAATAGTTGAACCACCCTGCCGAAATTTCACAGACCCGCTGGTGGACCAACTGATGAATGCGCGACCGATGCCCCGAATATCAAGACCGTTATGGTGGAAGAATCTTCGGTCTTCGATAGCTAGAATAGCTTGCACGAGGACCGGAGGAATATCCTGATAGGTTAGCGTTTCCTGCTGGCCAGTCTTAAGGGCAGCATCCTCGGTCAAAAGCTCAGGCTCGACAGCGTAATGCCGCAGGTCTTTGTCGTCATTAGCTGACAGAGAAGCAACGCGTTCGCCTTTATTATCGAACTTGACATCAATCCATTGGTGAGTGTCGCTACCCTGTCGGGGCAGGATCCTGATGCCGGTTTCGGTCATCTGAAAACTGCCGTTCCAGATGTTGCTTGCCTTATCACGTGCATACCCTGCCCTCTGCAGTGACGTGGCCAGTCGATCTTTGGAAAGGAGAGCGCCTTTCTCAATAATTCGGGGCGCAGCGTAAAGGCCGGCGTGGCTTCTTAAATAACCACCGGCTATTTGCTGATCAATCAGTTGCGCAAAGCTGTTATATGAGTTGTAAACAAGAACGCCAATAGTGCCGCCGACCGCAGTAATCAGGATTGCCCCCACATGACAACAGATTCCGGCCTTCCTTCGCAGCCAGCTGCTCGTGCCTTCACGGTAAACGCTCACGGTGCTTTTGGGATTACGCGGCGTCGGTCGAGATACGCTTAGTGCGGAGGCCATGTGGGCGGCAATCGCAATGAATGTGCCATCTTAAAGAATTCTTTGAACTTTGTGACTCAAGGGAGGTCTCGGTGCCAAAGAGTCAGTAAAAATGGAGATTCGCGGGTGCTCGGGGGGTGCTTTGTCGCACCGCAACATTTCTGAAATGTGCATCGAAAGCACTCGCCCCCCGTCAGATCGCATTCGTATACATTTGGGTCGAATATCGTCGTCCCGTCATGAGATCAGTACCACCGCGCGGTACGGGTGTTCAGATTGGGTGCTCTCAACGTCGGAGCCACCCGCTACCGCGCGGTGGTACTGACCTCATGACACCCAAAGCGAGTTATTACAGGCAATGATTCCAGAAGCCGATGAGTAATGATTTGAGTGTAACGATGTCGCAGTCTTGACTTACCTCTACGGGCTTGGGTTTTTTGGTCCTGTCGCGCAAAATGCCTTCATGACGCTGGCCAATAGGGTTTCAGATTTGCCGTCACGGAACATGATAAGCCGGATAAGCCTGATAGCTGTGATCTGCACTTTCCTCCTCAGCTCCGGTTGCCAGGGCGGGGCTGTGGCTAATTATTCCGTTGCCAACATCGCGACCAGCACCCCGCACAAAAGCAGTGCTCCTAGTTACAGTTACGAGATAGTCAATACCTGGCCGCACGACAAAGACGCATATACTCAGGGTCTGGTTTTTCATGACGGCAAGCTCCTGGAGAGCACGGGTCAGGAGGGCAGGTCGAGCCTGCGTCTCGTTGAACCTGAAACAGGGAAGGTGCTGAAGAAGGTCAACGTACCAAGGCCATACTTTGCAGAAGGGATCACCTTCTTCAAAGGTAAAATCTACCAGCTAACCTGGCAACATCAACTGGGCTTCATCTATGACGGGGAGAGCTTTGAGAAGTTGGGTGAGTTTTCCTACCGGGGTGAGGGATGGGGACTCACAAATGACGGTAGCTTGCTAATCCTCAGTGATGGTAGCAATCGAATACGGTTTCTGGACCCTGATGGCTTTCAGGTAAAGAGAACAGTCTCCGTTCTTGACGGTGATACTCCCGTCGACCGTATAAACGAACTCGAATACGTTCATGGTGAAATCTATGCCAACATCTGGCACAAAGACCGTGTGGCACGCATAGAACCACAGACCGGTCGAGTAGTTGGTTGGATTGATCTAACGGGATTACGAACTTTGAGCGATGCAAAGGACAATGAGGCGGTGCTAAACGGTCTCGCTTATGACGAATCCAAAGACCGGCTTTACGTGACTGGTAAGTTATGGCCGAAACTTTTTGAAATTCGGGTGAAACGAAGCGGCTAGTCATGCGAGGGTTACGTCAAAGTTATTGCCCGGAAGTTGCTGATAAAGGCGTGAAGCAGAAAACAAACACGATCTACGACATGACACGGAATCACACGAAGTGACACGAATAGGCTTCTAAGGCCAAGTAGTTTATACATGACTTTTAATACTTACTTTCGAGCTTCTTCCTACGCAATGATCGCGGTCGCCATGCTCGCGTTAATGCAGGCTGGCGGACTGCATGTAGCGCTGGCAACAGTTTTTGCCGCGATCATGGGAGTAGCCTGGAAACTCGAAGGTACGAAATGGCAGTTGTCCGAACGTGTTGGCCTGGCGATCGTCTTACTTTCCATTCCCTTATTCCTGCTCGATTGGAAGTATCAAAGGGCGGTAGGCGAAGCGCCGGGAAGAATGGGAGTTAATGCGCTCGCGCATCTGATCGTTTTTCTTTCGGCGATAAAACTGCTGCAAGTCAAGTCCGATCGAGATTGGGTCTTCCTTTACCTGATCTCGTTCTTCGAACTATTGCTGGCGGCGGGTCTGAGCTTTAGTCCAATCTTTCTCCTGACGTTGGTTCTTTATCTATTTTGTTCCCTGTCGACGGTGATAGCGTTTGAGATCCGCAAGGCCCAAAGGAGAGTTAAGCCTGCCGAGACTCGGCTCCTGGTCCCTCCTGATTCCAGGATTTTCAGAAAGCTCGTTGGCAATCGCGGCAAACGAGACATAGAAGCCAGCCGTCTGCCGGCAGTAGCTGCCTCAATGTTGGTGCTCATTTTTATCCTCGCGTTACCTCTGTTCTTAGTTGCTCCACGGGCAGGATCCGCTGTCATTTCTCGCGGCGGCGGCGGCTTAACTAACTTCATAGGGTTTTCTGAGAGCGTCAGGTTGGGTGAAATCGGAGATTTGAAGCAAAACAACCAGGTCGTAATGCGGGTGCGTATCGAAGATGCCAACTCGGCGCGCAATCCGGGGTTGAAATGGCGCGGGCTGGCGCTGGACGACTTTACGGGGCGGTCTTGGAAAAAGTCTTCCGAAGCACGGCGCACTCTGCCAAAAGCGATTGAGCGGGGATTCTTCCATCTCGGTACCACCGACGCACTCAAGGGACTGACCAGACAGACCGTGTTTCTCGAACCTATTAGTTCAAACGTGCTTTTTGCCGCGCCACGCGCGCTGGCAGTTCAGGGTGATTTTCCATATGTGCGAGTTGATTCCGAGGGTTCGATTCAATCACGTCCCCACGATCTCGACCGCATCATGTATACGGTGATATCTGACACTACGGAACCAGATCCGGCGACATTGCGTCGTGATATGCGACCCTATTCGCCATCCGAAGCCCGGTATCAGGAACTCCCGGTAACGCTTGACAGTCGGGTAGAGGACTATGCGCGCGCCACAATTCTCAACGCTGGAGCACGCAATCGTTATGATCAAGCCAAGGCAATCGAAACGGAGCTGCGTACTAACTTCGGTTACTCTCTGCAGATGAGAGCCCGCGGGGAAGACCCACTCTCCGACTTTCTTTTCAATATCCGCGCCGGCCACTGCGAGTACTTTTCGACAGCGATGGCCGTTATGCTTCGTACGCAAGACGTTGCCACGCGCGTAGTCAACGGCTTCTTACCCGGCGAGTACAACGAAGCGGCCGGCGCCTACACCGTTCGGCAAAGTGATGCCCACTCCTGGGTTGAAGTCTATTTTCCGGAAACCAAATCCTGGGTTACGTTTGACCCTACTCCCGCTGCGGGAAGGACGGAGCCACAAAGTACCGGCCTTACGGCTCAACTGGGAAAATACGCTGAGGCGTTGGAGCTGATCTGGTTTCAGTACGTCGTTGGTTACGACAAACAGGAACAACGTTCTCTGGCAGCCTCCCTCCATAACCGGGTCTTTGATTACCGGCGCATGGCTTCTGCGGCGTTCGCAAGCGTTAAGTCGATGGTTCCGGCATTGTCCAGCAAAGTAATTTTGCTGGCGCTGGGGCTAATAACGTTGTTAGCGACGATAATCTTCGTCAGAGTGCTGAAGCTGGGTTGGCGTCGAGGCTTGTCTATCTCCCGGGACACCAGGGAGTCGAAAATCGCAGCAGTCGAGTTCTATCAAAGGCTGATGGACTTACTGGCGCGAAAAGGCTTATCGCGATTGAGCGATCAAACTCCACTAGAGTTTGCATCGACCATCGGCTCGCGGGAAGCGGTTACAATAACCCAACTCTACAACCGCGTGAGATTCGGTAGCCAACAACTCTCCGCGGCCGAGGTGCGGCAAATCGACGAGGTCCTGAGTGATCTGGAAGGAACAGAAAGGCCGTAAATGGTAAATCGTAAATCGTGAATGGTGAATGGTGAATGGTGAATGGTAGTTGAGTGATATCTCAGTTATTTTCCTTGACCAAACATGAAATGCCAATCAAAAGCCTACGACTAAGGTTTACCATTTACGATTTACGATTCACCATTCACGAATTATGAACAAAGTCGGATTTATTAGCCTGGGCTGCCCTAAGAATCTCGTCGATAGCGAGGTCATGATGGGTCAGCTCAAAGCAAAGGGATTTGAGATCACCGCGAACGCGGACGACGCTGATACCATCGTGGTGAACACGTGTGGATTTATTGAAGCAGCCAAGAGGGAATCCATCGAAGCGATTCTTGAAGCGGCGCGGCTCAAGACGTCCGGCAAAGCCCAGCGACTCGTTGTTGCGGGCTGTTTGGTGGAGCGCTACCGTGATGACTTGAAAGCTGAAATGCCCGAAGTTGATGCATTCATCGGTACCAGCCAGATAAACGACATCCTTGCGGTCTGCGATCCGCAAACAAACACGCGCTCTTTGCCCGTGATTCCGCTGGGTAATCAGAGTGCGACGTACCTGTACGACGAATCCACACCACGCGTTCTCGCTACGCCCAACCATTATGCTTTTATAAAAATTGCCGAGGGTTGCGATCGACCCTGCGCTTTCTGTTTCATTCCGCAAATGCGTGGGCATTTCCGCAGCCGTCGGTTTGGCTCGATTGTCGCTGAAGCCCAACAGCTTGCAGAAGAAGGTGTGAGGGAGTTGATCCTGGTGGCCCAGGATTCGTCACGCTACGGAGAAGATCTGGGTAAGGCTGACGCCCTGGCACATTTGCTGAGAGAACTCTCACACACGGACGGCATTGAGTGGGTGCGCGTGATGTACACCTACCCGACTCATATCAGCGACGCGTTCCTCGATGTGCTGGCGAGCGAACCGAAAGCGGTTAAGTACCTGGACATGCCGTTGCAGCATGCGTCTCAGAGAGTTCTCAAACTGATGAAACGGGGCGGAAACCGCGAGAGCCTTGAGCGTTTGATTCGACGTGTTCGGGATCGCGTTCCCGGCATCGCCATTCGCACAACTTTCATTACCGGGTTTCCGGGAGAGACTGACGAAGACTTTGAAGAACTTCTGGCATTCATTAATAACGTGCAATTCGATCGCGTCGGCGTGTTCACTTACTCTGACGAAGAAGGCACTCCAGCCTTCGAGCTGGGAGAGAAAGTCGATCCGAAGATCGCCAGCAAGCGCCGCGCTCGTTTGATGAAAGAGCAATTGCGCATCTCCCGGCGTGGCAACAAAGCAAGAGTCGGTAAAACCGTCCGCGTGCTATTTGAAGGCGAGTCAAACGAAAGCGACCTGCTCTGGCAGGGGCGAATGGAGACCCAGGCCCCGGATATAGATGGTTGCGTGTTAATCAACGACGCGCCCGAAGGTGTAAGCCCGCAACCCGGCGATTTCGTGAACGTCCTGATCACTGAAGCACAGCAATACGATCTGGTGGGAAGGATAGTTACGTAGCATAGACTTTAGTCTGTGTTAGGTAGCATAGGCTTTAGTCTGTGTTGCCGGTTGAGTTGCAATCGCCATTAACGCTGAAAGCGTTCGCTGGATGGAGCCCAGGGTTGCTTCAACCCTGGGTATACACACATCAAAGAATGATAACGCCGTAGGTGTTGGCGAATCGCGCGCAAAGGCCGAGTGGCTCCTAAGAAAAAGGGTGAGTTCAACTTAATCGCAAGCAATACAGAACCGAGAGCGGTAGCGACCGGATGTTGGCACTCAACTAGTGCAATGACGTGTCTTCGATCAGTTGAGTTTATGATCCGGTCGCTACCGCTCTCGGTTCCGTATTGAAGCCTTTGATGCGCGAACTGACTGGCTGGAAACAAGTCTAAAACCCGATGGCTGTCAACGAATCGAGTGATGAATTGAATCCGACGGTGGTAACCGCCGATGCGTCGGTGGCTCGGCCTGGCAACGTGCGCTCGGCGAAGGATTATCTGGCGCTGGCCATCGCGACCTGCGGCGTCGGTTATCTGCCGCTCGCGCCGGGCACGTGGGGCTCCCTGGTGGGGATCGGTTGTTATCTTTTACTTCGCTACCTGGTCGTCAAGCTATTTCCAGCGGCGCCGCTACGCAATTTGGGAATCGATCCCGATGAATTTCTTATCTTTCTCTTCCAATTCATTTTGCTATTGGTTGTTGTGTCAATCTCAATCATTGGATCTTGGGCCGCCACACGCGTCGAAAAAATAAGCCAGCGCAAAGACCCTGGGATAGTTGTTATCGATGAGGTTGCTGGCCAGATGTTAACTTTTTTCATTGTGCTTGATTTTCTTGAGCCTCGATGGATTCTCTTGGGATTCATACTGTTTCGCATTTTTGACATTGTTAAGCCATACCCGGCGCGTAGATTTGAGGCACTGCCGGGGGGACTGGGTGTAATGGGTGATGATCTAATCGCAGGTTTGTATGCGACGTGGATTTTGGCGGCTGTGATGATAATCAGCAGGCTTATCTAAAAGGAGATCGAGGATGCTGGATTCAAAGGGAAGAGATCCCGTTCAAGAAAAAGAGACGAAGCTAGCTGAGCGTAAGTCAGAAGCGACGAGCGATAAAACGCTGAAGGATCTTCAAGAAACTGAAAAAGACTTGAACTCAACCGATACTGGTGCCGATCCTGGCCCGTCGCCTGATGGCACTTTTGACGATCCAAGTGAAATCAAAGACGCGGGGCCGATCTAGTGGTCCAGAGTTCAATCTTTGCGTGCTCGATCAGAATACACAAACTGAAGTTTGAATCTAAACTACTTGAACTTTAATTTGAGACTACTTCGCTGGCATTTGCGAGATTTGCCAAGCGATGAAGGCGATGAACATGAGCATGAAGCCCAGGATCACAATCACGACAGGCTCCATTCCCAGGAATGTCTTTTCACCCCCGCCTTCCATCATATCTGTCGAGACATGGGACGAGTCCTTGTCCACTATTATCGCCCCATAGTCCGGATGCGGCTGGCCATTTCCTGAGGGCGCATCGATCCCGACCTGCGCTACGGCGGCAGGCTTTGACCGCTCTTCCAGTGGGGCCAGCTGCGCAGCAAGCTGAGCTATGTCGCCCTTCCGGCCTTTTTTTCGGGAGCTCCTGTGAAATGTGAGCCTTTTTAGATCCATTTTACCTTCTTCAAGTAGACATAAAGCGCCGACCCTACGCCAACCATGGATAGAAGAGCATAGACGTAGCCGAAACGCCACTTTAACTCGGGCATGAAATCAAAGTTCATGCCGTAGATTCCTGCGATGAGAGTAACGGACATCAGGATCGTTGAGATCGAGGTGAGCCGCTTCATAATCTTGTTCATTCGATTGCCGGAAACGGAGAGATAGGCGTCCATAGTGGAACTAAGCATATCGCGCAGGGAGTCAATGGTGTCGGCAACTCGAATAAGATGGTCGAAGACGTCCTGGAAATAGACATGGATTTCCCGAGGGAAGATCGGTTGCTCGCGCCTCAGCATCGTATTGAAAACATCGCGGAGCGGCGTTATAGAGCGACGGAGGTACAGCAACTTCTTCTTGATACTGAAAATATCTTCAATGACCTCTGCTCTCCATTCGCCGAAGATTGAATCTTCGAGATCGTCCATACGCTCGCTGACGATGTCCAGCAGCGGTAGATAATCGTCAACGATCGCATCGATCAAAAGGTAGGCCAGCAGACCTGAACCTTGCTCTGCCCGATCCGTCCATTCATGCCAAAGCCGCTTTGCCGTTTCGATCGCCCGAATCGGCCGACTGTGAACTGTGACGAGGTAGTTCTTGCCCAGGAAAATGTTTAGCTCACGTAACTCGAGCCGGTCGGTTTCTCCAACTAATTCAGCCTCATAAAGCACAATAAAATAGTAACCGGCAAATTCCTCAACCTTGGGTCGCTGATGCGCGTTTCGACAATCTTCAATCGAGAGGTGATGAAATTCGAACTCCTCGGCGAGCTCTTCAAAATCCCGGCTGGTCGGATCGCTCACGTCGGCCCAGATGACGTTGCCCTCTTCCAGGCGTAGTTCGCTGATGTCTGCTGCAATACAGTTTTCGGTAAACTTCTTCGAGTTGCTATTTAAACAGACAGTTGTAATCACTCGTACTGGTCTCCCTTAGAGCAGAGATTCGGCAGTTGGGATGGTACCTTCTGAACAGACATATCTGATTTGTAAAGCTGGCCATGAGTTTATCACTACCTTGCGCCAGAGGCATCCAGAAATAAAAACCGCTATAATCCGCGAACCCATGACTGACACGAAAATATTGATCGCCGATGAGGTGAGCGACACGGGTCTGCAGCCTCTCCGAGCTGCCGGGTTTTTGCTGGAGAAAAAGACCAAGCTTTCCAGTGACGATCTCATTGTTGCGCTGCAGGGGTGCGAAGGCTTGGTAGTCAGGAGTGAAACGAAGGTGACTGCTGATGTCCTGGGCGCGGCGCCAGACTTGCGAGTGGTGGGAAGAGCTGGCGTGGGTGTAGACAACATCGATGTGCCGGCGGCAACCGCACGCGGGATTGTGGTTATGAACGCTCCCGACGGCAATACGATCACAACGGCAGAGCACACGATGGCGCTACTAATTGCGCTGGCTCGTCGGGTTCCGCAGGCCCACAGCAGCCTGCGGTCGGGTAAATGGGAGCGAAAGAGTTTTATTGGCGTCGAGCTGCAGGGTAAGACGCTCGGCATCATCGGTCTGGGCCGTATCGGTCGCGCCGTGAGCAGTCGGGCACGGGCGTTCGGAATGAACATAGTCGCTTATGACCCGTTCATCGCGCCTGAGCAGGCGCGTGATCTAGAGATCGAAGCAGTCTCACTGGACGACGTTTTCGCGCGCGCGGACTTCCTTACCGTGCACACACCTTTAACCGCCGAGACGCGCGCTATAGTTGACAAGGAAGCCTTTGCCAAAATGAAGAAAGGCGTACGGATAATCAACTGCGCACGGGGTGGTTTGGTTGACGAGGAGGCACTACTGGAGGCCATCAACTCCGGGGTGGTGGCGGGCGCGGCGCTCGACGTTTTTACTGAGGAACCTCCCCGAGCCGACCATCCATTGCTAGCCCTTGATGAAGTAATAGCCACTCCGCACCTCGGGGCCTCTACTGCCGAAGCTCAGGAAGGTGTGGCCTTCACGGTTGCTGAACAGATGCGCGATTACCTCCTCAGCGGTGCTCTGCGAGGTGCAGTAAACATTCCGGCCCTGGGAGCAAAAGAGCTAAACGCCTTGCAGCCTTACATTGAACTTGCACAAAGCCTCGGGCGCTTCCAGGCACAGCTGGTTGATGGGGCGGTCAGGGAAGTGAGGATTGAATACGCCGGCGAGATTGTAGATTTAAACGCCGCCCCGGTTACCAGATCGTTTCTCGCCGGACTATTGCGAGACGTCAGCGCGCGCGTCAATGCTGTTAATGCATTCTTGATAGCCGAGGAGCGAGGCATCAACATCAACACAACCTATCTCCGTTCAGCAACCGACTCGGTCCCGGCGATTCGCACCCATGTAGTAACCAGCAGCAGCGAGCAAAGCCTTTCGGGAACGCTTTTTGGATATGGTGACCATGCACGTCAAGGTCGAATCACGGAGCTAAATGGATTTCATATCGAGGCGATACCCCAGGGTTACATGCTGGTGATGCGAAACCAGGACGTGCCAGGTGTTATCGGTCGAGTAGGGACAACGCTGGGTGAACGTGGGGTTAACATAAGTCGCTTTCATCTTGGGCGTCGCGAGCGTGGTGGCGAGGCCCTGGCGTTGATCGAAACCGATGCCCCGCTCAGCGAGGAGGCCGTTGCAGAGCTGCTCTCTTTTGAGCCGATCATCTCAGCCTTGCAAATCGAGCTTTAAAGGGTAGGAGTATTTACTAATTGAGGGAGGCGCTGTTTTCATGTCGTGAAACAGCGCCTCGTGATTTATTAGCGGACGTTAGCTCAAGTAATCGCAGGTACTATTCGATCGTTATATTGATTAGCTGTGAGGCACTTGTTTTGGCTGAGCGATCGTCGGCCGTAACTTTCAATGTGTAACGCCCGGGGGAGAAACTTGAGAGTGGAATCTCTGCCCCATATTGCAAACGGGTCAAGTCTGTTATCCCTGCTGTCGAGATCGGCTGTGGAGGTGCCGCTATTAACTGCTTGCCGTTTTGCAGCACCTGGAGCGTGACAGCCACATCAGGCGAGCCATTACCGGCTGGCCGTGCGTTATAGACGAACATCTGTATGAGCATGCTCGACGCGCGTGCAAATCTGCGTTCTACATCCAGCGCCGGGGTCTCACCAGGCTTGCCCGTAATCTCAGCCAGAAGAACATTACTCACTGCGAGTTTTCCTGGCTCGAACTTGGGTACTTCAATCCACTGGAACGAGCTGCCCACACGTCCAGACTGCGCGTCTCGTGCGGCTACGCGCACCTGATATAGACCGGGCGGCAGCATGTTTGGAAGCGTAGCGGCAAGTCTAAAAGGCTGCGGGCTCGACTCACCGATGTTTACCTTCTGCCCTACGCTGGTAACGGACTTGCCTGAATCGTCCAGCAGCGTGACATAGAAGTCTACTTCACCGGCTTTAGCACCGGCCCCGCGGATGAGTTGATAGTTTGAAAGATCTGCGAAAGTAATAATTTTGTAGGTGCTGCCGCTCTCGTTTGAATATGTCGTGTAAGCTGAGAGCCCAAGTTGACGGCGCGGAAAAGCTGAGGTAATGGCCGCGCGCAACTCTGTTTCTGAAGGCTTGAGCGCCACGGCCTTGTTGTCTTTGGGCGCTGGTTTGGTTTCCTCTGGGAGAGGCGCGAGTGCTGCAGTATAGAAACCTTTACGCGAGAGCACTCGCAAATCCGGTTGTCCTTTGACGGTGACTTTCAAGGTGCTGAACTTCGGTTTCCCTGCTTCAATTGCCAAAGGTTTCCATGCCAACACGTAATATGATTCTGTTTCTCTGAGGATTTGGTTGATGCCGGATTCTAAATCGTTACGGTTAAGAATGGCGCGACCGCCCGTGTCTGCAGCGATAGTACGCAGAATTTCTTTCGTAGCGGCATCGTTTGAAAGGGACAGAGTCGTGCCATCAGTGGACGGGTCATGGCTCGCACCGCCGACAGCACCGACAGATATGTCTGCGAACGTATCCTGGCTGGCGCTAACATTACCCGCCGTCAGACCTCTTGAATCCACCGTGTAAATGGCTACGCCGGTACGCGCGGAGGTATCGATTACGCGATTAAGGCGGTCCGTGTTTTTCGCGTGTCTCGTGTCGAGAACAAAGCCGTCAGAAATGAAAAAGAAAAGCTTTCGTCCGGGGAGGGAACCCGCACCCCGGGCCACATATTCGAGCGCACCCAGAACGGCCTCGGTGACGTTGTTGGCATGCAACATGATGTTGCGGGCTTCGCCTTTGATAGCAACTTCAGCCGTCATCTGGCGGTAGGTTCCGTCGGAATCGCTGGCTCTTGGTGGCTCGTTTCTACCTGGCGCGCTACTGCGCGGTTGTGGATTGGTCGGAATGCGCGCCAAACCCATGTCGTCTATGTATTCCTTGGTCTTGTATTCGATTATGTTGCGTTGATTGCGTTCAATCGCCAGGGCCTCATAAACGGTCATAGGTCTGCGATTGGTGGAGACGGGAGCAGCCTGGGCCTGGTATTTGATTCGGGAGATAGCTAACTTAAGTGCGGGTTTGTAGTCGGTCAACTGTTGCAGAAAACCTATTTGTCCGCTGGGTGAGATCACCAGTGCCCGATCATCTTCGCCCATTTGATTCACGAAATTATTTAGCAGCTCGCCCGTTCGTTGAACGCCCTCCGGAGAGAGATGAAAGTCATCAACAAAAAAGATGAATGACCGTCCGGGCATTGGCGGCATTAGCGCTGCGGGCCGCGGAGTGTTGGCTGGCACTGAACCCTGATCACGCCCAGCCGAAAGCTGTGCGGCCTCCTTTGTGCTTCCGGTCTCGACGCTCTCAAAAAAGGATATAGGCTGTGTCTGTCCGTCGACCAAAAGCTCAAATTGATCCTTGGCGAGGCCCTTAACGTTACGGCCCTTTTTGTCGAGAACGACAAGATCTGTTTGCACCAGATCTGTACTAATCCGCAATACTTCATCCTGCGCCGCTGTCGGTGGATTCTGCGGGGGAGTCTGAGTGAAGACCGGCGACCACACCGAAAGCAACAAAACAGACGACAAACTGAGACTAATACAGGCTTTGAAACGCAATTGCATGGATTACCTTCTTCTTTAAGTGATTTGACTACCAATGAAACGCTTCGGCAGCTTAGCCAGCTGGGGGCGGCCGAGTGCGGTTAATAATCAGCCTCTCAGCGGTTGAGCGGCAGGGAGAGTAAACCCGAAGTAATGGAAACTTCTACAGAATCTTGAAGCCAGAAGCAAGGTGCGGCGGCGTCCGCGGGATTCCAGCGTAACCCTTTACTCTTGCACTGACTATGACGAAGCCGCAAAATCCCCAAAAACCGTGCGGTCTAGAGAAACGTCATGTCACAGACTACTTCCCCCAACCCTCTGAACCTAAGTTGACTCCCAACGTGATGAGCGGTTCTGAACCTGAGCACTTGAGGCCCAAGCGGGCGCGCATAAACTCCATTGATCTGCTGCGCGGCTTCGTGATGGTGATCATGATGCTCGATCACACACGCGACTTTGTTCACCGTGACTTTCTGCAGGGCATCGACCCCACAGATCTGTCACGTACCAACGTGGTACCTTTCTTCACTCGTTGGATTACACACTTCTGCGCACCGGTGTTCGTAGTCCTCGCGGGTACGGGAGCTTATTTGCAGTTGATTCGCGGTATGAGCAAGAGAGACCTGTCGCGCTTTTTGATTACGCGAGGACTCTGGCTAATTCTACTGGAGTTTACCGTCGTGCGCATCAGCGTTTTCTTTAACATGAACTATATATTCCTGGGCGTCATGCAAGTGATCTGGGTCATCGGCGTCTCCATGATTTTGTTGGCTGCATTGATCCACTTGCCACTCCGCGTGGTAGCTGGCTTCGGCATTGGGATGATTGCCCTCCACAATTTGCTGGATCGTTATAAGGTGCAAGGTGGTTGGCAGGGTCCGGATAGTCCGGTTCCCAGCTACTGGTCGAAACTCTATTTCATATTGCACCAACCGTTTGAAGCATTTCCTGTTCTCGGATTTCCCAGCCCCGTAGTGGCCGTGATTTACCCGCTAATCCCCTGGGTTGGGGTAATGGCTGCCGGCTACGCATTCGGCGCGCTTTACCAACTGGATGCTCAGCGACGAAGGCGAATATTGATAACCATAGGAAGTGTGGGGACGGCGCTCTTCATTATTCTCAGGGGTATTAATCTATACGGCGATCATTCTTACTGGTCCTCGCAGAACTCGGCAGTATTCACCTTTCTCTCATGGCTAAACACGACGAAGTATCCGCCGTCGCTGTTATTTCTACTTATGACACTTGGACCGGCCATGTTCGCATTGGCATGGTTCGAATCGAACCAGAATGCGCCTACAGAGCCTGAGCGTGTTCGACAGTCTCTTGGTGGCCAGATTCGAAATGCCTTTATTACTTTCGGTCGCGTGCCGCTTTTCTTCTATCTCTTGCAATGGCTTACGGCCCACTTCATTTCGGTACTTGTGCACCTCGCCGCAGGCAAACCAATTAAGTGGATGTTTGACAGTCAGACCGGATTCCCCGGTCCACCCGCCCCTGGAAGCGGTTTCAACCTGGCGGTCGTCTACGGCTGCTGGATTGTGGGAGTCCTTCTGCTCTACCCAGTGTGTAGATGGTTTGCAGGGGTGAAGCAGCGTCGGAGGAATTGGTGGTTGTCGTATTTGTAGGAAGTGCAGAATCAGGACAACACCTCTCTAGCCCACCTCGGCTTTCAATTGGCGAAAGAGACGCGCCAGGTCTTCCTGCTGGTAGTTCGCATTCAGGCCGCTCGGATTGGGCAAAACCCAGACGATTGTGTCGCCGATCTTGCATTCCTGACGCCCGACGATTGCTTTTGGGTGATTGAACACGAAGCGGTAGGCCCCTAGACCAAGGATCGCCAGAATCTCGGGACGATAGCGCCGCACCTTCGTTCTTAGCCGTTGCCTCCCTGAATTATTTCTTCTTTGGTTAAGAGATCTGCTGTCGCCGTGGCGCGGGCAACGATATTAGTGACGCCGTAACCACTCTTCAGCAAGTCGCGCTCATCAAATGGAGACAGTAACTGTTCCGTAAATCCCGAGTCGTGTAGCGCCTTCTAGAATCGATTACCGGGACGCGCAAAATGGTGGCCTACCGCTGCAGTGTACAGTCCGGGATTGATTCCGCTGAAAAGTACTCGCAGGTCGGGCGCAATCACATCGCGAACAGTTTTGCGCTCAGCTGCGAGTATCTGTTCTCTTGTCGGTTTCCAGGGAGTCACGATGGTTGCCAGTGGCATAGACTTTTAATCTGTGATTGCCAGTTAACCATAACTTCAAAGTCGGGTGATCCCGAGACCGCCACACAGACTAAAAGTCTATGCTACATATTTCGGAAGCGGATATAGGTCACAGATAGGGGCGGTGTCCGTTACCGGGTCTCCAAAGCTGGAGTTATTGAATTGAGAATCGGTTCTGTTGGGAGGCACTTGTTTTTGATACCCGGTCTACGGCCGTCACTTGCAGCACATACTGACCCGCGGGTAAATCCGCTAGAGACAGATCGGCGGCGTAAGGAAGCCGATCAAGGTCCACTCCTTCGGTCGAGATCTTTTTGAGAGCGGTGGTGATGACCGGCTGGTTGTCACGCAGGACTTGCACTTGAGCCGCCACGTCCGGATTTGAGTTGGCCGGCGCTCGCGCCGCGTTGTATACGAAGAAGACAAAACGGAGCATAGAGTTTCGCTGAAACTGGCCGTCGATGTTCAAATTAACCGTCTCGGACGGCGTTTGGCCGTTGCCTGAAGTATTCGTAGTGGGAGTGGTTGCGTGCCGCCCAATTATTAAACTACTTAGTGTGAGTTTCCCGCCTGAAAGATCAGGGATCTCAACCCACTCGTTGGCACTGCCGGTGCGCCCGCTCTTCTCATCACGTGCGGCGACTCGAACTTGATAGAGTCCTGGTTGGAGAAAGACTGGAAACACATATCCAATGCTCGCGTCCGAATTCTTTAAAGAACTCTCGGATAGGGCGGTCATGGTCAGACGTTCTGTGAAGCGTGCGCCAGACTGGCCTTTGTCATTAAGGAACAAGCCAACGATCTGCACGGCTGCCTTCTGCTTACCGTCCTCGGGGCTAAACGAAAGAGACTCTGCCGCGATCTTCAATGAAGCTGAAAGCATCATTCTCTTGTCCGGAGTATGAACATAATTTAGGTTCAGCACGATCGGAACCTGGCGATCTGGATACGCGGCTCCGAGGGCTTGGCTCAACTGCACTTCCGGCGATTTTTCGTCAATCTTTCGGTTCTTCGCCTTGTCCTCAACGGGCGCAGGCTCGGCGTCGTAAAACCCACGACGTACCCGCACCGTAAGTTTTGGCTTATCAATTAACTTCACTTCAAGACGACGAAACTTGCCTTCCTGGGATTCACGATTCGGCCTCCAGGCGAGTAGATAATAGACAGAAGTTTCCTGCAGCGCGCGCGACAAACCAGTTCCTAGCGCGTTGGTGTCAAAGACAGGTCTTCCTCCGGTGTCGCGTGCCAGTGCGTTCATCCCGTCCTGGGTGGCCGTCAACTCACCATGAGTAGCTCGATCGAGTCGACCGGTAACATCGAAAGCGGATTCAACGCTGACGTCAGATACGCTGGCGACCAGCCCACGCGCGTCCAAAGAATAGATCACCACACCACTGCGCGCGGCGTCGCTGGTTAATTTTCTGATATTTGACAGAGAGTCTGAGTTGCGATGGTCAAGCAGAAAACCGTCTGAGAAAAAGAACACGAGTTTACGTCCGGGCAATTTGCTGGAAGTCTTGACCAGTTCTTGAAGCCCCGAAAGGGTGTGACGCGTAATGTTAGAGGCCTGTTGCAAAATCGGAGTTACGCGCGATCTGACCATGGTCTCCGCGATCTGCTGAGTAATGCCGGGATTGTTCCGCATTACTTGGTCCACAAAATACCCGAACACATCGGTATCATTGTTGTCAATTAACAGGGCCTGATACTCCGTCATTGCGGGACGATCGGAATCTCGAACTGAATAGGCCCGATACTTGACCCGTTGCAGCGCCGTTCGCAGCACCGCCTTCTGCCTGGTGAGCTGTTGAAGAAAACCTACCTGACCGCTGGCTGAAGTGATTGCGGCTTCATCGTTTTGATTCATCTCCTTCTCGATGAAGTCAGCGATCACTTTCCGCGCAGCCGCGAGGCTTCCCGGCGCAAGATGCAGGTCATCCAGGTAGAAGAAAACTGTCCGGCCACGATCCAGTGGCACCGCCCCCAGTGGGCCGATCTTGCTTGCAGAGGAGGTTCCCCGTGCGGCTGAGAGCTGGGTTTCTTCGTTGACCCTGCTGGCTGAGATCCGCTCGAAAAACTCGATCGGCTTCACCTTTCCATCAATGCGTAGTTCGAAGTCTTCCCGTTTCAAGCCTTCTGCGAAACGCCCCTCCTTGTCGAAAACCATGACATCGGTCTGTACAAGATCCGTAAACACTCGCACAACTTCGGATTGATCTTGTGGGCGCGATCCGGTTTGGCCCACGGTATTGAGCGAGAGAGCTAGAAGGCAGATCAAGATGCGCACTGACGTCATCTTGATCAAACTAGTGCGGGCAGGCATGATTCGTTAACAGAAAGTGCAGGCAAGTCGCTGATTGGGGAGACGCTTGCTTCGAGCAGCCGAAGAGGTGAATTCCATTTCATCCTCACGCTCCGCAGGGTTGGGTAACTATGTATCAGATCCGAGCAATAGCGCAACACAAAAACCCTGCCGGTTACTTATCCGTATAGATTTTTAGATATCTGCACGAAGAATTCAGCTGCACCGTTATCAAGAAAGAGCCATCGCCCAATGAACATCGCACACACGACGGTAAGCCTGGATCACGTGACCAAAAGATTTGGTGATTTTGAAGCTGTGAACGATCTCAGTTTGGTTGTCCGGGCAGGCAGGATCTACGGACTGATCGGTCCGAATGGAGCCGGGAAGACTACGACGATTCGCATGATCGTTAATATAACTGCTCCAGATTCGGGAGCTATACAACTGTTCGGGCAGGAAATGAACGCTGAATCCCAAAACCGTATTGGCTACTTACCCGAAGAGCGAGGTCTGTACCGGAAAATGAGAGTCGGCGATCAGCTGTTGTTCTTTGCCGAATTAAAAGACTTTAAGGGAAGGGCAGCCCAGGAAGCCGTTGACCGGTGGCTTGAGAGAATGAAGCTCGTTGAATGGAAAAACAAGAAGGCGGAAGCGCTCTCAAAAGGCATGCAGCAAAAGATTCAGTTTATCGCAGCGGTTGTTCACAACCCTGATCTGCTAATTCTCGATGAACCCTTTTCGGGGCTTGATCCTATCAACATGGAACTCCTAAAAGAGATTGTCCTGGAGTTTAAAGAAGCCGGCAAGACAATCATTTTCTCTACCCACCTGATGGAGTTAGCTGAAAAGATTTGTGACGACATCTGTCTGATCAATCGCTCCCAGAAAGTTCTGGAAGGAAGTCTTAGAGATGTTAAGCGGGGCTTCGGCCGCAATAGTGTAGCGTTGCGGGCTCAGGGCGGAGACGGCGTTTTGGACGACCGAACCATTATCTCCAGTTTCAAACGGCAGAGTGATGAAGTTGAGGCCTTGCTGGCGGAAGGTGTTGATCCGCAGGTTGTCCTAAAGCGATTGCTCGAATCAGGCGCTCGTATTACGAAATTTGAGCTAGTCGAGCCGACCCTACACGACATCTTTATAGAAAAGGTAAGTGGAGGTGCATGAAAAAACTCCTGACCATCATTAAGCGCGAATATTTGACCAGGGTTAATTCGAAAGCCTTTATTTTTTCTACCATCCTGGGGCCGATCGTCATGGTGGCATTCATGGTTGTGCCGGTGTTAATTGCCATGATAGAGACCGGTGCGCCCACGCGTCTGGCTGTCGTGGACCAGACAGCGAGAATCTTCGATCGTGTGCGGGATTCCATTATCAATGAGGACAGCGAGGGATCCGAATCAACTTTGCCCGGCGGCCTATCAATGGACATGAGTAAGAGTCCTGAGGAACGAGCGCGTCGGGCGGGTAAGGCAATGAAGGGAGATTTCAAAATCGAGAGAGTTGACCCAGCCGGGCGTCCTCTCGAAGACCTCAAGCGCGAGCTGAATCAACGTGTGCGACGGGAAGAACTAGATGGCTACGTGGTAATTCCGTCCGATATCTTGAGTGGAAGAAAGGCAGAATACTACGGACGCAACGTAGGCGATTTCATCAACTCCATGCGGATTGAGGAGGGCCTGAGCCGAGCCGTGAATGAGCAGCGGCTGGCGGACACGGGTGTGGATAAAAACCTCCTGCGGGAAATGTCGAAACGCGTGACCATGAATACATTCAAGGTCGGCGCTGAGACTGAAGAACAGGATTCCGGTGAGGCTTTTTTCATGGTGCTCGGTGTCGGGTTCCTGATTTTCATTATGATACTGATGTACGGCGGTACGGTTCTCTCGGCAGTTATGGAAGAAAAAGAGACTCGCATTGCTGAGATCCTGTTCTCTTCTGTGCGCCCGTTTCCCCTGATGCTTGGCAAACTTGTGGGAGTCTCCCTGGTCGCACTCACGCAGTTTGCCATCTGGGGAATCCTTATTGGCGGATTCTCAATTTACGGCATTGCCATGCTGCAAGGCCAGGGCGTGGATTTGCAACTACCACCACTCTCGGCTGCTAACGTCGTATTCTTCGTACTCTTCTTCCTGCTTGGGTTCCTCATGTACGCCAGCGTGTATGCAGTAATCGGGTCGATCGTGAGGACTTATGACGAAAGCCAGGGCTTTCTGCTGGTGGCGATCGTGCCGCTCATTCTTTCCTTCTACCTTGTGTTTCCCGTTGTTCGCAGTCCCGAATCGACCATGGCATTCTGGGCCTCGATCGTTCCGCTTTCGTCCCCGGTGATAATGCCGGTACGAATTGTCTCCCAGTCGGTACCATTCTGGCAGATCGGGCTCTCACTATTACTTGGCTTCGGCGGAATGATCCTGCTTACCTGGGTCGCCGCGCGCATTTATCGAATTGGTATGTTGATGTATGGCAAGCGCGCCACAATTCCGGAAGTCTGGCACTGGGTGAAGCAATGACATTTTTGATTTTTGATTTTTGATTGTAGATTGGCGTGAGCGCGTATCCGGAACATTGCTCGCGTTCGTTGTGTGAAATCTAAAATCCAAAATCTAAAATTCCCACATGCCCATTGAGATCGAGAAAAAGTATCGCCTCACAAGGGAGCAGCGTAAATTTGTCAGACGACGCCTGCCTGAAATTGGCGCCAAACTGCAGGGCGAGGAATTCGAGGAGAACACGTTGTACGGGGGCAAGGGTCTGGCCCTGGGCCGAAGCGTATTGCGCCTGCGACGTGTGGGTGAAAGCGCTATCCTGACCTACAAGAAACGTCTTTCCCGTGCCTCTTCGATCAAACATCAACTCGAAGATGAGACGGAGGTTGACGATCCCGACGCTCTTAACAGCATTCTGGCGGCTCTTGGCTTCACGCCCACAATGGTTTACGAAAAGCGGCGGGAGACCTGGGTGTTGGGGAACGCGGAAATCGTCATCGATGAACTTCCGTTTGGGCTATTCATGGAGATAGAAGGGAAGGAGCACGACATACGTGCCGTTGAAACCAAACTCGCCGTGAAGAATTTAAAAAGCGAAAAGCTAACCTATCCTCAACTGACGCTCGAAAACGGAAAGAAGTCCCGCCGAATCATTGAGGCCCGATTCGCGACGCCGTTAGTCGCCTTGAGGGCAACCAGAGTAATTTTACGCAAAGACGCAAAGGGGGCAAAGACGCAAAGAAGATAAAACCAAAACATCTTATGAGGACCTTTATGTCCCTATTCTTCTCTGCGTCTTTGCCCCCTTTGCGTTTGCGTGAAAATTCCGCTGAGCAACCACAGCCTAGATTTTCGAATGAGTTTCCCAGATAGAACCCATGAAGAACTTCCCAAAGTCTGCCAGCACTTTGAGGCTTTCTTGCTTTGAGTTGGTGTTGGTGGCGCGGATGGTAGGAATCAGATTTAACAACTGCTCCTTCTTGATGTAGATGACGCCGGCTCCCACCACCCGACCGCTCTTGTCCGTGCCTTCGTGCAGTCGTGTCAAGCAGGTGGTGATGTCGTCCCACATGTCGATACCCGGGTCATCGCGTACTTCTTTTTTTCCCGCAACGTAATACTGTTGACCGTCGTGTTCAAAGCCTAACTCGTAGATCATTTGCTTGTGTCTGGGATTGTCGCCTGGGCTGAACAGGTTGAAGAGACCGGTTGGGGCCGGGATGTTTATACCGAAGGGTGGAAAGTCCACGTGACCGTGCATTGGTGCATAGTGTTGAGGATCGGCGATAAAGCCATACGAGTCGGCAATGTCAATATCACAATGGATTGCGAGCTTGGCCCCAGCAGCATCACCCTTCACTTCGCCTTTCTTCGGATCGGTCTCGCCTAGCGCGAAGCCACCTTTCATCGTCTCGTTAAAACTGACTCCGGGTTTTTTTGGTGTTGTCATGATGAGGTCTCCCGTATTGGCGGAGGTTTTCGGCCGGCAGCTTCCGCCATACTGTTCGGCCTCAGTTGGCGTCGGTGAAATCACAGACATCGCGTCAGCTTCTTAGACGAGGTTTGCTCCGTAGGTATCCATGAGTTGACCACCAAAGAAGCGCCCAAAACGCAGCATCGCATCCCACCGTTCGGCGAGGCCTCTCGCATTCGTAACTTGCATAGTGGTCATCTGGCGCATGAAGGACGCCAAGGGTATGCTCATAATCCCCTTGCCAAACACCTTTCCCTGCATGTTCTCTCCTTGATAGATGGTGATGTAGAGAGTGGTAGCATCGGACCAGCTATCAGGGCCGGGATCGTTGTGAATTACTTTGAAGCCATGAAAATAAAAGATCGTACCGTCCCCGGAAGTTAGCCGCATCTTGTACTGCATGCGCTTGTTCTCAGCCGAAGCCCTCGTCCCGGAGAACCCTAGAAAGCGGAGCAGTCTGCCCAGCAGACCCATGGATTTTAAGCCGTCCGCGCCTTCCAGGAAATAATTGAACTCTCCGTGCGTGACTGTTAGAGGGGTGGGAGACAGAGCCGGAGCAGTAACAGTGCCGATTATGGGCGAAGAATAGTTCACGTCAGAGATGGTGCGTTCCAGATCGTTGGAGATGATAGTCAGAACAAATTGAAGTGAGGAGCTATCCTTTCTCCCCTGGTCGGAGCCCTCCTGGAACGCCTCATCGGTATTGCTAGTAACCGCCGTGGAAAAGTAGCCTTTCATGCTTTCGCTGAATCTGATCCCTAATTTTGAGGGTGCAGATGTTGATAATTCTCTCGGAGTCAGTTTGTATTTAATTTCCCAGCCGCGCTCCTTCGCCATGAGCGCGCAGCACCGTTCGGCCACAGCCGAGATAGTGAGCAGCGGATTTACGCCCAAAGCACGAGGAATAACTGAGCCATCGCTGACGTACAAGCTTTCATAAACAGCGGTGCCCTCGGCTCCTGTAAAAACCTGACCTAAGTGATTTACGACGCCAGTTTCTGCGCTAGCGGCCATAATACAGCCACCTAAGGGATGAACCGTGATCAGATCTTGCCCCATGAACTGATTGGAGAGGGGGTTTTTCAGGTACGTGCCTCCAAGTGCCGAAGTGGCCTGTTTAATTTTTTCATTTACTCGAGTGAAGTTTGGTTGAGTGCCTACATCGGGCCAGGATATCCGAAGCCGATTGTCCGCAAGAAACAGCCGCCCCTTCGCATCATCATGTGACATTGCCAACATGGTCTGAGTGTAGCGGACAGCCCCGCGGTAAGCACCGAAAGTGAGACTCTCGACCTCTCGCTGAAATTCATGAAACCGATCTTGCAGACCCTCATCTGTGTCTTTGCCCAGAAGTGCTGCGGCAGCGGCGAACAACTTGGGTAAGAAGGCAGCAAATGCGCCGGCAATAGATCCTTCTTGAAGGACCATGGAATCAGATAGTTGAGCCTGCTTCCGCATATCGATGACGCCGGTGATACAAGGGCCTACTTTCTGGCGACCATCAGGTGAGCGGTGGCCGAAGCCGACACCATTGATTTCCTCATCGCAGTTATAACCGAATGCCAGGACGTCGCCGTTCCCGGAGAAATTCTCTCCGACTCGCGACGACAGGGAAAGGCCGTTATGTTTAGACCGGAGTAGGATCTCCGTCGACCCGAGTGTGCCGGCGCTGAGCACAACGATGTCGGCGCTGACAAACATTGTCGGAGCATCAAAGGTCTCACGACCCGTGTGAAGTAAGTGGTAGTGAACCAGCCAACGGTCTTCTGTGCGCTCGATATAACGCACCGAAACCTCGGTGAAAATGTCAGCGCCATGATTCTTCGCATCGGGCAAATAGTTCATCAGGACGGTGTTCTTTGCCCGATAATTGCATCCAGTCATGCAATCGCCGCAACCCACGCATGGATGCTGCTCAACACCAACGTGATTCGTGTTTTTGGTTAGTTTCTCAAAATTGACATTAATCGGCGGCGGATAAAACGCTGCCCCGAGGTGGGCCGCAGACTTTTCCAGTGCATCAAGTTTCGCTATCGGTGGGAATTTGTCGGGTTCGGTTTTGTATTTGTATTCAGTCGGTCTCAGCATCTGCCTCGCGAGCTCATAACCTTCCCTTAATTCCTTCAAGCCCTGCTCGCAGCTGATCTCCGGAGGCCACTCGGTCGCTTTAAAAACGGCATCCTCGGCCTCAATACAAACGTTAGCATTCACGAGGGAGGTGCCCCCCAATCCGCAACCCAAGAAAACGTTAATCTCCTTATTCATTCGGAGATCAAACAGCCCCGTGCGCGAACCAGAGTGAAACTGAGGCAGGTCCACCTGCACCTCGCGCATGGCTTCAAATTCCGTGTCTGGATACTGGCCGGGTTTGATCAGTTTGTGGTCCTTATCAAAATCGCCCGGCAAAAACTCTTTACCTCTTTCCAACACGCATACAGTTATCTTTTGATTGTCAGGCGCAACCGCGCGAGCCATCCGCGAAGCTGTAATTCCGCCACCGTAACCTGAACCCACCACGACGACTGTGTAGTGGTTTTTCAGTTGTTCAATCGGTAATGCGATACGAGCCACCAACGGGCTCCTTTCTACGGTAAAAGTTGGGTGGTTCAGGTGTGAGCTGAGCTACCGGTGGTCGTGGTAATCACACTGCAAGAATGGTCTTCAACTGTATAACGTTGACGCGGCGTTATATGCCAGAATTGAATTGGGTGTGTCAATACAAAAGCCTTATTTGGTAAGGTTCGCTGGTGTCTTTGAGTTTAACAGAAGACGATCCACGAAATTACAAGAACCGACACGAATAATTTAGTGACAGTTCGTGTGATTTCGTGGATCGTCCCCCAGGCCTCGCAATGAGCGGCGTAGATACTTGACGCATAACACGAGACCGTCAAGATCCGGGGACGGCCGGCGCAGACGCCTCCCCACGAAATCAAAAAAGGCGGCCCCGCTAACGTTAGCGAGGCCGCTCTGCTTTTCGGGCTTGTTAAAGAACTACATGCCCATCCCACTCATGCCGCCCATACCGCCGGGCATTGCTGGGCTGCCTTTATCGTCCTCAGGAAGCTCCGAAACCATTGCTTCCGTTGTCAGCATCAGGCCGGCAATCGAGGCGGCGTTCTGCAGCGCGGTGCGAGTGACCTTAGCCGGGTCAATAACACCAGCCTTCACGAGATCCTCATATTCCTCGGTCTGTGCATTAAAGCCGAAGTTTTCATTCTTCTCAGAACGAACCCGCTCGACCACGACGGCGCCTTCCTTGCCGGCGTTTTGCACGATCTGGCGTAGAGGCTCTTCGAGAGAGCGGCGAACGATATTGACGCCGATTTGCTCGTCAGGATCGCCTTCACCCTCTTTGTTGATTTGGAACTTCTCGAGCGCTTTCGCAGCTCGCACCAGCGAAACGCCGCCGCCGGGCACAATTCCTTCTTCGACCGCAGCGCGAGTCGCGTGCATGGCATCCTCAACGCGCGCCTTTTTCTCTTTCATCTCGGTCTCAGTGGCTGCACCGACCTTGATCACCGCAACGCCGCCAATCAGCTTAGCCAGCCGCTCTTGCAGCTTCTCGCGGTCGTAATCGGAGCTTGTTTCCTCGATTTGGGCACGTAGGGTCTTCACACGACCTTGCATGTCACTTTCCTTGCCCGCGCCGTCAACGATTGTGGTGTTGTCCTTATCAATCGTGATTTTCTTGGCGCGGCCGAGATCATCGAGCTTCACATTCTCGAGCTTGATCCCAAGGTCTTCACTGATCACCTTGCCGCCCGTCATGATGGCGATGTCCTCAAGCATGGCCTTACGGCGATCACCAAAACCGGGAGCTTTAACTGCGGCGATGTTCAGCGTGCCACGAAGCTTGTTGACCACCAGGGTAGCCAGCGCTTCGCCTTCAACATCCTCTGCGATGATGAGCATCGGCTTACCCATTTTGGCAACCTGCTCAAGCAGGGGCAGCAGATCCTTCATCGAACTGATCTTCTTTTCATGAATAAGAATCAGTGGATTCTCCAGCGTCGCTTCCATTCGCTCAGGGTCAGTGACGAAGTAGGGGCTGAGGTATCCCCGGTCAAACTGCATGCCCTCGACCACCTCGAGCGAGGTCTCCATCGTCTTCGACTCTTCTACGGTGATAACGCCGTCCTTACCGACCTTGTTCATGGCTTCAGCGATAATGTTTCCGATCGTCTGATCGCCATTGGCAGAAACCGTTCCCACCTGTGCGATCATGTCGCCTTTGACGGGCTTCGAAAGGCGTTTGATCTCTTCCACCGCCCGCTCAACAGCCTTATCGATACCGCGCTTGAGCGCCATCGGGTTAGCGCCGGCTGCTACTGTCTTAACGCCCTCACGAAAAATCGCCTGCGCGAGCACGGTAGCGGTGGTCGTTCCGTCGCCGGCCACATCTGAGGTTTTGGAAGCAACTTCCCGAACCATCTGGGCTCCCATATTCTCAAGGGCATCCTTCAACTCAATTTCTTTTGCGACGGTCACACCATCTTTGGTAATGGTGGGCGAGCCAAATTTCTTGTCAATTACAACGTTGCGACCCTTGGGGCCGAGCGTGATTTTCACAGCGTCGGCGAGTTGGTTGATTCCGCGCAAAATCGCGGCGCGCGACTCCTCGCCATGGATTACTTGCTTTGCCATCTATCTTTTTCTCCTGCTAAATGTTGATTGTTTATTTAAATTAAAAAAGCGGCTGAGTCTTACTTGACTACTTGCCGCTCTTTTTGCCAGTCCCGCTGGCCGCTCCGGCGCGTTCGATGATGCCCAGAATCTCGTCCTCGCGCATGATCATGAGCTCTTCGCCGTCGATCTTGATTTCCGAGCCGCTGTACTTGCCGAACAGCACCCGGTCTGCCTTTTTGACGTCCAGCGTCTGTCTGGTGCCATCGTCCTTGTACTTGCCGTCGCCGACTGCCACGACTTCACCTTCCTGGGGTTTTTCCTTCGCGGTGTCGGGAATGATGATGCCGCCGCGAACCTGTTCTCCCTCTTCAATTCGGCGCACGATCACGCGGTCGTGGAGAGGTTTAATATTCGTTGCCATAGTTTTTTTTCTCCTTCTAGTATCGCTGTAAACTTCTTCTTGCGGTTGGTTTAAGAGCAGTGCCCACTTTATTTATTAGCACTCACTGTGGATGAGTGCCAAGAATAAAGCCTCTTTGAGTCCATGTCAACCTCAGTGGGCAGTGGGCTTAGCTGCGGAATTGGTCAGCGGGAGGAGCGCCGGGTCGAACGGCTCAGAGCCCGGGTGTTCTTGTGGTAGGCCGTCACACGTTTGGAGAGGGTATTACGGTGAATACCAAGTACTTTGGCGGTATTTGACAGGTGTTTTTTATGCCGCGCAAGCGCTTTTTCAATGTACATCCTCTCGAATTCAGCAACGGCTTCGTCCAGTAAGATCTGGCCGTCCAACATTTCCTCAATCAGAGCTTCAAGTTTTGTGCGCATCTGCAGCGGAGGTTAGCAACCGGCTATTAACTAAAATCGGACAATCAAGCCGCGTATCAGAGATCTCTTCCAGTAATGAGCTTGTAAGCTTCGAGGTAGCGAGTGGTGGTCGCCTCGGCTATGTCTGAGGGTATCGGTGGGGGGGGTGGATTTTTATCCCAACTAAGACTCTCTAGATAGTCTCGCACGAATTGCTTATCGAATGATTGCTGAGATCTTCCTGGCACGTAGGATTCCAATGGCCAGAAGCGAGAGGAATCCGGAGTAAGGACTTCGTCAATAAGAATTATTTGGCCATCCCTCCCGCGCCCAAACTCAAACTTGGTGTCCGCTATTATTATTCCGCGACCGCGTGCATATTCTCGGGCTTCTTTGTACAGCTTCAGTGAAGTTTCACGGAGGAATACCATGATCTCCTCGCCGAGCAACTCGCGAACCTGCTGCTCGCTTATGTTTTCATCGTGACCTTCTTCTGCCTTAGTTGACGGCGTGAAAATGGGCTCGGGCAATTCTGCTGACTCCTGCAAGTCCGGAGGGAGTTTATGACCACAAACTTCTCCCGTGCGTAAATAGTCCTTCCACCCAGACCCGGACAGATATCCCCTCACGACGCATTCCACAGGAAACACTTCAGCGCGCTTGACTAGCATCGAGCGACCTTTCAACTGGTCAAAGTGTCCTCGAACGATGTCCGGCATGTCTTCCACGTTAGTAGTTACCATGTGGTTAGGCACGACGTGACCAAGCCTTTCAAACCAAAATCGTGAGAGCGCGATCAGAACTGCACCTTTGCGCCGGATCGGTGTGGGCAGAACGCAATCGAATGCGGAGATGCGATCCGTGGCCACGATTAATAAATGTTCGTCGTCAACTGCGTAGACATCCCGGACCTTTCCCCTTCGTTCCAACTTGAGATCGGAAAGAGACGTTTGCAGTAGCGTAGCGGCACCCATCATTTGCGGTTAGCTCAAGTCAAGTTAGTGTTGTATTAGGAGCGAGCCGGATTTTGCTCGCGCTCAAAATCTTTGTCAAGCTAACCAGAGATTTATGTTTGACGATCTAAACGCTGAGAGCTGATCGAAGTCGTCTGATCTGCGCTGCATGATTGTGAGCGTGGTCGGCATAGATCGTTAACCAGGTTTCGGCGGTGTACCGTCCACTCTCAGTGTGTTCACCAGCGCGTTGCCAATCGTGGTCAGACATGAGGGCGAGCAGCTGCGCAGTTGTTGCGCGGGCAGCACGAAATGCGTCGAGCGCCGGGGCCATGTCCCGCTCATTGTATTTGAGATGGATGGCGAATTGGTCCTGATCGTAACCTTGAATTACCGGCTGGCTTTCCACCAAAAGTTTTCGCAGCCTGTGCGCGGAAG
Source organism: Pyrinomonadaceae bacterium (assembly GCA_046261995.1). GTDB lineage: Bacteria > Acidobacteriota > Blastocatellia > Pyrinomonadales > Pyrinomonadaceae > PSRF01. The sequence continues at coordinate 37,408 of JBHENP010000015.1, forward strand.
TGCTTTCGCTGTCTGCCAGGTGATGAACTATCTCGCGCGCCGTCCACTTTCCCGGCAAGGGCCGAGCCGTTAGAAGCTCGGTGGGAAAATCCTTTAGAGCGTCACAGACTTCATTGTATCCGTCATTATACTTAGCAATAAGTTCGCTTCGTTCTCCGGAGTTCATATTCAGCTCCTTATTCCTTTTTATCCATTCTAATGCATTCCGACGTACTTAACATGAATCGCCGTGACTGTGCCACCGCGGTGGACCAGACAAGCGACCAATCGTAAGCGAGAAATCTAAAGCCCGCTGATCTGAGACCTACTTTAGTGCCTATTTGAAGGCCTTTTCCCTTGAGCCCGCGAAACTTAGAGCTTGAGTTTAGCTCTTTTGTCTTGTACTATTCTCAGCGTTCGAGTTGCACCAATCCCGTTGCTCTAAATCCCCTGAGCCTCCTGCTTGTCAGTTTCAGACTGGATCACTCTATGGGAACAGCCGCTGACAGACAGAAAACAGCCAAAGACACCCATCCTGAGGTCGAGCCTGGCGAGCGCAAGATTTCATTGCTCGTTGTGGAGGATGACGAAAACATCTCTACAGCGATCAGCGAATATTTCTCGCGCGCGGGTTATCAGGTAAAGACCGCTGAAGATGGAATCTCTGGGGTGAAGGCGGCATTGGAAAACCCTCCGGATGCCGTCGTGCTTGATTTAATGCTGCCCAAAATGGACGGCCTGGCGGTCTGCAAAGAGTTAAGAGAAAAGGTCGGTTATCTGCCGATACTGATGCTCACTGCCAAGGATGACATCGTCGACAAGGTGCTCGGTCTCGAAATGGGTGCCGATGATTACATCACCAAGCCTTTCAGCCTCCGAGAGCTTGAAGCACGGATCAAAACCGTCTTACGACGAGCCAGAAGCGCGTCGAATTCTGACGGTAGCAGAGATGAAGCGCCCATCGTTCGTGGCAAACTGCGAATCGATCCCGCTCGACGAGACGTGACAATCGGAGAGCGTCAGGTTGAACTGACTCCTAAAGAGTTTGATCTGCTGCGCCTTTTCGCATCCAACCCAGGGAGGGTGTTTCCTCGCAAGTACCTGCTTGAAAAGATCTGGGACTATTCATATGAAGGCTATGACCGCACGATCGATTCTCACATCAACCGGCTGCGGGCAAAGATTGAAGATAATCCAGAGAATCCCCAGATGGTCCTAACCGTCTGGGGAATTGGCTATAAATTCACTGACGAACAATAGTCCAATTCCCCGGTCTACTGTAGCGATAACAGCAGGGATTTTGACAACCTTGTAATCCCCTCCCTCCACCGCTCGCTGTTCAGACTTTGTTGCTGGCCCTCTTTCGGCTCACCTCTCTTTTTACAAATCTGCTGCCCTTAAAGAAAGTACGTCAGGCTACACTTTGCCCTAATCGTAGAGGGACTGCATTTCCATTTACACGGTGTCGCCCAGGTAGAGGTCTTGCAGCGAATCGAAACAAACTGTGATTAAAAGAAAAAATTGATCTTCTGGACTGCCGGCATCTGCGGCTGCATAATGCCATTGGCAAGATCTTCTCATCGCCCCGATGAAACAGAATTCCAACCCGATTCCTGCAAAAGATAGATGGCGGCTTACTCCCATCGCGGTGGCTTTCATGTTGTTCGCCTTGCTAGGGGCAACCTTAGGTAGCGCACAGTCTGAGAAGCAAAAACGGGTGACCTCGGTTGCGCTCGGCACCGCGACCGAAGGTTCCCGTGTAACAGTTCTTTCCGACTCGGCCTTAGATGATTATGAGGCTTACCGTCGTGGAGATCGATTTTACGTGAGGATTCCAGCTGTAGATTTCGCCTCCGTGGTACCCAATCTGAGCGGGGCTGGATTTGAAGATGTAAGAGTTCAGAAAGCTGCGGATGGTTCGATCATTTCTTTTCGTTTGCAACCGGGAACGGCGGCTCGCGTCGACCAGCGTTCAAATCGATTGGACGTAGTTTTTTCCACTCTCGCGAGATCGGACAACACCGGCGCAACCCCTACCCACGTTACAGGGCGTGCACAGAATCCTAGTGGAAGTCGAACTGTCGTCACGGGATTGTCGCCAGCTTCTTCAATAGGCAACTCTCCGGGTGGTCGTGACTCGTCATCTTCAAACGCCAATGCAATTGAGCCTCAAAACCAAGGTACGTTTGCTCCCCAGCAATCCACCGTGGAACTGCCGCAACGTTCAGGTGTAACTGTGTCCCAGGCGAATTCCGATGTCTCTTCATCCGGTGTTAACGACACTGCCACGGGCCCGCCCTCTGTAGCGTCAAGTCCACCTGAATCATTGCTTGCATCGATGTCTCCGGGTCAGCCTACGACCGTTGAGCAGCAGTCGACACCCGCCGCTCAGGGAACTATAAGTTCGCAAACCCAGCCGGTGCGGAGTCGATTTTCGGCGCGGTTGCTGCCGCGAAGCTGGTTACTAACTATAGTCGCAGCGATCCTACTCGTTATCCTGCCCCTTCTATTAATTAGGTACCGGCGCGCAAGGCTGCAGGGTAACAACGGCATACTAAAAGAGACCGGAGTGCAGCCGAAGAAAGCCGGTAATGTCGGATTTACCGAATCCGAGTTTGTGGCCGAAACTGCCAGGTCGTCAGAACATGAAGTTGAACCCGTCCCCTTGGTTCCTCCTCCCTCACAAAACCGCAGACCTCAAAAGACCGTCGAACCCGAGACCGTCCAAGAAGTACCTCGTGTCAACGCGGAGCGCGAAGAAGAACAGCCTGTAGAGGCCGAAGACCGCCGTCGAATTGCCGCAGAGCGACTCAAGCTGGAACAGCGAGCTTTGATGCAGGTCGCTATTGAGCTTACGCATCGTCGCGCTGGCGTGGAAGAAGCGCGCGGACTGGCAAAGGTAGAGTCTCCCCCGTTTGTGGAATCCCAGGAACAAATGCGCCTGCAAGAAGATCAAGACGTGCAGACGCCATCGTTTGCTTTCGCAATAGACCCCGAAAGAGGTAACGAGACTGAGCAGGAGTCCGGTATTCCTCTCGAAATCTTCAAAAGACTCAACAGCAACGAATCGCGAGAACGGGCCGCGGCTCTGGCCGAGCTTGCATCCCTGGGTGGTGGTTATGATGTGTTCAGCTTCGTGTCCCGGGCTTTTGACGATGAATCAATACATGTGCGGAACGCAGCAGCTCATGCGCTCAACGACATGCAGCCGGATCGTGCGGCATCCTTCACCCGGGCATTGCGCGAAGGGTCACCGGGTCGGCACCGGAGAATCGGTGCAGCATTGGCGTCTTCAGGCCTGGCCACCAATGCCATCAACAGTTTGACGGGTGAGATCCGGGAAAAAACCTATGACGCATTTTCTCTCTTGTTCTTGATGACCAAGGCAGGTGAGGTCCAACCGTTGATGCAAGCTATCGAGGAGCATGCAAACGTTGAGGTCCGACTGGCCGCAGTAAAACTGTTGGCTCTTAGCGGACAATCAGACATTGTTCCTGCATTCAGGCGACTTGCGGTGCGTGGCTCGCTGCCCTCCGAAGTTCGCTCAGCCGTGATGGAGGCGATGAATCAAATCAGCAGCGAGGCGCGCGAGAACGCACACTCCGTAGGGGGAGCTGCTGGAACGTAGATCCCACTAGTCAGACTGGATTAAAGAATCGTGAATGGAGTCGTCAATTCACGATTTTTGTTTTTTGCGGCAGTCATCACGATTTGTTTTGCGTCTGGCACCGTAAACCATCCCTCTAATTTGGTGATTCCTAATCGATCAATTGCGGCGTAGTCTGCATGAGTATTTCCAGAAATTCAGTGGCAATCTCTAACAACTTATTGTATGATTCGCCGCAGTTCGCACAAGATGTGGGATTCGAGTGATTTCGGCACAATAAACTACCAAGCTCGGTCTTAGTATTCCCTGCTAAGGGCAACCGGGACGGAATTTCGTCAAACTCACTACCATTACTCGCTCGGTTGTACGATCTGACCTGGGAGCATTGTAGACGGTGTTTCGGCCTTTGAAATTGGAGGGGCGGAATGTATAGCAGTTCGAAAAGACTCAACACTTGCACGTTGGTACTCGGCACGGTCATATCACTTGTTGTTCCCGTTCAAGCACAAAAGACGGTTAGCGGTGGTGAACCGGCGTCCGTAACTATCCTGGACAGCACCAAGGACCAGGACGGGCTGGTAGGCTCGGTGCGGAGAGTTAAGATTCAGTCGGCGAAGCTGGAGTTCCGATCGGGACAACTGGTGGAAGGGTCACCGCAGTTGTTGGAAGTTACAACCTATGGTCTTGGTGGGAAAAGGATTGACAACGTAACCTACCCAGTACCCAGCTCTTCTGTCGACAAGGAGGAGTACAAGTATAACGATAGGGGCCATATCATTGAGATGACGCTGCGCGGCAATGATGGTTCCATCCTTAGCCGGGAAAATTACAAATACGAATTTGATACGTTCGGAAACTGGAGAAAGATGGTGACCAGCCTGGTTCTATTTGAAAATGGCAACATCAAGCATGAGCCGGTCGAGGTCACCTATCGGGAACTGGCGTACTATTTCGATGACAGCGTCGCCAAAATCGTCAACCCTATTCCTCCTCCGATTGTGCTGCCCACGCCATCTTTTCGGTTTCCAGGACGTGCAAACGCGGTTAGCCCGGAAATACGGCTCGCCAGAGTAGTGGGCTCTGATCGGCCGCTTTTATTTGATGTCGGCGGTGAGCCGCCTGAGTTACCCGCACCTGCAAAGAACGAGAGTAAGGCTTTGACGCGTTCCAATGCTGAATCTGTTAAGCCTTCGACCGGCAAAGCGGAACCGGCGGCGATTTCATTGACGCCGGCAAATGGCATTTCCGTCGAAGCGACAAGAAGTACGGTTCCAGCTCCTAAGGAAACTGGTAATAAAAGTGATGTGGCTGCCCGCAGGGGTGCTCTTGCCTACTACGAGAAGGGGCGCGAGTACTTTGATTTGGGTGCTTTAAAAGAAGCAGTCACCTCCTACCAGCGATCCCTCGAATTGGAACCCCGCTCTGCCGAGGTTTATCTGAGTCTTGGGAATGCATACCTCAAGCTCCAAAACAATCAGGAAGCCGGTAAAGCTTTCCAGCACGCGACGCTTCTTAGACCCGATCTGGCTGAAGCGCATTACGGTTTAGGTCTTTTTAACTTTAGGCTGGGTCGAAATAAGAATGCCGCCGACGCCTTTAAGCGAGCCACGGTTCTGCGTCCTGATATGGCCAAAGCCCATTATGGTCTGGCTATCGCTTATCAAGAACTGGGGAAGCTGGACGCCTTGATTGCGGAATTTAGGATTCTTGAGAACCTTGACCGTGATCTCGCCAAGAAACTATCTGATACATTTCCGGAATTTGCCCAGCCTTGCCGAGTCCCCCCCTTTTGCAAGTGAGAGGGCGGGCGCGCGGAAGCTCATCGGCTCCTGAGTAAGAAATCTAAAGGACCAATCAAATGCAACACAGTCGCTTCCTGGTTTTGACCGGCCACCTGAACGATTACCCTCTGTCCGATATCGTTGGTATCCTTCGTCACCAACAAAAGACCGGGAGATTATTGATTGAGTATCCAAATGGCCCGGCTAGCCTTTTTTTTAATGAAGGGGAGTTGGTAGATGCTCAATTGGATAAACTGAGCGGTCTGCAAGCAGTTTGCGTAGCTCTCGCTCAACCTCCGGCTTCTTTCAATTTTAACCCGCTCATTCGCCCGACGCGACGATCGATCGAGCACTCCCTGCAAAAAGTTGTCTCTGAATTACTGGGCTGTTGGGGCGACAACGAGTTAGAAATCAGCACGATTGCGCCGGGCCAGCCGTTGCCGCAACCGGCGCTCCTCGCATCCCCCTTAGCGCCTCTGGCAGAAGCGCCTAAAACAAGTATTGATAAAGCTTCCGCTTTTTTATCTCTGCCTCCGGCCCCCGCGGATCGCTACAGTCGGCCGATCCTGGCAATGGCAGCGGCGGGTTTGTTGCTGCTGGGACTATCCAGCGTCATCGCCGTACTAGGAGGACTGGGGAAGAGGGTTTTGTCTGCCGCTGTGCCCTCATATCAAACCAAGGACGACAGCTCAGTGCGGCAAAGCAATGAAGGGACATCGCAGAGCTTGCCCAAAACTGAACTCCCAAACAATCCAAGATTCCAGCGCCCAGTCGCGAAGAGGAAAGACGCCACATTAGGCCCGGAGAAAGCTACTTCAACGGAAAACAGAAACTCATCAATAAATAAAAAAGAGGTGAGAAACCCGCGGGCCGCCGCTGTGGCGTCTTCGACAGCCAAACCAGATAGCAAAGCTTATGAAGAACAAACCAAGGAGGCCAGTTCCGAGGTTCACTCAGTAAAGGTCGTTTTGCAAATCGACGGTGGCCGTGTGGCTCAAGCGTCAATAGCTAATCACCGAGCAGGGATGGAGGCATACGAGGCGCTGGCCTTGCGCATCGCCAGGCAGCGACGTTATCCGCCTAAAGGAGCAACGCAGGAAATGGTTACGATCAAAGTTAGTCCGCCAAAGTAGTGGCCCGAACAAATTGACCAGGCAGGTGAGAAAGTGAGCTCTATGTTATTTATTGAGAGCAAGACTCTAAGTCTTAAATTGGATGGACCAGGACGCATTCGCCTGATAGAGGGGCTGCGGGAAAAGAATCTAACTCCACTAATTCAAACGGCCAGGTCCAATCTCTTCAACAACGTGTTGTTGGGCCCCCAGCGCATCGATGAGATGGAAACCGCCATTGCCCTTTCAGTAGAATCTGAAAACCAGGAAGCTTATGTCCGTGGCGATCTATTCTGCCTTACGGATCATGTATTCTTTGTCGTTTTCGATGAGAACCAGGGAGAAATTCCGGTCATTCGCGCCGGCCTTGTCTATGAAACGCGCACATCTGAACCCTACAGGAAACTTGATGCATTTTGTCGCGAGCTGCGCGAGATAGTTCTTATTCAAAGGGAATTCAGCGCCATTGAGACCGAAAATGCCGAAGATCTTCCGCAGTGGCAGCATGGAAAACCACGGGTCCCTGAAGGCTTTGAGCGCTTTATAGCAAAGCAGGATAGCGATTCCTTATACACCAGCTTGCGCAAGGAAACGATGGGTACACGCATCCGGGCGGCCTCATTGTTGGAGGACGCAAGCGCCAGGATCTTTCTGCGGCGGGCCAAGGAAGCACATGTTGAGGGTTATGCCGCGAAGCTCCTTACTGGCGACGCACTCGGATCTTATGGGCCCTCAATACGAACCCTCGAGGATGCCGGATTGGTAGGCCGTGAGGTTCAAATAAGTTGTCGAAAGACAGGTCATGCCTTATTTAGACTGCCGACTGCTCATGCCCTCGCCGTAGTCACGGTTAGCGACGCAACCTGCAGCGAATGCGGCTGCGCTGTCGCCGATGAGAGAGTGGAAGAAGTGCTGGCACCGACGCGTTTGGCTTCCTCGCTTTTGGAAGATGGCTCCTGGTTGATTAGCCGGCTCCATTATCTTCTGCGCGAACTAGGTGTTCCTGAAAGCGAGATTGCGGTCGGTCCTTCCAACGGTGATGGTTACGGCCAAATGATGGCCAACATCTGTGGCGAGTCATTTCTTTTGATGGCGCGCGATGGTGACCTCACTCCAGCTTTTGCGCGTTGGGCTATCGACCAGGAGCTCGAGACGGAAGCCTCCCATCTAGTGGTGGTCGCTACCGGAAGGGTTCATAAACAAGCAGGAGTTTTGCTGCATAATCACGCTCGCCGGCGAGTACAAGCCGGCCACGATTTTGAGATGGTTTTAGCTGATGAAGCTGCCGTGGCAGGTAAAGAACTTCGACTTGCATTCGAAAGAGTGTCCCAAAGAATTCTGGCCGAACAGTTATGCGACCTGGACAGCGGCATAGGATTCAGTGTAAGCCGACTAGTCATCACGAAGTTCAAGCTACTTCAGTCGGCAGCAGAAGAGGATGACGACCAAAGGCTTTCGAGCGAGAGCCCCACTGAGTTCTTGCACCCCAGCCGTCCGCTAACTTTGGCAGCTTACGCCTCTGTGAACTCACGATCTGTGTTCACGCCTCAGGAAGTGATCCCGCCCGACGCGACCGAAAGTTTCGCGGACGATAACGCAGAGAGTGTGGAGAACCAGGTGAATTCCAGTCCCCAAGGCTAGCGGGAGTTATTGCTTAAGCCGCTATTTGGTGAAGCCAGCGCATGACCGTAAGAAGAGAGCTGTCACTACGGCCAGGTTAGACTTTGGTAGTTAATTTGGCCGTTAATTAGACATTAGGAAGAGGTTTCTGTTTGGTAGAAAACAGCGGTTCTGCAGCGAAAGCAAAAGAGCAACGTCGCTTAGAGGACGAACGTTGGCGCCAACAACAAGCTGTTCTACGGCGAGCAGCGGCGGACCTTGCGCATCGACGTACTCAGTTAACGGCGGCTGCTCCTACTGATGGCAAACACATTGGTCAGAGTGATTCTTTTGACCCATTTAATAGCTCGCTAGATGATCCTTCCCCGGAAGTCAGGAAGGTAGCCGTCCGCGTTTTTTACGACCGCAACCCCGACCTGGCTGCCTCATTCTTCAATAACGCTCTGCTGCAGGGTTCCCCTAAAGAGCGCCGCAACATCGGTGCTGCTCTGGTGGGCTCTGGCTTGGTGGATCATGCGATAGATACCTTAACGGGCGATAGTCAGGAAGACAGTTACAGCGCTCTTTCGCTTCTTTTCCTGGTGGCCAAGGCAGGAGAGGTTGGGCCGCTGATGCGAGTAATCGAGGAGCATCCAAATATCCAGCTCCGGCTAGCCCTGATTAAGCTTCTCGCTTTGAGTGGAGAATCAAAGATCGTAACTGCTTTTTATGGACTTGCTCAGCGTAGTTCGCTGCCTCTCGAAATTCGTTCTGCGGTGCGGGAAGCAATCTTGCAGATTACTCACGAGACACGTTAAGTGCTCCCCGCCGCCTGAGAGGGGAATGTAAATAGCGTTCACGATCAAGGCCGTGAATGAACCTAACAGCCGGTTCATTCATGGCCTGACTCTTTTGCGGCAGGAGCCGATTCTTAGCGCAATGTTTGCCTGCTCTTTCGAATCTAACGGGCTGGATCGTGTCCGGCTTTTCACAATTCACCATTTAAGATTTACTATTCAAGACTCGCATGCCTTTCAAACTTCAATCGGAATACCGGCCCAAGGGTGATCAGCCGCAAGCTATCGAAGCCCTCATACGGGGTCTCCAAGATGGCGCCAAGGACCAAGTACTGCTGGGAATAACCGGTAGCGGCAAGACGTTCACCGTAGCTAGTGTGATTCAACAGACGCAGCGACCGGCGCTGGTTCTAGCTCACAACAAGACCCTGGCCGCGCAGCTCTACCAGGAGTTCAAGTCTCTCTTTCCGGAGAATGCGGTCGAGTACTTTGTCTCTTACTATGACTACTATCAGCCGGAGGCGTACGTCCCGGCATCGGATGTCTATATCGAAAAAGAGGCAACCATCAATGAAGAAATTGATCGCTTGCGGATGTCGGCTACCCGCGCGCTGTTCGAGCGGCGCGATGTGATCGTGGTCGCCAGTGTGTCGTGCATCTACGGACTCGGCGACCCGGATGCTTACTATGGCATGTTGCTCTTTCTGGAGCCGGGCGCCCGCATTGCGCGCGAGGCCCTGTTGCAGAGGTTGGTCGAGTTGCAGTATGAACGCTCCGACATAAACTTTCAGCGCGGCAAGTTTCGCGTGCGCGGTGATGTGGTCGAGGTTTTTCCAAGTTACCAGGACCAGGCGTTTAGAATCGAGTTGTGGGGTGATGAGATCGATTCCATTTCCACGATTGATCCTCTTCTCGGCGAGGTTGTTCAGCGGCATACCTCACGTGTTCCCATCTACCCCAAAAGTCACTATGTGATGCCGAAGAGCACCCTTAAGCGCGCGATCAAGTCGATTCGCGAGGAGTTGGAGTGGTGGGAGCCGAAGCTTATCGCCGAAGGGAAACTGCTCGAGGCCCAGAGGCTTCATCAGCGTACGATGTTCGATCTCGAGTTGATTAAGGAGATGGGTTTTTGTCGCGGCATTGAGAACTATTCGCGTCACCTCACCGGGAAGAAGCCCGGCGAGCCCCCACCTACGCTGCTCGATTATGTCCCGCGTGACACGATGATGATAATCGATGAATCGCACCAATCGGTCCCGCAAGTGAGAGGCATGTTTGAAGGCGACCAGTCGCGAAAGCGAACCCTGGTTGAATATGGATTCCGTCTACCCTCGGCGATGGACAACCGTCCGTTGAATTTCGGGGAATTTGAAGCGCGCATCGGACAGACAATTTACGTTTCTGCCACTCCCGGGCCTTATGAATTGACCAAGTCAGGGGGTGAGGTTGTCGAGCAGATTATCCGGCCCACAGGTTTGATGGATCCCGTGGTTGAGATACATCCAGTCAAAGGGCAAATCGATCACCTGCTGGAAGAATGCCGCCGGAGGGCCGAGCGCAACGAGCGAGTGCTGGTAACGACCCTGACAAAGAGAATGGCGGAGGATCTCACCGAATACTTCACAGAGGTTGACGTTAGAGTTCGTTACCTCCACTCGGACATAGAAACTCTGGAGCGTATTAAAATTCTGCGCGATTTGCGCCGTGGCGAGTTCGATGTGCTGGTCGGAATCAACCTGCTGCGTGAGGGATTGGACCTGCCGGAAGTTTCCCTGGTCGCAATTCTCGACGCCGACAAGGAAGGGTTCTTGCGTTCAGAGCAGTCATTAATTCAGACGATTGGGCGGGCGGCTCGAAACTCGGAAGGCAAAGCGATTCTTTACGCCGACCGCGTGACAGATTCCATGAGGCGCGCTTTGGATGAAACTCGTCGTCGCCGAGTAATCCAGGAGGTTTACAACCGGGAGCAGGGCATCACTCCGATGACCATCGTAAAGCCTATAGAGTCGACTCTGATCACGGCTTCCGAAGCGGACTACTTCAAAGTTCCCCTGGAACTCGAGGAGATGGAAGAGTACACGGCGGCAAACATCGACGCTACCATCACGCGACTCGAACTCGAAATGCGCGCCGCAGCGAAACGATTCGAATTTGAAAAGGCCGCGGAGCTGCGCGACCGCATTAAGTATTTGCGCGAGCGGGAGCTGCAGCTGGCTTAGTGCGAAATAGGTCGTGCTCCATTAGTGTATTGCTTGTTCGGGCTGGGCTCGCTCGCGTGTCATGAGGTTAAGTACCACCACAGTCTCTACTAGCGGGTGGGTGAAAACTCAAAACAGAGTGGCCGCGAAATCATTACCGTCTGACGATATGCACTCAACTACAGAACAGGAAGCGGTAGCGACCTGGCCGTTGCGACAGACTCAAACTGGGTTAGTGGTACCGAGACGGCCAGGTCGCTACCGCTTCCTGTTCTGTAGTTGAGTGATACTCTCATTGGTTCTGTAATCAGGTCGCTGCCTTACCCGAGTCTCAGCTTGACGGTCTTAATTTGGTTTTTACACAGTCTCTACCGCGTGGTGGTACTGACCTCAAGACACGCGAGCAGCTATCCGAGCAAGCAACATACTGATGGAGCACTACTGCGAAAAGTTCATTGAGCCGAGCGAGGGCAATCCCGAGCGATGCTAAGTAAATCCAACCCTGATGAGATCCAAGCGTTTGTGTCCGATGCGAGTTATCTGCCAGGAGGATTCGCGTCCCAGGTTATCTTTCCTGAGAGCGCGGAACAGGTAGCCGAGGTTTTGGCGAGAGCTACGCGCGAGGGAACATCAGTAACTGTTTCAGGCGCGGGAACCGGCACTGTTGCCGGTCGTGTTCCTTTCGGTGGCTACGTGCTCGCGACTGACAGGTTGAATCAGATCAAAAGCATCGTGAAGGACGATGGTGGTGGCCGGGCGGTTGTCGAGGCCGGCGTTCGGCTCGCTCGTTTTCAACATCTTCTTGCAGCTGAGGATCTCCTGTATCCGCCTGATCCAACGGAACGGAGTTGTTTCCTCGGCGGCAATGTTGCGACGAATGCGTCGGGCGCTCGCACCTTCAAGTATGGGCCAACGCGGAACTACGTCGAGCGATTACGGATTGCGCTGGCAACTGGCGACTTAATCGACCTACGACGTGGAGAACTTCGTGCGGCAGTGGATGGCCGGATAGAGGTGCCGCTTTCCTCCGGGCGCGCGATTGAGACGCGATTACCTTCATACCGAATGCCTCGAGTTCGCAAGCACGCTTCTGGCTATTACGTTGCGCCGGGCATGGATCTGCTCGATCTGTTCATCGGCAGTGAAGGCACTCTCGGAGTGATTCTTGAAGCCGAAGTGAAATTGCTGTCGAAGCCAGAGGGATTATTGAGTGGAGTGGTGTTCTTCGCGTCAAATGAGTCACTACTCGCATTCGTCGCGGATGCGCGCTCCGCCTCCTTGAAGACGCGGCAGTACCAGCAGTCGCTGGTAGACGCACAAAACCTTCGTCCTTCAATCGACGCGCGGGCCCTCGAGTATTTTGATAGTGGGTCGCTCTCTTTTCTGAGTCAGAAATACGAAGCAGTGCCGGCCGGGGCTGTAGGAGCAGTCTTCTTTGAGCAAGAGACTACGTCTGAGGGCGAAGACCCCTTAATGGCTGCATGGCTGGCGCTCTTGGAACGGCACCACGCATTGGCTGATGAGTCATGGTTTGCCACTACCGAGCAGGACCAGGAAAAACTGCGCGAGTTTCGCCATCAACTTCCGGTGCTGATGAACGAATGGTTTGCGCGTTACAAACAACGTAAGGTGTCAACGGATATGGCCGTTCCCGACGAAGAGTTTGCCGGCATGCTGAGTTTTTATGACGACACGCTCAGGGCGAGTGATCTTAAGTACACGATCTTCGGACACATTGGTGACAATCACGTTCATGTAAACATCCTGCCGCGCAATGATGTCGAAGCCGCAAAGGCGCGGGAGATCTATATGCAGTTTGTACGTCGAGCGGTCAAGGTTGGCGGAACAATCTCTGCGGAACATGGGATCGGAAAGCTCAAGCGCGAATACTTGCGTGAAATGTATGGTGAAGCACATTTGAGAGAGATGGCGGCGTTGAAAAGCGCATTCGATCCTGCCGGCATTCTAGGTAGAGGCAATATCTTTCCCGAAGATCTTTTGTTGTAACTGTTGATTTGATATTTTGAGCTTTAGAGAAGACGATCCACGAAATCACACGAATCAACACGAAAACTTTTAGTGATAGTTCGTGTGATTTGGTGGATCGTTTTGTCGAGCTTAGTTTATAGGAACCTATGCTTCATTTCACCACAGCTGGAGAGTCGCATGGGCGTGCGTTGGTTGCGATCGTCGAAGGTTTACCTGCAGGAATGCCGGTTGATCTTGAGCAGATCAACCTGGAGCTCAAGCGACGGCAGTGGGGTTATGGTCGCGGAGGGCGCATGAAGATCGAGCAGGACCATGTGGAGATCCTCAGTGGAGTGCGTCACGGCCTGACGCTGGGGTCACCCCTCGCTCTAATGATAGAGAACAAGGACTGGCAAAACTGGACCGAAGTGATGGCCGTCGGACCGCGGGACATCGAACCTGAGAAATCTCGACGCTTAAAACGGCCACGTCCCGGCCATGCCGATCTTGCCGGTGGCCAGAAGTTCGGAGCGCGCGACCTACGGAATGTACTGGAACGCGCGTCAGCCCGCGAAACAGCAGCGAGGGTCGCTTGCGGGGCCCTGGCAAAGCAGTTGTTGGTCTCGTTCGGCGCGGAAATTCGCAGTCACGTGATTCAGCTCGGTGGTATCCCGGATATGCCGATGGAACTTTCGTGGGATCAGATAGCCGCCATTCCCGAAGAGGCGCCCCTGCGCTGTGCGGATGTAAAGATTCAGCAGCGGATGATTGAGTCGATAGATCAAAGGCGCGAAGCCGGCGACACGCTGGGTGGGGTTTTCGAAGTCGTGGTTCGTGGGCTTCTTCCCGGACTCGGATCACATACAGCATGGGACCAAAAGCTCGACGGGTGTTTGGCCCAGGCTGTGATGTCAATTCCGGCGGTTAAGGCCGTGGCTATCGGAGCCGGCTCCGAAGCCAGTAGTCTTCCTGGTTCAGAGATTCACGACGAGATCGCCTACAACAACGAAACAAAGGCGTTCATTCGCGAGACCAATCGCGCCGGAGGGCTGGAGGGCGGTGTGACCAACGGTGAAGAAGTGCGCATCCGAGGTCACATGAAGCCGCTTTCAACGCTTCGCCGTCCACTCCGCTCAGTCGACATTGATACGAAGCAAGATGAGCCGGCTGGATTCGAACGGTCCGATATCACAGCTGTACCCGCAGCTGGGGTGGTCGCCGAATCGATGGTGGCGCTTGTCCTGGCTTCAGCAATGCGCGAGAAATTCGGCGGGGACAGTATGGGTGAGATGAAGCGCAACTTTGAAGGTTATCGTGAGCAGTTGCGCGGATACTGAATTCAGCTGCTTTGGCTCAAAAGTCGAATCCCACCAACGGAAGTTGGTGGTTGCGTTCAAGTCCAGCCTAATGGGGAACTGTCCGCAACCCACTCTGAATACCACCAACGGCAGTTAGTGGATTGTTCAGATCCCGCCTACCCAGACGGCCCACTGTATCTCAGCGACAATTGACTGGGCGAATAATTCTCGTTGAGTGAGTAGGCTGCCTTCGAGCTCACCCTTATCGTTGTTGAAGGTTAGAAGCGGCTCGACTTTCGCTACCTCTTCGGCACCGAAGCCGATGTCGCGTCGTCCATCGTCTTTCCAGGAGAAGGTGATCGGGTTAAGACGCTTTGCATAAGTGAACGGGTGAATGCAACACGTATTCAAGGCGTTGTCGTCTATGACGAGATTAGCGGTAAATATACCGGAGAAAGGAAAGAAACTAAACGATTGGGCAACAAAATTACCACTCATCATTGGACCACCGCCCAGTAGTAGCTTGCCGGGAATCTGCGTCGTTTCCGTAGTTCTGCCGATAACGATGTATTATTCGTCGAAACCCTCGCGCCGAAGCCGATGGCGCTCCTGACGGAGCTTCAAATCCGTTACAATCAACCACGACGCGGCTTAACGCAACTTTCTTCCGTGAACTCTTCTCAATGGCTCGCAGTCGCGCATTCAAAGCGGTGTTTTGCTTCCGCAAAGTTTCGATCTGGTTCTGCTGTTGTTGGATCTGCGCCTGCTGCTCCTTGACGGCGTTGATCAAGACCATGGCGATTTGGTCGTATTTGACGCCCTCGACCTCGCCCTTGCGGTTATGCGTCACGAGCAGCGGTTCGATCTCGGCGACTTCTTCGGCAATCAGGCCAAGATCGTGTTCCTCTCGCTCTTTCCAGTCGAATGTGACAGGCCGAAATAGTTTGACCATATCCAATCCGGCGTCGAACGGCATGATGTTTTCCTTGTAATGCCGGCTGGACGAACACAACGCCAGCACTTGGCCGCTTCTGCAAACCTGCGTAGCGGTGGCGTTCGCAAAAAAACCGATCGAAACGGAATCGAAGCCGTCGCGGCCGAGCTGGACTCGATTGCTTGTGGTAACCTCCGCACCCGCTCCGATCGCCGTCGCGAAGTTGAGCGAGGCCGCGTTGAAGATCTGGTCGACTTTCGCATTCGCACCCAACAGAGTGTTGTTAGTGCTGAGTACGTTCTGCGTGACGACGAAATTGGCGTCGCGGCCGATGAACGTATTGTTGGTACCCGCCGCGGAAGTGTTCCCGCCGGCACCTGATCCAAAGAACGAATTGCCGCTTCCGGTCGCAAGAGCACCGGCGCTGTCGCCGAACGCGGAATTGTCGCTGCCGATAACATTGAAGGCTCCCGCAAAATTGCCATGGAACGAATTGCGCGAACCTGTCGTCGTGTCGTTGCCGCTAAAGGCCCCGAAAAAGGAGTTATCTGCTCCCGAGGTAATCGCCGCGCCCGCAGCGCGCCCGGCGGCCACGGAGTTGAGCTGAGGCCTGCGAAGTATGGCTTCGCCTCCAATGTTGTACTGGGTCGCGCTCACCGTTGTGGTCGCGCTCACGGTGTTCGCATTCAGCGCGGCCGCCGTGCCGGTGCCGGCGATGTTGAATGTTCCCGGCGATTGCTGGCTTCCTGAGTTTCTTACGTAGAACGCACTTCCCGCCGGCACGTCCGCCGCGGCGAGCGGCCCGCTCGTCCACGATGCTCCGTTGCTTCGCAGGAAGTTTCCCGCCGTGCCGGGCGAATTTAGGCCGGTGCCGCCGTTCGCAGTTGGCACGATGCCGAGCGAGATGTTCGGCGTTGTTGTCCCGTTAGTCACCGATAGCGGCGCGTTGGCCGTTACGTCCGTGACCGTGCCGCCCGCGGTGTCGTCGCCTTTTTGGGCGATAATCGTCCAATCGGCGCCCTCGATGGGCTGCACGTTCGTGTTCGCCTGTTTGGCACGCCATGACGAACCCTGAAAGCTGACCGCATCGTCCGTCACGTAATTCGTCGCTGCATCCCAGGTGCCTTGCCAATTCAAACCCTTTGCTCCTTGCGACCCAGCTGGACCCTGTGGTCCAACATCTCCCTGCGCACCTTGTGGGCCTCCTGGTCCTTGAGGTCCAGTTGCGCCTGTTGCTCCAGTTGCACCTATCGCACCTGTCTCGCCTTGCGTACCCTGTGGGCCAGCCGGTCCCTGAGATCCAGTTGCTCCGGTTGCACCTGTCTCGCCTTGTGAACCCTGTGGGCCAGTCGGTCCGGTATCGCCTCGATCACCCTTCGGACCTTGTGGCCCTTGTGGTCCCGGATCACCTTGCGGACCCGGAGGCCCTGCTTGACCCGCCTCGGTTTTCAACTGGATGTTTAACTGGGGTTCGTGACTGGTCTGTGGGTTCTCCTTGCTGTCGAAGGTGAGGTTCGCCCCATCGCGTGCGACAAGCGCGACTCCGTGATTCGGCGCCCCGCCAGTCCCCGACCCGTCAGTACCCAGCCACTGCTGGACGGCAGTCGTGACATCCAGAACCAGGAATTTCCCTTCCTGATCTGACTGGATGGGTACGCCACCCTGAACAAGGCCGCCAAGTGACGGCAAGACGGAGCCGATGGTGTGCTCGCTCCAACTGCTACTGATCTGATAAACGTCCACCGTACCCGGTGATTTAACGTCCTCGAGGTAGAGTTTGATTGTTGCTTTCGCCACGCTGGAGCCTGCGGTATTGCTTGGCAGTGTAGAAGTCAGCTTAAACCTGAGATAAACGTTGCCATTGGAGGAGAGAGTAAGGTTATGGATTGAACCCTGCGTGTCGGCGTCATCTGTTAATGCCGATTGGGAAAACGATGTGCACGGCAGGGCGAGCAAGACAAGTAAGGACCACAAGGCGGTGAGCAATAAGCTACGTGTTCGCGGCCATGTATGCATGGACTTACACGGTCCGCTGTAAATGTTAGGTGATTGTGCTTCATGCATTTCTTGCGTATTCATCATCTTCCTCCAGGGATTGCCTTTATGAATTTGGGGTTGCTTCCGCCTGGGTTTGCTACCGCAGGCGGAAACTGGTCTGCTATTTCCATGCGAGACTGAAGAATCAAAGCGTCCCTGCAAGGGTGGTGAGCGTTGTCGCCCTTCTGCGGGTTACGGATTTGCCTGACTGCGCTGCAACGTGATTCATATAGGCTCGAAGCGAACCCTGCTTAGCTTCGTAGTCGCCGCGAGCTTCAGCAGCTTCGGCAGCGCTCAACTTCGCGCACATGGCGTGGGCAACTCCTTCCTTGTTGACGTACTGTTTTGTCAAAGTGCAAAGTCCGCCATAGGAGAAAAGTTGTGCCGTCGGATCCGCCTGAAGGTCCGATATCTGAACGCCGATCGTCCTCTTCAACTCCGGACTGAGCACGTCCAACTTCATCTCATTGCCGACGAACGTAAGGAATCCGGTTACCGGGCTATCTGCGTTTCGACCGTCGAAATTCTGGAAATTCTGAATCTCCTCGAGGCCTACAGTTCCGTCTCCATTGCCATCAATCATGGTGAAGACGGAAGCGACCGTATCGGGCGAATTAACGTACGCGCGTGCCAGAGGAGGAGCATCCCCATCCATGTTCAGCAGGTCGCTGAGGGTTTCGGCTCCTCTGTCACGGATGCGAGCGAACATCTGTTGCCGGGCTTCATCAGCGCCAGGAGTTGGAAAACCTGTGACGTTGCCATTCTGGTCTATCACCAGACTCACCGCTCCGGTAATGCCGGGAAAGATTGGCTCGGCCTCTATTTGAAAGCTCGGGAGGTCTGTTTGGACGGCCGGGAGAACAATCGAGTACTGCCAGCCGTGCAGCTGGCCAGCAGCCCTTAGCTCGGCATATTGTGCGGGGCATAAGCCCGGATTACGGTCCAGATTACGGTTGCACCAATCTGCGAAAACACCCCAGGTTTGCGGGAAGTTGCCGTTCTCGTTCTGGAATGTGTTGAAGGCCGCGCCGATCTGATGGAGGATGTTTGTCGCTTGTGTGCGAGCAGCAGCCTCGCGCACTTTTTGAACTGCGGGAAGAAGTAGCCCGATCAGAATAGCGATGATCGCTATTACTACGAGAAGCTCGATAAGTGTGAAGCCGGCAGATTTACCCGAGGTTTCGCTCAAGCCTCGTACGAGGGGGAGGTTTTTAGTGTCCGTTGTTCTTGAATCTATGATGTTTCTCTTAGTTAACATGACTGGTCTCCTTCTTTGTGCGTTAAAGTTAGAATGATTACTGCTCTCGTGGTCTCAGCTCTCTTTTCAGCGCGGCATTTTGCAGGCAAGCAGACGCAACGTGCGAAGCGAGTTAGGAGTCTACGTAAAGTGGAACCGTGCGCGTGTCGCTTCATTTGGGGCAGTTTGTGGGTGCTAGCGCCTCGCCAGCCGCCTCGACCACCTGTGTCCTGGTGTAACGGCTGATGGGAGCAACCAGAGCGATCAGCAGACTCAGGATGCCCAGCAGGACGACGGTGGTGCAGAAGGAACGGTTGATGCACACGTCGGAAAATTTCATGGCGTCCTCTCTTTCTTTTTTTTCAACCTTGTCCCATCGGGCTCTCACCCCCTCAGTTATGAGTTTGGATAAGGCCTTGCCTTTTCAGGGGGTCGGAGTAAACTCTCGGGCTAACGAAGCAGCAGCCAGAGTCAGGAATCACTTCACCAGTTGTCTCCAATTCTCGAATCTCGATAGAGGAAGTTGTTTAACTTTCGGCAATATTACTGTCGGCTCAAAATCTTTTCGGCGGGCGGTGAGCAGCTCTCTCACTAATTGGAAGGGAGTGTGTGCTATGTCGTTTAAGTTCCATGTGTCATTACTCTCACTGGTCTTGAGCCTAAGCCTCATGAGTCCAGCCCTGGCACAGGTTCAATCATCACTTTCCATTCAATCGGCAGCCGAGTCTGCTGCGCGCGCGGTGGGGGAGAAGTACTTCACGCTCTATTCCGCGAAAGACCTGGACCGGTTGATGAGCCTGTGGAGTGAGAAGTCGCCAGACTATGCTTCACTGAAACAGAAATTGCAGCGCCAGTTCGCGACTGCGGACTACATCTCAAGCGTGCCGACGATCTCGCGGGTCAGAGTAGACGGAGAAAAGGCCAGCCTGCGGGCGACGGTAAATGTCTCGGCCACCGATCCAAAGACCTACCAGAAGCGAGAGCAGCAGACCGTGCACAATTTTGTCTTCGTCAGGGAAGAAGGTAACTGGAAGGTATGGCGACATGTGCCCGCGGAAAATGATCTGGCAGAAGCGTTGGTGAAGGCCGAGACGGAGGCTGAGCGAGCGGGATTGCTGGCGGAGGAGAAAGAGTTGGTGACGGTTGAGTTAGTGCGTGCGCTTGGCAGTCAAGGCGAACGCTTTCAAGGACAAGGCAACTATCCGCAAGCGTTGGCTACTCACCGCTTGGCACACAAGCTTGCTGGGCAACTGGGTGACAAGACTGGCCTGGCCCGTGCGCTAAACAGCCTCGGCATTGCCCACTGGGCACAAGGCGATTACGCGCCGGCACTGCAAAACTTTCAGCAGAGCCTGGCGCTGAGTCAGATGCTCAACGACCAGGCGGCCGTGGCTGGCACACTGCGCAACCTCGGCAACCTTCAATACGTGCAGGGCAATTGGGATCAGGCTGCGGAGCTTTTCCGCCAGGGCCTGCGATTGAGTGAGACTTTGGGAGACCGGCTCGGGGTGGCCAGAGGGTTGGGCAGCCTGGGCGTGGTGGCCGATTCACAGGGCGATTACCCGCAGGCGCTAGCATATTATCGGCAATGTCTCGAGCAATTTCAGGCCTTGGCAGATAACACCGGGATTGCCAGAACGCTGGGCAACATCGCTATCGTTTACGAGGAACAGGGCAATTACGCGCAGGCGCTGGCCTATCACCAGAAGAGCCTCGCGCTCTTTGAAGCCAAAGGCGATCAAGCCGGCGGTGCCCGCACGTTGCACAACATCGCGATCGTGCATCTTGACCAAGGCAAACTACGCGCAAGCGCTGGATTATAGTCAGCGGAGTCTGCTACTACGAGAGACGCTGGGGGACAGGGCCGGGAAAGCCAAAACACTGGCCCATCTTGGAAACATCCATTATGAACAGGGCAACTACACGCAGGCCCTGGAGTATCACCAGCAGAGTTTGGCGTTGCGCCGGGCGCTGAATGACAAAGCAGGCATTGCCAACACCCTGAACAGCATCGGCGGCATTGAGGCTGAACAAGGGAATTATACACAGGCACTCGAGCACGTCCGACAAAGCCTGGCGCTGTGCGAAGAGCTGGGCTCCAAATTAGGAATGGCCACAGCACTCGGTTTCCTGAGCAGTATTCACCAGAAACAAGGTCAGTACATGCTGGCGTTGGACTTTGCGTCCCGCGCGGGTGCCCTAGCGCGCCAGATCGGGGACACCAATCGGCTCAGACAAGTGCGCTTCACTGCCGGCACGGCGCATCGCGCGCTCAAACAGCCTGGGCAGGCGCGGCTCGCTTTTGAAGAGGCCATTTCGATCATCGAGACACTCCGCGCGAACGTGGCGGGTGGAGGGGAAGAGAAGCAACGTTTCTTTGAATCCAAAGTCGCCCCCTACCACGCAATGATCGACTTGCTTACGAGTGAGGGCCGGCCGGCTGAAGCCTTGACCTTCGCCGAACGCGCCAAGGCGCGTGTGCTTCTGGAAGTGCTCCAAACCGGCCGCGTCAACGTCACCAAAGCGATGACCGGGGAGGAGCGTGAACAGGAGCATAAACTGAACGGCCAGCTCGTTTCACTTAATGCTCAGATCTCCCGCGAAACAACCATTTCGCAACCTGATCAGGCTCGTTTGACTGAACTGAGGGCCCAGCTTCAAAAAGCTCGGCTTAACTTTGAAGCCTTTCAGACCAATCTCTATGCCGCTCATCCTGAGTTGAGCGTGCAGCGTGGTAAAGCTCAACCGCTGCGGCTTGAGGAAGCCGCTGCTTTGCTGCCGGATGCCGCGAGCGTGCTACTCGAATACGTCGTGACCGACGATCAGATCTTCCTGTTTGCCAGCACGAAGGTGGCCAGGCAGGCCGAAGCTGAGGTTCAAGTCTACATCCTGCCGATCAAACGAGAGGATCTGACCCGGCAGACCGAAGCCTTTCGGCAACAACTCGCCGGGCGCGATCTCGGCTTTCGCGCGGCAGCGATGAAGCTGTATGCATTGCTCCTCAAACCGGCTCAGGCACAGCTCAAGGGCAAAACCAATATCGTCATCGTGCCTGATGACAAGTTGTGGGACTTGCCGTTTCAAGCGTTGCTTGCCAGTGCTAATCGATTCCTGATTGAGGATGCCGCCATAGCTTATGTGCCCTCGCTGGCGGTGCTGCGTGAGATGACGAAGCGGCGGAAGAATCAGAGCACCGAGGTGGCTTCCCCCACGTTGCTGGCGCTGGGTAATCCGCTCTTGGGCAAAGAGACCATCGAGCGGGCGACGCTGGTCTTGCGCGATGAAAAGCTGGATCCACTCCCCGAAGCCGAGCAGGAGGTTCGAGCGGTGGGGCAGTTGTACGGCTCCCCGCGCAGCAAGGTCTACATCGGCCCAGAGGCGCGCGAAGATCGCGTCAAGGCTGAAGCCGGCCAAGCGAGAATTCTTCACTTCGCCACACACGGGACACTGAACAACGCTGCGCCGATGTATTCACACCTGGTGCTCGCGCCAGGAGATAAAAAAGAAGACGGGCTGCTCGAAGCGTGGGAACTAATGGCGCTCGATTTGAAAGCTGATCTCGCGGTGCTCTCAGCCTGCGAAACCGCGCGCGGTCGCTTCGGTGCCGGTGAAGGGATAATCGGGTTGACGTGGGCGTTGTTTGTGGCCGGAGTGCCGTCAACCGTAGTCAGTCAGTGGCAAGTCGAATCTGCAAGTACGCGAGATCTGATGGTGAGCTTTCACCGCGGCCTCAGTTCGCCGCCGCGAGCCCGTAAGGCGAAGGCGACAAAAACTGAAGCCTTGCGCCAGGCTGCGTTGAAAGTGATGAAGAACCCCGAAACGAGTCATCCATTTTACTGGGCAGGATTTGTGCTGGTGGGCGATGGCAGATGAGACAGCTCACCCTAAGAGGTTGCTGAAAAGGAAGCCAGGCACCCCACTAACCCAGACGAAATACGCTAACAACACGCTCGTCTGATCGGGGCAGAATTCAGGCGTAGACTGCCGGCCCGAGAATTGTTTTGCGGTCGGAGCGCAGCCCTCACTAATCGGAAGGAAGTATTTGCTATGCCGCTCACGTCCCGTGTGTCATTGCTTTCGCTGGCGTTGAGCCTCACCCTCATGAGCCCTGCCCTGGCGCAGGTTCAATCATCACCTTCAGCCCAATCGGCGACGGAGGCTGCGGTGCGGTTGGTGGTGGAGAAATATTTCGCCCTCTATACCACGAAGGACCTGGAGGGATTGATGAGCCTGTGGAGTGCAAAGACTGCTGACCCCGCCGGAAAAAGAAAGGCGATTGAGAAGCAGTTAGAGACGTCAGATGTCAGCATCAATAACCTGACCATCAGCCGGGTGAAGATTGAAGGCGAGCGGGCGACTCTGCGCGTGACTCTGAAGATGGAGATGACAAGCAAGCAGAACCAGCAGAGGGTTGAGGAGCGCCAGACCAGCAATTTCCAACTGGTTCGTGAGGAAGGGATGTGGAAGCTGTGGGAGTTCGCTCCGGCAGTAAATGATTTGGCCGCAGCGCTGGGGAGGGCCACGTTAGAGGGTGAACAGGAGCGACTGCTCGTGCAGGAGAAAGACCTGGTAGACAGTTCGCTCCTGGCTGCCATGACGGAACTGACCGGGAGCCTCATTCGGAAAAGTGATTATGCCCAGGCGCTGAGCCTGTCTCAGCTCGCGGCCCGGATCGCCGAAAGGATCGGAGACCGGAGGGGACTGGGTGATGCGTTGACTAATCTCGGGGCGATCCATGGCCGTCAGCAGCGTGGCTCGCAGGCTCTGGATTACTTGCAGAAGAGCCTCGCCATTTACGAAAAGACGGGCGACAAGAAAGGAATGGCGCGCGCTCTCTTCGAGGTCGGCCGAACCCATGTGTCACAAAGCCGCCTGGATCAAGCCTTGGAGTACTTAAACCGAAGTCTAGCGATGAGCGAAGAGGTCAGGGATAAAAGCAGTATGGCCTCGGCACTCAACGCCCTTGGCGTCATTCACGTGTTACAGGGGCGTCATCAACTTGCTCTGGAGTCTTACGAGAAAAGCCGGGCGCTCAGTGAAGAACTCAATGACAAAGTGTTTCTGGAGAGGGCACTGAACAACATCGGCGATCTTTATATTTACCAGGGCCGCTACGCGGAGGCACTGGCCTCCCTGCTAAAGGCCGTCAAAATTAATGAGGAGCTGGGGAGCGCTGCTCATAAGATAGCGATGGCCACCAAACTGCATAACATCGCTCGTGTCTACAATCTCCAGGGCCGTCAAGATCAGGCCCTGGAGTACAATTTCAAAAGCCTGAAAATCCGTGAAGAGATCAACGACAAAGAAGGAATCGGCGGGTCACAGAACAATATCGGGATCATTTATGAATCGCAGGGACTTTACGCGCAGGCGCTGGAGTGGTTGCAGAAAGGCATGAAGTCCTTTGAGGAAGCGACTGACAAAGATGGCGTCGCCATCGCTTTGAGTAATATCGGCGACATTTACCGCCGGCAGGGTCGTTATGATCTCGCGCTTGAACATCTTCAGAAGAGTCTCCGGTTGCACGACGAGATTGGCGGCCGGTTTGGAATTGTCCGGACGTTGAAAGACCTTGCGCTGCTCCACCGAGACCAAGGCAAATATACCGAGATGCTTGAAGTCAGCCGCCGAGCCGCCCGAATGGCTGAGGAGCTCAATGCCCCCGAAGACCTTTGGAAGGCCCAGGAACGCATCGGCAAAGCCCTCCGCGCGTTGGGCCAGCCGGTTCAAGCGCGCCAGAGTTTTCTCGAAGCTATCGCCACCATCGAATTGCTGCGCCAACAAGTTGCCGGTGGCGGACACCAGCAGCAAAGTTTCCTCGAAGACAAGCTCTCCCCGTGGCTCGGCATGATCGACCTGCTCGTCTCGCAAAACCGATTCGCCGAAGCCCTGACCTTCGCTGAACGGTCGAAGGCGCGGGTGCTTCTCGACGTGCTGCAGGCGCGCCGCACCTCCCTCCGCAAATCGCTTTCACTGGAGGAGCAACAAACGGAGGAGGGGCAGCGCCTCCGGCTGGCCTCGCTTAACTCACAACTCACAAGCGAATTGAGGCGCAACAAGCCCGACCCTGCGCGCGTGACTGAATTGAAGGCTGGCATCGCGAAGGCTCGGCTGGAGTACGAAGCCCTGGAAACCAGCCTCTACGTAGCCCACCCTGAACTGAAAGTACAGCGCGGAGAAGCCCCGATCATCAGAACGGAAGAGCTCGCTGCGTTGCTGCCAGATGACACGAGCACGCTGCTGGAGTACGTCGTGACGGATGAGGTGACTTATCTGTTTGCCGTTACCAAGGCGCCGGGCAAACCGGAAGCCGAGGTGCAAGGGTTCACCATACCGATCAAACGAGCTCAGCTGACCAGGCAGACCGAAATGTTTCGCCAGCAACTCGCCGCACGCGATCTCAGCTTCCGCGCTTCGGCCCTCAAACTCTACGACCTGCTGCTCAAGCCGGCGCAGCGTCAGCTCAAGGGCAAAACTAATCTCATCATCGTCCCTGATGACAAGTTGTGGGACTTGCCGTTTCAAGCGCTGCTCGCCAGTGCCAATCGTTTCCTGATTGAGGAGACCGCCATTGCTTACGCGCCGTCACTGACCGTGCAGCGTGAGATGACGAAAAGGCGGAAGAACAATGATGCGGCTTCAGCCACCTTGCTGGCGCTAGGCAATCCGCTTTTGGGAAAAGAGACCATCGAGCGCGCGACGCTGGCAGTGCGCGATGAGAAACTTGATCCGCTGCCGGAAGCCGAACAGGAGGCCAGGGCGCTGGGGCAGCTGTACGGCGCGCAGCGGAGCAAAGTTTATATCGGAGCGGAGGCCCGCGAAGACCGAATCAAGGCGGAAGCCGGTCAGGTCCGTGTGCTGCACTTCGCGACACACGGCACACTGAATAACGCTTCGCCAATGTATTCGCACCTGGTGCTCGCGCCAGGGAACAAGAATGAAGACGGGCTGCTGGAAGCGTGGGAACTGATGCAGCTTGATTTGAAAGCCGATCTGGTGGTGCTCTCAGCCTGTGAAACTGCGCGTGGGCGTTTCGGCGCTGGTGAAGGAATGATTGGCCTGACCTGGGCGCTGTTCGTTGCCGGAGTGCCTTCAACCGTGGTCAGTCAGTGGAAGGTCGAATCTGCCAGCACCCGCGATTTGATGGTGAGCTTTCACCGCGGTCTCCGTTCACCTCCGCGAGTTGGCAAGGCTAAGGCCACAAAGACTGAGGCTCTGCGCCAGGCTGCACTGAAAGTGATGAATAACCCCGAAACGAGTCATCCATTTTACTGGGCGGGATTTGTCCTCGTTGGCGATGCCAGGTAATCGCGCTTGAAAGTTTAATCCCTCAGTGTTTTCACTCCGTAGGGGTGAGATGTTTATAGACCGGAACAGTAACAGAAATCCTGCGCCGTTCGGAGGAGCGGAACTCAACGAGACTGGTACTCTTTAAGTTACCTTCCGCTCCTCCGAACGGCGCAGGAGGGGAGTCGATTCGCGAGCTATAAACATCTTACTCCTACGGAGTGAAGAATCTCCTGATCGACAAGCTCTTATTTTCCACCATTCTCCATTACCACTTAAACGCGCTAAGCAAGTTGGAAAAAATATCGGTCCAAAGCGTACTCGGAGCTCTCAACTCAGCTCAAAGACCATCCGAAACTGCGGTGCGTGGCGTGGCGGAGAAGTACTTCGCACTTCACGGGATGGTGACGCGTTTACTACTGCTGAACGTACCGCCGCTATAAGTACCCCCCACTGCCAGCACCGACGAGATTCCTGGAGTTGAATTGTTGAAGTTCACACTCACGCTGGCGGATGCTCCGGGCGCGAGCGTGCCCAAACTCTGCGGCAACGGCGTGCCATTCGTGGTTCCCAATTTGGCGGTGGTTAACGTCACATCGTTGGCAGGAAGAGAACCGATATTCTGGACCGTGATCGCGCCGACAACGGTCGAAGCGTCAGCCCGGCTAGGAGCTGAAGTCACTACCAGTCTTACGAACGCACATGGTGTAGGGCCGACCGTAAAGTTGAAACTCACTGTGCCAAGATTGCTCGAGCCGTCTTGTAACTGCAGCGTAGCCGTAATCGTCTGACCCGAGACCAGGCTTCCTGCTGCTGTGAAGGAGAAGTCTCGTGCGGCAGAACTGTTGACAGCAATCGTGCCATAGCTTCGAGGTGCGGATGGTGCAACGACTCCGCCGGATGACTGGAGAGTTGCTACCAGATTCGAGGTAGGCGCACTGCTGGCGTTCATCAATTCCAGGTTGACGGTAATGCGCTCGCCAGAATCGATGGCCCCGTTTGCTGGTTGGCAGCTTTCATTTATCAGCAGCGCGTTACCAGGATTGATCCGCGGCGGCTGCAACTCAAATGCGCCAAAGTCGGTGTTGTCGCCGCCGGTGGCCGGCACGACGACGGGGTCGTCGAACGTTCGCGTAAACCCCGCTCCGCGCTGGTCGGTGGTGAATGGGCCAGTCAGCCCCTTGTCGATCGCAGGGCTGGTCGAAAGAAGCGCAATGGTGTGAGTTGGCCCGCCATTATCTTCTGTGGCAGTCACAGTGAAAATGCGAAAAGTACTTGACAGTGACGCTCCACCGTCAGCATGGTTCCGCCTGGTCCGATGATCTCCACCCGTGATAGCCGGCAGCGCGCTGGTCAGCTCGATCCTGCCGGTAATGCTAAAGAGTATGGTGTCGTCAGTGGGAATGTTATTGGTGGCCTGGATGGCCTCTCGCAAAGTGCAGTCGCTCCCATCGCAGGAGAAATCTTGTGATCGTCTGTGGTGTTGACGATGAAGAGAAATCCCTGCGGCACATTAAGACCCGCGTCGGCATGAGCGCTGAAGATCTCCGGCAAGGCTACAAATGAAAGTGCTAGTAGAGCGATGAAGGTAATCCGAAACCAAATTCCCCTGACGAGGCGCTTATATGATGACGCATTACACCGATATGTTTTCATGGCATCCTCCCACAGCGAAAATGACCTTAACGCTATACTCGCACGACTGGAAACGAGCCATATTTGAGAATCTCGAAAGAGGAAGTTGTCGAACTTTCCGCGATATTACCGGCTTGAAATATTTTCGGCGACTGCAAGTGATTTCCGCTCATCCGAACGGCGCTTGATAGAGTTGACGCGCGATCTATAAGTCAAACTGCACCAGTACCCACGAACGAGAGTCCTTGATTCGAATTATTTAGTGTGGTTTAGTGTGATTTCGTGGATCGCCTTTTTTCTTTACCGCCGCGCGCACTCACCTGCATCGAACTCTTCAGATTATTAAAGTCTTCAGCGTGCGCTATGCGGTTCTCGATGTTGGGAAGGGAAGTGTTCAATGCGGTACGCATTTCGGGTGTTCTACCCACTAGCTTTGAGCTTGAGTCTTCTTAGTCCGGTCCTCTCGCAGTCTCAATCATCATCCCCAGCTCTCAACGCAGCTCAATCGCAAGCGGATACTGCGGTACGTGGCGTGGCGGAGAAATATTTCGTGCTTCAAGTCCGCAAGGATCTTGACGGACTAATGGGTCTGTGGAGTTCAAAGTCTCCTGAACTTCAGGCGCGTAAAAAATCTGCTGAAGAGCTTTTTGCGAGTAGCAAAGACATCGCGCTGAAGAATTTTGTAGTGCGCCAGGTGAGTGTGGCGGAGGATAAAGCACGTGTGCGTGTGGAAGCAGACATGCAAGTAATCGAAGCAAAGACGGGCAAAGAGAAAGATGGATACGGGAAGCTGCATCAGACGCTGGAGTGCGTCAAGGAAGCAGACGGTTGGAAGGTTGTGAAAGAGCTGGCTACCTATGATGAGCTAGCCACTGCCTTGCTTGCAGCCAAGAGCGAGGACGAGCGCTCGGTGCTGCTCGGGAATGAACCAGAATTGGTGACGCCGGAGCTGTCGAGAGCGCTGGGCCGCAGCAGCGACAGGTTGCGCAACGAGAAAAAATATGCACCGTCACTCACTGCGGCCCAGCTCGCGCTCAATCTCTCGGAACAACTGAATGACCGCCTTGGCCAGGGTTTGACTTGGGAGCTGATCGGCAGAGCCTACCGAGCGCAGTTGGACTTCCAGCGCGGGCTGGGAATTACCAAAGGGCGCTGGCTGTGTTTGAAGATCTCGGGGATAAGCGAATGGTCTCAAGTATCCTGGGCCGCATCGCGACGAGTTATTACGTTATGGAAAATTACCAGGCCGCGGTAGATACGAATTTGAGGCGTTTGAAGCTGAAGGAGGAGCTGAATGACCGGCAATGGATCGCTTCGACCCTGGATGATCTAACCAGCAATTACCAGAGACTGGGGAATTATCCTGCGGCGTTCGAGACGGCGCGGCGTGCCGTCGCGGTATACGAAGAGCTGAACGACGACGGCGGACTCGCGCGCGTGCTAATCCTGCTCGGCAATATCAAACTCGAGCAGAGTGATTACGAACAAGCGATTGTTAACTACCAAAGAGCAGGGGCCATCTTTGCCAAGAATGGCGATGTCAATGGCCCTGCCCTGGCCACACTTAACACCGGCGAAGCCTACAGCAGGATGGGCAACTACAGCGGCGCGCTTGAGGCCTATCAGCAAGCGCTGGCGGTCTTCACCAAGCACAAAATCCCTGTCAACGCGGCGATGGCGCTATCTAACATCGGTGCGGTCTATTCTGCGCTAAATGACTTCGAGCAGGCGCGGGATTACTTTCAACGCAGCCTGCTGCTTTATGAGCATTCCAACCGCCCATTCGGTCGAGCTGAAGCACTCAATGCCATCGGCAACAGCTACCGGCGCCAGGGAAATTACGCCCGCGCGCTTGACTACTTGCGACAGGGCTTGAAACTTCTCGAAGAATCGGGGCGCAAATATGGTCTGGCGGGGGCACTCACTGAGATGGGCGACCTCTATTTACTTCAGGGCGATGAAAAGCTCGCGCTGGAGTTTTATCAGCGGAGTCAGTCGCTTTTTGAAGAGCTTGACAGCAAGGACAAACTTGCCGCGTTAGTCAGCCGTCGCGGGACGCTCGAACAGCGGCGGGGCAAATACGAGGCGGCGTTGGCCGCATTTCAGCAGAGCCTGGACTTATACAAGGCGATTGGCAACAAGCAGGGCATGGCCGAAGCATATGCGACTATCGGCGACAGTTATCTATTGCTCAAGCAGTCAGAGCCGTCGCTGGCCAATTACCGCGACAGCCTCAAGTTGTTTGAAGATATCGGTAACAAGAATGGCGTGGGCTCCGTCCTGATCGGTATCGCCCGCGTGGAACAAAACCGAAACGATCACGTCAAAGCTTTGGGACTAGCCCAACAGGCTGGCGCGCTGGCGGAGAAGAGCGGCAATCTGGAACTGACCTGGGAAATCCACGGGCTAATTGGGAAGTCGCAACTAGCCTTGAAGCAACCGGATCTTGCCCGAAAGTCGTTCGAGCAGGCGGTCGCTACGATTGAACCGCTGCGAGGGCAAGCAGCGGGAGGGGAACTGGACCAGCGCTACTTTCTTGAGCACCGGCTCGAGCCCTACCACGCACTGATATCACTGCTGGTTGGCCAGAACAAAGCTAGCGAAGCTTTGCTCTGGGCCGAACGCTCAAAAGCGCGGGTGCTGCTCGACGTCATTCAAAGTGGCCGCGTGGACGTGAGACGCGCAATGACCGTAGCTGAACAGAAGCAGGAACGTGCCTTGCGCGCGGAACTCATGTCGCTCAACACGCAAGTGACACGCGCTAGCCAATTGGATAAACCAAATCAGGTGAAACTCGATGAGCTGAAGTCACTCCGCGAGAAAGCGCGTGCTAACTATGAAGCCTTTCAGATTTCGCTTTATGCCGCACATTCCGAACTGAGAGTGCAACGCGGCGAGGCCGCGGTAATTAACTCCGAAGAGATTGCAGCCTTGCTGCCTGATGCCGACAGCGCGTTGCTGGAATATGTCGTGACGGATGATGCGACTTACCTCTTTGCTGTGACGAAAGCCACAAGCAAAGCGGCACCCGCCGTGCAAGTTTTCACCTTGCCAATCAAACGCGCAGAACTACAAAAGCAGACCGAGACGTTTCGCCGCCAGCTTGCCGAGCGCGACCTGTCTTTTGGCGAAGCCGCGCAAAGATTTTTTAACCTGCTGCTTCGGCCGGCCCATGCTCACTTGACCAGGAAAACAAACCTGGTAATTGTGCCCGATGACGTGTTGTTAGGCTTGCCGTTTCAGGCGCTGCTGACGCGGGAGAACCGGTTTCTGATTGAGGAATCTGCTCTTTCCTACTCGCCTTCATTGACGGTGCTGGGCCAAATGAAGAAACGGCGCATGGAAGGTCAGCCGGGTTCAGGCACTCCTGCATTGCTGGCGTTGGGTAATCCGTTGCTGGGCAAAGAGACGATCGAACGTGCGACCCTGGTGCTGCGTG
This sequence comes from Pyrinomonadaceae bacterium, assembly GCA_046261995.1. GTDB lineage: Bacteria > Acidobacteriota > Blastocatellia > Pyrinomonadales > Pyrinomonadaceae > PSRF01. The sequence goes on from JBHENP010000015.1 coordinate 68,316, forward strand.
ACGAAAAGTTCGACCCGCTCCCGGAGGCCGAAGAGGAAGTGAAACAGCTGGGCCGTTTGTACGGTCCGTCGCGGAGCAGAGTTTTTGTCGGCGCGGAGGCTCGCGAAGACTGGGCTAAAGCCGAAGCCGGTCACGTGCGCGTGCTGCATTTCGCCACCCACGGGACACTGAACAACGCCGCTCCGATGTATTCAAATCTGGTGTTGGCGCAAGGCAACAAGAACGACGACGGCCTGCTGGAAGCGTGGGAGTTAATGGAGCTCGATTTGAAAGCTGATCTCGCGGTGCTTTCGGCCTGCGAAACAGCGCGTGGCCGATATGGAGCTGGCGAAGGCATGATCGGGTTAACATGGGCCATGTTTGTGGCCGGAGTGCCATCAACTGTAGTTAGCCAGTGGAAAGTCGAATCTGCCAGCACACGCGATTTGATGGTTAACTTTCACCGCCGTCTCAGTTCGCCACCGATAGCCGGTAAGACAAGAGCGACGAAGACTGAGGCCCTGCGGCAGGCTGCTTTGAAACTACTGAAGAACCCCGAAACCAGCCATCCATTCTACTGGGCCGGGTTTGTGCTCGTGGGCGACGGCAGATAAATGCGAGGACTCAGTCCTTGATGGTTCTTCTCCGGACAGACAAGTCCAAGTGTCCCCCTCATGAATCAACCTCACAGCTTGCCGTGCAGTTCTCCTTGCTTCACCTTTTTTTCGGAATCGGCAGAAGCATTGAGACTCGCTGCCGATACTCTTCATATGCGGTGCCATGAATGCTTACTATGTCGCGCTCCTCAAGCTGAATAGCAACCAGAATGTAAGCGGTTGTGACGAACGCGAACATAAGATGCCCGACCGTCATGCGAGGTGTGGCCCAGAAAGCGATGATGAAACCCAACATGATCGGGTGGCGCACCAGCTTATAGAGAAATGGCGTCCTGAAGCCCAACTCTGTGTACGGCTTCGCACGCTGGTAGAGATAAACCTGCCGCAAGCCAAAAAGATCGAAGTGGTTGATGAGAAACGTGCCGACCAACACCGTCGCCCAGCCTAGAAAGAAGAGAACCAAGAGAGTGTAACGTCCGATGGGATTCTTAACATTCCATACGAGATCCACCATCGGTCGCCACTGCCAGAAAAGCAGAATCAAGGCGAGACTCGCCAGCAGCACATAGGTGCTACGCTCAATCGGTCGCGGAACGAAGCGGGTCCACCACGTTTTGAAACCCGGTCGCGCCATGACGCTATGCTGCATGGCGAAGAGGCCAAGCAGCACCGCGTTAATCAGAAGCGCCTGGGTGAAGGGCGCAGGGTCGCCGGAATCCACTGACTTCGGCACGACCAGATTGCCGACAAACCCGATGGCATAGAGAAACGTGACAAAGAAAATCAAATAGCTGACCACTCCGTAGACGAAAGCAAGTGCTCGGCCCATGATGTGTTCCCCTTTCATGTCTAGTGGTGCGCGCTTATCGGCCGAGGGCCACGGTTGACCAGGATCGTGCGATTTCCCCCCGACACGAGGCATTGCTGACTCATTCAATTATCGAATTCAAATGAGGAAGTTGTCGAAGTTCCGGCAATATTACTGCCGGGTTGAAATTTTCGGCGGGATGTACGTACTGGCGACAGTGTTGGTAGGAGTCGTCCGCTCACCAACAGGGTTTCACCCCGTTAGGGTTGAGATGTCTATAGCTTGGTCGTCTTCCCCTACCCGGGGCCGTTCGGAGGAGCGGAATGAAACTAGACCGGTACCGGCCCACTTGAGTTCCGCTCCTCCGAACGGCGCATGGTGTTTTGCTATGTTCCGGTCTATAAACATCTGACTCCCAACGGAGTAAAAGAACTTCGCGCCACTCGATTCAAGCATCGGCTCTGTTCGACAGCACTTCGACAAATTGAAGCTCGCCGGACATCAGAGTCGTAATTTCTGATATTCAATTGAAGCCGTAAGCGTTAGCTAGGTTAGTGCAACGATAGTCAGGACTACACGAACGCACGAGTCAACAGCTCCCGCTGCGTTTTAGCGTCGTAATTTCTGAACCTGACTCAGCAGCCGCCGCACTAGTGCTGAATCCGGGTTAGCTTTTTGCAGCGCGCGAAATTCCTTTTCGGCTTGATCCAGCAGTCCCGCATCCGCATACAGCAATCCCAACGTCAGATGTGAGGAGGCGTAAGCTTTTTGCGCCTGCGCGAGCTCATTCGCTTTCCGCTGATCAAGGATACGGAATTTTGCCTGCGGCGCCGGTGGACGAGGAGATTTGATTTCTTGCTCACCCTTGATTGCTTTAACCTGCCAGGAATAAGTTTCGCCCCGCTTGAGTGGCTGCGACACCGTCCAGGAATTACCGGTAAGTTGGGGGCTGGTGACAACCACGTTGAACTTTTCGTCATATCCTTCTACAACGTAGCCTGTCGCGCCCTCTAACTTCGACCAACGGAAGGTCGGACGATCAGAAAGAATCACTTTTCCGATGGGCTCAATTACAGAAAACTTATTACCTTGTTCGTCGGTACCCATCAGGGAACTTCCCGGCCGATTAAGTCCGGCCAGTAGTGACGATCGGGCAAGCCGCTGATTGGTAAGCGAGTCCTTGACCATCCGTTGGTAGGCGGGAGGCAAGGTATCAACACCTGAAAGCTTCCCGTCTCGATCGAGTGCTAAACGACCTCCACCGTCATTAAGCTCAGCAACGACTGGTGCCACAGCCTGGTCTGGCGCAGGAACGGGTGAAGGAGTGGCAACTAAAGGTGGAGAGAGGCTTGGTGAGGGAGTGACGGTCACCACCTCGGGCTTCGGATCTGTTTTCTGTTGAGCTTGCCAAATCAGCCAACCCATTACCATTAGCAGAAGCACCGCCAGTGCCGAGCTGAGAGCAAGCGGAGATCTCACGAGGGGAGAAGGCAGGAACGCAAACAAACGGTCCCTCCAGCTCTCGGATGTTGTCCCAACGGATGCCGGATGATATTCGCGGTTGATTGTCGCTGCGACCTGAGTCTTGAAAGCACGAAGGTCGTTAACCGCCAGGGCACACTGCTCGCAAGAGGTTAAATGGTCTGCGGCTAACTGGAGTTCCTCACCTGGTGGCATTCCGTCAACGTATTCGGCGACCTGGGCGACGGTCAGATGGGCCAGTTCATGCGAGGCAATAGTCTCTGACGGTGGACCAAACACTTCGGAGCGCAGAGCGAAGAATGCCGCATCGCCTTCCATCGTCCTTACGACCTGCGCTCGGCACGATTCGCACAGTCCCAGGTGATCGGACACGGATAGCAACTCTGCGGCTGACAGTCTTTGCCGGCCGTAGTCTTCAAGTTGATTTTCGGAAAGATGCCCGAGCAAGTTCTTGTCCCCCTCACAGCCTGGGCCCTGGCCGCTCTCAGACCCATAGGTTGCTGAAAAGCCATGGTTATTACTGGAGTCTCAGATAAATCCTTTCAATCGCCGCTTCAATCGTTCACGCGCGGACTTGCGAGAGTTAATAACCTGTTGCCTCGTCAATTGTAAGCGCTCTGCAATTCTTGCGTCTTCCAGCGGCAAATCGTTCCATAAGTCAGCAAATTCATCCGCACTCATGCCGAGCATTTCAGCCAGTTCGCGAACAGTTGCGATTCCAGCGGCTGGAAAGAGAGCAATGCAACCGCGTCCCTCAGCGTCTTTCAGATTGAGCAGCAACGCCGCGCGCTGATTCAGCGGAAGTTGGTGTACTTCTTCCCACAGCCTTTGCAAAAAGATTCGTTTCTCGACTTGCCACGCCGTATCTCTTTCTCCACTCGGGGCTGTAAACGCGAGCGCGCCTTCGCTCTGATCGGATGACTCAAAGGGCTGATCACGGATCCCCAGCAACGAAGCCAGGACAATAATCAGTTCATCGAATTCCACCGGACCACCGAGATGATTGAAGATCGACGCGAGGGTGTCCGCTGACGTTGCGTGCTGTCCGCCGGTCTGAAGCATCCTGATTTGGGCCAACAGCCTTTCATCGTCTGCCAGTGATTTGAGACGCTCTTTGGTAGCCCTGACCTTTTGTTTTTGCCATGCTGCAAAGCCGGCCATAAGTTTTTGGTTTTCATTCTGCCAGAGGGCAAAGCCACTTTGGCGCGTGAGGAGATAATGAAGGCGATTCTTAAGCGCGTGCCGTTCGGGAAACTGACGTCGCATCCAGCGGGAACAAGCGCGATGCGCAATTACCGCTGCCAATCCACGTACGTCACTTATCGAGTGCGCCTCGGGCTGCTGACAGAACTTCTGCAATTCACCCAGTATTTGCACCGTGACTTCCTGACGAATGTCATCGGCGTCGGCCTGCTCCACAGCCTGATGAGAGTTGAAGTGAAGTTTGTAGCGGACTACACCTTTAATCACCGGCTCAAGATGGATGGTGATAAGTTGCGATAGGAACGCGTCAGCCTGTTCGTTACTTGCCGCCTGCAACAGGGGTTCAAGCAGAACATCGGTTTTGGCTGGGAGCTTTTTCAACAACTCATTCTAGTCCTTGTGGCGCTGGAGTCTGCACACGGCATTGTTTTGCGGTGCGATAGCGTTTCAGGCTCGGAAAGATGATGACAAATGGCAGCGGCCAACAATCTAAGTCTGAAATACGAAATCTGCAATCCGAATGCGGGTCCGTGCCGATGGCTAAGGTTTCATTTACACACCCATGGATTTAGCCCGGTGTAATAGTGTCTCATTCACACCGTGGCTTTAGCCCGGTGATCGAATGGCCTCGCCCGCCTAAAACCGTTTAAACGGTTTCGGGCTTCGCTCGTCACCGCGGAGTCACGGGGCTAAAGCCACGGTCTGAATGAGAGAAGCCTAAGACTCACGTTTGGCCGAAGACGTTTAGAGGCTCCCTAGCCATGGAGCATCGTTCGTCGTAATATCGACATCGAAGGCAGTCCGAAGGAATAGGGTCTTCGGAAGGCGGAAAACAGAATGGCATTATTGGAAATTGTTACGTGGCCGAATCCAATACTCGATACGCCGGGCGAGCCGGTAACTGAGTTTGGAGACGACCTCAAGAAGCTGATCGGCGACATGTTTGAGACCATGTATGCGGCGCCAGGAGTTGGTCTGGCGGCGGTCCAGGTGGGTGTGCCTAAGAGACTGTTTGTGATGGATTGCACGGGTGGCAAAGATCCTGACCAGCGCGTGGTTATGGTCAACCCGGAGGTTCTGCATGTCGAAGGTGAGCAAAATGGGGAAGAGGGCTGTTTGTCTTTTCCGGGGATCTTTACCCCCGTCGAGCGCAGCCTGCGCGCGGTGGTACGCGCCCATGATATTAATGGCAACGAGTTTGAACTTGATGACACAGAACTTACTGCCCGGTGCATGCTGCACGAAACTGACCACTGCGACGGTATTGTCTTCATCGACAAGATGAGCCCACTGAAACGCGAACTTGTGAAACGCAAGATCCGGAAGCTACAAAAAGCGGGGAAGTGGGAGTGAAGGGAGGAGGCAGACGGCAGGAGCAGGAGGCAGGTTAAGAATAGAAAACGCGGTTGACACGGTAGTGCGTCGGCCGCGTTTTTCTGCGTGCAACAGCGGTGCAGTTTCTTATCTCGTCCGTGTGGATTTGATAGGAACGACGATTCACGAAATCACACCAACTGAAACGAATTGGGCCCTTAGTGTTTTTTCTGTAACTTCGTGGATCGTGCCCTCATACCGCGGCAACACTCGCTTAGGCTGATCAAGCGGTCGGTGTTAGTATTTCCGAAATCAAATAGGAGCTTCCATATGCCGACAGAATTCCGTAACGAACCGTTTACTGATTTCAGCAAGGAAGAGAATGCCCAGGCGATGCAGGATGCGTTAGCCAGGGTGCAAAAAGAACTGGGCCGCGAGTATCCCCTGGTGATTGGTGGCGAACGGATCACGACCGAAAGTAAGTTGGAGAGTATTAATCCGGCAAATCACACTCAGGTAGTTGGCCGCTTCCAGAAGGCAACTAAAGAACTTGCGAATCGGGCCGTCGAGACCGCGCACGAAACGTTCCAAACCTGGAAGAGTACGAACCCCTCAGACCGCGCAGATCTGCTGTTTCGTCTCGCCGGACTCCTGCGTGAACGGAAACATGAAATGTCGGCGTGGATGATCCATGAAGTCGCTAAGAGTTGGCCGGAAGCCGACGGCGACACCGCTGAGGCCATAGATTTTTGCGAGTTCTACGGTCGAGAAATGCTGCGCTACGCCAGCCCGCCATCGCTTACGAAGATTCCCGGGGAAGAGAATCGTCTCGAATACATTCCCCTAGGCGTAGGGGCCGTTATCCCGCCGTGGAACTTTCCCCTCGCAATCATGGTGGGAATGACGGTGGCCTCGGTAGTAACCGGAAATACCGTCGTGCTCAAACCTTCTTCCGATGCGCCCACCATCGCTTACAAATTCTTTGAGCTGCTTGAAGAGGCAGGGCTGCCGGCTGGGGTGGTGAACTTCATGACTGGATCTGGCGCGGAAGTGGGCGATGTTGTGGTGGATCACCCGAAGACGCGCTACGTGGCCTTCACAGGTTCGAAGGAGGTTGGTCTGCGTATAAACGAGCGCGCGGCGAAGGTGAACGAAGGACAAATCTGGGTGAAGCGCGTGGTGGCGGAGATGGGCGGTAAGGACGCCATTATCGTTGCCGACGACGCCAATCTTGACGACGCTGCGACTGGTGTCGTTCAAGCGGCATTCGGTTTCCAGGGACAAAAATGCTCAGCGTGTTCACGAGCTATCATTGATGCAAAAGTCTACGAAACAATGCTGGAAAAGATTGCCGAAAGGACACAGCAGATTAAGGTAGGGGACCCGCAAAACCCGAAAACTGGTATGAGCGCTGTCATCAACGAAAAGGCCTTTAAGACTATCAACGCTTACATCGAGAAGGGTAAAGCGGAGGGCGGACGCCTCATCGCAGGAGGCGGTTCTGATGGTGAACAGGGATTTTTTATCGAGCCGACCGTCATCGCTGATGTGAAGCCCCTGGCGACGATCGAGCAGGAAGAAATATTTGGGCCGGTACTGGCCGTAATCAAAGCCAATGACTTCGATGACGCCTTAAAGATCGCCAACGATACGCAGTTTGGACTAACGGGTGCGGTCTATAGTGGCGATGAGGACAAACTCGACCGAGCACGAGAGGAGTTTCATGTCGGCAACTTATATCTCAACCGCAAGTGCACCGGAGCGTTGGTAGGAGTTCATCCGTTTGGGGGCTTCAACATGTCAGGCACCGATTCTAAGGCCGGCGGGCACGATTACCTCTTACTGTTCATGCAAGCGAAGTCGATCGCTACGAAACTCGGGGCTACTACAAATGCCCGTGCCGAAAAGAGCGCGGCAATTTGAGTTGTGGGAACGGGATTAAGAAGCCTCCTATGGAGTGCGCCGGCAAGCGCAGCGGCGACGGCGCTTTGGATTATTTTTGAGGTATAAACCTATTGTCATTTCGACGCACTGAGATCCAAAGCGGTGTCGCGCTGCGCTTGCCACCGCACTCCAAAGGTTGAGTATTTCCGAGTAGCAGATTTTGTGTGAGAGGCTACGCGTCAACATGGGAGGCGTAGCCTCCTTTAATTTTGGTCGGGCCGGTTAGCCTTACCGCACGAACAGCGGCAGAGCCGCATGCAGTATGCGAATAGTTTTCATGGGCACACCTGAAGCAGCAGTGCCGGCATTACGCGGTCTGCTGGAAGAAGGTCATGAGATCGTTGCCGTGTGGACGCAACCAGACAGACCCGGGGGAAGAGGTCAGAAGGTATCAGCTCCTCCGGTCAAAGTGCTGGCGCAGTTGTTCGGTCTAAAAGCCTACCAACCGGAAAAGATAAGAACTGAAGAAGCGAAGGCCCTGTTTGCGTCTCACAATGCGGATCTGGCAGTCGTGGTGGCCTACGGCCGCATTCTACCCGGCGAGTTTCTCCGCGCGCCGAAAAGAGGCTGCATCAACGTCCATTTCTCTCTGTTGCCGCTTTACCGAGGTGCAGCTCCCGTCAACTGGGCCATCATTAACGCAGAGGAGAAATCCGGTGTCACCATAATGTTCATCGAAGAAAAGCTGGACTCGGGACCCATCTTACTCCAGCGAGAAACGCAGATCGGCGCAATGGAAACGGCGCCTGAACTGATGAGTCGACTCGCGGAGATGGGAGCTGACCTGCTACGGGAAACTTTGGCTCAGCTTGACGAAATCACGCCGCGAGCTCAGCACGACCGGGATGCCACCTTCGCTCCCATGCTCCGCAAAGAAGATGGGTTAATTGATTGGTCTAATGATGCTTTTGTATTGGAACGCGCAGTTAGAGGTCTCCAGCCGTGGCCAAATGCTTACACGCGTTATCAGACACACCGGCTGATCGTCTGGCGGGCACGCGCCACGCGCGCGGAATTATCAAACGCGGCTCCGGGTGAAGTGGTGGCCGCTCAAGGCGATGACCTGATTGTAAAATGCGGCGGGGATACAATGCTTCGGCTCATTGAGGTACAGCCAGAGGCAAAGCGCCGCATGAGTGTGCGCGACTTTTTGAATGGCACACACCTCAAAGTCGGCGATAAACTCTCTTAGCCAGAAGGCTGCCGAAAAATTGATGGCCCATTTCAGGAAGAATAAGACGATCCACGAAAACACACTAAATGACTCGAATTAGGATCTCTATTCGTGCCGGTTCGTGTCATTCGTGGATCGTTTTTATTGTCCTCAGCCGCCCAGGTATCGATCATGTCGGAGATGTAGCGCCCACAGGGTCGGCATCCGCAACTGCACGGATGAACTGGTGGTCACGGCACAACCCCTAAATACACCAGAGCATCTCAGCCCAGAACGTTCGAGGCGTTTCCGACCGGCAAAACAACGGCTTGGCGCGTGGTTCAACACAACGGTTCCTGATCATGCTGTGACCGTAAATATAGATAGTTATCGCAGATAGCCTTCTTGCGGCGGCCGATAGCGGGTGTTAGACTTCGCAGCTTGGTTTAAGGTACAAGTTAGATTGAGGAATCAAGCTTAGTGGGTGTCGCAAATTCAGCATTTTCAGCATTCAGGCGAATGGGCCTCGTAGTATTGATTACGATTGTGTTTTTGTTCGGTCTTGTCACCACCGTTTATTTGTCGCTGCGCAGTCCTGAAGTAAGGGTTCCTGAGGTCGTGGGTAAGGATCGATTCGAGGCCGAGCGGATCCTGGGGAGTGCCGACTTGAATTTCCGAGTGCGGGCAACAAGACCCAGCAATCAAGTCCAAGCCGACACGGTCCTCTTTCAAGTGCCGCGCGCTGGAGAAGTGGTCAAGACGGGTCAGACCGTCGCGATGGATATAAGTCGCGCCGCGAAAGAGGGAGAGGCTTCGGAAGCCGTCGTTAACGACAAAAAGGCGAGCGACGAGAAGGCACTCGAGAACCGGAACACCAACACGGAATCGACCAGGAATGACAACGAGAATAAGCCGAAGCGAATTAAAAGCACCAACAAGAACGCTAACGAAAACTCGAACGCGAACGCGAATGCGAACAGAGCTCGCACAGTTACTAACACGGCCAATTCCGGTGGAGCGCGAGCTAACAGCAACACGAGCCCAAGCCGCACTGACAATCAGAATGCTAACAAACCTCCTCCGGCTCCCAAGCCTACGCCCACTGGTCAAAACAACAATCGGGAGAAGCGTTAGGTTGTTGAGAGTTCAGGGAAGCAGGCAGTTGCTATCGGATGGTAAATATCAGAACAATAGACATCGCGCCTTCGATCCTGTCAGCTGACTTTTCACGTCTGGGCCAGGAGATAGAATCGGTTGAACGTGGTGGAGCTGCGATCCTCCATGTTGATGTGATGGATGGCCACTTCGTTCCGAATATCACTATCGGTTTGCCCGTGGTCAAATCGATCTCGCGTTCCACGGAGCTTCCGATTGATGCACACTTGATGATCTCCGAACCCGGTAGGTATGCCGAGCAGTTTGTGGCGGCGGGCGCAAAGATGGTTTCGGTTCATGTGGAAGCGGATCCGCACTTACACCGGACCCTGGCCTCCATTAAGGCCGCCGGTGGCGAGGCTGGAGTGGTGATTAACCCTGCCACTCCGATCGTGGCTGTGGAAGAAGCGTTGGATTTCGCAGACTATATCCTGGTGATGTCAGTAAATCCCGGCTTTGGCGGCCAGCGGTTTATTCCGACATCATTGAACAAGGTGCGAAGGTTGCGGCGAATGATCGATGAGCGTGGTTTAAATGTTCGTATTGAGATAGATGGCGGGATCGATCGAACGAATATCGGAGAGGTCGTAGCCGCCGGTGCGGAGATTATTGTTGCCGGCTCAGCTATTTTTGGCGCGCCGGATCCGCAGGCGGCAGTTCGTGAGTTGCGCGAAGCTACGGTCGAGTGGGTCTAGATGATTTTGATTGCCGATTTCCAATTGCCGATTAGAATCTTACTCCCAGCCACAATTTACTGGTGAAGTTGAGAGAAGCAATCATATCTTTGAGAGGCAGATCTGATACGGGTGAACTTGGCAATCGTGCAAATTGGCAATCGGCAATTGGCAATTGGCATAACTGGAGGATGTACATATGCACTATCGCTTTATGGCGCTGGCGACACTTTGCGTCGCGCTAATCCTGAGCGCGGTTCCAACTGCTCTGGCCCAAGGGAAGCCTCAGAGTGATCTTTCGGCCATGCAGCGCTTGGACGTTATGCGGTCGAAGCTTGATTCTCTGCGGCGTTCGCTTAACAACGCCATCTCTACGCTGACGCCGAAGAGCACAGACAAGAAGGAAGCCGTGGACGAACCGCGACAAAGACTGCAAGGGTTGGAGGAAGAGGTCGGTTCGATCCTTTCAGAAGTTAATGACATTCGCGGCAAACAGGAGCGCTCAGAGCGATACGATGCAACCGTGCTCGATCGGCTTGAAACGTCAGTGGTCGACATCGACACCCGCGTGCAGGCTGGCCTGCAGGCC
>JBHENP010000016.1:0-77019 GCA_046261995.1 Pyrinomonadaceae bacterium
TGTTGTCTCCGTCCCAGGCCAACCAGTTGAAGATGTATTCCTCTTCCAATAGCGCAGCCATTTTTGCGTACGAGCGTGCCAGGTATTCCAGCACCTTCGCATAGCGCGCGTTTTCCTCGCCAGGAAGTTGCCAGAATCCGTTTTTAATCTCACGTTCAATAAAGTAATCCAAAGACGCTTTTAGTTCCGGATGCCGTCCCTGCTTAAGGTACCGAAACATGTGTGCCGGTCTTATCAAATTGGGAGCGCTCCTCACTCCAATTGAGCTGCCGTCAGGAAAGCCTATTACCGCCAGACAACGTTCCGTGGGAATACCTTGCCGGTAGAAGATTTCTGACATCACGGCGCTTCCCAACATCTCGTCCAGGTCGGCCAAGCCTGACGAATAGCCGTAGCTCTCATCACCTGTCTTGACGACTCCATCTGCTTGTTGCGCGCCTGGGCTCAGAATCGTGGCCCCGGTTCCACGACTGGAGATATCAAAAGTCAGACTCTCAGTTTCTAAATAACCATTCCAGATACTTCGCCCGTCGCCCGAAGTCTTGCCCTGTTTGTTGCGATGCTGAGTTTGCAGGTAACGCGTAGCCATGTATAGGCCCGGCCTGACGCTCTCCGGCGGGTATTTCTTCCCGTGCGCTACATCATATTCGTTGATTATTCGCAGCGAGAAGGTCTCAAGAATGACCTGTTCCACTTCCTTATTGATGGTGGGAGGGTGGTCCGCGGGGATCAATCCCATCTCTTTAGCGAGTGGGAAATTGAAGTAGAGAACACGACCCTGTGAGCGGTAGCGAGCTTGATAGTCAACATAACCATCAGCACTGACGTCCCGCCAGGGATGTGTTCCGTTTAGTTCTTTAAACTTCTCATACATATTGGGCAGTACTATGAGAAGGGCAACCTATAGAGTTTTAAGTCTGAACGGTGGGAGAGTCAATCAATATTTACCCTCTCGCGTATACTTCGCAAAGCGGAGGGCTGATCCAATGACGAATGTGATGCCTGCCATCTTCTTCGGACATGGCAATCCGATGAACGCGTTGCTGCACAATGCCTACACGGATGGTTGGGCAAGCATCGGCAAATCTATTCTGCGGCCAAAGGCTGTGCTTTGCATTTCAGCTCACTGGTACTTTCCTGGAACCGCCGTAACAGCCTTGCCGGCGCCGCGCACGATCCACGATTTCGGCGGTTTTCCACGCGAACTGTATGACGTTCAGTATCCCGCTCCAGGGAGTCCGGAACTTGCAGCGTGTGTCAAATATCTGCTATCGCCGCTTCCGGTCCAGCTTGACCAGAGTTGGGGATTCGATCACGGAACATGGTCCGTGCTGTGTCACGTCTTTCCCCAGGCTGACATTCCGGTGGTGCAACTTAGCATTGATGAGACCCGCGCTTCAGAATTTCACCATGAATTAGGAAAACGGCTGGCGCCGTTGCGTAACGAAGGCGTTTTGATAATTGGCAGTGGCAATATAGTTCACAACCTGCACACCTATGCCTGGGGTCGCCACGAGGTTAAGCCTTTCGATTGGGCCCTGCGGTTTGAGAAGTTGGCGCGCGAATTGTTGCTTAGCGGCAACGATGCTCCCCTCGTCGGTTATGAATCTCTGGGGCAAGATGCGCTGCTCGCTGCGCCAACGCCCGACCATTACCTGCCATTGATCTACATAATCGGGTTGCGACAGCCAGGCGAGCAAGTGACGTTTCCTGTCGAAGGATTCGATGGTGGATCAATCTCGATGCTCTCCGTGCGGATCGGATAGTTTGAACGTAAATCGTAATTGCCAGTATCTGTTTTCCCATCCTGGCAGCATGCCCATCAAAAACTAACTCGACGTCATACAACCTTTGGCCTCCGAATCCGTCACTCACTACTCAGAGAGCCGCCACTCTATGGACAATTTAGACCAGAGCTTGGTCAAGAGATTTCTGCGCACAAGGGACGATACTTCGTTTCGGCTGCTTTATCGTCGCCACACTCCCACCTTGTATCCGCTGGCCATTCGCCTGGTCGGAGGCGCGGAGTCCGATGCCCAGGACGCAATTCAAGAGATGTGGATTAGGGCTTGTAAGTCGCTGGAACGCTTTGAATGGAAATCCAGCCTAAGGACGTGGCTAACGGGCATCCTAATTAATCGCTTGCGCGAGGTTAACCGTGAGCAGTGGCGGTGGCATGAAGAGCAGTATCCGGACAACGGTTTTGGAGACGGTGCCGCGCCAAACAACCAACCAGATTCGGGAAGGGCAAGCATCGATCTGGAGCAACTCATTACCCGCCTTTCCGCTGGCTATCGCCAGGTATTGGTCCTGCATGACATAGAAGGTTATACGCACGACGAGATCGGCGCTCTTTTGGAGATCTCTGCGGGAACTTCAAAGAGCCAACTTTACCACGCCCGCAGGGCGCTGCGTGCAATGCTGCAAACGGAGACGCGATTACCATGAAGGATGAAACTGACGAACTCAACCCTCACGAACGTGAGGCATTTGATCGCCTCGAGAAAGAGAAGATTCCACCCCCATTTCTCGAAGGAAGAATCGTCGCGGCGCTAATAGCTGCTCGGTGGATTCGCACAAACAGGATTGGCTGGTTACCCGGACGGCGAAGGATCGGCATTACGGTGGCGGCGTCGATGTGTTTCTTTATCCTCGGCATTCTCGTGGGCGTTTGGTCCGTATCTGCCCAATCGACAAGGCCGATGGGGCCAGCCAAGCCAAGGGGCTCGGTATTTGTGTTAGCCATGCGCAATCCTCCGCAGGCTCTGCCCGCCCAGTCGAAGGACGAGGTGTTGCAACGGATGGAGGAATTCGGCGCCTGGGTCGACGAGTTGGAACGGAAAGGATTGACACTAGGTCATGATTGCCAGCTTCTTAGCGAGGTGAACGGGCCCAACTCCATACTTGATACAAGTTCGGATGCGCCTGGCGGGTCTCTTATGGGAATTGTCTTGCTCCAGGTCGAGAACTACCAGCAAGCAGTCGAGGCCGCGCAGAGTTGCCCTCACTGGAAGTATGGAGGGATCGTGGAAATCAAACAGCTTCGATAAGCGGTACTGGTTTCACCCAGTAAGGGTGAGATGTTTATAGCGCAGACATCTGACCCGGCTTTCCAGCGCCGTTCGGAGGGGCGGAACTCAAATTGGCGGGTACTTATTTAGCATCATGCCGCCCCTCCGAACGGCGCCGGAATTTCGATCTGTTCCGGTCGATAAACATTTCACTCCTACGAAGTAATCTCAGAAGCATCTGGCATCAAATCCGTTTCATAAGAGTCTATCGATCGCGGTTCTGTGGATGTTCACAACCTGGCCAATGTGTTCATCACCACTTCGAGGTTGGAGAAGTCCGGAATAAAAGCCTCGGGACTACACTCGAGGAGATCAGCGGTGGTGTAGAATCGCCCGGTTCCCACGGCCAAAGCACTGGCGCCGAAGTGGTGCGCACAGGCAATGTCGTTTGGCGTGTCTCCGATCACGATAAATTGACGAGGGCGAAGATCGAGCTTGAGCTGTTTTCTAATTCTTTCTGCAGCCAGAGCCGGGAGGTCACGGCGGTCATGCGACTCGTCGCCAAACGCTCCGGGTAAGGGAAAGAACTCCGACAGGCCCACAAGTTCCATTTTCAAATAAGCTGCCGGTTCAATATTGCCGGTCAGCAGTGCGGATTGATAACGTGGATGATCGGCAACCGCCTGCAGTACTTCACGCACGCCGGGCAAGACGTGAAAGAACTCTGCAGCGTTGCTGGTGGCTTTGTGCATCTCCTCCATGTATCGCTCGCGGAGATGGTCGAGGCGCTCGCGAATGTGCTCGTGGGTAAAGCCTGCGGGGCGGAGAGCTTCTGCCACAATCTGAAGATCGGTCATTCCTGAGACTTTCATCTCGGCGAGTATGCCGGACGTTCCAAAGACCCCCTCGAGCATCGGAATCGTGTAGTCCTTGAAGGCCCCGGTACGTGCTGAGCGAATGAGCGTACCATCTATATCCCAAAGCAAAATGCGCAAACTTTCGCCGGGGTTATCGAGGGAAGTTTGAGTGTCCATTGTTATTCGTGACTCTATTCTGCTTGGCGTAGGCCTGAGCGGTCAATTGGCATTTTATTGCTGTTAGCTTTGCCTCAACAGTCATGTGCACGTCAGGAACGGCTTTGCCGCCGGATGTGAGGTGGTGGCCGCCGAAACCGGGCAGATTATTTCCGGGGCTACGCCCCTCGTGTCGGCTTGCCCTTGGATTTATTGGCCAAAGGCCGCGCCAAGGGCGTAGCCCAAAGAAAATAAAGCACACTTACGGCGGGGCACAGCCACCGCCTCACATCCGGCGCCGAAGCTACAGCAGCGTCGGACTCTTAGGGCAAAGCCTAAACGATTCTTCTCTGAGGAAGACGTTTCGTTCGAAGGTGAAGAGAAAACCAGCCATTAAATCAACGAACGATCCCTAAAAACCTTTTCGTGCTCGTTCGTTGTTTGACGTGTCGTTTGTTCAATCAAAGCTTAGTCTCAAATCAGCCGACTACCAAAGATTCTCTATTGACGCGCTCCCTGCAGTTGTCTTACAAGAAGAAAGCCTTGGTAAGTACTATCCCGTCCCTGTGAGAGGTTTTTAATATGTCGATACTGCCCTCGCCATTTCGTCCCGGCTTCCTGACTCTGGTTTGCGTTCTAATGTTCAGCGTTAACGTCACCGCGCAGCAGGAGTCCGGCCTAATCGGATCCTGGCAAACAAAAGATGGCGAGCTCGTCATTCGACTGACATTAAACCCGGACGGCACCGGTACGCTCGACGAAACGCCGATCAAATACACTGTTAAAGGTACTCAGTTAATCGTTAACGAAGAAGGAACGATTAACAATTACACATTCAAACTGACGGGCAACGTTATGGTTGTGTCCGGCGGCGATCTGGATTCACCTTTGACATTTCAGCGCCAGGGAGGTGGCAGAGGGCTTGGTGGACGAAAGAATCAGGCGGCCTCAGGCGGCGAACCAAAGCCAAAGGAGAAAGGACTAACCGGACGTTGGCAGAGCAGTCAGGCAACCGTTCAGATCAACGACGATGGCACCCTTGTCCTCGACGGAAAGACCTATCGTTATAACGTAAAAAGCAACGTCATCACGATTGCCGATTCTGAAGGCTCGATGCAGTTTCCATTCCAGCTGTCCGGCGACTCGTTGAATGTGTTGGTGAACGGTGAGGTGGTCGCTTATAAGCGGCTTGCCGAAGGCTCCGGCCCGGCGCCTGTTGGCGGAAATGTGGGAGCGAACCCGCCCGAGTTGTTTGGCAAATGGTGCTACATGTCGAACGTAAACAGCGGCAGCGGCGGGCGGATGTCTAATCGTTGCTTTACCCTGCATGAGAACGGGACCTATGAATACTACAGCGAAACGAGTTCTTCCGGGCCGGTAGCTTCTTCGGCATCGCAGGAGTCTGACAGCGGGACCTGGACCGCAAGTGCGACAACGATCACCAGGAACTCCCGGACACTCGGATCAGAAACTTATCCTCTCGAAAAGCGAAACCATCCCAAGACTGGCGATCCCATGCTTGTCCTCGATGGCGAGTCCTATGTTACTTACAGTCCGAGAACGCCCTGGTAAAGAGACTACTCAATTACGGCCAGTACATCTCCGGCGTTAACGGTAGTGCCTGCTTGCGCATGAATTGAAACTACCTTACCCGCCTTCGGAGACTTCATCTCGTTCTGCATTTTCATCGCTTCCACCACCAGGATGCCCGCACCAGCCTCGACCTGGGCGCCGGCTTCGACGAGTACGCGCACAACTTTCCCGGGCATGGGCGCCAGGATTCGAGCAGCTCCTTTGTCCTGTTGCGCTCCGCTCTGAGCGCTGCGGAGACGCTTCGGATCGGTGAGTTTTATCGGGTAGCTGACACCGCGGAAGCTTACTTCAATGTCGTGGGGATGGTTGTGGCTCTTCTCGACGCGGCAGTTGTAGATCGTGTTGCCGTCAATCAACAAATATTCGCTGTCACCCAAATCACGAAGTTCAAGCTCATAGTGTCTACCATCAACCTCGGCTAAGACTACTGACTCACGCCGTTGAATCGAGATCTGATGATCCTTGCCGGCCACTTCGGCCTTAAGCTTTATCACTGGCTGGTCCCCTGAGCCTCTTAGTTCGCTTGTCGATAACGGTTCTCTGCTGAGTTAACGCAGATCGGCCGGAAGTCTTCCAACGATTCTTTGTCTCGCTCGTTGGTTGATGGTTGAGCGAGGCATTCCTCTGTAACTTCGCGTAGTGGACGGAAGCGACAATTACAGCCAGATCCCGCCGCGTTGTTTCGACGTCTTCAGCCTGGTTCCCAACAGGACTACGTGCGGAGTCACGTCGCTCGGTGAAACGTGCGATGAAACCGGTATCCAACCGGCCGGCAAGGAATTCCTCGTCTCGGACGATCTCTCGGAAGAATCCCAGGGTCGTCTTGATCCCGCCGACCTGATATTCGTCCAAAGCCCGGCGCAACCGATCGATCGCTTCACTCCTGGTGCGACCCCAGGCAGCCAGCTTTGAAATCATAGGGTCGTAATGGATAGACACTTCCGAATTCACGAGCACGCCGCTGTCTTCGCGAATCCCGGGACCCGATGGCACCTGCAAGAAGCTTATGGTGCCCGGCGAAGGAAAAAAATTATTCTCAGGGTCTTCCGCATAGACGCGGCATTCGATGGCGTGGCCCTGCCAACGGATTTCCTCCTGAGTAAATGAAAGGTGCGCTCCCGCGGCTACCATAATTTGTTCTCGTACCAGATCGATCCCGGTAACAAGTTCGGTCACTGGATGTTCGACCTGTAGTCGCGTGTTCATCTCGAGGAAATAGAATTCGCGAGTAGCATCGGCAACCAGGAATTCGATTGTCCCAGCACCGACATAGTCAACAGCACGAGCAATCTTGATTGCCGATTCCCCCATGTGCTGGCGCAAGTCGCGATCGTTTATCGGAGAGGGACACTCTTCGACCACCTTTTGGTGACGACGTTGGATTGAGCATTCTCGCTCACCAAGATGAACAACATTGCCGTGTGTGTCGGCGAAGACCTGAATTTCGATATGCCTCGGGCGCTCGACCACTTTCTCCAGATAGAGCGAAGCATCGCCAAAAGCACCAGCCGCTTCGGATCGAGCATTATCAAACGCTGACTGCAGCTCTTGAGGGGAGGCGACCAGGCGCATCCCTTTTCCACCCCCGCCCGCAGAGGCCTTCAGCATCACCGGATAGCCGAATTGTTCTGCGGCACTTTGTGCTTCCGAAAGTGAATTCAGAGGTTCCACTGTGCCAGGGACAATCGGAACGCCCGCGTCCAACGCAGCGCGTCGGGCACTGGTCTTCGATCCCATCGTTTCCATTGCCGCGGCGGTGGGGCCAATAAACTTTAAGTCGGCGGCGGCCACGGCCCGAGCGAAATCCGCATTCTCAGCGAGAAAGCCATAGCCGGGATGGATTGCCTCAGCTTTCGTTTGCTTGGCAGCGGCGACGATGGCTGCGATGTTCAAGTAACTCTGTGTGGAAGGTGCGGGACCGATGCAAACTGCTTCGTCGGCGAGTCGAACGTGAACTGAGTCTGCGTCCGCTTCGGAGTATACGGCCACGGGAGAGATTGATAGATCGCGGCATGCGCGGATCAGTCGCAATGCAATTTCACCGCGGTTAGCAATTAAGATCTTGCGAAACATTGGAACGTTGTCCGTAGTCAGTTGTCCGTGTCAGTTCTCAGTAGTTTTATTTAATGAACTTAGTGCTTTGAGCTTTGTACTTTGCACACGATTCAATCTTGCAGCTAACGTCCAATGTAGCGCAGAAGTACAAAGACCAAAGAACTAAGTACAAATAAGCAACTGACTACTGACAACGGACTAGACAACGATAGAATTTCCGGGTTGGCGAGTGTCGTACCGAACAACTATATGGCTACCTGGTGCATAGTCCGCAGGCCGAGCCGTCTGCTCCTCGGTTAGTTTCTGCGACGACTCATATTCAACGCCGGCGATGTTGTAGGTGTAAAAGACGTGCGTGATGCGGTCCTGATCGTCCGCCGTGATATCGAGAACACTACCGTCGGTGATGCGTCCGGTTTTTGAGAGGCGGGCAAAGCGCGCGGCTTCGTCTTCCTTTTTTCGTCTGAAACGATCCAGGAAAGACATTACAGGTAGGCCTTAGGGCTTGGTCGATTTAGTGGATCCGTTTGTCGTGCCGGGTCGGCCGATCTCAGACGCTTTCTCAATCACGCCGTCCTTAACAATCAAATCGTCTTCAGTACCCATGAGCTTGTCCGCCCCAGGCAAACGAAGTTCGTAGTTCGTAAAGGAGAGCCCCTCGCCAGGAAGATCGTCGGTGGCTGTATCCAGAGACGCATTTCGAATGACTGCGCCTCGCAAATTCCGGGATTTCTGTTTCGGTAGGGCTGCGAGGTCGGCGCTTGGCTTATACGTCGAGGGGTCGAGAATACTGAGTGCGGAAGCGATTGAGCCATCTGGGTCGGGAAGACGACGCAGGTCGTTTAAGTCTGCCGGCAATGTGCCAAATCGGGCATAATATTCAAGCTGAGCTCGAGCAACTCGATAACCCATTGCATAAGACGCCGCCCGTAACCCATCCTGGCGCTGTCGCAAACGTTCCGGCACAGTAACTCCAATGAGCACGGCAATGAGCACGGGAACGAGTGCCGAGGCTAGGAGCCCCGCCTTTGCATACCGCAGGCCGCAAAAGCGGGCCGGAGATTTCAGCATTGATCGATAGATTTTGAGACCGCCCCAGAGAACGACAATCGTCACGGGTATGGCAATCCACTTAAGGCGCCAGGCGGCTGTTTCTCCCGCCGCAACCCAAGACCAGAAATCCGCAGGAACAACTGAAAAGAGCGCCAGGTTAGACGTGGCACTCGGCGCGCGTTGGACTAAAGCAATTATTGTTTGGATCAGGAACACGAACACGATTAGCGACCCGGTGACTGTCAGCAGCAGCGAGCGACCGTAAGAGGGAAGCTCATGTTCCGGTTTTGGCAGAGCCTCACCTACCGAGCAGGCGCCGCAGGAGGCACAGCCCTGGCTCAGCGAGCCTTCAAACTTAAAACCACAGCAGGGACAGATCGTCACTTGTTTATACCTCGAACGGGAAGACGTTAGTTGTCGAAAATACGACTTTCGGGGTTCTGCTCAACCGGCTTTGTGTATTAGTGCTTGCTCGGTTCGTCGATCAGACCCGGGCTTAGATGCAGAATGAGCCGACTGGGACTCTATTTCCTCAGATTTGGTCTGTAATTTGTTTAGTTCGCGCCAAGTGTGATACATGCGATGAGCAAAGGTCCAATAGGAACTCACCGCTAAGACCCACAAGACTGCAGGCATTCGGTTAGCAAAAAAGTTGTTTGAGCCTGGGACAGTGCTGAGCGCGCCAATGATGAACAGAACCACCCGCTCCGGGCGCCGAAGGAAACCGACATCGCATTTGGGAATCAGGCTCTCGGCACGCGCGCTGGCGTAGCTTACCATAATTGATCCCATTAGTCCGGCACCCGCGAGAAAAACATTAAGGGTCGAATGGTACTCGGTATTGCGGGCGTAAAAGACCATCAGGCCCACAAATACAACCATGTCTGAGAGGCGATCCAAAGAAGAATCGAGGAACCCCCCAAACCTCGTGACCCGACCGGAAAGCCGCGCGACCTGACCGTCCAGCATGTCAAACAGGTTAGCAATAATCAGAACTATGCCGGCTGAGAAGAACCTGCCCAGACCGAAAAGGACTCCACAGCCGACGTTCAATGAAACCCCGATAACTGTCAGTATGTTCGGATTGATATGACCGTGGGCCAGCCAGCGCACCATCGCGTCAATAATTCGTTGAGCGCCCCGGCCAATTCCATCGACAAACATACTTAAGGGTCTCTCCTGGCAGCCATTATGCCGAAATCATACCGAACCTGACAGGCCTATCGACTTGAGCGGCGGATTCTACGAACCGGCCACTCTCATTGTCAAGATTTTACCGTCCCCGTTCCCTTCTTGTGCCAGGACATATCAAAACTGGTGCGCTTCAGTCGCTGGGAACTATCCCCCCGGCAGATGTCTCGGAGGACTCCCTTTCTAGCTTTTCGATCTCCTCATGGAGTGTTGACATCCGCCTGATTTCGAAATTTCTAGCGCCGGCGGGCGTCCGGACGACGACTTCGTCACCCTCGGTCTTACCCATTAGACTCTTACCCACTGGCGAAGTTGTGGAGATGAGCCCCTGCTGTGGGTCGCTCTCTTCCGGCGTCACCAGCCGGTAAGTTACCTCTTCATCACGTTCGGAGTCGAAAAGAACCAGCGTAGAGCCATAGGACGCTTTGTCTCGCGGCACCCGACTAATGTCGATTGAAGCAATTTCACTAATCCGCTGGCGCAATTCCACGATGCGAGCCTTCACAATGTTTTGCCGGTCAAGGGCCGCGCGAAATTCAGCGTTTTCTCTCAAATCGCCAAATTCAAGTGCGCGTTTAATCTCCTTGGGAAGGTGCACACGCAGTTCTGACTCCAACTCGTCTAGTTCTCCCTGAAGTTTGTCTTTAATGTCTGTCAACTACGACTCACTTTCTACGCCCTCGCATTAAATAGGGGTCTGGTTACACGCTATAGAGCCAGGTCCAAACGGTGGTATTTGCTCTCGTCAACCGCGCCGAATGAAATCCCTGTGTCGCGGGCCGTCCTTACCATCTGACCGCCTGGTGGTACAGTTTTGACATTCGCCACTGCCTCCGAGATAGGAACAGTGATGACGTCACCCGCCTGAAGCGCAACCATGGTGCCTCGTTTCCCTTCGACCAAAGCTCGAACTGCATGCGCGCCATAGGTGGTTGCCAACATTCGGTCGAACGCATTGGGTCTGCCACCCCGCTGCAAGTGACCCAGCACAACACATCGAGTCTCCTTGCCGGTCGCCGTCTCCAGTTGGGTCCGGCAGTATTGCGCTATTCCACCGAGTCGAGGCGCATGTTCCTTGTCCCCGCTGTCCTGAAAGATTTGCTCATGTCCCGCCTCCACGGCTCCTTCCGCAGCGACAATGATGCTGAAATTCGAGCCGGCGCGATCCCGCGAGCGAACCTTCTCGGCGACCGATTCCATTGAGAAGGGTAACTCCGGAATCAGGATTACATCCGCGCCTCCGGCAATACCCGAATGAAGGGCAATCCAACCCGCATTTCTCCCCATCACTTCGAGAATCATGACGCGGTCGTGCGATTCAGCCGTGGTATGTAGTCGATCTAGAGCCTCAGTTGCAATGTCCAAGGCCGTCACAAAACCAAACGTCAATTCGGTGCAGGCCAGATCATTATCAATTGTTTTGGGGACGCCGACTACTGGAATTCCGAGAAGATCAAACTCAGCCGCAATCGTTAACGTGCCTTCACCACCGAGAACAACCAGCGCGTCAAGATTCAGCCGAGAGATGTTATTTGTTGCCTCGTCGTAGATCTCCTTCGAGGTTGTGCCCAAACCTATTGTGTGGTCTACGAATCTGCCGCGATTCCGAGTACCCAGGATAGTTCCTCCGCGTGGCAACAAACCTCGCACGTCAGCCGGGGAAAGTGGGTGAGTTCTTGTTTCGCCCAGTAACCCTTCAAACCCATCCTCGACTCCCATCACCTTCATGCCAAACCCGGTGGCGGTTTTTACCACGGCACGAATCACGGCATTCAGACCCGGAGCGTCACCTCCACCAGTTAGGATTCCAATAGTCTTGTACATGCGACTTGTAATTAATTCCTAACGTGGGGAGGCTCGTGATATTCCCCATAAGCAGGATACTCACGCGTAATAATTTGGCCCGGTCTCGTGTTTTCGCCCAGAAGCGTGAGAGCGTCCCGCAGAACCTGACTCTGAAGCTCGCGCATGCCCGGTCCCCCCATACTATTGCCAATCTTAAACCCCTTCGGATACAGCGCTCGCGGTGGCCGCATCTGCGCGGAAACTTCGGGGCTCACGGTAATTAAGACAGTTGGAATTCCTTTCATCTCAATCTCTCGTTGGACCGCTACGACCGTGCGGTGGCAAACATTTGGTCAACCACCGGTCAGTATTACCGCGTCAGCGCGCGAACCTTTATCGATCTCATTGGCAATCTCCCGGGCGGTGCCTTCGTACATCGCCTTGAGCTGCATAGTGTAGCCCATATAGCCGATGTGCTTTTTCGAGATGCCTTTAATAAACCCCTCGGCTTGCAGATCCCGGAGCACATCAATTGGAAACACGACGTTGATGTCCTTGTCAGCGTCGGTGTGATCATAGTGATGATGGCTGACCTGGAGCCGGGAGGAATCGACGTCTTCAGGAATGATCCGATAAGTTAAGTCTCCCAACTCGTCGGCGACGTTGAAAGGCTCCTGGTCATTGAGGTGAACCCCGCCTGCGGTCACGATGGCGACGGTGCTTTTTGAGAGTTCACCCTCAAAGGGCGTGAAAGGAACACACTTTCTGGCAATTGACATGGCCGGATACTACGAAGCTTATGATGCCCGAAAAACAATAACTGATGGCGACCTATTCGTTACGCGCTGCGGTCATAAGCCCTGCGGGAACAAAAATGCCAGATGCGAGTTTCCGCAGCGACCCGACATCTGGCATTTCCGAATGCTATAACTTGCGCAAAACTTCAAACAGCTCCTCGTTGTCAGGCTGATCCGAAATGTCGTGGATGTCTTTAAAAGCAATCTTGCCTTCTTTGTCCACGATAAAGAGAGCGCGTTCACTTATGCCGTCTTTAGCTCGATAGGCTGCGAACTTTCGTGCCACCTCACCCTTCGGCTCGAAATCGCTCAAGAGGTCGTAAGAGAGTCCGCCCAGACTCTTAGCCCAGGCAGTATTACAAGGTACGCTATCAACTGAAATGCCCAGTACCTGGGCATCGTAGCCTGTAAAGCGTTCGAGGTCGGCCTCGTACGCAGGCATCTGTCCCGTTCAGACGGGCGTCCAGGCCAGCGGGTAAAACGCCAGCACCACATTGTTCTTGCCGCGGAAATCCGAGAGCTTCACCTTCTTGCCTTTCTCAAGGTTACTCGGCAACTCGAAATCCGGGGCCATGTCTCCAACTTCAGGCATTTAGAGTTATCCCTCCTTCTAATGATCGCATCGCAAATTTTGATTTGGCTGCGGCACTAAGATAGTTGACGCCGCAGCCGATTTCAAGCGAATACACAAAAAGACATTACTTCATGTTGACCCTCTTTGTTCGGTCGCGTAGCATATCCAACACGCTCTCTAACATTTGAAACAGAACACCTTTGCATCCGAAAGGCACCTGAGTTTTGGAAATTGACGACGACGCCAAAGAGATTGTTCGCGAGATAGGAACCGCTATAAATGAGTCGGTAGAAAACTCGTCGAAAGTTGCAGATGCGATTGAGCGTCTGCGAGACGCGGGTTACGAGATGGAGCTGACGTTGCGCCTGGAGATCGGATTGCGTCCTCACGCCGGTGATGAAGATGGAACTGAAGCGGCGCTTAATCTTACCGACGAAGACGTGCAGGTGCTCCAACGTATGAAGATCCGAATCGATCCCGAGGAAAAGATTTAGCATTTGCCATTGCTCTCATAAAAAACCCCACCGCTTTCGGCAAGCGCTGGGGCTTTTGCTTGTGAACTATATGCCGTGCTCAGCAACAAGCTATCATTGTGTTTAACTCAGCAATCTGCAATATTTGGCGCAAGTTTGGCGGGTATGTTATCTTGTCTGGCTTTTCATCCAGCCAAAAGTTTCGCCTTCACGGGCTCGAAAGAGGAGTTCAAAGATAGTATGGCTACGCCTACCGCAAATGTAAGCACGAACGGCCAAATAGCTGGCCGCGTCGTGCAAATTATTGGACCGGTTGTGGACGTCGAATTTGAGGAGCACCACCTTCCGCCGATATACCAGGCGCTGCGAATTGTTTCAGAGGGGTTCGACGTACCTACCCCTATCGACGTCATTGCTGAGGTACAACAACATCTTGGTGAAGGCCGCGTGCGCACTGTATCAATGGTCGCAACCGACGGGATGGTGCGCGGCATGAAAGCCATCGATACAGGCGGACCCATCACGATGCCGGTAGGCGAGGGAACCCTTGGTCGCGTGCTGAACGTAATCGGACAACCGGTCGACAATCTCGGTGATGTTAAGCATACCGAGCGTTATCCCATCCATCGCCACGCTCCCACATTCCAGGAGCAGTCCACCGAATTGCAGATGTTTGAGACCGGCATCAAGGTAATCGATCTCATTCAACCGTTCGTACGCGGTGGCAAGATTGGCCTGTTTGGAGGCGCCGGCGTGGGCAAGACAGTGATCGTGATGGAGTTGATTAACAACATCGCCAAGGCCCGTTCCGGCTTCTCAGTTTTCGCAGGCGTGGGCGAGAGAACACGTGAAGGCAACGATCTGCTTAGGGAGATGGTGGAGTCGGAAGTAATTCAGTTTGGAGAAACCTTCAACAAGCACCTGCACGACACGGGTGAGTTTGACATGACGAAAGTCGACATGAAGGCGTTGGGGCAGTCGAAGGTCGCGCTAATTTACGGCCAGATGACGGAACCGCCGGGCGCTCGTCTGCGAGTGGCCCTGTCGGGGCTGACCGTGGCCGAGTATTTCCGCGATCAAGGCCTTGACGTGCTGCTCTTCATCGACAACATCTTTCGCTTTACCCAGGCGGGTTCGGAGGTGTCGGCACTCCTGGGCCGTATGCCTTCGGCGGTGGGTTATCAGCCAAACCTCGCGTCGGAGATGGGCGAAATGCAGGAACGCATTACTTCCACGAAAACCGGATCAATCACCTCAATTCAAGCGGTCTATGTTCCGGCGGACGACTACACGGATCCAGCGCCGGCAACTACATTTGCTCACCTTGATGCTGTAACAGCGCTCTCGCGCCAGATTGTAGAGTTGGGAATTTACCCGGCAGTGGACCCGCTCTCTTCGTCTTCGCGCATTCTCGATCCGCGCCACGTCGGCGAAGAGCATTACAAGACCGCACAGGACGTGAAGCTTATTTTGCAGCGTTACAAAGACCTGCAGGACATCATCGCAATTCTCGGCCTGGACGAACTGTCAGACGAAGACAAGCTCATCGTATCCCGAGCGCGCAAGATTCAAAGATTCTTTTCGCAGCCATTCTTCGTTGCCGCTCAGTTCACGGGCTTGGAAGGAAAGTACGTAAAGCTGGAAGACACCATCAAGGGCTTCCGCGAAATTGTGGACGGCAAGCACGACGATCTTCCGGAGCAGGCCTTCTACATGGTGGGTACAATTGAAGAAGCGGTCGAAAAAGCCAAAACGGTTGCCGGTGCTTAAGGAGAAGACAGGGACAGTGATGAAAAAGAAGACGCGGAGAAAGGGGGACGGGGAGACACGGGGATCTGTCGAGCGAGTTGTTTCCCGGTGTCTCCGGTTCTCCGCGTCCCCGTGTCTGAACTAATTGAACATGGCTCAACAACTTCAACTTGAGGTGGTGACACCCGAACGCCGCGTGCTTTCCGAGGAGGTCGACATGGTAGTCGTCCCCGGACTGGGCGGCGAACTCGGTATTATGCCTGGGCACACACCCTTGATCTCTCAACTTCAGACCGGTGTCCTTTCTTATAGTCAGGGCGGCCGGACGTCTCAGTTGCACGTTTCAGGCGGGTTTTTAGAGGTAAGGGATGATCACGTATCAGTGTTGGCTGAAATTGCTGAACGCCCCGAAGAGATCGATGCGTCTAGTGCCCGATTGGCGCGTGAAAATGTAGAGAAGCGATTGAGTTCATGGACCGGAACGGAAGAAGATCTCGATGAAGCCCGCATTGAGCTCGATCGCGCGACGGTCCGCCTGCAGCTGGCTACCGGAAAATCCACCAACTAATCAAGGGCCAGGAAGTTCTCTCTTAGCCGGACTGTTGTCGGCTTTGCAGGCTGCCGGCATTGATGGCCGCACGCATTTCCTGCACGGCTCGATCCAGCCCGCTGAAAATTGCCCGCGATACGATGTTGTGACCTATGTTGAATTCCGTAATCTCAGAAATTGCGGCAACTGGGCCGACGTTCCTATAGGTCAGACCATGTCCAGCCGCAACCCTTAATCCATACTGCAACGCGAGCGCGGCTGCCTCTCGCAGCCTTCGCAGTTCCTGGCCTGCACGAAGTGAACCGTCCCCATGAATGGCGCGTCCACCGAGCGTTGTATCGGCATAAACCGAGGTACATAGCTCCACCTGCTGCGCACCCACACCATGCGCAGCCTCGATCTGCGCGGGATTTGGATCGATGAACAGACTTGCATGAATCTCAGCCTGCCGCAAGCGCCCCACTGCGGCCCGCACGATTGACATGTTTGTTTTGACGTCCAGTCCGCCTTCCGTAGTTATTTCATTCGGACTCTCAGCCACAAGCGTCACAGCGTCCGGGCGATGTTCGAGCGCGATTTTCAACATCTCTTCAGTGGCCGCCATTTCCAGGTTCAAATAGGTTGCCACCGCGTCGCGCAACGTTCTCAGATCTTCATCCTGAATGTGACGTCGATCGCCGCGCAGATGGACCGTAATGCCATCGGCGCCCGCCTGTTCACAAATCATTGCCGCGGCGACGATGCTTGGCTCCGGCGCACGTCTGGCCTGCCGCACCGTTGCGACGTGGTCGATGTTGACGTTAAGTCTGGCGATCGTCATGTTGGGTAGTCTATCACTGAGTCGCGGAATCCCTGATGGCCCTTAGAGCCTTGTCATAGATTCCCCGGCGCGCCTGTTGTCGAATCAAAGCCACCTCGCCAAGCATCTTCACACTGTCACTTGCCAAGTTTACCTTGCTTCCTTCGTAATGATCCCATCGAACCGGGACCTCTCTGAGCCGCAAGCCGGCTCGATAAGCAATGTAGAGGAGTTCTACATCAAAGCCAAAACGGTCAACTGTCGCGCCTTCAATGATCGGTCGACACACGCTCATCCGAAAGGCTTTGAAGCCGCATTGAGTGTCCCAGAAGGGAAGACCCGTAGCCAGACGTACGATAAGATTGAAAACTCGGCCCCCTTGCTCCCGCCGCCAGGGTTGATGTACGCCAATCAGAGTTCGATCCAGCGCGCGAGAGCCGAATGCGATATCACATTCATCCCTCAGAATCGGATTTACCAGTTTTGGAGTCTCAGTAATTGGCGTCGAGAGGTCTGCATCGGAAAACAGGGCCACTCTTCCTCGCGAAGCTAGCAGCCCCAATCTGACTGCGCGTCCTTTTCCAAGATTTGACTGATAGCTAAGCACGGAAGTATGGACTCGGTCCACGGCGGAAAGTATTTGCCTGGCGGCTGCAGCTGTGTTGTCTGTGGAACCGTCGTCCACAACGATCAGCTCAGACTGAGAGACATTGTCACGGAGGTACTCGAGAATCTTCGGCAACGTCGTACCCAGGCGCAGAGCTTCGTTGTAGGCCGGGACTACAATGGATAGAGAAACTGACATGTGGATCTCAATATATCATGCCACCAAAAGCCAAATACTCGTCGCAGCTTGGTGAGCCAGAGTCAAAGAGTGGGGATTCAAGTCCAATAAAGAACCGAGAGCGGTAGCGACCGGAGCCAGCACTCAACGCGTCGTAGACCGCAATCAACGACCGGAATCAACAGGAATTGAGTTTAGCATCCGGTCGCTACCGCTCTCGGTTCTCTAGTGAGCGACGCCGTGCGGACCTAGGTTTCACGCTGGGCGCCACCGCTTCGTCGGTTCTGGTGAGTGACTTCACCTTTGTGACAAATGCATCTAGACCTGAATGCCCAACCCGTCTTCGGGTATAGGCATGGCACTGTGTTATATTTTGTTGTCAACTACCCGTTGTTTAGGAGTAGTGACATCAAAGCACCTAATTGAGATGGCTAAGAGATTCCTCATCATTGCGGGCGTGATCATTCTGATTGCGGCCGTTGTGGGCGGCACAATTGGCAGCTCGCGGCGACTGCGGCGCTCGGTCGCGGTGGGCGGTTCGGTCCCTGAGAGGCCTGCCGAGGAAATCGAAAAGGACTATAACGAAGCGGTCTCGACAATTTCTTCCAGCTACGCCGGGGAGATCGATTACGAGAAGGCTACTCAAGCAGCAGTCCAAGGCATGCTTTCCACGCTCGATCCTCACTCGATGTATTTTCCCTACAATGAATTCAGAAAGCTCAAAGAGGATCAAGACTCACGCTTCTACGGTATCGGCGTCACCATAGTGCAGCATCGTGACGGCGTCTATATTCAGTCCGCCGTGGAAAATACCCCTGCAGCGCGCCTGGGATTGAGATACGGCGATCGTATTCTTGAAGTGGACGGGAAGGACGCTCGGGATTGGCCGAGCGAGCAGGTTTCAAAACATGTGCGCGGCGGACGCGGCGAACCCGTAACAATCAAGGTGGATCGGGCGGGCTCGGAAGCGCCGCTTTATTTCACCATTGTGCGAGAGTCGGTGCCGCTACCTTCGATACGCGATGCTTATATGGTTCGTCCAGGCACAGCCTACATTGGTCTGACCCGCGGATTTCAGCATACCAGCGACGAAGAATTGCGCGAGGCGCTCAACAAACTAAAAGGGCAGGGCATGCGCCAGCTCGTACTCGATCTGCGTGGTAATCCCGGCGGGTTACTTGATCAAGCGATCGACGTTTCCAGCGAGTTTCTTCCGCGAGGACAGGTGGTAGTGTCCGTGCGGGGCCGGAGTGAGTACAGTGAGCCGCTGGTTTATAAATCAAGCGGCGCCGAACCGGAAGATGTCCCGCTCGTTGTGCTAATAAACCGGGGCTCGGCGTCGGCATCAGAGATTGTCGCCGGAGCAATCCAGGATCACGGGCGGGGGTTGATCGTCGGCGAAACCAGCTTTGGCAAGGGTTTAGTCCAAAGGGTCTTCCAGTTGCCGTTCAATACCGGACTCACTCTGACAACGGCGCGCTACTACACGCCCTACGGCCGATCGTTGCAGCGCGACTACTCGAGCGGATCGTTTTATGATTACGTCATGAGACAGGACCGGGACGACGGACTGCCGCAGCCATCTCCTTCGGTCCCTATTAATCCCACATCGCCGTTAGCGCAGACTTCTCCAACTCCGGTTACGTCAAGTGGCCCCGCGGTAAAAACTGCAGCCGGCCGGGTATTTTATGGCGGCGGAGGCATCACGCCTGATATCGAGATAAAGCCGCTCAGTTTCACGCCTGTGCGGAACAGAATTGCGGAAGCAGGATTTCAGTTTACGCGGCAGCTCGCCGCGGGTCTGCTTCCGGGTCTTGAATCTTATAAGGTTGAAAAGGTCCAGTACGGAAAGAACCCAAAAGCCGGTGACTATCCGATTACCGATCGAGTCGTGGACGCTTTTCGAAATTGGGTGCGCACTGATGCACAATCGCAACTGACTCTTGTGCAACTGGATGCGGAGTTGGAATTCGTGAAGCTGCGTCTGCGCGAAGAAATCATTACGGCGGGATTTTCCAACGATGCCGGAGCGCGGGTGCTGCTGGACGCTGACCCTCAGCTTTTGCGTGCTTTGGAAGCACTCCCGGATGCGAAACGACTGGCGGAAATGGTCCGCAGTGGCACGTCCCGAAGTTAATGTTCCTGACAGGGGACTTCGATGCTTCGATTTAACCTCATCGCCCCAATTTTAATCCTGGTAATCCTTCCAGCTAGTGCAAGCTCACAGCAGGAACACGCGCGGCAAATCCCAAACGGACTGGTGTTGGAGGTCGTCTACTATAAGGACACAGCTCCGGCATACCAGTCTCTAACTCGAGCAGGTGGTGGGCCTGGAAGGACGTGGTATGGACGCTTCAGTCGTATTCAGAATTGGCAGCTACCCGCTGGTGAACTACCTGTCCGGGCCGTCAATATTGTTGCGGGCCTGGATGGGGAGGTCGCCTTCGTAAGTGTTTCCGTCCTTCGCGGGATAAAGTTCCACGATCAGGAAACGATGGTTGGTAAGTATCAGCTACGAGAAAACGACAGCATCTCCGTTCAAGAGCTGGAGCTTTTTGGAGTCGAGCCGTTTCGGATTGCCTTTAAGAGAATTACGCCTCCGGTTCTAAACCAACCCGTAGTGAAGAGTCTGGCGAATTCCGTGGAAATTGTCGGCATCCAACCACTAACGTCTACACTTCCGAGGTACAAACTAACGCTCCGCAATCTCTCCGACAAAAACATAATGGCCCTGAGCATTAAAGTTATGAATGCGGGGATTGAGGTCGTTAGTAGTATGCCGCACGGTAAAGAGGGTTTGCCGCTAATAAGGGCTGGTGCCTTCTTTGACAGCATCGAGCCTTTGAGCACGAAGGCTGTGAGAACGGCCGGGGGCTTTAGTCCTAACTCGCCCAACTCGCAGGAAACGGTGATTATGGCAGCTGTTTTCGAGGACGGCTCGTATGAAGGTGATCCTGCAGACTCTGCGGCGTTCAGGGCGCTCACCTTCGGTCGAAAGCTAGCGCTGACAAGGTTAGTGGAGATATTTACAGAGGACCGGGCCGTGTTGTCCGATGAGCAAACACCATCTCCAGTTTCAGTGTTTATGGATCGCGTGCGCGCAATTTCGGATGACATTGATGCGGCTGCTCTCGCGCCACTGATGAGAGAGTTTCCCAGCTCTACCCCAAAAGAAAAAACCCGAATGAAAATCGCCGCCGAAGTGGGTATGCACCAGATCAGGAAAGAGCTCCTCGACAATCTGGCCCCGGTTGCGAAAGACCCGCCGTCTGACTTTCGGTCATGGTTGGCGGGCGTCGAGGAACGGTACCGAACTTGGCTTGCTCGTTTGTGAGTGCGGAGACTAAGTTGCGGTCGTTCTTACAAATCCTTTTTTGTCGGGTGCTTCCTTAAATAATCCTAGCCACCACACATTTCAAATAGTAGGTCTCCGGCACGCTAAGCAGGATAGGATGATCGCTGGCTTGCGTTCTCTTTTCGATGACTTGCAGCCGGCAATGAGCATCGATTGCAGCTTCCGCAATAATTCCAAGAAACATCTCCTCGGACATGTGGTACGAACACGTGCAAGTAATGAGCACGCCGCCAGCATTTAGCAGTTTGAGCGCGCGCAGATTGATTTCCTTATATCCGCGCGCGGCCGCCTTGATGCTGCCGCGATTTTTAGCAAATGCCGGCGGGTCCAGCACGATCGTGTCAAACCGCTCTCCCGCGTTTTCCATGTCGCGCAGGGCGTCAAAGACATTTGCTTCGTGAAACTCGACGTTGCTTAAGTTGT
Organism: Pyrinomonadaceae bacterium; assembly: GCA_046261995.1. Lineage (GTDB taxonomy): Bacteria > Acidobacteriota > Blastocatellia > Pyrinomonadales > Pyrinomonadaceae > PSRF01. The sequence continues at coordinate 21,206 of JBHENP010000016.1, forward strand.
TCAGCGCAGCATTTTGCCGCGCGATATTAATCGCCTCAGCTGAAATGTCGATGCCGATAACACTGTCGCACGCAGCCGCGAGATAAAGTGCGAACGCACCATTAAAAGTAAAGCAATCCAGTCCGCGCCCATGCGCAACCGCGCGCGCCGCCAGACGATTCTCACGCTGATCGAGAAACGAACCCGTTTTCTGACCGCCCTGCGGAGTCACGAGGAAGCGGATACCGTGTTGGACGATCTCCAACTCCTCCGGCGCTTGTCCGTAAAGCGTGCCGGCCACCAGTTCTAATCCTTCCAGGGCGCGTACCTTCACGTCATTTCTTTCAATCACCGCGCGTGGCGCGAATTCCTCAACCAGTATTTCGATCAGCAATGACTTAAGTGACTCGGTGCCCTGAGAAAGCGTCTGTATCACAAAGACATCGTCGTAACGGTCGATGATAAGCGAAGGGAGCAGATCCCCTTCCGAATAAACTAAACGATATGCGTTGGTGTTAGTGGAAACATGACGACGACCGGCGGCTTCCATTATCCGTCGGCACCACCAATCGCGATCGATCGGCTCGTCCGCAAGCGATAACAAGCGCAGAGCGATTTGTGAAGCATCACTGTAGAGAGACCGCCCCACAAAGTTTCCGTGTTGATCTCGAACTGCGACTATCGAGCCACCTTGGGCATCTTCGGTATCGACGACATCGCTGCGGTAGATCCACAGATGTCCGTTGCGCACCCGGCTGGCGCCGTGTTTTGTGACGGTGACGTTTTTCATTGAGTCGATACTCTGACATAGGCACGAAGCGATACGCTACCTGGGCATTCGGCCATACCAGCGCGACAACGCTAAATAGTTCACGCAAAGACGCAAAGGGGGCAAAGACGCAAAGAAGAACCCGCATTCAACTTTGCGCCTTTGCTTCCTTTGCGTCTTTGCGTGAAATTCTGCTGCCAAAACCTAATTCAGCATTCTTGTTTCACATACCACACAAAAGCCCACTCAATTGCGAGGCCTCACGCACTATGTTAGGCTTCGGGCGCTTCGCATTTTCACTCCGGAAATGGACCGCTTCGAGCTGATACCGAGGGCCATGGCGACAAAAACAGATGCTGAGCGTCGCGAGCGCTTTGAAACGCCATCGGGAATAGAGTTGCCCGTCGATTTCAATCCTGAGAATACGGAGCCAGCTAATTACGACAACGACCTGGGCGCGCCTGGCGAGTTTCCCTTCACCCGCGGCATCTATCCGAACATGTACCGCGGCCGGCTTTGGACCATGCGCCAGTATGCCGGTTACGCTTCTGCTGAAGAATCCAACCTACGTTACAAATATCTCCTCGCCCAGGGCACCACTGGACTTTCGGTGGCTTTCGATCTACCTACCCAAATCGGTTTGGACTCGGATGATCGCCTAGCTGCCGGCGAAGTGGGTAAGGTTGGCGTGGCGATCGATTCGCTGGAAGACATGTTGCGGCTTTTTGAAGACATTCCACTCGACAATGTGTCCACCTCGATGACGATCAACGCGACCGCGTCTACCTTACTGTGTCTGTATCTCGCGGTGGCCCGCAAACAGAACGTTTCTTTCGACAAAGTTAAGGGAACGCTGCAGAACGATATTCTCAAGGAGTACATTGCCCGCGGCACGTACATCTATCCACCGGCGCCATCGCTGCGTCTGGTGACAGACAGTTTCGCTTTTTGCGCCCGGGAAGTGCCGAACTGGAACACAATCTCAATAAGTGGCTACCATATTCGTGAGGCCGGGTCCACAGCCGTTCAGGAAGTTGCGTTCACGCTGGGCGACGCGATTGCCTATGTTAAAGCCGCTCGTGACGCGGGCCTGGAAGTTGACGATTTTGCGCCGCGCCTGTCTTTCTTCTTCAATGCACACAGTAACCTGCTCGAGGAGGTTGCCAAGTTCCGCTCCGCCCGGCGGCTTTGGGCGCGCATTATGAGAGAACGCTTTGGAGCGCGCGACCCACGTTCATTGATGCTTCGCTTCCATACGCAAACGGCCGGATCCTCACTGACTGCTCAACAGCCGGAAGTCAATGTAGTGCGCACGACGATTCAGGCGCTGGCCGCGGTGCTGGGCGGCACCCAGTCGTTGCACACAAACGCGATGGACGAAGCTCTTGCGCTACCAACCGAACAGTCCGCCCGCGTGGCGCTTAGAACACAGCAGGTAATCGCGAACGAATCTGGTGTTGGCGACACGGTTGATCCGCTGGCCGGCTCGTATGCAATCGAACAACTCACCGACGAAATTGAAGCTCGTGCCACAGAATATCTGGAAAAGATCGATGCGATGGGAGGCATGCTGCGAGCGATTGAGTTGGGTTATGTGCAGCGCGAAATTCAGGAGTCCGCCTATCGGTATCAGCGAGCCATAGAAACTCGCGATGCGATCGTTGTAGGAGTTAATCGTTATCAGATTGAAGAGGAATCGCCCGTATCTATTCTTCGAGTGGATCCGGCAGTCGAACAAGCGCAGGTGGAACGGCTACGTGCACTTCGCGACCGCCGCGACTCGCGGACAGTTGAGACTGCGCTGTCCCGACTTGAGGAAGGCGCTCGCGGCACGGAAAACCTCTTGCCTAGGATTCTTGAGTGCGTCGAGGCTTACGCGACCGTCGGCGAGATCAGCAACCGTTTGCGCGGTGTCTGGGGAGAGTATCGCGAAACTGCCACTGTCTAGTTATATGAATCGAAGACAATTTACCAAAGCGCTCGGAATGGGAACGGTGGCATTGAGTGTCGGCGGAATCAGTGTTGCCGCCGTTGCGCGCTCCCCTGAAATCGCTATCACTATCGACGATTTCAATTGGAACAAGTCCGTCAGGTTAAGTCCTGATGAATGCAACCGCGCGCTTTTGCAAGCGCTGCGCTCGCATGGCGATTTGAAAGCTGCGCTATTCGTTGCCTGCAGAAATGTGGATACGGACAAAGGCAAGGAACTACTCCGGGAGTGGGACCGGGCCGGACATTTAATCGCCAACCACTCCTTCTCGCACAAGTACCTCAATAGCAAAAACGTTAAGGTCGATGATTTCACGGCGGACATCGCCCGGTGCGACGAGATAATCCGGAGTTACCCGCGCTTCCAGAAACTGTTTCGTTTTCCTTATCTGAAGGAAGGCGATACGGCGGCGAAGCGTGATGCCGTCCGGGCATTCCTCGCGCAACAGGGGTATCGCAACGGGCATGTAACCATCGACGCCTCGGATTGGGCTATCGAAGATCGTCTCAGCGCGCGGCTTACCAAGGATCCAGCGGCGGAGGTGAAGCCCTACCGCGATTTCTATCTGGCCCACATGTGGGAACGCGCTCAATACTACGACGATCTGGCGCGCAGAGTGCTTGGTAGAAGCGTTAAGCATACAATCCTAATGCATTACAATCTTTTGAATGCGCTGTTCCTGGGAGACCTGCTCGACATGTTCAAGAGTAAGGGATGGAAGTTAATTGATGCTCGAGAGGCTTTTAAGGATCCAGTGTTTCAATCGGAGCCAAAGATTGTGCCGGCGGGCGAAAGCATCATCTGGGCGTTGGCGAAAGATACTGGCAAATTCGAGAATTTGCTCCGCTATCCCGGGGAAGACAGCCAGTATGAGAAGGCGAAGATGGATAAGATGGGGCTGTAACTCTTCTCACTGACTCTTTGCGACCTGTTTGTAGTTCATTTATTTTTGTGAAGGATTTGGAGCGTGATTTGTACGAGGGTAACGAAGAAGTCACCCAGACACGACGCAGTAGAATGTCACACCTTCTCGAAGTTCGAAATTTAGAAACTCATTTTCCTACCCGCGCGGGACTGGTGCGGGCGGTGAATGGCGTTAGCTTTCATCTGGGACGCGGTGAATTACTCGGGCTGGTGGGCGAGTCGGGTTGCGGCAAATCCATAACTGCGCTCTCGATCATGCGGTTGATTGCGCCGCCCGGTAGGATTGTCGGCGGTGAGATTATTTTTGACGGAACGAACCTGCTGAAACTTTCGGAAGAAGATATGCGGCAGATTCGCGGTGACGACATCGCCATGATTTTTCAGGATCCGATGACGTCACTCAACCCCGTCTTTAAAGTGGGCGAACAGATTGCGGAGGCGCTCCGGCTTCATCGCAAACTCTCGCGGAAAGACGCTCGGCAGTCGGCCATCGACGCAATGCGCGAAGTTGCGATTCCAGATCCAGCTCGCCGTGCCGATGATTATCCTCATCAGCTATCCGGTGGCATGCGCCAACGGGTGATGATTGCTATGGCGCTAGCCTGTAATCCCAAACTCCTGATTGCCGATGAGCCCACCACTGCTCTTGATGTCACCATTCAGGCTCAGATCCTAGAACTCCTGGATGGGTTGAGAAAGTCGCGTGAGCTGGCCGTGCTTTTGATTACTCACGATCTAGGCGTGGTGGCTGAGGTGGCGGACCGAGTCGCCGTAATGTATACGGGGAAGATTGTGGAAGAGTCGCCGGTTGAGGAGTTGTTTGCGCGACCCAGACATCCTTACACGGAAGGGTTGCTTCGTTCGGTTCCGAAGCTGACTGCGGAACATGTGGCGAAGAAAGAAAGGCTCGAGACGATTGAAGGCGTGGTTCCGAACCCTACAGATCTGCCGCTCGGATGTCATTTCGCTCCGCGTTGCCATTATCGTTTGCCGCGCTGCACCGAAGGTGAGATCCCGCTCTACGATCTGGAAGGTGAAGTGAAGGTGCGTTGCGTACTCTTTGACCTGGCTGCAGCAGTGACTGCGGACCATCACAAACAATCCGCAAATTACGCAGATTCCACAGATAAAAGGCTGGGGCAGCCGAGCAATTGCTTATAAGCCTGATTCCAAAAAGGACGCGTCCGTGAAGCTGTATAAACCATTCAACCTAACCGATTCGTATAAAAATCTGTGTAATCGGCGTAATCTGTGGATGCCTCCGATGGTCTAGTGAGCACAACTCAACAACAACTCGTCAACGTTCGTCATCTAGTCAAACACTTTCCGGTCGAGGGAAGCGACGACGTTGTGCGCGCGGTTGATGACGTAAGTTTCGAAATCCTGCGGGGGGAGACTTTGGGCCTGGTTGGAGAATCAGGTTGCGGAAAGTCTACTGTAGGTCGTTGTCTGTTACGGCTGATTGAACCAACGGCAGGCGAAATCGACTTCGAGGGTCGCAACGTGCGCTCGTTGAACAGAAACGATTTGCGAGAGTTGCGCAGGGAGATGCAGATCGTTTTTCAGGACCCCTACGCTTCGCTCAACCCGCGCATGAAAGTTGGCGATATCGTGGGAGAGCCGCTGGTAATTCACAAAATCGGAACGAAGAACGAACGGCGCGAACGCGTAGGTGAGCTGTTGCGACGCGTTGGACTAGATCCTGATTACCGCAAACGCTACCCACACGAGTTTTCCGGTGGGCAGCGCCAACGGATCGGTGTGGCTCGCACGTTAGCTCTAAATCCAAAGTTGATAGTCGCAGATGAGCCGGTTTCAGCTCTAGACGTTTCGGTTCAGGCCCAGGTCGTCAATCTGCTGCAGGATCTTCAGAAGGAGTTCGGCCTCACCTATCTTTTCATCTCGCACGGTCTCGCCGTCGTCGAGCACATCTCAACGCGGGTGGCGGTGATGTACCTCGGACGGATTGTGGAAATTGCCAGTGCGGCAGACCTATACCTGCGACCGCTTCACCCCTACACACAGGCTTTGCTCTCGGCGATTCCGGTCCCGGATCCGAAACGAAAACGCGAGCGCATCGTATTGCAAGGCGATGTGCCCACGCCTATCAATCCACCCTCCGGCTGCAGGTTTCGCACCCGTTGCCCCATTGCCATTCAAGAGTGTGCGCGGATCGATCCGGAGTTGCGCGAATTGTCCCCGGGCCACCGGGTCGCATGCATTCGAGTACCGGGCTGGAGTGAAGCGCCCAAAGCGGAGTAAGACAACACGACTCGAAACATAAATCTACGAAAGCTCGTATGAAGCGCAACGAAGCAGAACGTGGTTAGGGTCGATTGTTGTTTTCAGTTGGACGGTAACGATCTCCCCGTCCTCAACCCCAGGAGGAAAATTAATGAGCGAAACCTTTCAACCGCCGGCAGCTGATGCGCCGGCTCCCCGTCCAACGCACTTGAGAGTACCGGCGATCGCCTTGTTCGTAATCGGGGTCTTGATTGCCACCGCCGGCGCACTGAAGTTTGTCCCTGGCGGCCTGGGCACCGGTGGGGCACTGGCTTTTTGGGGCGCACTTTTGTTCGGGCTTAGTTTCGTGCGTCTTCCTAAACGGGCGCCCGATGCGCCGCCGGAGATGTCGGTTATGGAGAAGCTTGGCGGCATCTTTTATGAACCGAGCCGGGTGTTCCAAAACCTTAAAGCCTACCCTCGCTGGCTGGTGCCTTTCCTCTTGATAGCGATTCTCAGCAGCGTCTATTACGTGGCATTCGTGCAGCGTCTGACGGCAGAGCGAATCGTTTCTTACACTGCGGACAAGATGGCTGAAACGCCGTTCATCCCGCCTCAGGCGGTTCAGCAGGCGCGCGAAGACGGATTGGACCAGGCCAAGAATCCTGTTCAGAAGGTGGGGACGGCAATCAAGACGTTTGTAGGCGTGTTTGCTTTCATGGCGTTTCTGGCCGCCCTCTACATGTTAGGTGTTCTTGCCTTTGGCGGGCGCATCAACTTTTGGCAGGCCTTTGCGGCTTTGATTTATGCGAGCGTGCCCATTGTGGTTATTCAGAAAGTAATCAGTCTGATCCTGCTTTACATAAAATCTCCTGACGACATTCATCCGATCATGGGCCAAGAGACTCTGGTTCAGGACAATCTGGGAATCCTCTTCACGCCTGCCGAACGTCCGGTGCTGTTCGTGATTGCCAGCTCTATTGGCCTGTTGTCCTTTTACGGTTTGTGGTTAAAAGCTACGGGCTTACGCCACGCCGGCCAGCGCGTCACCAAGGCTGCCGCCTGGGGAACCGCGATCACCTTCTGGCTGCTGGGACTACTGTTCATAGTTATCATCACCGCGCTATTCCCGAGCTTCATCTCGTGACAGGTTATACTTATTGGAAGGGCTGTGACCCAGTCAGGAGGAAAAAAGCATGCACTACAGCTTTAATACATAGAAGCCCAGATAAATTCCAGCCGAGAGTATCGCCACACATGTCCCGAACGTGAACGTCACGATTCGGGTCAAGCGAGCGACTTGCACTCTCCGAAACCTTATCAGGTGGCCGGCATAGAGCCCCAACTTGTCGCTCGCTATCATGACTAACACACCGATAATGAAATTGTAGACAACAATGTACATGCTGAAATCAATTGTTTTCACGATAGTTTCTCCTCTGCGGGGGACAATTCGGAAGGACAGCGCATAGAAAGCGCGCGGTTCATAGAGGCGGGAAGGGTGTGGTTAAGGCACCAATCTGCTTAAGCAGGATAGCCTTATCGAGAGCAAAAGAGAAGATTATTCATGATCGGTCTCGCGAGCAGCACCTCTGGTCGCCTAACTGCTTTTGAATCAGCCCTCGCTACTCGTATCTGAGTGACTCAATCGGATCGAGGCGGGCGGCCTTCCATGCGGGCCAGAGCCCGAATATCAGACCGATGCCGACACTGGCCACGAAGCCACCTATCGGCGCCCAGAGCGGCACGTAAGAGGGAAGCAGGAGCCGGAGCAGGAAAGTTGAGAGCCAACCTATCGAGAGGCCGACTATCCCGCCAATGCCTGTGAGAGTTGCCGCTTCTATTAAAAACTGCCACATGATGTCGCTGCGCTTGGCCCCGATCGCCTTACGCACACCGATTTCCCGGGTGCGTTCAGTGACTGAAACCAGCATGATATTCATTACGCCGATTCCACCAACCATCAATCCTACGGAAGAGATCACCACCATGGCGATGGCGAGCCCGGCAGTAATCGAGCGGAAGTTATCGAGGATGCTTTCGGAGGTCTCCATACCGAAGTTGTCGGGCGCTGCAAACGGCACTTGCCGCCGCACCCGCAACAGATCACGCACCTGATCTTTTGCCTCATCCATCTGGCCAGCTCTCCCGACGGCGAGAATAAAGACGTCGTCCTCGTTAGGTTTGAGTTTCCTGGCGACACCGAAAGGCAGATAGATGACATTGTTTTGATCGTCGCTGCCGCCACTGATGAGAAACTGCTCGCGTTTCTGCAGAGTGCCGACCACTTTAAACTCATCGGAGCCAACCTTGATCGTCTGTCCGACAGGCGAACCAAACTTGAAAAAGTCGTCCGCCACCTTTGAACCGATTACGCACACATCTTGCTTCGTGTCTTCTTCCGACTGAGTAAAAAACCTTCCTTCTGAAACAACCTGAGTTCCTGCACGTTCAAATTCCGGTAAGGTGCCCTGCAACGCTACTCCGGCGCTGGTCTTTCCACCACCGGAAACCAGCAGCTTCTGGCCGAAGAAGTTATTTGTGATATCGAGGAAGGGTACAGACAATTCGACGGCGGGTAGATTGGAAAGCGCGATAGCATCGTCGTAAGTCAATTCCTTGCGCATGCGCTCTTCACGCGACCGGCGTCCCACGTGAATCCCCGGACTAAACTTACTGATGAAGATCGACCGCGTGCCGAAGGATTCCACTTCTTTCTTCACTGACACATCGATACCGCTGATGATTGAAGCAATCAACATGACGGTGATCACACCGATCACCACGCCGAACACGGTAAGAAATGAGCGAAGTTTATTGGCCAGCAACGTCGACAACGCCATCCTGAGATTCTCATAAATGTCGCTACGTAGAAGTTTCATAATTTGTACTTTGTCAGTAGTCAGTTGCTCATTTGTACTTAGTTATTTGGTCTTTGTGCTTTGCCTTCTGCTCTATATTGGAGGTTAGCTGCAAGATTGGGTCGCATGCAAAGTACAAAGCTCCAAGCACTAAGTTCATTAATCAAACTACTGACCACTGACAACGGACCACTGACAGTTCATTCCGCTCTTAAAGCCTCAATCGGATCAAGCCTGGCGGCTTTCCACGCTGGAAAGACCCCTGCCATTACCCCGACTCCCATAGAAACGCCGACAGCGATAAAGACTGCGCCCAGCGACAGGAAAGTGGGAAAGAAAAACGCACTCAGCACCCGCCCGATAATCCAGGCGATCGTAACCCCGATCGCTCCGCCAATGGCTGAAAGAGTCACAGCCTCAACCAGAAACTGCTTCAGAATATCCATTTGACGTGCGCCGAGGGATTTCCTGATCCCAATCTCCTTAGTTCTTTCGGTAACGGAAACCAGCATGATATTCATAATCACAATCGCGCCGACGAGCAAAGCAATGCTGGGCACCGCCAGGGCCACAATGAAGATAGTTCCGAACAAACGGTCTCGCAGTCCCGTAATCGCATCAGGAGTTACAATACCAAAGTTGTCCTTCTCGCCCGCGGGTAGCTTCCGTCGAGTGCGCATCAAAAAGCGCGTCTCATCAACAGCATCATTAAATAGATCGTCCGTCTTCGATGTGGCTACAAAGTAGAGTGAACGTTGGCGAATCAATCCGCCAAAGTTGTTGGCGTAGGTCTTCAGGGGCACGAGTATGAAGTTATCCTGAGGGATGCCGAAGACGGTACCTCTAGCGGTTTCGACGCCAATCACCCGGTATGGGAGACCGGAGATGGAAATTTCCTGGCCTACCGGACTGCCTAACGGAAAAAGTTTTGTAGCCACGTCCGCGCCAATGTAAGCGACACGTTGCGCCGCATCGTTTTCGGGATCGACGATAAAGCGGCCCTCAGCGATGTCCCGGTTTTCAATGTCACCAATTGCCGCCGTTGCGCCGGACACGAAAACGTCCTCCAGAATCTCGTCGCCGCGCTTTACTACGGAAGGTGTACCGCGGGCCCGAGCTCCAATCCTTCCGATCAGCGTGGCTCTTTCTTTTAGATAGTCAAAATCTTCCAGGGTCAAATCTTTGTTACGGCGTTGTGCGGCCGCTATTGTATCGGTGTCCTTGAAATCCTCGAGCGGATTGAATCGCTGAACGTTAAATGACTTGGCCCCAATGCCCGCTATCTTTTCGTCAACATAGGTGTTGAAGCCCTGAATCAACGAGTAAACCACTACGACCGCCATCACGCCGATAATCATGCCCAGCAACGTCAGCGCTGAGCGCAGTTTATGCGCCCAGATGGCTGCTATCGCAAGCTTCAGGGTTTCGATGAATTTCACGGGCTCAGTTACTACGGGTTGAGCGCCGATATTGTTGCAATTGGGGGTTAAGAGTTCAAGCGGGAGACGTGGATAGACTTTAGTCTGTGTGCCCGATTGAGCTATTTAGGTCATGGACAGAACCGAGAGGCTTAAGATCACAGACTAAAGTCTGTGCCACCTATTCCCAACGAAGTGCTTCAATGGGATCGAGCCGCGCCGCCTTCCAGGCAGGCCACAAGCCAAAAACGATGCCCACCAGAGCAGATATTCCCACCCCCATTGCGATGGCCCACAAGGGGACGTAAGCGGGAAGTGGCGAATACTTGTTCATGAGCAAGCTGGCGATCTCACCCGCAATCAATCCGACCAGACCCCCGATCGCCGTTAGGACGACGGCTTCAATCAGAAACTGAGACATTATATTTATCTTAGTAGCACCCACGGCCTTGCGAATTCCGATCTCCTTAGTTCTTTCAGTAACGGAAACGAGCATGATGTTCATAACGCCGATTCCGCCGATCATCAGCGCCACAAACGAGATGGACGTAAGCACAAGCGCAGTAGCTCCGGTTAGTTGATTGTAGACATCAAGCAACGAGTCCTGCGAAGAAATACCGAAATTGTTGGGTGCGTTCGGCGGAACCCGCCGGCGCCGGCGCAGAACATCAGTCATCTCGTCCATTGCTGACTTCACATGAGCGCGCGAGTGTGGCCGGACGATGATGAAAAACACGACTTCGGGAAAAGGCCGATCAGGATAGTATTTGTCGAACGTGGTTATAGGAATAAAGATGGAGTTATCACGCGACTGGCCGAAAAAATTCCCGAGCGGTTCCATGACGCCGATAACGCGATATGGATTGCCGTTGATCCTGATGTCCTTGTCAACAGCATCCGCAAAAGGAAATAACGCACGCATCACATCAACGCCAAGGATGCAGACATTCGAACGATCCTGCATGTCGATGTCGTTAATAAAGCGCCCGTTCGCGACATACTGAGAATGGACAAACTCATAGTGAGGCGTCACCCCGAAGAGAATTGGGGTATCGGTCTGTTTGTCCTGATAACGCGCCGTCGCGGCGATCATGCGGTGAATAGGAGAAACACCCGCGATTGATGGAGCCTCGTTGCGAAGTGCCTCGGCGTCGTCCATTGTCAGATCTTTTCGATGGATTTCTTCTGGCCCAGGCGGCCGACCGAAGCTGGGATCGAATTTAGAAAGGAAGATCGTATTTGAACCGAGCGACTCGATTTGACCAGCAAAGGCCCGGTTCAGGCCCTGGATGATCGACACCATGAATATGACCGTGACCACTCCGACGCTGACACCAAGTATTGTCAGCGATGAGCGCAGTTTGTTAGCGCGCAACGTTTCGAAAGCCATTAAGGCTGATTCTTTGATATCGTCGAGTCTCATAAGTTCGGGTCAGTTGTCAGTTGTCAGTGATCTGTGAACTTTGTGCTTAGTACTTTGTACTTTGCATTTCTTTCGCATCTACAGACCTACAAAGAACAAAGCACAAAGTACAAAGCATTATCCGAACAACTGACAACTGACATTGATGGGCTATTCCGCTCGCAGCGCCTCAATTGGATCCAATTTCGCGGCGCGCCAGGCCGGCCATAAGCCGCTGATAATCCCCACCGCAGATGAAACCGCTACCCCGAGCACAGCTGACGCAATACTCATTAGCAAAGGGAAACCAATTAACGCCGAAATGATATAAGCCAGTCCAAAGCCTGTCCCTACTCCAATTGCCCCACCGATGGCCGTCACCATCACTGCCTCGATGAGAAACTGCGTCAGAATGTCCTTCCGCCGGGCGCCTATTGCTTTGCGAATACCGATCTCTTTAGTTCGTTCGGTCACTGAGACGAGCATGATGTTCATCACGACGATGCCACCTACCACCAGCGAGATCGCAGCCACACCGATAGTTACGATGTAAATATTTGCCGTCGCGTTCCCGTAAAGATCGAGAAAGACGTCTTGTGTTTCCAACGAAAAGCCTTCATCGGCATCGTCAGTAAAGATCTTGCCACGACGATTTCGCATGATCGTGCGCACCTGATCCTCGGCCACTTCCAGTTGCTCGGCTGTAGGAACTTGAATGAAGACGACGATCGAGCTTCTGGCGCCGAAGGATTTCTGGTACGAGGAGTAGGGGATATAGACCACGTTGTCGCGGGAGAAACCAAAAATGGAGCCCAGAGGTTCGAGCACGCCAACAATTGTGTAAGGCCGCCCGGCAATTCTGATTTCTCGTCCTACAGCGCGGTCAGTCTCAACGCCGCCGAAGAGGTTCTTCAGAATGTCGGGACCTACGACGCAGATTTCGCGCCCCGAGTCACCTTCACCTTCAGTCCAGATGCGGCCCGCGTCGATCGCCACGCCATCAATGTCGAACATGGTCGTCGGCGTCACGCCGCGAACGCGCACGCCATCGGATTTCTGGTCCGCGTATTTGACCGTCTCGAATGCGTTTGCTGCGACGCCCACGCGCCAGCAAGACGAACAAAGCCGCGCAATTGCTTCCGCGTCTTCGTTGGTCACGTCCTTACGTTTATTGAACTTAATAAACTCTTCTCGCGATTTAATGATTTGGGGTTTCTTGGAGATTGTGAAGACGGTGGATCCCTGAGACGAAAAAGTCTGGGCCACAGTCTTGTCCAGGCCCTTAATTATCGTGACGACGGCGATGACCGCGGTTACGCCTACGATGATTCCCATCAAGGTGAGGGAAGTGCGCAGCTTGTTGGTGCGGAGACTAGAAGTAGCGACGAAGAATGCTTCCCACAGTGCCGTTAAGCGAAGTAAACGAAGGCGAGGTGATCTTAAAGGCGGCGTTATCCGTTGTCCGAATCCATAACTTCCTGGCGAGGTACGTTGCGTATCATCTGCCTCATCGACTCTCATCAGAGCCACCTTGCCCTATTCCTGGTGTCCCTATCTGATTTTCTCGTCTTTTTCAATCAGACCATCACGAATAGAGAGAATGCGATGGGCGCGGGCCGCGATGTCGTGCTCGTGGGTCACCACGATAATCGTGTTGCCTTCAGAGTGCAGACGCTCAAAGAGATCCATAATCTCCATACTTGTATGCGTGTCGAGCGCGCCCGTAGGTTCGTCAGCCAGCAGAATCGAGGGATGATTCACAAGGGCGCGGGCTATGGCCACGCGCTGACGTTGTCCGCCGGAGAGTTCGTTTGGGCGGTGGGTCACGCGGTCCGCCAGGTCGACCGCTTTGAGCGCCTGTGTCGCCATTTCATGTCGCTGGGCAGAACCAATTCCGCCATAAATCAAGGGCAATTCCACATTGTGCAGGGCAGTTGCGCGAGCCAGAAGGTTGAAGGTTTGAAATACAAAACCAACTTCCTGATTGCGGATCCGCGCCAGCTCATCGTCGTCCATCTCTGACACGTTCTTACCGTTGAGCCAGTACTCGCCCTTTGAAGCCGTATCGAGGCAGCCAATCAGGTTCATCAGGGTAGACTTACCGGAACCTGATGGGCCAATAATCGCAATGTACTCTCCCTTGTTGACGTCGAAGGAGACACCGTGTAGCGCGTGCACTTCCTCAGTACCCATCTGGTAAGTCTTCCAGATATCGCGCATTGAGATTAGGGACTTCGGACGATGCTGCCCGTTGACTTGCGCTTGCTGGAGGGCCGGTTCGTTGGGAAGAGTTGCGAGTGTAACGTCGCTCATTAGCTGGCCTCGTTGGAATTTGCGTTAGCGCCGGTCTTTCGTTCCTGGCGTTTGACGGCCAAGCCGTCTTTCAGCGTCTTAAGTACACGGCTGGGTCCTCGGACAATCTCCATTCCAGCCTGCACACCGCTCGTAATCTCGATGTCGGCTTCGCCGGTGATTCCCGTAGTCACCTCAATAAATCTTACCTTGTTGCCTTCGAGAACGTACACACCCTTGAGATTTTTGGGCTTTTCCGTGGAAACCGGCGTGGGCACGCTTCCGGCCACCGTCGCTGATGGTGAAGGTGACGGTGTCGGGGCTTTCTCGACTATCGCTTCCAGCGGCACCGCCACTACATTGTTCTTCACTTTGGTGGTGATCGTGGCGGTGGCGCTCATGCCTGGCCGCAGGCCGTTTCGGACCTCATCCGCCATGTCACGCAGTTCGACAGTAACCTTAAATTCTTTCGCCTCTTGTACGTTTACGCGAGTTGAAAGTCCGCCCTGGGTATCAGATTTGGAGACTGCCAGGGGATTCTTTTGCGTCACGACTGCCTGGATCTCTTTATCGCCAAGGGCATCAACTTTGACTTTCACCTGCTGACCCACTTCAACGTTGGAAATCTCGGTCTCGTCTACATTGACTTCAACGTTAATCGTGGACATGTCTGCGATCGTCATTAAGGGCGTAGTCGACAGACCAGCGACAGCGAATTCACCGACACGCGTCGGGATGTCAGCAACAACCCCATTCAGCGGCGATAATTGCGTGGCCTTGGAACGCTGGCTTGACTGGCCTCGCAACAGGGCCTGTTGCTGGCTGGCGCGCATTTCGGATGACCTGATACCCGTCTGTGCATCACGCACCGCGATCCGTTGCTGGTTGGCGCGTTCGACAGCTTCTTTGACTGCGATCTTCTGAGACTCTAAATTCGCGCGCGCGGTCTGAACCGCAATCTTTCCCTGTTCGTATCGGTCCCGAGCCGCGTCATACTCAAAGCGAGATGCCACACCTGCTTCGATCAAGTCAGTATAACGTTTCAGTTCTCGCTGGGCGGTGTTGAGGTCAACTAGCGCTCGGTCCACTGAGGTTTGCAACGCTACCAGTTGCTGGCGTGCTGACGACACTGAAGCTTCGGCTACCACGAGACTTTGCTGGGCCGAAGCCACGGCATTCCGCGCTGATTGCACATCGTTCATCGAGGCTTGGGCCGCAGCCCACTGCGCTTCCTGGTTGGATTGCAGCTGAGTTGGATCGATGCGGACCAGCGGCTTGCCCTGGACCACCTGATCGCCGGCATTTACATAGATCTCTTCAATCCGGCCGGGGACCTCACTGGTAAGTTTGATATAGCGTATCGGCCTCACCTCGCCTGAGGCAGTTACGGTCTGCCGCAGTTCGGGCCTGACGTCTACCTTGATGGTCGTCACTTCAGCCTCTTCCTTACGGTTGGCGAAGACGCTGACAATAATGATGATCGCCAAAAGGGCCACTGCGGATACGGCGATAATTATCTTCTTCTTACGGGTGAATGCCATGAGTTGTACCTTTGATCAGGATATTAGGCTCGCGAATCGGAATAAGTAATCAATTTCGCACAGAAATGCGCTAAATCAAAGGTGCGCATTCGAGTAGCTTTTACGTCTGAAAATGCCAAACAGTTTCATTTAAAGGCAATGGCGCTTACTCATACATCGCTGCCACCTGAAACGAGTTTTTCCAGTTTCCCCCCGTGCTTCGCGTCCTTTGCGAGCCAAGCCACAACTCACGATCGTTGGCGCGGCTGCCATTTTCGCGCTAGAATGACTTGTTTCTTCGGCTCTCCTACTCCGACTCTGGGTTTAGACACCGTACTGCCAGCCGCGGATCACCGAATAGATGATTACCTGTGAAAGGTGCAAAACGGAAAACCTTGATGGCTCGCAGTACTGCGACGAATGTGGAGCCCCTTTGAGGCCGAATTTCCGCTCCAACCCTGGAGGTCCCACTGGGTTGAAGGCGGACGCCGATGGGCCGAATGGTACACATGCCCCACCCAGCAAGCAGCCCGAATTTGCTAGTGGTCCGAAATCGGGGATCAATTTCGCTTCGTCCCTTGGCTCTGAACCGGGTCCGCATGCCTCGCTTGTGATAGAGCGTGGCCGCTCATTGGGCAAGAAGTTCACTCTGGGCAATGTGGAGTCTCAAATAGGGCGCTGGGATGCTGATGGAGGCATCTTTCCCGACATTGATCTCGACTCCGATGACCCGGAGGCGAAGGTATCTCGACGTCATGCACGGATTACTCTTCGCGAGGGGAAGTATTTTCTGGAAGACTTGGGATCAACCAATGGAACATTTGTGAATCGAGGCAAGAGGTTATTGCCCGGACACTTGCACCCCCTGCAGGATGGAGACGAGATCATTGTGGGCAAGACTTTTCTTCGCTTCCTTCTAACCAGATGATCGGGCGCGGGAGTGTTCCGCGAGTGAAGTTGGAATGCTCTTGAGACCTCCCTGAAAGGGCTGTCGCTATTAATGGCTGAATGCATCGAATGTGGTACCCCGGTAGCGGCTGGACAGTCGTTCTGCGGGGGCTGTGGGGTTGAGCAGCCGGCTGCCGAAGCGTCAGCTAGTGCCAACCTCGACCAGGCCGCTGACCAAGCCACACCCGTCGATGGAAAGCCCTCCGGGGAAGAAGTAGTCGAGCAACTGAAAGACTCAGCCCCGGAAGCAAACAGACAAACCGGCCAACTCAGCAGCGAAGCCGAAGGCGCGACTAAGGAGCCACCCGAATCGAGCGCGCCCAGTTCGCCTCAAGCAAAACCTATTTCCTCTGCCTCTCTCGGCGGTTCTGCAACCGGTGGCGTGCAGGTTCAAAGCACCAGTAGTGCTCCGCACAAAGGAACTACTGGTGGCCATCAACCCACCATAAAACAGCTGGATCCTGGTACGGTCTTGAACGGACGATACGAGATTGCCCGTCGCATCGGCGGTGGGGGCATGGGTGCTGTTTACCTGGCGAAGGACCGCAATCTGGGTGACGCCTCGCGGGCCGTGAAGGAGATGGTTGAAGCACACCTCGACCCGACTCAACACGAAAAAGCAATCGGAGATTTCAAACGCGAGTCGCTCTTATTGACTTCGCTTGAGCATCCTTGCATTCCTACCATCTATGACTACTTTTACGACGAGCCGCTGGGACGTTTCTACCTGGTGATGAAATACATTTCCGGCGGAGACCTGGCTTCGCGTCTGCGCAATGCGCCCGGTGGACGAATCGATGAGAAGACTGTGACCGACTGGGGCATGCAAGTAGCGGATGTGCTTCAGTACCTGCACAGTCGGCCCAAACAGATCATCTATCGCGATCTCAAGCCGGCGAATTTGATGATTGACGGAAATACCGGCCGGGTAATGCTTATCGATTTCGGGATTGCTCGTTGGGTCAAGCGGGAAGAGAAGGGCGTGACGGCGGTGGGCACGATGGGGTACGCGCCACCCGAGTTGTTCGCCGGCAGGGTCGAAACTCGATCTGATATTTACAGCCTGGGTGCAACTATGTTTCACCTGTTGACTGGATCTGATCCACAAGACAACCCGCTGTTGATTTTTGACTTTGCCAAGAATCCCAGACCGCGTCAGATCACGCCCTCGCTCTCGAGCGAGATAGAACAGCTTCTGATGCGGGCCGTCGAGTACAAGCCGGAAGATCGCTTCACATCAGCAGGGGAAATGCGCGACGCACTGGCTACGCATTTGGAGAGGTTGTTGGCTGGTCGGGTTAGCTACGGTGTCCCGGCTCCGCAACTGGGTAGTGAGACCGTTCAAGTACAAACCGTTTACTGCGGCTTCTGTGGCGGACGGATCGCAGCAGATGACGTTTTCTGTGCACATTGCGGAGCGCGACAACCACTGGCGGGAGTGGGTGCGAGCGCAACCTTGCGTGCTGCTCGTCCCACAGCAAAGCTGGTTGTGGCCGGGACGACCGAACTCGATGCGTCGTTCATTTTGCAGAAAGACAATAATCTGGTTGGGCGAACGGACCCTCATTCGAACATCTTCCCGGAAATCGATTTGTCAAAGTTCGATCCCGAGACCAAGGTTTCGCGTCGCCACGCGCGCATTTGGTTGGAAGGGGAAACTTTTTTGGTCGAAGATCTTGGTTCCGTGAATGGCACAGTCATCAACGATTCGGTGAGATTGGCGCCACGACAGCCGCGAGTGCTGGACAGTGGAGATAAACTTCGGCTCGGCGAAACAACACTACATTTTCTTTTGGGTTAGCCAGCATTCCGTCGCCAGTAGTCCGTCGTCAGTTGTAGACGAATACACAGTCGACTATGGTTTCTGTTCGATGTGGGCTCAAACGTCAAAGTCAGCTGCTGATGCTACTAACCATTGACCACGGACTCCTGACAAACTTTGATGACTGCCAGGGTTGAAGAAGCCGCGGTAACGCGGACACAGTCGAGAGCGCCTAGCCGGAAACAACTCGTGGAGGGCCGGCCGGCACCCTTCGCTTTGCGGTGCGGTGCCGCGCTTATCGACTACATCGTCCTGGTAGGAATCGTGGCCTTTAGCACCCTCATCGCCCGAATGTTGGGCGGCGGGGCCCGCACCGCGGCCAGTTCGGCTGAAACCGTGGGCATCTTGATCGCGGTTGCTGTGGCGGTGCTTAACCTGGGCGTGCTTGCCGGATTCACTGGTAGAACTATCGGCAAGTGGACAACCGGACTCAGGGTGCAGCGTAAAAATGGAGCAGAACCGGGGGTGGGGCGTGCTTTCCTTCGTCACTTTGTTGGTTACCCGTTATCATTCTTGACCCTGGGCTTTGGCTTTCTATTGGCGGCGCTAAGTACGCGCGGAAGGGCCCTACACGATTTCATTGCCGACACGATCGTGGTTCGGGACGTCTGATCGCGTAACTCCGTCGGGACATTATCGCTCCCGGTTCTTCAGGAGCACTGTTTTGCAGTCGTGAATTTGAAAACGAATTACACCAGTCGTCAGGATTTGTAGTTGCACACAACCTTGAACTAACCTGTCACTCCAAACGTTGGGACAGTCGTATTCTATTCTGCTATCTTAAATCTGCTAACCGTAACTTATTCACAGAATGCCTGAGTTAATAGTCAGATATCCGGACCGAGCGCCGGATCATTTCCCTCTCGGCCGCCTACGGATCACGTTGGGCCGTTCAGCCCGAAACGATCTCTGCATCCCTGACCCCTTTGCTTCGCGGGTGCATGCCGAAGTGCGCCGCGAGGGGGATGAGTACTATCTGCAGGATCTCGGCTCCGCTAATGGGACGGTCTACAACGGACTGTCGGTGGACGGTACGGTGCCGCTGACTGCTGGTGGTCGCATCCAGATCGGCGAGACCGAAATCATCTTTGACGACGGCACTTACAATTCGAGCATGGGTGCCACAATGATCACGGACAATACGGGATCGTTGCCCGAAGCGACTATCGCCCTGGCATCAGGCGACCGCACTACTTCGGGCTTGCTCGAGGCTATTGAAGGGGCTCGCACAAAGCCTGAAGAGATCACCACTACTCGCAAGGAAGGAGACTTACTTGCCCTAATCAGCAAGGTGGGAATCACTTTGCTGGCCTCGACCACGCTCAACGAAACCATGGAACAGATCGTCTCCCTGGTGTTTGAAGCGGTGCCGGCGGATCGTTGTTTGCTCATGATGCGCGACGAAGGCAGCGAGGAACTAAAAGTGGCCGTAGCCCGGCTGCGTGATCGAGTGGGCGAAGTAGGTGAAATTCGCGTCAGCCGTAATGTAATGGACGAAGTGGTGATCCGGGGGAAGTCCGTCTTGACTTCAGACGCTCAGCACGATCCGCGATTCGCGAGCGGCACAGTAGTGTTGCAGGGAATACGGTCTGTTCTGGCTGTGCCACTGGGTGTGTCTGATAAAGTTTTTGGCATCATCTACGCAGATTCACCTATTGCCGATGGCCGGTTCACTGAAGATCACTTAAAGGTTTTGACTACGCTAGCCTCCGTGGCCGCCATCCGTGTGGAGAATGCGCGGCTTGCGGAGGCGCGCTTGCAGCAGGAGCGGTTGGAGCGCGAGTTACAACTTGCGATGGAGATTCAGCAGCGTTTTCAACCTACCGCGCCGCCGGTGGTGCCAGGCTATGAGCTGCAGGGCATTAGTTTTCCCTGTTACGAAATCGGTGGTGATTACTACGATTTCATCGAGCGTGAAGATGGGCGGCTGGTAATTGCGCTGGGCGATGTTTCGGGCAAGGGGACAGCAGCCGCGCTCTTGATGTCGTCCCTACATGCCTCCGTTCATGCACAGGCCGGATCGCACGACACCTTATCAGAGACAATCTCAGCGGTGAACCGCTACTTGGCCGACAATATTCCGGCGAACCGATTCGTCACGCTGTTCTACGCCGAATTAGATCCCGCTTCGGGCGCCCTCTCATTTCTCAATGCCGGTCATAATCCGCCGCTCATTGTCCATGCTGCAGGGACCGTCGAGCAGCTCGCCTCCGGAGGCTTGCCGCTGGGAATTAAACGTAACGCGGAATACCGCGAGGGCCGCACGCAGATGCAAATGGGTGACGTCCTGGTAATTTACTCCGACGGTGTCACTGAAGCTGCCAGTCCGTCTGGAGAGGAATTTGGTGCGACCCGACTCTATGAAGTGGTCTCCCGCAATATGGAGGCTTCGGCTGCCGGGGTTCGCGACCGCATTGAGTCAGCTTTAACCAAATTCTCTCAGGGTACTCAGGCTGCGGATGATATTACGCTCGTGATAGTCAAGCGTCAGGCCGAGACAAAAGTACTTTCGGTAGCAGCGCTGGGCGACTGACAACCTCGCAAGACGCGGCAGAGAGGGCGGTGCAAACAGCGACCTCTTTTTGGAGTGCGGCGACCTGTCGCCGCTTTTGCTTGAGAGCCGTCGGAAGTTCGAAACCTGCGACAGATCGCAGTACTCCAAGGCGTCCCTCGTTTCTAGACATTAAACTTCACCCAGCATGAGCGATCCACACGTGGAACTAGACATACTCGCGATCTTTTCCCACCCGGATGATGCAGAGCTGTCGGTTGCGGGAACCTTGCTCAAGCTGAAATCGCTCGGCTATCGCACCGGCGTGGCAGATATGACGCGCGGCGAAATGGGCACCCGCGGCACGCCTGAACTGCGCGCGATGGAAGCGCTCGAAGCGGCGCGCGTAATGAATCTTGACGTACGGATTAATCTTGAACATCCGGATGGACACGTCTGGCCCAATGAAGATTCGCGCAAGGCAGTCGTGCGAATTATTCGCAGCTACCGCCCTCGGGTATTGATGACGACGCACTGGGACGATCCTCATCCGGATCACGCGAACACTTGTCGCATCGTGCGCGAGGCGGCGCGACTTGCGACAATGGCCCGTTATGATCCCGAAGCCGGCCAGCAGCCGACCAGGATGCCCGCGCTGATGCACTCCATCTATTCCAGGCTGGTTAATCCATCATTCATTGTTGATGTTTCTGATTTTGTGGACGAGAAGATGCGTGCCATCAAGGCGCACGCTTCACAGTTTTACAGTGCGGAATCGAAAGAACCCGTCACACGGATCAGCGACGAAGGCTTCCTACATCAAATCGAGTTTCGGATGCGTTATTACGGTTCGCTGATTGGGGTGCAAGCCGGGGAAGCATTCTACGTACGCGAGGCGCTTAACGTTGAGGATCCAGTCTCATTATTGACGAGGCCAATGAATATTTATTCTTAACTTTGAACTTGGTACTTTGAACTTTGTACCTTGTTACGTAGTACTAGCAACCCCAATACAAAGAACTAAGAACAAAGTACAAAGTACCAAGTTTCAAAGTACTAAGCTCAAGCACCTTACTGTCCTCGCGGCGGCTGCGCATCCGCAGAAGGTTTCTCGAGCACTGACCGAGCTACTGCCAGAGTGGCGGTGGCGCGCGGTGCTTCGCTTGTAAAACTCTTAGCCGTCTCAACCGACCTTAAGAAGTCGTCACGAGCAAGCGCGCGGAAGGCGCCGAACAAGTTGAAGTCTTCTGCGTTCGCACTGGTTGCCATTACCATGGATTTGGTCTGTAGCTGCGCGCTCACGCGACTATCGTCGCCGGTGAACCCCTCCGCGGAATTGGCCGCCTTGACAGCCTCACTAATTGTCTCCCAAGCCCGCACCCGATCAGCCTGAGTTAATCCGGTGGCCACTGCAACCAGGGCCCGGGCGCGATCGGGATCGCTACCTCCTATGCGCCGGGCTTCTGTTCCCGCTTCCTCGAGCAGCTCAAGTGCACGGGAGCGATCGGAGGTCATTAAAAGCCGGGCCGCCTGGGTAAAAGCCCATACGCGTTGCAGGCTGGTGAGCTCGCCAGTCTTCGCCATGCGAGCAGCTTCAGTAGCGTTCTTGTCATTAATTGCCGACTGGGCCGTTTGAAAGTCGATGTAACTGCGAACTCGCTTGCGTAAATCACTGTCCTCGATCTTGTCGACCAGCTCCCGCGCTCGCGTATCACCTTTGCCGGCGATGGCAATCGCAAGGTCGGCATAGATTGCGTCGCGCTCTGCGGATGTACGAGCGCGGTCAAGCCCGCGTTGCATAGTTTCAAACGGGTCAGTCGAGCTTTCCGGGGCGAGGCCATTTGTGACTGCCCGATTCTCACCGCTGCGCATGCCTTCCGGGACGTCAGCTGCCATAGCTGCCAATTGAGCTCGCAGGTCAGCCGCTCTTTCAGGAGCAAACTCCTCAAAGAGTGGGAGCAGGCGCCGGATGACCATGTACTTGCCGCCTCGGCCTGACGATGTTCGATCCTGATCAGGCGGAGCCAGTGGACGCAGCAAGACTTGCGTAGCCACGCGAAAGAACGTCGCACGAAGGGCGGGAGGAAGGTCTGGTCTGGGCCCCTGAGGCCTCTGCCGCTGTTGGTTAGAACCGCCTTCGGTATCGAACGTTACATACAAGAAGGGCGTGAAAGCATAGGATGAGAGACCAGAGATTGTGTTTGCGTCCGAAGCGGGGTCGCGTTCCGCACGAGCAAGCAGTGACGCAAATCCCTGATCGGCTGCCGCCGCATTTTTCTCGCGCAGGGCTGAGAGGAAAGTTATTGAATCCCGGTTTACCTGATCCAGAACGGGACCAGCAAATTCGAGTGCCCGCTCAACATCTCCATCTTCCAACAAGCGCCGTGCGAGAGCTAACCGCTTCGCCGCAGCTGAGGTTGCCGAGAAATCGTTGGCGGGGTTGGTTTGGCGGGTTCCGCTGTCGACGGCTGCATCGGCCTCCCTCTGATTTGCTTCTGCCAGCCTCGTGAGAAACTCTTCCCCTAGCCCGCGATCGCGTTTGGCTGCAAGTCTTAGTACTTCCGCACGCAGATCGGGACGCGCAGTCCTGATAACTGAACCGGTTGACTGTTGCCTCCTTATGTCTTCGGCGGCGCGTCGATCGCTTTCGGCGTCTTCGGTCTCTGCGGCTTCCCAGGCTTTGCGAAACAAGCCTCGAGCTCTTTCGCTATCGGTTTCCCAGAATGCATCGGCGACCCGAGCTTGAACTCGGGCCCGGAGTTTCGGCTCACGAAAACTGCGGGCATCGTCGGCAAGAGACTGCAAAAGTGAGATGGCGACCACTTGACGCTGAGCGGCAATGGGATCCGGCTCCTCAGCTTTTACCGCCTTGCTCCGAGAAGATTTGCGTGGAGTTGTTTCCTTTTTTTCCGAAGGCGCTTGAGCGTAAAGCACTGAGGTAAGCGCGATGAGACAAAGGCTAGCCAGAAGGGAAGCACGATGGGCCATGTTGTTCTCCTACGAGGTAAGCTGAAGATAGATTGAGCCAACGCTTACACGTGTGGGAGGAGCAACAGTTCCAGAAAACTATGCCGTGGGATCTTAGATGGTTCCCAAGGGTGGGTAATCACGCAAAGACGCAAAGGGGGCAAAGGCGCAAAGTCTAATGCCTATTCTTTTTGCGCCTTTGCCCTTTGCGTCTTTTCGTGAAATCCTTGCTCCGAAGTCTAAACCGCAACCACCTCAATCTCGGGGTCGACTTCCTGCTTCAGCATCCCTTCGATGGCCATCAACGTACCCGTTAGCGAGCTGGGGCAACTTCCGCACGCTCCCTGATATCGGATGCTCAACGTATGTTCCTTGAGGCCCAGCACTTCCAGGTACCCGCCATCACCCATCAGCGCGGGACGCACTTTCTCATCCAGAATGTCGTTTATTTTTAGCAGCCGAGGATCGTCGCTGGTTATGGCTGCTATCGAACCTCCTATTGCTGCCCCGGCTGCTGCCGCTGCGCCAGTGGCAGATGCTACTGATTCAGCCGCGCGAATTGGTACCGCAAGGATAGGAAGCAAATCGTCCCAATCACCTTCATCGTCCTTTTCCACCGTAATCATACGGTCCATGTAAAAGACGGAAACTACGTGGTCCACATCAAAGAGTGTCTTCGCCAAGGGATCATCCTGCGCCTGCGTTCGGGAGGCGTAGGAATGGGCGGTGCCGTTGCTTACCGGCTCGCGGAGGATAAACTTGACCGCATTTGGGTTGGGCGTCTCTTCAATGTCACTAATTTTCGGCATTTATCGATCTCCATTTGTTCGCTTACTACGACCACCTCTATGGGGTGAAGTTAGTCAGACGCTCTTGAATACTCCTAAGTATTATAGCTTGTTTACTGATTAAGTCGCAGGCAGCTCTAGTCAGGCCTCATTCACGGCAAGTTCATGTATGAAATACATAAAAATAGCTAGCAAGGACTGTTGCCAAAACGACGGTCCAGGCATATACTCCGTGCCCTCACTTGCCCCCCCCTTTTCAAGAGGTGAGACAAGTTGAGATAGAGGCAGGCGATTGCGAGGGTCGCCTGCCTTTCCTTTTGCGTAGGCATAGGTGCGATGATGAGGAGAGCCCAAGTCAGCAACCGATGAAAAAGGGCAGCTTCCGAGGTACAAATCCGAGGCTGCCCTTAGTATTTCACTCGGACCTCAAGACGTCTTCACTCTATGTCGGACGGATTGTTGAAGAGCACGGTGAGCTTAACGCTTCCGTGTCCGAATTGTGGAAATCCGTTCGCATGGCGGTTTCCGGGGTCAAGGTTGGAAGCTGTGTCGTCCGGTGGAAAGATGACCAGCGAATTCAGGAACTCAAGGACCTTGAATTGATCGCCGGGCGACAGCTCGGCGAAGGCGTTGCGCGCCTCTTGTGCCTCCTGTCCGTGGCGCAGGATGACTTCTCGAAGGTTAATGCTACGGCCGTCATGTCCGTACGGGGCAGTAGTGCCAACTCCCCAGAGCGCCGAATTTCTTTTGGATCGTCCCGTCGTAGTTGCGCTCGTAGAAGTTAGGACCAAGATCGTGACGCTTGAAGTCGGTGAAAATATTTTTCACCGGGAACGGTTGGTTTGCTGGTCGCTTTAGCGTCGGAAACCCACTGCCGTCATCGTGCGATGTGAAGAGTGCGGTGGCTGTCCCGAACAGGTTATTGAAGATTCCGTTTTCGGTGTCATAAACCGTTTCCAGATCCGCAACTCGGCGATCGCGGCTGATCTGAAGGTCGGGAATGTGACATTGGGCGCATCCAATCTCCTGAAATTTCTGGCGGCCGGCGATCACTGTGTTGCTCTGCTCGTATGTGGCAGGCTTGAAATAGTTAAGTAGGTAGAACTCCATGAAGTCGACGATGCTGGTCGGGATCTCATTCGCGACCCCGTCCCCGTCTGCATCCTCCATGGGGGTTGTGACTGGGGTCCCTTCGATCTGGTCCTTCGCACCATCGAGCACCATGCCCGAGGGCGTGGTGAATTTGCTGCCGTCACGTGCTGCCGCTAATTCGGGGTCCACCGACTGGAGACCCATTTCGGCGTTCCAGGCGCCGACGATGAACTCGCGAATGGAAATCGTCCCGCCCTGCGCAAACAAAGGGCGGACGCGCAGGTCAGCATCTACGCCGCTGACGCGGCTGGTATCTACCGAAACCTGATTGCCATGGCGCGTCGCGATGATAGAACCGTAGTTGATGCCTTTGCTGGTCAGGGTCTTGGTCACCGGCCGGTTCGAAGGCGAGCGGCGTGCTTCCTCGATTGCCTGCAAACGGATCGCGCGCAGGTCGGACGTGATTTCGTCGGCCAGCATTTCTTTCAGCCCTAGTCCGAAGAGGTGTGGCGCGTCTCGGCTATCGGGTCTGGTTACGACATCTCCGCCGGAGCCGGCCGCGCCCCGAGGTCGCCCATGGCAGCCTGCGCAGCTATCTACCAGCCCGGCACCGATAGCCAGGGTAGTTTCGATGTTGCCCCAGGCCATCTCCTGAGAGCGGGCCTATTCCTTGTAGTCGGGTGTACTTACGCTGGAAGAGTTGTCTCCCGCGGCGTATTGCCCGAAATGGGTCTCGTTTGATAATGGAACGACGACGAGTCTGGCGTCATGAGATTGCCACGACCGGCTCCTGCCTGTTGAGCGAAGGACTTGTTAATGCCTACGTCCGCGGCGTTAGGAGTGACTGTTTTATCGGGAAGTTGTGCGTGGCCAATCGGGGCCATCCACATGACGACAGCGAAGCAGGTCAGGGTGAGGACGATCGCTACGACCCGACCCGTCTGTTTCGAGCTCATATATGTGTCTCCTTAGGTTTAGGGGATTCTCCGCGCTAAGTCGGATTCACAGTTATTGAGAGTTAGGTGCTTGAACGATGTTACCTGGATTCAAACAGGCGCCATACACCTTCACAAGACATTTTTGGAAAACTTTTTGTCGTCGGCTCAATTTAAGTCAAGCGCACCTGTCGGAGTTGTTGCCGGTTCAATTTCTTGACCGTCTCTACTGATTAAGGCGGGAACTAGGAGTGAAAGCGTTAATGGCGATCCAGATTATTCTCGCCCGAGCGGAAATAAATGGGGGGCATAAGGCCGCCGTCATAATTGTAGGCCGTAACATCCTGAGATATTTTTGGTACCTCATCGAGCCAGTTGAGGGGTCGCTGGAAACTGTGAGGAGTGAGGGTCTGATCTTTCTTATGGACCACCTTTTGTGCGGAAAAGTCAGCCATGATGGCCCTGGGGAACTCGGCTTGAGCAAATATCGACTTGAGCCTTACATCAATGACTGGTGGCCGTACGTCCCTCTTAAGCGTCTTTAACTTGCATACTCTCATTCACAGCGAGGCTTTAGTCCGGTGTTGGAGCGTTGATTTCTGATTCTTCTAACCGTTTTAACGGTTTGGAGTGCTGAGAGAATGACGCTTCTGAAAACCGTTAAAAACGGTCCCAAGGTGTCGGGGGCTCGCTCTTAACACCCGGCTAAAGCCTCGGTGTGACTGAGATTGTTAGGAGGAACAGAAGTGAACTATCACCGGCGCGGCGTGACTTCCTCAGTTATCAAAAGGAAAGGCTGTCTAGCGTTCGACGTGCAACAAAGGATGGCGACACTGGAGGACCGAGCCAGGGGAACGCAGTGTTGGATTAATCGCGCAAGCAGAGGCGCTTGACTTTCGGCCGCGGCTTTTTGATCTTTCGTAGAGAATGATTGATTCTTACGTTATTCTGAAAACGGGAAGAATCTAAACAAGAACCTCGAAGATTAACTGACCACGGACCACCTGACGAAGATTATGAACATCGGCATCACGGTCTACCCAACCTATGGCGGCAGCGGCATCGTGGGCTCCGAATTGGGAAAGGAGTTAGCGGCGCGCGGCCACACAGTCCATTTCATCTCATCGGCCTTACCGACGCGGCTGACGGAACTCAACGAGCGCGTGAGGTTTCATGAGGTAGAGATGATGTCGTACCCCTTATTTGAGCATCAGCCGTATACACTCGCGCTGGCAACAAAGATGGCGAAGGTAGCTGAGACAGAGAATCTTGATATTCTGCACGTACACTACGCAATCCCGCATTCCATAAGCGCGATCCTCGCGCGTGAGTCTCTGAAACCAAATCGCCGGCTGCCTGTAATCACGACACTCCACGGTACCGACATAACTCTGGTTGGCGCTGACCGCTCGTATTTGCCAATTACTCGTTACGGCATTGTCCAATCAGATGGTGTGACGGCCATCTCGCATTATCTAAAAGCTGCCACCAAGGAGATTTTTCAGTTTGATGAAATTACTGTGATTCCAAATTTTGTTTGTGCTTCGGATTACCAGAGGCATCCGGTTGACGAGTTGCGCAACACACTGGCGCCCATGGGAGAGTCGCTGCTGGTCCACGTATCCAACTTCCGTCCCGTGAAGCGACCGGTCGACTGCGTCGAAATATTCGCGCGCGTCCTGAAGAAAGTAACAAAAGTGAGGCTCGTGATGGTGGGAGACGGCAGCGAGCGCATGAACGTCGAACATCGAGCACGATGTCTGAACATTTATGAAAAATGTTCATTTGTGGGAAAGCAGCCGAACATCGTGGACTATCTCTCTGCGTCAGACGTGCTCCTGCTTCCTTCCGAACAGGAATCATTTGGTCTGGCGGCACTCGAAGCGATGGCTTGCGAAGTGCCTGTAATCGCCTCGCGAGTGGGCGGCGTTCCGGAAGTCGTGGATGACGGCCACTCCGGGTATCTCAGTGAAGTCGGCGACGTCGAGAAGATGGCCCAGGATGCAGTCCGGCTGCTGGCTAATGCTGACTTCCGACGGAACATGGGCCGCCGCGCACGTGAACTGGCGCTATCGCGTTACCGGACCGATATCGTTATCCCGCAATACATACAGTTTTATGAAAGTGTTCTGGCGAAGTGGCATAGACTTTAAGTCTGTGTTGCCGGTTGAGTGGCAACAGCCATTGGTTGAGCGCGGGGGGACTTGAAAACACAGACTGAAGTCTATGTTACGTTCCATTATCGTAGGCACTGCAGGCCACATTGACCACGGCAAGAGCGCATTGGTGCGTGCTCTCACGGGAAGGGATCCGGACCGGCTGCCGGAAGAAAAGCGACGTGGGATAACAATCGACCTCGGCTTTGCAGATCTGGAGCTTGGAGATCTTCGCATTGGGTTTGTCGATGTCCCCGGCCATGAAAGGTTCGTAAAGAACATGCTCGCGGGCGCGCACGGCTTAGATGTTGTCGCACTGGTGATCGCTGCTGACGAGGGCGTGATGCCGCAGACTCGAGAGCATTTCGACATCTGCCGCCTTCTGGGAGTCCAGACAGGCTTGATTGTGATCACCAAAACGGATCTTGTTGAGAAAGAGTTGATCCCGCTCGTAGTTGATGAGGCGGAAGAACTGGTTGGCGGTTCGTTTTTGGACGGCGCACCAATGGTGGCGGTGAGCGCAAAAACCGGAGCGGGTTTGGACGAATTGAAAGCGATGCTGCAGGAACTGGCCGGGCAAGTGCCTGCCCGCTCCACGGACTCAGTTAGCCGGCTGCCGGTTGATCGAGCCTTTACGATGAAGGGATTCGGCGCGGTTATCACCGGCACTCTGGTTACCGGAGAGATCGCAGAGGGAGCTGAACTTCAGCTGCTGCCTTCGCTGATTCGCGCGCGCGCGCGAGGTTTGCAGGTGCACGGAAAAACTGTCGGCCACGCGACTGCGGGCCAAAGAACGGCAGTTAATCTTGGAGGTGTCGATACCGCCATGATTGAGCGCGGGATGGTGCTCGCGCCGATCGGCCGTCTACGGCCCACGCAGATCATCGACGCGGATTTAACCTTACTCCTGAACGCCGCCCGCGCGTTACGCTCACGTGCTCGAGTTCGTCTCCATATTCACGGGGCGGAAGTTCTGGCGCGAGTGCAGGTGCTAACCGAGGGTGGTCAGGTAGCGCCGGGTGATAGGGGTTTTGTGCAACTGCGACTCGAAACGCCCGTAGCGGCAGTGGCCGGAGAGCGATTCATTATTCGTTCGTATTCTCCCTCCCAAACTGCGGCTGGCGGCCTGATACTCGATCCGTTTGCCCCCAAGCATCGAGGACGTGACCTGCCCCAGGTCCGGCAACGGCTGACGAAGTTGATGGTCGCTAGTCGTGCAGATCGAATATCGCTGTTCGTCGAATCCTCCGGCGACCACGGTCAACGCTTCGCCGATCTTGCCGCTCGAACCGGCTGGAACGATGACACGCTTACTCAGACCTTCAATGAGGCAAAGCAAAGCGGAGCGGTAATTGAATGCGAAGGTGTGTTTGTTTCAACGGGAGCGTTTCAAGGTCTGAAACAGGCAGCCATGGATGAAGTCAGCCAACATCACCGAAGAGAGCCGTTGGCTCGAGGTGCGGCGCGCGAGACTCTTCGCGAGCGACGCTTTGCCCACACTCCTCCTGAAGTTTTTCGCGCAGTGCTGCTGGCACTGGAGCGGGAAGGCGCGCTTGTTTCTGACAGGGATGTGGTCCGTGCCCACACACATACCGTCGAACTGTCTGCCGGCGACGCAGGATTGCGCGATCGACTGGCGCAACTGTATGAGAAGGCAGACCTGGAACCGCCTTCTCTGGACGAGGCGATGGAGGCGGCCATGGTTACCAGTTCGCAGCGAAGCCACGGCCGAAAAGTACTGCAACTCTTGATTGACGGTCAGACTTTGGTCCGGGTCCAGGGAGAATTGTTTTTCCACCGAAACGCGCTCGATAAATTGATAGCCAGGCTGAAGGAATTTGGCGAGCAACATGAGCCTGGGAGGACGATCGACGTTGCTACTTTCAAGGATCTAGCCGGGGTTTCCCGGAAGTATGCTATTCCGTTGCTGGAGTTTTTGGATCGCGAACGGATAACCAGACGAGAAGGCGACCGACGCGCGATTCTGAAATGAGTGCTCGGATGAACAAAATGAACTGCAAACACTTTACATGTGCGAGGGCCAGGAATAGAATTCGCCCGCCCGGATTTGGCCGGTGCGCACGGCTACGTGGTACAGGCGGGGTTTATCCTGGAGAATGATCCGACGTCCCTGCTTATCATTCTACGGTGCTGGCGGCGCCAGTCTCCCTCAAGGTTCTTGCGCTTATAAAGGGGCCCCGACAGAGGATTTTAGAAATGCATCTTGTCGGGTTGGAATGGCAGTAACTCCCCCGTTTAGTCCTAATTTTAAGACGCGATCCCTCAGATCAAGGGCTTGCTTTCATCCGAGTGCAAGCGTTAACATGCAGGCCACATTAACGTGTCGGCTTTTTCCTTAACCTTCATAACTCATTAGCCGGAGGTTCAAGATGAACATTAAAGACGTACTGGCCGTGATCGTGGGCTTGGCAGCGGGCGTGGGTGCGATCTATTACTTCTACAAGTTCGTGACTCACACGGAAGCCGAGGGCGGTCAGAATTTGGGCTGGATTTCGCTCGGGTTGGCAGCCATAGCCTTCGTGTGCGGGCTCGTCTATTTCCTGGGTCACGTTAACAAGGAAGAGGAGATTCATATCACGCAATAGGCCTCTGAGCTTTGCGTCACCATTCCGCGCTGGCTTGGTGTTAACTATCTCCAAGCGGTGCTGATGGCGTTCCAGTTTCTACTTCCAAACACATTAAGCCTTTGACGCCGTTTGCGCATAATGTTGGCGGGCTTCTGACGTGCGCAAACGGCGCTTAGTTTTATTGTTAGGCATAAACCCCGAGGAGACGTGGTGATGATCTTAATGTTGGCAATACTCGCACAGACGGAGACGACGTTTCGTGAGCCTGGTTACTTCGCTCCGGTGATGCTCGGCCTGTTGGTTTTGGGCGCCGTCGCCTGGTTGATCGCGGCGGTCCTGGGATTTGCCCGAGCGCGAGCCTTTGGTCCATCAGCACGGTGGTTTTCATTTGCAGCCGTGTGCCTGATTTTGTTTCATCTCCAGTTCATCGTGCTTGGTTTCAGTCTCCTGACCAAAGACAACACCCTGATCTTTGGGATCCTGACGTTCTTTAATGTGTTCGTGTTGCTGGGAGCGGTCTGCGCTATCATGGGTTTTATTCGACTGACCAGCCCGCGCTAGAACGTTGTTTTTTTAGTTCGCTTAGATGGCAAAGAGACTCCTGATAATAGCCGCGCTCGCAGTTATTGTGAGCGCGGCATTTCTATTCTCTCGTGGTCCATCGGATCCCGATGGACGGGCAACAATCAAAGGGTTCGTCCAAACTCGGGGTAGCCGTTTCGTAGTTGACGGAGAGCCATTCCGCTTCGTAGGCGCGAACGTCGCGATCATGTACCGGGATGATGACCGGGAACGGATGCCGGAAACAATGCGGCAAGCTGCGCAAGCGGGTATGCGCGTAGTGCGGGTCTGGGCTTTTGGCGAAGGTGGTCCGGGTGACGTGGGGCCGCTGGCGGACTTTGCCGATTGGCCACGGACTCACCCGTTTCGCACTCGCCCCGGTGAGTGGAACGAAGATGCGTTTCAGCACCTCGACAAGGTGATCATCGAAGCCCAACGCAACAATATCCGCGTGCAGCTCTGTCTGACAAACTGGTGGCGTGACACCGGCGGTGTCTCCCAGTATTTGCGCTGGGCTGGAATCAACGACGCCGACGATGATCGGTTTCCTTTCGGCATTAACCCTGAGCGCGCCATGCTTTTTTACACCAACGAAACCGCGCGGCGGCTTTATCGCGAGCATCTGGAAAAGTTAGCAACCCGTCGGAATACTGTAACCGGAATCTTGTACCGGGATGACCCGACGATTTTTGGTTGGGAGTTGATGAATGAAGCGCAGGCTGTGACAGGCCGTTGGGCGGAACGGCGGGCATGGATCGCAGAGATGAGTGCTTATTTGAAATCGCTGGATCCAAATCACATCATCGCACCGGGCACATGGGGATATCGAACGGCCCCGGAGCGAAGGGAATGGCTGGCAGATCACCGGTTACCCAACATCGACTACTGTGACGTGCACAACTACCCACGCCCTGATGAAGATAGCTTTGTGGACTCGCCGGCTGCGCTGCGCGATTTCATCGACAATCGGGCAGCGGCAGCGTTCTCCATCAACAAGCCACTCGTATTTGGAGAGTTCGGCATGGGCCCGGAAGGCTATAAGAACTTCACCCAGGTTGAATGGTTCAGAGCATTCCTGGAGGGCAACCTTCGCGCAGGCGCCGGCGGGGCGATGTTTTGGATTTTGACACCTGACCCGCAGCGCGGCTACGGGGTGGTTTATTCCAACCAGCGCGATCAGGGATTGCTCGAAGAAGTTAGGCGTGCGGCACGGGCCTTCGACTCCTTGAGGTCAGCCGATCCACCCGAGCGATTAACTGACCCTGGGCGCCACCTGATACCACGTCAGTTTGTGTGGACCAGGGCTCCTGGGGATCCTGCGACTTTGCCGCAGATAATAGTCAGAGAAGACAAGTCGATTCTCTATCGCTTCAAACCGAACATGGCGGCTAGCGCGCGTTTCGAAAAACTGGGTAGTGGGCCGGGGTATGTCTGGGGTGGCGGCGCCGGATCTTTTGAGTACCTCATACCAGCTCGTGAAGACTGGCGGCGAGTCAGTCAGATAATTGTGAGGGCGCACTTGCAACCGGTCTTGCCCACCGATGCTAAGCCGCAAGACATTAAAACCCGCGTCACTTTGTTCGTGGACGGCTACAACTGCGGCTCGCGGCTGATTCCTGTCCCCGATCCAAAGACACCTCTGATTCAGACGTGGAGCGTGGAGGGATTCCTGACTCGGCTGCAGGCCACGCGTGGATCGCCACTAAAAATTCGGTTTGCCGTGACACCTGACTCAGATTGGCTTTATGGGATTAACATTTCGAACTGGCCGGAAGGATACGAAGCGAACGATGCAAAGCCCGTTGAGGTCGAAGTGAGGCATTGAGGAGAACGAGCGGGTGAAATTAGAGTCGGTGGAGGATATTAGTCAACAAATGGAAATTCGCAGGTTGGGAAGGGTGGTTTACCCCCGCTCAAGATTCGCATTGATTCTTCCTTGAAGGGCTAATTCACTTTTGAGTGGTTGCGAATCTTGAGCGGGGGTAAAACCGCCCTTCCCAACCTGCGAATTTCTATCAATTGAGTCGTAGCTTATTTGTTGATCGTTTCTGCAACAACCGCAACCGCGGCGTGGTCCAGTAAATAGACAGTCACTGCGGGCACGCTCCCCAACGCAACTTGGAACGTGGGAGGGGTTGTTAGTTTTAAGGCAGAGATAAGAGCGTCATTACTGAAGTATCGTCGTCCCCGCGCGTCAACCAAAAAGTCCCCATCACTCAATTGCTTCAAAGCCTCGGGATCCGAGAGCGAAATAAAAACCATATCGGAACGACCGGCGCGCTCTGCATAGTACGAGGCCAGACCAGGCGTTTCGGTCGCCACTCTCGCTCCGGGTTGGGCACGCCTAGCAATCTCAGCTATCACCTCGCGCATACTTGCATCGTAAAACTCGTCGTGGGGAAAGTAAGAACCTGCTTTACCCATCCCTCCGCCAAGAACATTTGTATACAGCCGGAAATACGGTGCTGCGCCCGCAGAGGCCACGATTGAACCGAGGACAAGTGCCAGTGCCAGGGCCGCCCTGACATAAACGCTGGTCCGTTGACTTGAAAGCAGTGCTGCGAGTTGTTGCGCTATCCAACGTCCCACAAACTGCACGCCTACGGCCGCGGTGATTAATACAGCGGGCAACACTAGCGTGAAGTAACGGGTAAACTTCCCACCCACGAACACGAAACTCATGACCCACACAAACAGCCAGAAGAGAATGAAGTAGCGCCCATCACCGAGCTTGCGGCGAAAAAGCAAAGGTAAACCTGCCACAAATGCTGCTACTGTAAGCAAAGGCAGTTTGACAGTAAGAAAGATAAAGTAGAGGTACCACGGGGTACCCGCCAACCAGTCAGTCATACGGTGGCTATAAAGCTTGCCCATAAACTCGTAACCGTCGTGTCCAATTCGTTTCTGGCCAGCGAAGATTCCCATCTCCCGCCACGTAGCGGGCAGTAGTGCGGTTGGGCTAAGCAGGAGAAACACCGCGCTCATAATCAGGATGACGATCAGAAACTTTCTCTTGCCCAAACGCCAACGAGTTTCGGGGATGGCCTGAAACATCCAGTAGTAACAAATACTGACGGTAATAAGTTGAGGTAGATATTTAGACGCCATCATCGCGCCGAAGCAGGCGGCGGTGGCCCAGTAATAGCGTTCGGGCTTGCTGCTGGATTCAGACTCCGCCACGCGTTGTCCGCGCAGCCAGAAAATGTTGGCCAGGAGAAAGAAGAAGAGGAGGAACGTGTCTTCCTTGGCGATGCGATTAAAACCGATCGCCTGCGGATCAAAAGCCCACAGTGCTGCGGCCAGCAAAGCTACCTGCGCACCAAACAATTCCGCGGCGAGTAAATAAATAAGAACTATAGTTAGCGCGCCAAAGATCGTGCTCGGTAGGCGCAAGGCTGTTTCCGTAGAGATGGTTAAGGATGATTTCTGACTGGCGACGAGTGAGCTATTGTTCCACTTCTCGACGACGAAGAGGCTGGCCGTCTGCAGTGCCTTCATCAGCATCGGATGTTCGCCATTTGCTGCGGTCAATCCATTTTGCCGGTAATCGGCAACTGCATTGAGTTTGTTGAGTTCGTCTTCGCTGAGACCTTCAGCGCTGAGGCCGGAAAGACGGAAACCAAAACCTAACACAACCAGCAAAGCGAGAGTTGCGATCACCAGAGTCCGACTGGCCGAAAGCACCCCTCGTTCGGCAAACAAATCTGGTCTTAAGCCCGCTGTGACTATTGCTTCCGCTTCCGCCGCCAAATCCACACTCCTCTTCTGCTGGTGCCATTTGCCCGGGTGAGAAAGGCCCTTGTTGCGTTTGTCTTAGGGGAGAGATTGTCGTCCAACAAAACCCGAAAGGTAGCGCGAATGTTGGTCGCCACGCAACCCGGGTCAGGGAAGCGTGGAAGTAGGTTAGTTTCAGGGCATCATCTGAAGGAACTTTTCTCTGTTTCCCATGAGCGTGCATACGCTCGACCGGGGATTTCAGCCACGGATCTACGCGATGGACGCGGATCGGAAAAAAGATCAGTCAAATACCAGGAACGAGTTGTTGTAATTGTCTTCGTTTTCGATGTGATCGCGTTACCCGCCGCGATCCACGATTTATTGACTTGATGTTTAAAAAACCTGACCAGCCTTGGTAGTTACCAGCTCGATGATGACATTAATCCCTACGCCGAGAGCGATGCCAAGCCAGTATCTCGCTTGCCGCATGGTGCGCCTGAAGCGTAGGAGGGTGGCAATCCCCAATGGGATCCAAAGCAAAATCGATGTGATCAATCCCGGAAGATACTCGGTGTAGGAGACGCTCAAAATGGTATGAGTGAGACCATTTACTAAAACCACTGAGCCGAGGATAACACTCAGCAGGTTAGGGAAATGAAGGCGGCGAGCCAGAACGATCCCTACTATCATTAAGGCCAGTCCGACAGACTGGACCACCAAAAATCTCGTCGGAGAAAGTTGGACACCTCTCAGTCTCAGAAGGTAGGTTGAGTAGCCTTCGCCACCCCAGTACTCTTCAGTGACGTGGAGCAAATAAGTAAGGGGAAACAGCCAGGACCAAAGAGTGGTTGATGTGGTAGAAGGTTGGTGCTTATCCTGGTTGGGAATCATTATTGAGCAGCATGTGGAAGGATGGCCAAATTCCTGCTTGCAGTGTTATACCAGAGCGGCAACAGACTTTGCACAAGGCTTCACCCCGTCACGGGGTGACATGTTTATAGACTGCGCAGAGACCAACCCTCCGGCGCCGTGCGAAGGGGCGGACGTCAAGTTGAGTGAGACCGTTTAAGTTGTTCCGCCCCTTCGCACGGCGTCTGAGTCGTAGTGCTTATTCTAATCTATAAACATGTCACCTAACGGGGTGAAGCTCTCCATAAATTCAAAGAGAAGCTAATGGACAATTCTTCCCCACAACAAACCGAGCCGCGATTGGTGCGCCGTCTGGGATTATTTGATGCCACGATGATCGTGATGGGTGGAATTATCGGTTCCGGCATTTTTATGAACCCTTATGTGGTAGCGCGACAGGTCAATACCCCATTTCTCATTCTAGGCGTCTGGGCCCTGGGCGGATTGATCGCGTTGACCGCGGCATTTATCTGGGCCGAACTGGCCGCGCTACGACCGGAGGTGGGCGGCCAGTACGCATATCTGCGTGAAGCTTTTCACCCGTCAGTCGCGTTCCTGTACGGCTGGGCCTTATTGCTGGTTATTCAAACCGGCGGTATGGCGGCCGTCGCAGTTACCTTTGCTCGTTACTTCGTTGAACTAACCAACGTTCCGATCGCCGACTGGTCAGTTGCAGTTCTCGCGCTCGCGAGTCTAACTGTTATTAATTGTCTCGGCGTTCGCTCGGGTAGCACGGTGCAGAGCGTG
Organism: Pyrinomonadaceae bacterium; assembly: GCA_046261995.1. Taxonomy (GTDB): domain Bacteria; phylum Acidobacteriota; class Blastocatellia; order Pyrinomonadales; family Pyrinomonadaceae; genus PSRF01. The sequence goes on from JBHENP010000016.1 coordinate 58,305, forward strand.
TTGATGGTTCTAAAGATCATTGCGATCATTGCGCTAATCGTTTGTGGTCTACTGCTGGCAGGGACCACGAGCGCACCAGCCACCCCAACACCGGGACTGTTGGGCCGACCATTTTCATTTGATCTACTGACCGCCGTGGGAGCTGCCATGGTGCCGGTGCTCTTCGCTTACGGTGGCTGGCAGACAGCGAGCTTTGTCGCGGGTGAGATACGCGAACCAAGGAAGAACCTTCCGCGGGGGTTGATAATCGGCGTCACCGGCGTAGTGGTCCTTTATCTCGCAGTGAACTTCGTTTGCCTGCGAGCGCTCGGCGCTTCAGGTCTGGCAGCGACGACTACCCCTGCCTCCGACATCATGCGACTCGCGTTGGGAGAGCCAGGCGCTCGCGCGATTGCCGCCGGCATTGCCATCTCGACGCTCGGCTTTTTAAGTCAGGGAATGTTAACAGCGCCGCGCGTCTATTTTGCGATGGCCGAGGACGGCTTGTTCTTCAAAGCCGTGGGGCGACTCCATCCAAAGACCCACGTGCCGATTGTCGCCATCGCGTTGCAGGGTCTGTTGGCCATCGTTATCGCTCTCTCGGGACGGTACGAGCAGATTTTAAACTATGTAGTTTCGGTAGACTTCATCTTCTTCGGTTTAACTGCGGCGTGCATCTTCGTGTTTAGGAGACGAAAAGATAAGCGGGACAAGGGCGAAAGGAACGCGATTACCAGCGTGCCCGGACATCCATTTACTACGGGCCTGTTTGTCGTGATCTGTTGGGGGGTGGTGATCAATACGGTCTACAAGTATCCGGAGAACACGTTAATCGGCCTGGTGATTCTCCTCGCCGGAATACCCGCGTACTTTTTCTGGCGAGGGAGAAAGATGGCATGAGCGGAGCACGACGGGTAATGGGCTCCGAGTATATGCACTGGGCGAAGACGCGTTCGAGTGCTCGGTTTAATCTGGCCATCAGCGGTTTGGGAAATTTGCCTCTTAGTAATCTGGGTGCCGGCATTGAGGATCTGGAGCTTACACGTGGCGGGGGCTATGGCTACGAGCCGCTGCAACAGGCACTGGCGCGGAGATTGAATGTCAGCGCTGATTCGATTGTCGCGGCCATTGGCACCTCCTTGGCAAATCATCTGGCCATGGCATATCTGGTAAAGCCGGGAGATGAGGTACTAATTGAGCGTCCTACGTACGAGCCATTGCTGGCCCTGGCTGAATATCTCGGCGCGAAGGTACGACGTTTCGACCGGCGCTTCGAGGAAGGTTTCAGAATTCTCCCGGATGAAATTGAACGGAACATCAGCCCACGCACTCGTCTAATCGTAATAACCAATCTCCACAATCCATCGGGCATTCTGGCCGATGACGATACTCTTCGGCACGTTGGCGCGATCGCCCACCGTGTAAACGCCCGTTTGCTTGTTGATGAGGTGTATCTGGAAGCGTTGTTTGAAAACCCGGTGCGCACCTGTTTCCACCTTGGGAACGAGTTCGTGATTACCAGCAGTTTGACAAAGGCTTTCGGGCTTAGCGGACTTCGCTGCGGCTGGATCGTGGCCGAGCCGGATGTGGCAGAGGGCATCTGGCGCCTCAACGACCTGTTTGGCGTAATGGCGGCACATCCAGCGGAACGGTTGAGCGTTATTGCCCTGCAACAACTCGATCAAATTTCCACACGGGCCCGGGCATTACTGCAAGCCAATCACGACTTGGTTAATCAATTCCTCGATTCACGCGATGAGCTTGAAGCTGTGAGACCGGGATTCGGTACGATCGTTTTTCCGCGAGTGAAGAAAGGGACCACCGAAGAGTTGATTGCTGTGCTTAGAACAAAATACGAAACATCGGTTGTGCCTGGAAGTTTCTTTGAGATGCCCGCCCATTTTCGTCTGGGATTCGCCGGCGATACCGAAACGCTTACCGCGGGCTTAGAAAGATTGAGTGCTGCCCTGGATGAAGTTGCGCGCTAAAGAAATACTTTCAACATTTCTGTCCTTAGTGGTAGCCGCGATCAATTTCGATTTTTTCTTAGCTTCTACCCGCGTAGTGGTACTGGCCTCATCGGATGCGGCATGAGTGACAGGTTGCCAACAGACGATCCACGAAATCGCACGAAATGACATTAAGAGAATTTCGTGTCGATTCGTGTGATTTCGTGGATCGTTTATGTCGGTCGGAGAATCCTTAACACGCTCGAAAGAGGTGTTGCTTGGCAAGAAGCGAGAATGAAGCGCACGCATAAAGCGAGTCTTACTTTTGTGGCAGTTGCATCGCCGCTACCAGAAGCCAATCGTGAACGCGTTCGGCCGCTTCTACGCCAGCGGCCTCGACTGTGATCTTGATCGGCGGGCCGTTGGGCCAATTGTCCTTCCGCATTTTCGCCCCGCCGATAGCCTGATAGTAAACCTTGCCTTTGGTCTTTAGCTCACCAGTGCCCGGCGCAAACACGAAGTACTTGACCTCCAGATCCGGCGAGTTGAGAACCAGGCTGCCTTCCTGAAAGTTGTCAATTTCAAACTGCAACAAGACCACGAACGACTCTGCTTCTTCCCGGGCGCGCAGTATTGCCTGCTGACGTTTTGCGTCTCCGATCGACGTGCCGCTGACATTTGTGAATCTATTCAGGTGCTTGATAAAACTCGCGTAGATCGTGGCTTCGCTCGGCAGATGTTTTGAAGTCAACTGTCTCGCGACCAGCAATGTCACTTTTCGCTCAAGCTTGTGATTGCTTTTTTCGTTTCCGACTATCGGAGCCCTTTCGCTTACGTCCGTAGCGGGCGTCACCGGCGACGCTGCCCGGGCTTCGGTTCGCGGCGCCCGCCTTCCCGACTGGCCCTTGCAGGGGACAGCTAAGAACCACAGCAACAGAACCAGAATAGAACCCGTAATTCGAGGCGCTGACGTTGTTCTCCCTCGGTTCATTCCGAAACTCTCCGAGAACATTTCTAACGCTTGAGGTTCAACTCGAGCGCGTAATTTTTGAGTGTCTATGTAAAAGTCCGAAAGTAGTCGTTTCCTCTGATGACAATTTTCGCCGCCTTGTTGCAAGTCTTCTGAACGTATTTGAAAGATAATTCCGGTTCGCGCACACCGCAGGTTTTTAAGCCTTCTGCTTCTTCTGGCTGAGCCGCTTTTCGATTCCGGTCAACCCACGCAGCACGATCAATGCGAGCACGGTAACACCGATGGCCAGCACAAACTGGCGCAAGGCCACGCTGATGCCCACCGCCGCACAGAGCAGAATCGACGCTGCTGTGGTAAGTCCCTGGACCTGCTCGCTGCTATCGCGACGAAAGATCGTACCAGCTCCCAGGAAGCTTATGCCAGTGACAATCGCTTCGACGATGCGGATGGGGTCTGCGGTGACATTTGTCTTGCCTTCGATGAGAAAACGGAGGAGCAAGGCATCACCCAGGCCAACGAGCAGAGCGGCGGCGCCGGCCACGAGCATCTGCGTGCGAAAGCCGGCGGGTTTGTCGGCTAACTCCCGCTCAAAGCCAATCACGCCTCCCAGCAACATGGCAAACGCCACCTCGCCGATGATCTCAAGCTGCATCAACCAGTTCATGTTCTGTTAACCCCCCTCGATAGTTGTCAGTGGTCAGTAGTCAGTGGTCAGTGGTCAGTGGTCAGTGGTCAGTAGTCAGTAGTCAGTAGTCAGTGGTCACCAATTCCGAAATATCATCATACACAGATTCCGTTCAGCTCTGGGCCACTGACCACTGTTCACGGCCCACTGTTCCGCAGCGCTTTGACAGTTTCGCGCGCGAAGTAAGTCAGAATAATATCTGCACCTGCTCGCTTGATGCTGGTTAAGGTCTCCATCATCACGCGTTGTTCATCGATCCAGCCTTTTTGTGCGGCGGCTTTTATCATGGAATACTCGCCTGACACGTGGTAGGCAGCCAGCGGCAGATCGAAACGCTCACGCACCGTTTTCAGAATATCCAGATAGACGGTAGCCGGTTTAACCATCAGAATATCAGCGCCTTCGGAGTAATCCAGCTCCGCTTCGCGAATTGCCTCTCGTGCATTTGCTGAATCCATCTGATAAGCGCGGCGGTCACCGAACGCTGGCGCGCTGTCAGCCGCTTCTCGAAATGGGCCGTAGAAGGCCGATGCGAATTTCACCGCATAGGACATGATGGCTACATTCTCGAAGCCTGCGCCGTCCAGCGCTTCGCGTATCGTTCCCACCTGTCCATCCATCATTGCTGACGGCGCCACGATGTCGGCGCCAGCTTCCGCCTGGCTCAACGCCGTGCGCGCCAGCAACTCAAGCGATTCATCATTCAAGACTTCGCTGTTACGCACCACGCCGCAGTGACCATGAGAAGTGTACTCGCAGAGACACGTGTCGGTGATCACGATCATTTCTGGGGCCGAGCGGCGAATTGCGCGCACCGCCTGTTGGACGATTCCTTTGTCGGCATAAGCGCCGGACGCGGTCTCATCCTTTGATTCCGGAAGGCCAAAGAGAATCACTCCGCCAACACCAAGGTCGTAGGCGGCGGCGGCTTCCGTTGCGATTTCATCGACAGACAGGTTGTGTACCCCGGGCATCGACCCGATCTCACGACGAACCTTTTGGCCGGAGCAGGCAAATAACGGCAGAATTAAATCTTCTCGCGCCAGACGCGTCTCGCGCACAAGCGTGCGCAGCGATGCGGTTCTTCTGAGTCGTCGGGGGCGATGAATGAGATGCGGCATTAGCGTGGTTATAGGAAGCTTCAGTCTACTGGCTTCATTAGGAAGGGATGATACCCGTCTGAGAATTGGCAAAGCAAACGGAAGAATACACTCACTCGACCCACAGAACCATTAGCGGTAGCCCAATAGATCCCATCGGTTTTGCCTCAAGAGTAATGTGCCAGTCAGGGACGGCTTTGCCGCCGGATGTGAGGCGGGGCTATGCCCCGCCGTAACCGGGCAGATTATCCTGGGGGGCTACGCCCCTCGTGATCGCCCTAGGAATTATTGGCCCAAAGGCCCGCACCAAGGGCGTAGCCCGAAGAGGATAAAAGCACATTTACGGCGGGGCACAGCCACCGCCTCATATCCGGCGGCAAAGCCGAAGCTACAGCAACCTCGGACTCTTAGGGCAAGCCGATGGGCTGCGGTGGCCGCAAATGGTTCTGAGTAGTTGAGCGTTGCGCTGCGGGTTAGCTGGCCCTCTACCAGCGATGATAAGCGGGGTGGCCGGGTTTCACCGCGACGAATGTGCCTCGACAGGTTGCGGTAACTTTGTCATGGGCATTAACTCGCCTTCGACTACGGCACGGTCGTCTGTTGATTCAACTACGCGTGCGACCAGTTTCACTGGTCTGTCCGTCGGCGTCGGACGCAGGAGCTTGATAGAGTATTCCGCCGTAACTGTGCAAGGTGGATGATCGAGCCCCGCTTTGTTCATGAGATGCCAGGCGGCCGTCCAGTTACAGTGGCAATCGAGCAGCGTGCCGATGATGCCGCCACTAAGCATCCCCGGAAAGGCTTCGTATTGAGGTTGCGGTTGCCATTCGGCAACAACTTCTTCGCCGTTGGCGAAGCTGCGAATGTGCAAGCCCTTTTCGTTGGCCGGACCGCAGCCGAAGCAGGCCATATTTGGCGCGTAAGTTTCCTGGATACTCTTCTCTGTCATCAGAACTCGTCCAACGTCCAACGTCCAATGTCAAAAACACTTGTTCGGTGTAACCTCAGCGCCCAACGCCAAATCAATCGTCGCCGAGCGACAGACTTTGGACTCTGGACATTGGACTTTGGACCTGCTTTAGCTGCTCTCTGAGTTTGAACCGCTGAATCTTTCCGGTAGCCGTGTAAGGAAGTTCACTCACGAAAACGTACCGGCGCGGCTGTTTTAAACGCGGTAGTGACGCTTTCAGAAATCCCCTCAGTTCTTCTTCAACGCGAGTCAGATTGGATTCTACATCTTTACAGACTACGAAAGCACATGCGCATGGCAAGCCGTCTTTATCAAAATCTTCCACCACGGCAGCTCGGCTGATGCGCTCATTCCGCAGCAACGCTCCTTCAACCTCCACCGGCGAGACCCATTGGCCGCTTGATTTGAAACAATCGTCACTGCGCCCCATGTGGAACCAGTAGCCATCATTCGAACGGTATAAATCGCCCGTGCGCACCCATCCATCGACGAAAGTGCTGGCGGTGACTTCCGGTTTTTGCCAGTATCCAAGCGCAGCACTCTCGCCTTTCACCCAAAGGTTGCCTTCCGCCCCGGGAGGGGTTGGGTTCCCATGTTCATCCAGCAAACGCGCGTCATAACCATCGATCAGCTTCCCGCTGCTGCCATACCGGACGTCGCCTTCGTGATTCGACATGAACATGTGTAGCATCTCGGTCGAGCCAATACCGTCAAGCACCGGGACGCCAAACGTTCTTTCCCACTCCTCACCCAACTGTGCCGGTAAAGCCTCGCCGGCTGAAATACAGATACGCAGACTTGAGCAATCGAGTGCTAGGCCGCGTCGATGATGTTCCAGCAGCAGATTGTAGATAACGGGAACGCCGAAGAAGACGGTCGGTTTATGATCGACAAAGATTCGGCCGATGACTTCAGCGGTAGGCTTTTGACGACAGAGAATTGTAGTCGCGCCATTTAGCAAGGGAAACGAAAGGCTGTTTCCCAGGCCGTAAGCAAAGGGCAGTCGCGAAGACGAGAAGAGCCGATCATTCGGTTTCAGGTTTAATACTTCGCGGCAGAAGGTGTCCTTCGTGTAATAGACGTGGGCCTGGGAGTGGACGGCGCCCTTCGGCTCGCCAGTACTGCCGGAGGTGTAAAGAATAAATGCCGGCGTGTCTTTGTGCGCTGAAGGAAACTCTAGCGCGGGTCGGGCTTTGGTTTCACTCAACAGGTCGGGCAGCGTTTGAATCCTCGGCCTTGTTATTTGGCTCGATGGGCCTTCTCTCTGACTGATCGACTCGCTCTCGCCTCGGCACACGAGAACGACCTCTTTGAGTCTGGGCAGTTTTTCGTGTGCGTTTCTAAGCAAGGTCTCTGTGAGATCTGATTCAACCAGCGCGACACTCGCACCGCAGTTGTTAAGAATCAATTGTTGCTCATTGAGTCGAAGCCCCATATTAATTGGGACGGCAATTGCTCCACTCGAGGCGATGGCGATGAACGACGCGATGAATTCGGGTGAGTCATTGAGCAGGAGAGCCACGCGATCGCCGGCAATGATTCCGAGCAAAGTAAGGACTCTCGACAGTCTTAACGTCTCCTCGCGTAGATCACCATAAGTTATTTCCTGTTGTTCGTATAAAACGGCAGGCTTCGCTGGCGGGTTGTTCCGGAAAATTGCGTCGAAGAGATTCATGGGGTGTTGTGTTGAGTTTTACTCAGCCTGTGCACGGTGTAAATGAGCGGCTCATTAATCACAGCGCCCCTTTTCTTGAAAATCGTTGGTAAACGGCGTTTCGGATTATAATCTCTCCGGCCTCGGTTTCCAGTCTATCGACAGCGATCCACGAAACTACACGAATCATCACGAAGTCTGTTAGTGTAATTTTCGTGTGATTTCGTGGATCGTCCGCAGCCTAAACTATTAATCGAATCTGGAGGGACTAACAGTGACGCGACTTCATATATCGATCTTACTTCTACTGACAGCATTTTTGTTGTCAACAGTGAGTCTTGCCGCCCTTGGAGAAACCAACGCGGCTCCTCAACATGGATTTAGCTACAAGGAGTACGAAAAATTCCACGATGTGCTGCATCCGTTGGAACATGACGCATTGCCGAAGAAAAACTACCGGCGCATCAGATCCCAGGCGAACCTCTTAGTGAAGCGCGGGAATGCAATTGTTAAGCTCGGCGTGCCCAGCGGTACAAGTGAGGACAAGAAAGAAGAGTTTGCGAAAGAACTAGACAGTTTTCGCCAAGCGTTAGCCAAGTTCAGGGCCGACGCGCGGCGGGGGACAAACGAGCAACTCAAAGCCTCGTACAGCGCCGTTCACGATTCCTTCGAGATGCTAGCAGGAATGCTCCGATAAGAATTGGCGAATCTCCAAACTATTTACAATTTTCATTCGTAGGTTCAAATGTATTCATGACGGTTTCCATCTGGAGGTAAGTAGCAATTAGAGGTTACAGACCATGACGACAAAGCTTTGCCCCGCGCAGCAAAAGGCGTTCGAAATGCTAACGCACACGTCGTCTTTCGGGCACGTGCTCGTGCTCGTTGGAAACACGGGCCTAGGCAAGTCTACGGTGTTGCGCGCCGCTAACAGTGAGTTTGGCGGCTCGTTCTTGAATATGAGGGACTTTATGACTTCCGTTCGCGGTCACCATCCTCTCGCCTTGGAAGAGGTTTTTTCAGAGATGGTAATGGCCGCACTTAATGATAACGATACTGTAATCATTGACGACTTTCACCTATTAAACAACGTCGTTTGCTGTAATCATTTTTATCCGCGCATGAATTTCTTGAATGCACCGCTGATGGCGCTCACCACTTATGCTTTGGAGGCCAAGAAGAAGATCATCTTCGCTAACGAGCACAGCGCTCCTTCGCCTATCCACCAAAGGGCCTTCTACGCCGGCATCGAAGACTTTAAGGCGATCGACTATGAGTTCCTGTGCCAGCAGTATCTGGAATCGGATATTGCTTCGCGTCTGGATTACCAAAAGATCCACCGCTTTGCTACGAAACTGAATGGGCATCAACTTAAAAGCGCGTGTCTTTGGCTTCAGCAGGACGACGGCTTAGACACCGAACGGTTCATTGAATACCTGCATTCGCAACGCCTGGCGAGCAATGTTGATTTGAGTGAAGTGCAACCGGTCGACCTAAGCGACCTTAAAGGCGTTGACGACGTTATTCAGAGTCTTGAGGCGAATATAATCCTACCCTTAGAGAATGATGAATTGTCGACTGTAGCCGATCACCCACTTCATCAGAGGTTGCTGAAGTTTGTCGGACACTTCGCCCGCAACAGACCGCACTCCATTGGTCATGGTACGCAACGCTGTTCGCGCGAAGGCACAAGGTTGAGATTCGTCAGGCGCCGAGTTGTGGGATCGAGCGAGAGCCGAACAACGAGCGGTCCTCGTTCACAGAGAAGCCTCACCGCGCTGTCAAGATTGCCATCACCTGCAACGGCTTCACCCGCCTTGCAAGTGCCCCAGTCGGACGTCGCGGCAACCTGCCGACGAAGGCGTTCGACATCTAAAGCAGGTGCCGCCACTGATGCCGCTGTCTTCGCGTCCCATTCGCTGATGAGTCTCAGGGTTACATTGATCGCTTTGGTCATCTCATCACCCGGCGGAATCACCGACTGTACTCTGAGATATTGCACGCGCGGGGGAATTGTCGGCCCGAGAGTGATTGCTACGTCCAGCCAACCTCTTTCGCATTTCATTCGCCACCTGCCTCGCAGAGCGTTCTCCGGTTCGAGTTTGCCGTCGGGATGACAGGCGCCATGCTTCGACTTCAACTCTCGAAGATTCGCCGCGCGGCGCTCGCTGGATTCATCCATGAAAAGATTGTCGGCGGCGATGCGTGACGCGAGGGCATCGTCCCAGTTGGTGATTAACTGCGAGACGTCGTTCTGAATGGCTTGCAATACCGTTGACGGCTGGACTACTCGAGGCTGGAGCGCTCCGGTGCGATGGAGCGCAGCGAGGGCATCATTGAACAACCCACCAAAGCCTGCATAGGTCACATTTCCCATGGCGATGAGACCCACGCCATGTTCGGGCAGCCAACGCATCAGCGATCCGTAAGCGGGAAGTCCGCCGCCGTGACCCACGATGTGTCCAAAGCGACAATCCTGCGAGACTCCGAGGCCATAGCCGTAAGCTGACACGCCTAGCATAAGTGGGGCGTCTACGGCAGCGCGGAAAGCGCCTGACGGCTGCGCTCGCCATGCCTGCTGCATCTCCCGCGCGCTGCTTCGTCGCACGGGGCCCTGCTCCGCTTCGTCGCGCGGCGGGAAAGCGGACATCAGGAACCCAACATACCGCGCCAGGTCATGAGCCGAAGTCCAGAGTCCACCCATGGCGCCGAAAGATCCGTGTGCTAGCGGCTGTTCGTCCTTCCACTTGTTGTCTTCCCAACGATAGCCGAGCGCGATCTGCTCCCGCGGCACAGCGGCCATTTCGAAAGTGGACGAGCGCATACCCAGGGGCAACAGAATCCGATCGCGAATGTATTCGTCGTACGTTCTACCCGAAGCGCGTGCGACAACTTGTCCCAGGATCGCGAAGCCGTAGTTTGAATATTCAAACGCCACACCTGGCGCGTTAGAGAAGGGAATGCCGGCACTCATCCAGGCCCGCATCGTTGCATCGCTCTGGGCCAACTGCCGATCACCCCAGGGATTATCCTCGGGAAACCCTTCCGAGTGCGTGAGCAGGTGTCGGATCGTGAGCGCCGGCGAGTCTTTCGTTGGATAAGGCAGGTTAGACAGTGCCGGTACATAACGAGATACCGGGTCGTCGAGCGAAAGCTTTCCTTCATCGCGCAGTTTGAGGATTGCCATCGCCGTAAAGCTCTTGGTCATAGACGCGATGCGGAAGACCGTGTCCGCCGTGACGGGCGCTCGACTCTTGAGCTCCCGCACTCCTGCAGTTTTTAGCCAAACTACCTCGCCGTCGACGATGATTCCCATTACGGCGCCAGGCATATGCTGGCGCTCGACCCCCGCGGTGAAGAGACGTTCAATCTCCGGGAAGGCGGTTGCCAGTTTGCGCTTGCGGTCAGGGTCAGCAAATTTAGGCGGTAGAATCGATGCCGCCGAAGAGCGTTTTCCCGCGGGAACCTGGGTGAACGAGGCGAATGCAGGATTCGAGTTAGGAACAACAGCGAACAGTTGTGAGGTGACGAAGGCCAAAGCGATGTGACGATGGTGATGCATACTAGATCTCCCCAAGCGACAAGTTAATCTCGATCCACGCGTCACTGGAATGTTATTCGGAAATCACTAACTTAAAAAACCTTAATTGTTTGGAAACCACTTCTGTTGTTTGGACGTTTCAATCAATGGGGAGTGTTAAGGAGCTTAATGGCTTTACAGCCTTGCACGTGAGAGCTAGTTTAAAGAAAATTCATTGGGCATGAAAATGAAAGCTGCGGTCATCATCCTAATGCTTCTGATAGCTGTGCTGCTGCTGCTTGGTATCATTGGGCTTGCGGCTCTGTGGTTCGGAGGTTCACAAATAATCGCCCTACCCGGACTAGGAATTCTTATAACCACGCCGCTTCTCATAGCCCTTTTCGTTGCTCTCGAGGTTGTGGTTCTGCTCTCTGCCGTGCTCTTATGGCGGCTCGCTTTGTAACCAGCACATCGCTAAACCGTCGCAACGACAATCAACTCCCCGGGATATTTCGAGCCATACGGACTCTGGTCGTAGTCTGAATAGACTGCTTCTAAACCGAAATCACATCGCGCCAGTAAGTGTTCAACTTCGAACTTGAAAAGGTACCTCATTGGAAACCGGTGGACAAACCTCTCCTCGCGCGCGTCCGGATGAGTCACGTAGTAAATCAATTCATTTTGCGTGATTTGGTTAAAGTAATCTCTCGAAACGACACGCGCACGCCGCACTACCTTTCGACCATCTGCGGTGGCGAACTCCGGCTCCTCGCTGAGTTCCTGCAGATAGCGTTCTTCGGTAAGGTGCGGGAGCGACGGGTTAAAAATATCCAGAACCAGTCTGCCGCCGGCCACCAGATGCTTACGAATACTTCGCAGGCACGACAACTGGTCCTCAACCGTTAAGAGATGCTGGAAGGGGCGAAACGGAATTGTCACCAGGCTGAATTTTTGACCCAGCTCAAACGAGCGCATGTCCCCCTGAACCAAGTCTGTTACTTTCACTCGCACATCCTCAGACTCGCGCAAAAGTTTTTCCCTACATACGGCGAGCATCTTCGGCGAACCATCGAGTCCAACGATTTCGATTCCTGATTTCGCGGTGGGTATGAGGACGCGTCCGGTGCCACATCCGAGCTCCAATACCGGTCCCTCTGAGCGTCGGGCCATTTCCACGAAAAAGTTCACATCCTGACGCTCGCGGTATGGAACTACAGAATCGTAGAACTCGGCCAGGAAAGAGTTGTCTGCGTAACCTCCTGAGTTATCCATCCGTGTCTCCAGGGGTAATTTCACGCAAAGGCGCAAAGGATTCAAAGGCGCCCAAGAAGAATATGTAAGACTTTGCGTCTTTGCGTGTCATCCGTGATAGGTGCGACAAGTCCCATGTTTAGACATGTGCCCCGGTTACTTCTCCTCCTTCGAGATGGGCCTCCATCGTAATTTCGGCATTCAGTACCTTGGATACCGGACAACCAGCCTTGGCGTTGTTCGCCGCTTTCTCAAAGGCCTGCTTGTCCGCCCCGGGCACTTTTGCCCTGACGTCCAAATGAACCGAAGTGATAGCAAAACCAGCATCTCCCTTCTCCAGTTTGACGCTTGCTGTTGTGTGGATACTCTCCGCCGTTAACCCTGCCTGGCCCAATTGTCCCGACAGGGCCATGGAGAAACATCCTGCATGCGCCGCAGCAATTAACTCCTCGGGATTGGTGCCAACACCATCTTCAAACCGGGTGCTAAAAGAGTATTGGGTATCCGAAAGAACTCCACTGTCAGTCGAGATTGTTCCTTTGCCGTCTTTGAGTCCGCCTTTCCAGACGGCTGATGCGTTACGTTTCATTTTTTCCTCCTAGAACCAATGTGATTTAACCAATGACTCGTGCCCGAAACCTAAAACTAAACCAGCTCATTAAATACGATCCACGAAATCACACGAAATAGCACGAAACACAACAACTTTTAGTGTTAATTCGTGTGGATTCGTGGATCGTTCTTAGGGGCTTGGCTCTCAGATTGTGACACTACCAACTCTTGATCAGCTAAGGTCGGAAGCGTTGCCGGAACTCCCCGCTGGTAATGAAAGACTTCACCATCTCCGCTGCGACATAGTCGCCTGCGTGGTCATTCAGTTTCATAAACCAGAAGTTGTAGCCCGCGAAATCAACATCCGGAGGGGCATTCGGGTTGCGCCGGAGGTAACCGACGTACTGCATGTAGACAAAAGCGCGATTGAACTCGCGCTGGTGGAAGTCGGCATCCTCAGCCACGGCCCTCACCATCTCCGCTCGCGAACGACCGGAATTGACGAGCACGTCGCGCTCGGCTGGCGAGAGGGAACCCCCTGTGTTGGCGTTCAGGGTGTCAACGAACTGAGTCACGGGCATTGAGACCGGGTATAAACCAAGGAACTCCGGACGCAGCACAAAGTCATTGAAGAACGACACGGTGTTAGCTTCGAGTTGTGCCTCCCAGCCGGGCTGATTAACTACGACGCCGCGCCCGATCTGTTGCGTGTCAGAAAGGAACCTGCTTTTGTCGAGCGCCGGGCCTGCAGTGAATGCCGTCTGGTGTGCCCGGTAGACGAGAAATCCCGTTTCCTGAAATTCGATTGAGATGAAGAAGGCCGCCGAGACGTGGATGCGTTTAATTTCTATACAAGCCTGATCCGTACCGCAGGACGTGATTTCGTTGGTCCAGAATTCTAAACCCGGCGAATCGGGTTCACGGTTTAAGAAGTCGACATAGTTCTGGCGGACGTAGAAGCGCGCCTCGTCTACGATGTTGTTGACCGACATACACGTCGAGAGCGCCCGGTTCACGTTGAGGCGTCCGCCGCTCGTCGTTTTGTTTGTGAGGGCCGCGACTGGATCGGTGTTGGTGATGAGCACGCCCTTGAGTCCGGCGGCGGTCAGTTGGCAGCGCGAAAGCAGCAAAGCGGCCGCGCCCGCCACGTGCGGTGCTGCCATTGAGGTGCCGTTGAAAAAACCATAACCGCCGCCTCGCAGCGTCGAGAACACGCTTACGCCGGGCGCGCCGAGGTGCACACTCGTCTGCCCGTAATTAGAAAACGAAGCGATGTTATCGGCGCTGTCAGTGGCGGCGACAGTGAGGATACCTGGCTCCTTATAACTTCCGGGATAAGTGGGCATGACGTCGTTGTCGCGAGCAATAAAGTCGTTCCTGTCGCCGTTGCCGGCAATGGCGACGAAGAGCATGCCGTTGTCCTGTGCTCGCCTGATCTGATCGAGCATTGCCTGGCTGGGTCCACCCATCCACCAACTATTGTTGATGATTTGCACGTTCGCTCCACCCGCCGGCCCAAATCGCTGCCGCGCCTGGATTGCAAACTCGAGGGCCTTGATAGCATTGGAGATCGAGCCGCTGTTGTTGCTGTTGAGCCACTTGACAGACATGAGCCTGGCGTTCCAGTTGACCCCAGCCACGCCCTGACTGTTATTACCAACCGCGCCGATTATCCCCGCCACGTGAGAACCGTGATTGTGATCGTCGAGTGGGTCGCAATTGTTGGCGATGGCGTTAAAGCCGTGCGAGCCTGCGCCGCAATTGATCGTCTGCCCACCGATGTTAACTGAGAAAGCCTCTGGGGCCGACCAGATGTTGGCGACGAGGTCAGGGTGGTTGAAATCAACGCCCGAGTCGGCGACGGCAATCACGATGGAGTCGAGTCCAGTCGTAGTATCCCATGCCTGCTCGGCCCCAATCTTCCGCATCCCGTAGAGTTGTCCGTAGGAGGTGTCGTTCGGAAACGCTCCGCCATAGGCGAGGTAATCCGGTTCAACGTAGACGACATCTGAGCGTCTGGAGAGCTCTGCAAGCAAGGTCTTCGTGTCCTTGCTCGATGAACGGAGGAGCCGTACACCAGCTCCGCTCAGTTCAACATTGAGATCGAGATCAAGAGCCTGGGCCATTGAAGCTGCCGTTCCGCTATCACGAAACTTGATGAGCACTTGTCCGGCGACGGCCTGACGTCCGTTCACAAATTCCAACCGCGTCTCATCAGCGCCCGCGGTTGTTTTGGAACCCGCAAGCGTCTGATTTTGGGACCCTGCTAAATGGTTGACGCCAGTTTGGGTGCTAGCGGGAGCCGACGCCACGCGTCTCGCGCCGCTGCCCCCGAGCCACAGGACAGCAAGCGAAAGGACCATGCTGATGGCCAGCAGCAGTCGGAATGACTTGAGGTGGTAATGCGTCGACGGCGCAGCGCACTGCATCTTGGGGATGGAATCTAGAGGCATGAAAATGTTAAGCCAAGATGGCAGGCGTTAGGCTGAACGTTGAAGAACTAAGCTAACTCGATTCTAAAGTGCGAGCGCAAGGTTCAAGGTCTAATGACGAAGTAGAAGGGGATGACTCAGTTGCTTCTACGATAAGTATGCAACTGTTGTCAATGCTCCTGAAAAGAGGTTGCTCCATTAGTGTGTTGCTGGGTGCCTCGCTCGTGTGTCATGAGGTCAGTACCACCGCGCGGTAGCGGGTGGGTCGCGTTTCGATAAGTCAGGCGTCGGGAACATGGACCCACCCGCTACCGCGCGGTGGTACTGACCTCATGACACGCAAGCCGCCAGACCCGAACCCGCAACACACAAATGGGGCACCACTGAAAAGAGCGATCATCTACATCGGCACCAGCTCAGTAGTGGTGTCGCGACGCTTCTTGAGTGCGAAGCCTTTAACGAAGTGAAGAGACCCCGGCGTATTGTATTTCTCGCGATAGGCGCGGGTGACGGCGTCTTTGAGCCGCTCGCTCCTCGTATTTACGGCGCGTACGGGAATCTCGCGATCGTTTACCACAATAACGCCACGTGGCTCTTCGAGAAACGCACGGTACCAGCTGCGAGGTTTCATGCTCCACGACCGGACAAAAACCCGGCCTCCAACCACCACCGCCCAGATGCCGATAACACGGTGGGGTTTCATGCCGGCGCGGATACCGAGTATCTTTTCATCGCGAATGGACTCGAGGATATTCTTGGGAAACGCTTTGCTTTCATTGGATCTACTCGTCATGATGCAGTTTAGCCCTACTGGCAAGCAACTACTCGCTTACAGAACCGCGAGCTCTAGCGACCGGATCCAACACTCCCATGGTCAGTAAAGCTGCGCGACTTGAACTCAGGACCCGGTCACTACAGCTCGCGGTTCTATCACTGCGTGATACTGTAGCTTTCGTCGGTAATGTTGAAACTGCCCCGGTCATGATAGCTGCGTACGTGTTTGAAACTTCCGCGCCGCGTGATACGTTCAAGCAACGTTGCAAGAGAGCCGCATGCCGGAATTCGATTCTGACTGAAGTATTTGTAGCCTCAGAGAAGTGCCGCCACTGTCCGAGAGCTTCACCACATATCCCTAAGGACAATTTTATGAAGTTAACTACATTCCCCTATGGTTTTGCAAAAACTGCCGTGTCAGCCGGTAAGCTAGTCTTTTTGGCCGCCTCGCTCTTTTCCCTTAGCTTCTTTGCCCCTAACACAGTCGCCCAGAAAGCTGTCAAAACATCGAAGGCAACCGCGGCAGCGTCGCATCGGGTCCGCCAGTACACCATCGAACAGTTCATGGACACAGTTCGCGTCGGCGGTGCGTCTTTCTCGTTCGACGAAAAACAGATTCTTTTCAACAACAACAAAACAGGCATTTTTAATGTCTACACGGTCGCCGTCTCGGGTGGCGAGCCTAAGCAGTTAACCAACTCTACCAAGGAAAGCACTTTTGCCGTCTCCTATCTCCCCAGCGACGCGCGCTTTATCTACAGCTACGATCGTGGCGGTAACGAAAACAGCCATCTGTACCTGCGTGAGCAGGATGGTAGCGAACGCGATCTCACCCCCGGCGAAAAGACTAAGGCCAACTTTCTCGGCTGGTCACATGATCGCAAATCGTTTTTCTATTCAACCAATGAGCGCGACGCAAAATACTTCGACGTGTTCGAGATGACAGTCGCTGACATGAAACCCACCCTCATCTTCAAAGATGAAACGGGATACGATTTCGCCGACATCTCGAACGACAAACGGTACCTCGCCTTCTCAAAACCCGGCGACTCGACTGCCGACTCCGACATTTTCCTTTACGACGCTCAGCAGAAAGCGATGACGAAAATCACGCCACACACTGGCGAGATCAGCTTCAACGCGCAGTCGTTTGATCCGCAGTCTAAGAATCTCTATTTCACTACCGACGAGGGCAGCGAGTTTGCCTACCTCAAGAAGTACGAGCTTGCGACCGGCACTTCTGCTGTCGTGGAGAAAACGCCCTGGGACATTTGGGCCACCTATTTCTCCCGCAATGGTAAGTATCGCGCCACCATCATCAATCAGGACGCCCGCACCGTAATCAAAATCTACGACACCGCTACGGGCAAACTCGTACCCCTGCCGAAACTGCCGGGCGGTGACATCACGGGTGTGACCTTTGCTCCGAGTGAGACTCGCATGGCTTTCTATCTCAACGGCGACCGTTCGCCTTCAAACTTGTACGTTTACGACTTCGCCACGCGCAAGGCGACGAAACTGACTAACAGTCTTAACCCCGTGATCAACGCGAACGACCTCGTCGAGGCCGAGAACATCAGCTACAAATCTTTCGACGGGATGGAAGTTCCGGCGATTCTTTACAAACCACACGAGGCGAGTAGCGCCAACAAAGTGCCGGCACTGGTCCTCGTGCATGGAGGTCCGGGTGGCCAGGCGCGACGCGGTTACAAGGCCCAGGTGCAGTTTTTGGTTAACCATGGCTATGCGGTGCTGACGTGAATAACCGAGGATCGTCAGGTTACGGAAAGACCTTCTTCACCGCCGATGATCGCAAACACGGTCGCGAACCCCTCTGGGACGTAATTGAGGCAAAGAAATATTTGCGGTCCACAGGCTGGGTTGATGAGCAAAAAATTGGAATCATGGGCGGCAGCTACGGCGGCTACATGGTGCTGGCTGCTCTTGCCTTTAAGCCTGAGGAGTTCGCTGTCGGCGTGGACATCTTCGGTGTGTCAAACTGGGTGCGTACCTTACAGTCGATCCCACCTTACTGGGAATCGTTCCGCAAGTCCCTCTACAAAGAGATTGGCAACCCCGAGACAGAGCTGGAGATGCTCAAGGCCTCATCTCCTCTCTTCCACGCGGACAAGATTCGCCGGCCACTCATTGTCTTGCAGGGCGCGAATGATCCGCGCGTAATCAAACCGGAGTCAGATGAGATAGTGGAGGCAGCAAAGAAGAGTGGCGTTCCGGTCGAGTACGTTGTCTTTGACAACGAGGGCCACGGCTTCACCAAGAAGGTCAACGAAATTCGCGCGAATAAGGCGATTCTTGAATTCCTCGACAAACACTTACGCGGGAATGTAGCTAGCAATTAGTTGATGATGACGGCCAATCACGCCGTCACACATTACGGAACCACTTGCGGTAGCGGATGTGTGAAAACTAAAGACAGAGTGGCCCCGTATCGTTAGCCTCTGGCGCTATGCACTCAACTACAGAACAGGAAGCGGTAGCGACCTGGCCGTCTCGGTACCACTAACACAACTTGAGTCTGTTGCTACGGCCAGGTCGCCACCGCTTCCTGTTCTGTAGTTGAGCGATACTCTCACTGGTTCTGTAGTCAGTTGCTCTCGTTACCCAGGCTTAACGGTCACAATTTGGTTTTCAAACAGTCTCGGTAGCCAGTGGATCCCAGCACTCAGCACAGCATGGAGCCACGCAGCCAGAGAAAGAGCCACGCACGCACAGAACCATTTGCGGTAGCGTCGGGTCAAAGTGAAAACCATAATGCCTGCGAATCCTATCTTCTGAGGAATGCACTCAACTACAGAACAGGAAGCGGTAGCGACCTGGCCGTCTCAGTACCACTAACACATATGAGTCTGTAGCAT
>JBHENP010000017.1:0-75495 GCA_046261995.1 Pyrinomonadaceae bacterium
CGGTTTGGGACCGAGAGGTCGGAGGTTCGAATCCTCTCGCCCCGACCAATAACCTCACACCCATCAATAATTTAGCTCGACAAAGTCCAACCCGGTCTGTTTTCCATGTGGGCGATTTGTGACCGAAATTGCCAGCACGCGACGTGTAGCGAACGTACTGCATGGTAGGGAATGTAAAATGTCGAGTGTTTTTCCAGTCCAGCAACCATTGAAACTGGAGTATTTGCGTGATGGACCGGTCACTCGGTCTATAACCGAATGGTCGGAGGCGCTAATGCTCACGCCGCGACCATTCAAGTGAACGATTTACTGAGGCTGCAGCGCTATTTCGCTTCACTGGTAACCAGACGTAGAGCCTTGATCCTGGAGGGGCTCAAAATTTCATCGCCTCCTCAGGTATCACCCATGCGCACCACGATGCGGAGGCGAGGGTTCGAATCAGGATTGATCCCCCAGCGATCGGCCCGCACGGATCATGGCAGGCTTCCATCAAATCTTCCAATAGCGGCGAGGTACACGGGATAGTTAGCGGGGTAGGTCGGATCAAGTTCATTAGCTCGCTTCCATTCTCGTTCCGCTGCGGCCCAATCCCACTCGTACCAGAACACAATCTTCCCGAGTAAGTAGTGGGTTTCGGCGAGTGTCTCATCGAGTTCCAAAGCCTTCAACGCCGCCGCTTTCGCCTTCGGCATGGCTTCCTTTGGAGCCAAATACCAGTCATTGGCAAAATGACACGCTTCGGCAATTTCGTGATAGGCCAAGGCATAACTGGGGTCGATCTCGAGGGCTTTCTGATAGTACTCGATTCCTTTCTGGTACCCTTCTTCCGTATATTTTGTCCGGTAAAAATTGCCTTTTAGATAGAGTTGATAGGCGTCGGGATTATTGGTGTAGGTCTTGGTTACCTTGGCTTCGTCCGCACCTGAGAGTTTTGATTTGAGACGATTTGAAACATCTCGTGCGATTTCGGATTGAAGTGTTACAAGGTCCGATTGTTGGGGGTTGTATTGCCGGCTCCAGACCACTTTGTCCAACGCAACATCGATCAGTTCAACGAAAAGTGAGACATTCTGCCCGCGTTGCCCGACCGGGCCGTTCAGAATCGCCTGGACATTCAACTCTTTGGCGACCTCCTGCGGATTTGTCTCTTTTCCCTTGTATCTAAAGACCGTTGAGCGAGGCCTTACATTAAGATTCGCGAGTTGTGACAAACTGCTGATGAGTGTCTCCGTCATCCCATTCGAAAGATATTCGACATCGGCGTTGCCACTCTCGTTCACAAACGGCATGACGGCGATCGATTCTATTGCGGTGGTTCGACTACGCGACAAATAGAAATAACCAACGGCAAAAATGACAACCGGCACCACGCCGATAATTGCGAGCGCGAATCCGCGTCGCTTCGGTTTAGTAAGATTACGCGTCGTCCCCTGAATCTGACCCGCGGGAAGTGCCGTTGTTGGCCCGGTGTTTCGATTGATTTCAGGAGCCGTTGACGAGTGGGGAAGGAGACTAGTTGCAATCTCGCTGGAGATTGGACCAGTGCTAAACTTTGCGGTTGCAGCGTTACCGGCGGCCGAATCAAAATCGTTAATGAGCGCGACGCCATCGGCACGACAGAAAGCGAGGCTGTCGTCGGCTTCAACGCGATTACATTGAGGGCAGCGCTTCATAGTTTTAGACCAGAGCTGTTAGCTAGCAACCAGCAACTAAAGAGTTCTAATTGTCACTTCGCGGCCTGACGTCTGCCCGCCTTATTAGTTTGTTTCCTTGCCAACCAAGGTTGGGCCAAAGACTGCGCCGTGAACATCGCCTTTGCCCGTTTTCCCGTGAGGCCATCGCGGGCGATTAAAATCAACCCCGGGAACATTCGCGCCTTTGTCTTTGAAGGTTTCATCCAGAGTAAGCTGGCCGGTGTCAGTATCAACATTCACGATCAATACCCAGGATCTATTGTTACCAGTCACAACCACCCGGCTAGCGCTTCTATCCGCGGCGGCCCAATGCGTCTTTTCAAACCGTGGTTCAAAAATCAGCCGTGACACTTCAACAGGCTTTGCGGGATTACTGACATCAAGCGCAATCAGACCTGGCAGTGAAGGATCAGTCTGAATCCAGAACTTTCCCGTCACTACTGGAACGCAACACTCGAATTTGGTACCGGCGCCTGGGAATGAGTAGACAAACTCGGCCTTTGGATCTGAGCCTTCAAGTCCAAGCACTGGATACAATCCGCAGTTAAAAGTATTCACATACAAGGTGCCGTCCGGCAGGACACGTGGCTCGGCTGGATTGAGTTGCGCTTTACCGTTTGGAGACGGCGGTAGTGGAATAGTTGCCAGAGGTCGCAGATCCTTGAGCGACCAGATTTGTATGTGGTTAGTATCCGTTAATGTGTGCTGGTGCGCGGGTGAGCCGTGTGGCCGGGGTGAAGCCCAACCCGGCAGTCCCATTTCTGTACTTGTGGTAACCACCCGATCAATCTGCGGAAGTACCATCAGGCTGTAAGGCCACAGCAATTTTTGTTATCAATACCGGGAACGTCCGCGCTGCTTGCCCGCACGACATCGCCACGAGCAGTCAGCTCAACCAGGCCACCAGGCGGCTCATAGCCTTTGCTCTTTACCTGGAACGTGGCGAGTACGTTGCCGTTAGGTAATCGTGCGAAGCTATGAGGGAAACGTAATCTGCTGTTTGGTTGAATTGACCAGCCAAGCGCGCTTTCTTCGGATTGTTAAGATCAATAAGGAACGTGCGTCCGGCGCCCCAGCCATTGGCAAACAAAATCGATCCTTTTGGGAACTCATATTCCGTGTGGTGCGGAAAGGTTGCGCGCGCACCGTCGGGTAAAGTAGCGACGACTTGCGCGTACGTCTGCGAGTCGGGATTGGCATCGATCACGGCTAGGAAGTCTGAGTCTTTTTCATCAGCATCGGCCGTCCATACAAATAGGTAGGGAGTTGGAGTCACTCTAGTAGTAGTGCGTTTCGCCTGGCCGGGTGCCCCTTGATTGGTCGATTGAGCGGACAGACCCGACAAGATGGCGATCAGAACAGCGGTGAAGATTATAAGTTTCATTGTTTTTAGTCTGTTCTGGATCCGGGGTTATCGTCATTGGCGCTAGGCGCATGCGTTGGCCCGGGCGTTTTTATCGAAGCCTCCTAAGAAAAACAGGGGGTGGGATCAACCTTCATTCACCTTCGGCGTGAAGATGAAAAACCTTGTTCATAATCTTCCATTCGCCATCGACTTTTAGAAGCGTAAAGAGATCTGTGAACCGATGTCCGGTCCAGTTGTCCAGCTCCAACCGCACCGTGGCGACCGTCTCGATTAGATCGATGCTGGCGATACGGCCCCTGGAGCTCGGTTGCTGGACCATTCTGATCATTCCAGTCAAAGAGTCCCTGGATCGGGCCGGCGAACAGATCAGGACCGATGTATCCAAAGATGGTTGCATCCGGATGAAAGGCGAGCTTCATGTCGGCAGTGCGTCCTGTCTTGCCGCCGTTGATGTAGTGCTGAACAACGCTGGTATTTGCATCATAGTCGCTCATGGCGCTGGTTTTTGATGTTCACTTCTTTCTGCAAGTAGTTTTCTCCTCCACAGTTTTGTATGCCCGAATCCTTCCGACAGGGCGTCGCCGCGCAAATTTATTCCGGCAGACTCAGGCGGTTCAGCATTTCCTTGAATCGCGGGTCGGAGCGGAGGGGATCGAAGCCAGGCAATCCAGTGAAGTAGAGATAGGCCAAACAGTCTTCTTCGGCGCGCGCGACCACCGCGAATGCCGCATCGACCTCCCCGAGCGCGCCCAGCAGCCACGCCTCGGAAACGACGGTGGGCGCCCCCGGCGGCCGTGCCCGCAGCTCCTCAAGGATCGTCCGGGCCTCGGCGGTCCGGCCCGCGGTCGCGAGCGCCCACCCCAGCGTGCCGAGGAAATGGGCCCCCCTGTGCGACACCGCGACCACGTGCTCGAGAGTCGCGATGCCTTCCTCGAAGCGACCCAGGGCGACCCTTGCCATACCCGCACAGTCGAGGGCGGTCGCGTCTTCCTTTTCGAAGGAGAGGGCGTCCTCGAGGTAGCGCAAGGCTTCCTGGGGCCTCCCGCAATTCAGGAGGCTTTCTCCGGTGAGGGCGTAGGGAAAGGAAGCGAGGGGATCGGCTTGCCTTGCGCGCTCTAAAAACGGCAACGCTTCGTCAAGTCTTTGGCGGCCGGCGAGGACGATGCCGAACGAAGCGAGGGCCAGGACGTTATTGGGTTGGAGCTCGATCGCCCGCCGCCAAGCGGCTTCCATCGCCGCCCATCGCTTTTCGATCCAGGCGACGAAGGCCTCGACATGGAGACCCTCGGCCGACTCTCCCTGCAGCTGTGTCGCGGTGGCCAGCGCCTTTCTTGCCGTGCCGCAGGCCTCGCGCGCGGGGATCATGCCGAAGACGGACGCGAGGACGGTGATCTCCGCGAGTCCGGTCCACGACGGCGCATGAGACGGATCGAGGCGGACGGCTTCCTCGAAGGCGCGAAGGGCTTCGCCGTGGTGCTCCTTCCCGCGAAGGTGCCGACCCTTCAAGTAGCTGCGGTAGGCGTCGAGGTTCGCGGGCTGCGGCCGGGCGGTAACCGCGTGCTCCCCGGGGGAGAGACGCGTCTTCACTGCCTCGACGACTCCGGCAGCGATCTCGTCCTGGACCGCAAAGATATCCTCGGCTTTGCGGTCGAAGCGCTCCGACCAGAGCTGGAAGCCGCTAGCGACGTCGGTCAATTGGGCCGTAACACGCAGCCGGTCGCCCGCCGTCCGTACGCTGCCCTCGAGAACGTGTCCCACCGACAGAGCCCGGCCGATCGCATTCAAGTCTCCCCCACCCTTCTGGGCTCGGAAGGCCGAAGTCCGCGACGCTACGCGGATCCCGGCGACCTTCGTGAGCGCGTTCATGATCTCCTCGGCCATCCCCTCGCACAGGTACTCCTGATCCTTCGTGGAGCTCATGTCCGAGAAAGGCAGCACCGCGATCGCAACGGCTTCGGGCGCCCCCGGTCGCGTCGCTGCGATCTGTTCCGGCCCGGGCATGTCGAGCCCCGCCTTTCGCAAGCCATCGAGAAGTTGCTCGCATAATTCAGGGTCAAACCACTTCGCGAGAGTGTTATGTACCGTGGCGCCGTAGTCAGGACGCAGTTTGAGCAGATCGCGAACGGCTCTACCGGCGGTTTCAAGGTCTCCGAGCCGTCCTGCGGCTGCGGCAATACCCGCGTGCATTCCCCAGTGGCCCGGCAAATTCGTTTTGAGGATTAGGTGAAGTGCGCCGCGATAGTCGCCCTGGCGATACGCATGAAAGAAGTCGGCATACCAGAACCAACCTGGATGATTTGGATTGATTTGTTTGGCGCGCGAGGCGAGTGCAAGACCACGTTCTGAATCACCTACGTACGTGAACAACTCCCCGATAAAAGCGAGTGAGTTTGCGTCCATCGGATTGAGTGCAACGGTTCGCTCTGCAGCATTACGAAAACTCTGGAGTTCCTTTTGGAAGAAGCGCGCCTGGGCCAGACTGAAATGCGCCAGGTGATTGGATGGCCCCGCTTCGACTGCGCGTTGTGCTGCCAAGGCCCCGGCGTTTAGCGAATCGGAATGGAGATTGAATCCTTGTCCGTAGTCCTGAACGAACAACAAAGCCAACATGGCCCAGGCATCCGCATTCGTCGGAGCTTTCTTCACGGCTACTTCCAGGCAAGATCGCGCAGCTGCGAGCTCTTCGGTTGTGACTCGATCGAAGTAACGAAAACTGCGCAGTACAGCTTCGTAAGGACTTAGCTCATCAGGATTCTTACTACATACGACTTCACTCATGCTTCGAGGAAGCACACCGTTTACGTCCGCTATCGTAGAAACAATCCTCGGTACAAGATCGTCCTGGAGCGCGAATAGTTCCTCAGCGCGGAATTGGCGATCGTATGTTTCGGCCCACAACTGCTCCCCGGTACTTGAGTCTACGAGTTGTACGGACACGCGCAGCGAGGAGCCCGCTTGCCTCAGACTTCCTTCCATCACATAACGCGCCTTCAGTTCCTGTCCGACCGTGCGTACATCACTCGTTTCGCTTGCGTACCTCGCAGTTGAACTGCGCGCGATCACGCGGAGGTAGGAAAAACGGGACAGTCCAGTCGAGATCTCTTCAGACAATCCTTCGGCCAGCGAAGCAAGTTCTTGTGTGCCCGTGAACTTGAAAGGAAGCACCGCGATCCAAAATCCCTCAGCCGCTCGAGACTCAGTGGAAACCAGGCGTGCAAATGAAGACGTTGAGGCCGACTCTTCCTCAACAATATCCAGTCCCGCTTTGCGAGCGCCATCGATGACATGCTCGACGAGTTCCGGAACGAACCACTTTAGGGTTTCCTCCCGCACTTCGATGGCAAAGTCAGGTCGCAAAGCAAGCAGGTCTTGCAGTGCTTTGTTCGCCGCTTGACGTTCTCCAAGTTGTCCGTAAGCGATCGCCAGCATCCATTGCTTATAGAACGTACCCGGCATATTGTATTTGAGCGCAGTGCTCAACGCGGCGCGGTAATCACTTTTTCGATAAGCATTCCAGAAAGCGGCCGACCAGTACCAAGCTGGATGATGAGGGTTTAGTTGCATTGCCCGCTGCACTATGTCGCAACCGTGATCCCAATCGCCGGAAAAAGCGATCAGAGTCCCCATCCAGGCAACGGTTGCTCCATCGAGCGGGTTTAGCGCAATAGCTCGCTCTGCCGCATTTCGAAAGCTCTCAAATTCTCGCCGAAAAAAGTGCGCCTGGGCCAGGGCGTCATACGCAAACGAATTCGAGACAGCTACTTCAACAGCCTTTTGTGCGGCGGCGAGTGCGCGCCCAAGAGAATCAGCTAGCGGGTTAAGCCCAAACTTATATTCGTCGCAATAAATGATCGCGAGTATTGCCCAACAGTCACCGTTGCCCGGCGCTTGTTCGACAGCACGCTTCAGGGCAGCTCGCAACAAAGGATGCTCGGCAGCAGTGGCTCGCTCGTAGTAGGTGAAGCCGCGCAATACCAGCTCGTATGGGCGCAAATCCTCGATGTCGCGATTGCGCAGAGTTTCGCTCATTGTGTGTGGCAAGACGCCGTGCCGATCAGCAGCGGTGGCTACGATCTTTGGGACCAGCTCATCTTGCAAGGCAAAGATCTCATCGGAGCGGAAGGGTCGTTCATAATTCTCGGCCCACAAATTTGCGCCAGTGCTCGCGTCAACGAGTTGCACTGCCACTCTCAATAGTGAGCCAGCCAGCCGTAGACTTCCGGTAATGACATAGCGAGCGCCGAGTTCTTTGCCGGCCATGCGAACATCCGTTGCTTCGCCGGCGAAGCGCATGGTCGAGCTGCGCGTGATGACTCTCAGGTAAGAGAAGCGGGACAGCCCGGTCACGATGTCTTCGGAAAGTCCTTCCGCCAGAGCCTCAAGATCTGCAGCAGTGCCACTATATTTGAACGGAAGAACCGCGACCCAGAAACCCTCGTCGGCGCGAATCGCTCCCGACTCCGGTGCGGAGACGGTCGAAGAATCCAGCGCCGGGTTTTCCGCGCTCGTCTCCAGAGAAGTCTCCAGTCCCGCCTTGCGCAGCCCTTCGATCAGATGCTCGACCAGCTGCGGGTCCATCCACTTCGCCAGCAGCTCTGGCCCTGTTTGCCCGAAGTCCGGTTTCTGACCCAGCAAGTCTCGTAAGGAGTGGCGCGCCGCGGGGAGTTCACCCAGCTGGCCGTAAGCGGCTGCCAGCACCAGGTTCCCCCAGAAGACCTCGGGCGCGTTGGCCTTCACAACCGTGTCAATCGCGCCGCGATAGCTGGCCAGCCGGTATTCGTCGATCGCCAGGGTCAGCTCGTACCAGCGGGGATGGTGAGGGTTGAAGTCCATCGCTCCGCGGATGAGCGCGCAGCCGCGATCCCAGTCGCCGGTGAAGGCGATGAGAAAAATGGCCTCGTTGCTCGTGTCGAGCGGGTTCATGGCAATCGCGCGTTCGGCCGCGCTGAGGCAACCCGCCCTCTCCTTGCGGAAGAATAAGACGACGGCAAGAGCCTGCTGCGCCAGCTGGTTGGACGGGGCGATGTCCACGGCGCGTCGAGCGGCGGCAAGCGCCCGTTCGAGCGGGCCCGGCCGAACGTTGAAGCCGTGGGCATGCTCGTGGGAGTAGATCCACGAGAGCATTGCCCAGCAGTCCGCGTTGGACGGCGCGCGATCGACAGCGCGCTCCAGTACCTCGCGTGCCTCCCCGTGCTCGACCGGGGTCAGGCGCTGGTGATACCCGAAGCCGCGCATGAGCGCCTCGTAGGGGCCGAGCTGACCAGGCTCCGTACCGCGGACGGCATCGCTGATGCTCCGCGCGAGTACGCCGAAGCGATCGCCGCACGTCGAGACGATGCGCGGGACCAGGTCGTCCTGCAGCTCGAAAGCGGCTTCGGTATTGTAGGCGCGCTCATAGTTCTCCGCCCAGAGATGGGCACCGGATACCGCGTCCACGAGCTGCACGGCGAGGCGCAACTTTCCTCCCGCCTGCCGCAGATTGCCTTCCATCACGTAACGAGCGCCAAGTTCCTTGCCGGCGGTACGCACGTCGACCAACTCGTTGGCGTAGCGCGAAGTCGAACTGCGCGCGATCACCTTCAGGTAGGAGAAGCGCGACAGACCGGTCACGATGTCTTCGGTCAACCCCTCGGCCAGAGCCGTGAGATCTACGTTGGCACCGCTGTACTTGAATGGCAATACCGCGACCCAGAAACCTTCCTCGGCGCGCGCGACGCCCGAGTCGGCCGCGGAAGAACGCGCGCGCTCGGGCGCAGGGGCTGCGGATCCCCCCTCCTGGGCGATCTCCAGGCCCGCCTTGCGGAGCCCCTCGATATGGCGCTCGACCAAGTCCGGATCCAACCATTTCCCGAGCTCCTCTCGCGCGACAAGGTTGAAGTCCGGCTTCTGGACCAAAAGCTCTCGCAAGGCATTACTCCCCGCGGCCTTTTCGCCGAGTTGTCCATACGCCGCTGCGAGCGCCGCATGCGTGAAGAAGTAGCTGGGCATGTTGAACTTCAGCGCGACATCCAGTGCGCCGCGATCGTCTCCCTTACGGAATGCATCGTTGAAGAGGACGAACCGATACCACCCGGGGTGGTTCGGGTTGAGCTCCATGGCTCGCTCCGCCAGGGGGCGGCCGCGTTCCCATTCGCCGGCGTAAGCCAGGAGGATGCCCATGAAGGCGCTGGTGCATGCGTCCATGGGATTGAGCGCCACGGCACGCTCCGCGGCGATTCGGAACGCCGGAAACTCCTTGCGAAAGAAGAGGGCCTGGGCCAGAGCGTGGTACGCGAGGTGATTGGACGGCGCGGCCGCGACCGCTCGCCGCGCCGCTTCGAGAGCGCGGCCGAGTGGATCGGGGTTCCCGTCGAAGCCTTGCTTGTGCTCATCCGCGTAGAGCGTCGACAGCATGGCAAGGCCATCAGCATTCTGAGGCGCAGCCTCAACTGCGCGCTCCAACGCGGCCCTCACCACGGCGTGCTCCTCGGCGGCGATGTGTGCCAGGTACCCGAAGCTGCGAAGCACCGCCTCCTGCGGGCTCAGCTCCTCGGGCGCGCGGCTGCGCAACGCCACACTCATGCTCTGGGGCAGAACTCCGTGCATGTCCGCGACCGTCGAAACGATGCGCGGGACCAGGTCGTCCTGCAGCTCGAAGAGCGCTTCCGGGCTGAAGGAGCGCTCATAGTTCTCCGCCCAGAGATGGGCACCGGATAGCGCGTCCACGAGCTGCACGGCGAGGCGCAACTTTCCTCCCGCCTGCCGCAGATTGCCTTCCATCACGTAGCGAGCGCCGAGCTCCTTACCTGCAGAGCGGACATCAACCGCCTCGTTCGCATAACGCGAAGTGGAGCTCCGGGCGATCACACGCAGGTAGGAGAAGCGCGACAGGCCGGTGACGATGTCCTCGGAAAGACCGTCGGCCAGAGCCGTGAGGTCGGCGTTGGCGCCTCTGTACTTGAATGGCAACACCGCGACCCAGAAACCCTCGTCCGCCCGGACCTGAGCCGAGCCCGTGCTCGACTCCTCTCGATCTGCGTTTGCCCCGGAGTCGGACGATCCGTCGGTCGCGGGAACCGAGAGCCCCGCTTTGCGCAGTCCTTCGAGCAGGGGATCCATCAGGCCGCTCGCGAAGTGCCAGGTGCCGACGTTTGAGCGCGCGTGCACAGCAAACTCCGGATCGAGCGCCAACAGATCCCGTACCGCGGCTTCCGCTTCGGCGCGCCGGCCCAGATGTCCACAAGCCGATGCCATTACGAGGAAGGGCCAGAAGAGTCCGGGTACGTCCACGCGGTTCGCGCACTCGAGGGCCTGCTCGTATTCGCCCTTGTGGAAGTGATCCCAGAGCGGCGCGAAGTGCATCCAGCCTGCGTGGTTCGGATTGAGTTCCATCGCGCGGCGTACGATCGCAGTGCCTCGTTCGAACTCGCCGGTGTGCACGATCTGTAACCCGAGGATTCCGAGCGCGTCGCTGTTGAGGGGATTAAGCGACATTCCGCGCTCGGCCGCAGGACCAAACGCCGCGAGATCCCGGCGGAAGAAGTGCACTTGGGCCAACGCAACGAGCGCGAACTGGTTCGCCCGATCCAACTCAACCGCGCGGCGGCCCGCAGCCAGTGCCCGATCAAGAGACGTGGCGTCATCCTGGAAGCCAAACGCGTATTCGTCTACGTAGATTTGGGCGAGACAGGCCCACAAGTTTGACGGCCCATCGTTTTTCTCCGAAACGCGCTGCAGTCGGTTCTTGAGCTCCGCGTGGGACGAGGGGGTGATCTGCTCGCGGTATGCGAAATACTGAAACTGCCACTCGACCGGCGTGAGATCGGCATCGTCCTTCTTTCGGATCGCGGCTCTCATTGAGTGCACCAGCACACCGTAGCTATCGGCTATAGTGGCAACGATGCGGCCGGCGACGTCGTCCTGCACGTCAAAAATCGTTGAAGTCTGAAGGTCACGATTGTAAGTCTCGGACCAAAGCTGCGCTCCAGTTTCGGTGTCAATGAGTTGGACACTCACTCGAATGGCGGAGCCACCCTTGCGTATGCTTCCTTCCAGCACGTAGCGCGTGCCGAGTCTTCCCGCCAATGAGCCCTCGTCTTTAGTCTCTCCCTTAAGGCTAGCCGCCGAAGTGTTCGTGACGACCGACAGATAGCGAAACCGCGAAAGGCCGGTGCCAATCTCTTCGGCTAACCCGTCGGCAAGGACCTCGACTCCGGGATCGGCGTCGCGAACCTTAAACGGCAGAATTGCAACCCGGAATCCTTCATCTTCGCGCGTCATCCCGGACGGTGATGGACTCGTTGCCGCCGCCCGATGACGTGAATACTCCGATTCCGTAAGGCCCTTTAACTCTTGCTGAAGATCGTCGAGCTCAATCGCCAACTCCTTAATCGACTGATAACGCTTCTCACGCTCCTTCGCCAGACACCGGCGCACTATGCGTTGCAGATCAGCAGGCGCGAGCGGATTTGCATCCCTCAACTGCGGTGTCGGCGCGTGAACGATCTTGTGCAGCGAGTCCAGAACATCCTTGCCGGCGAAAGCTCTTCGGCCCGTGGCCGCCTCAAAGAGAATGCAGCCAAACGAGAATATGTCGGAACGAAGGTCGATCTCATCCACGCGACCACTCGCCTGCTCGGGAGACATGTATCCGATCGTGCCTATGACCATTCCCGGCGTTGAGTGCCCGCTATCCCAGTTGGACTGTTTGCCTGGTTGCTGCATAACAGCGGTTGCTATTTCACTCGAGCCACTCTCGTTGGGGCCAAAAGTTCTTTGGGGTTCGACCAGCTTCGCTAAACCAAAATCCAGAACCTTCGCGTAGTCATCGCGCGTGATCATGATGTTGTCGGGTTTGAGATCGCGATGAACGATTCCAGCCGCGTGGGCTTTCGACAATCCCTGCGCCACCTGAATCAGATACTTCAGCAATTTCGAGAGTGGTGCCTTGTCTCTGTGTATCTTATGGCGGAGCGTGTCGCCATCGATAAACTCCATCGCGATGTAGTGGGTGCCGCCACTCTCGCCGATTTCGTAGATATGCGCGATGTTCGGATGATTCAACGCTGCTGCCGACTTTGCTTCGCGAACAAAGCGATCCATGCGATCGCGATTCGACGCTACGTCCGCGGGAAGAATTTTCAGCGCAACTTTGCGATCGAGCTTTGTGTCCTGCGCCAGATACACTTCACCCATCCCGCCCGCCCCAATTTTCGAGACGATGCGGTAATGCGACAGAGTTGTGCCGGCTGTCAGTTCTCTATTCATCTGATTCGTTTAGATAGCCGCCATCGAGTTAGTGGTAGAAGACGATTCTGACATTTGCGGGTCACAATCCCACACGCTTCACGAGATCATTGAACCGTGGATCCGAGCGAAGGCTATCCATCGCCGGGTCAACCTTGAGATAGGTTATTTCCCAGGCGCGATCCTGAAGGCTTCGTTCCAGCCAATGAAATGCTTGATCCTTATCGCCGAGTGCAGCATAAGGGAAAGCAAAACCATAAGCGGGAACGTATCGTTGCCTGGCAAGTTCGTGAAGCTGAGCCACGATTTTCATTGCTTCCGCGCTGTTGCCTGACAGAGCATACGCACGTGAGAGATACGCCAGCACGGCCGGATCGTCATTCAACCCTCTGGCTTTCTCACATTCGGCGATAGCTTCAGCCAACTGCCCTTCATAGCTATAAGTTTGACAGAGCACCATATGCGCGAGGTACCAGTTGGGATCCATTTCTATTATCTTGTGAAGTTGGGCGATCGCCCGGTCGTTTTTTCGTGCGTAACCGTAAGTAGCAGCTAACTCTACATTGGCAATCAGGGACAAAGGATCCAGTTCGATGGCGCGTTTGCCCTCGACGATGGCTTGGTCGAACCGCCCGGTGGCCCCCAACTCGCCGCCATACCATTGACGTGCGGTCGCATAGTTAGGATTCAATTCAATCGCACGCTCGAAGTGTCGATCGGCTTCCGGCATATTCCAATCGTAAGTAAACGATATAAGGCCTAACGCCGTATGCGCTTCGGCGAGCGCGTCGTCCAGTTCCAGGGCTTTCCGTGCGGCTGCGTTTGCTTTTGTCATCGACTCGACGGGTTTGCCGGCGGAATATTGGGGCAGCAGAACGTAAGACAAAGCCATTCCCGCGTAAGCCTGGGCATAGCTCGGGTCCTTCTCGATTGCCTGACTGAAGTAGTCGATTGAGGTCTTGAGTGCCTCGGCCGTGCGCTTGTTCCACTGGTACAGGCCTTTCAAGTAAAGCTCATAGGCTTCCGGATTCGCGGTATAGGTTTTCGCTACCTTCTGTTGCTCGGCGCCCGAAAGTTTGCTCCTAAGCTTGGTTGAAACATTGCGAGCAATCTCGCTCTGCAAGGAAACGAGGTCGGCCTGTTGGCGATTGTATTGTTCGCTCCAAATCACGTTTTCGGTTTGCGCATCTACCAGCTCCAGAGTCAACGTCAATTGACCTCCACGTTGTGCGATTCGTCCGTTCAAGATCGCCTGTACGTTCAACTCCTTGCCGATCGTCTGTGGATTAGTCTCCTTGCCCTTATAGCGAAAGACTGAGGAGCGCGCCTTCACACTTAGATTTGGCAACTGCGACAAGCTGCTGATGAGCGTGTCTGTCATACCGTCGGACAAATACTCGAGTTCGGCTTTGCCGCCTTCATTAACGAACGGCATCACCGCGATGGATTTGATTGTGGCGTCGGACGTGCGACTGCGGAGATAGAGCGCAAGCATTGATGCTCCAGCCACCAGCACGACAAGACCGATGATCGCCGCCGTCAGTTTGTGCTGCTTGATTCCAGATACCACATACTCGGCGCTCGATGGGCGAGTCTGAAGTGAAGAAGAAGACGAGCTTAGTGTCGGGGCGACGCTCTCGCTGCGTGTTGCCGCGGCCCCTGCTGTACTCCTGGATGGTGGCGGCACCGTAGTATCAATTCCCTCAAGGTCACGCCGAAGCTCCTTCAACTCGATTGCGACATCTTTGATTGACTGGTATCGATCGTCCGGGTCTTTCGCAAGACAGCGCCGGACGATGCGTTGCAACTCAAGCGGAGCCGAGGGATTAAGATCAGCGAGCGGCGGCGGCTGCTCGTATACAACCATATGCAACGACTTGATTACTGATTCACCCTCAAATGGCTTCTTGCCGGTGCAGGCTTCGAACAGGATGCAGCCGAAGGAAAAAACATCTGAGCGTTGGTCGATGTCCTTAGTTTTGCCCTGAGCCTGTTCCGGAGACATGTAGCCAATCGTCCCCATCACTGTCCCAGGCGTCGAGTGTTGCGGCATCACTGCGGTGGCTACTTCACTCGAGTCACTGTGCAGCGCCGGTGATTGCTCGATCAGTTTCGCCAGGCCAAAGTCGAGGATCTTAACGTGACCTTCCTGGGTGATCATTATGTTGTCAGGCTTAAGGTCGCGATGAACGATTCCGGCAGCGTGGGCTTTCGCTAATCCTTCCGCGACATGCTGAAGGTATCGCAACAGCTTTCTTAAATCGGTTTGCTTCCGATGAATCTTCTCGCGCAACGTAGCACCATCGATAAACTCCATCGCGATGTAGTGGGTGCCGTCACTCTCGCCGATTTCGTAGATATGCGCGATGTTGGGATGGTTGAGCGCCGCGGCCGACTTTGCCTCGCGCACAAAGCGCTCCATGCGATCGCGATTCGAGGCTACGTCGGCCGGCAAAATCTTCAGCGCAACTTTGCGATCAAGTTTTGTGTCCTGGGCCAGATAAACTTCACCCATGCCGCCCGCCCCGATCTTGGAGACGATGCGGTAATGCGAGAGTGTGGTGTTGGGTGCTAGATCGTTCGTCATCGTTTCGACTTCAACCGGGCAGGTTCAGGCGTTTCAGTAGGTCAGCGAAGCGTGGATCACCACGCAACGGGTCCATGAACGGATCAACTTTAAGGCGATTGATGTCCCAGTCACTTGCTGCCAGCGACTCCTCCAACTCGGCAAAAGCCCGATCTCTGTCACCCAGCATTGCGTACAAATGCGCGACCCGATATTTGACGACATAATTCGTCCTGGGAAGCTGCTCAAATTTTCTGATTATGTTCTCGAGGTCCTGACGGCGACCCGCTTTCGCATAGGCGTAGCCGAGAATCTGAAGGACGTCCTGGTTCGTTGGATCGTTTCCCAGCAACCGTTCACTAAGCGAGATCGCTTCGACGTACATGCCGTTCGCGTTGTAGGCCCATCCTAGCCAGAAGGTTGCAGTAGGATGATTGAGATCCAGTGCAGCTGCTTTCTGTGCCTGTTCCAACGCGAGATCATACTTCCTCGCATACAGGTAGAGGCCAGCCAGATTGGCACTCATGGGTATTGATAAAGGCTCTAGCTCTACTGCACGTTTTATCTCTGCTATCGCTTCGTCGAGCCGTCCCTGCGGCGCCAGATATTCCAGGGCATAACGATAGTGGATCTCCGCCACCTTAGGATTGAGTTCGAGCGCTCGCCTGAATTCACGATCTGTTTCGGCCCAATTTCGTTCAGAGGCCAGGGCCGAGGCATAGGTCGCGTGAGCTTCGGCAAGATCAGGGTCGATTTGCAATGCACGGCGGGCGGCGCTCAATGCCTGCGGTATTGCCTCTTTCGGGGAAAGATACGCGTAAGACGGCATCACAAAATAGGAGTCAGAAATACCGACGTGCGCGAGGGCAAAATTCTGATCAAGTTCGATGGCCTGCTTAAACGATTCGATGGCACGCTCAAGTCCGTCTTTGGATCGCTTGTTGTAGTAATGCCTGCCCTTGAGGTAGAGCTGATAGGCGTCGCTGCTTTGGGTGTACTGCTTGTTCAGCTCTTTCGCAGCGGTGCCCGACAGCTTTACTTGCAGCTTCTCGGTTATCGCCGTAGCTATTTCGCGTTGTGTTGTGAGCAGGTCGGACATCTTTCGTTCGAATTGTTCACCCCACAATGTCGTCTTATTTCTTACGTCAACGAGCTCGACACTGATCGTGAGATTATCTCCACGCTGAACCATCCGCCCCGACATGACTGCGTTAACACCCAGTTCGTCTCCTATTTTCAAAGCATCTGTTTCTTTGCCTTTATAACGAAACACCGAACTGGTCGGACTGACTTTCAAACCAGGTACCTGCGATAAGCGAAAGATAAGTGACTCGGCAAGACCGTCTGACAAGTAATCTGAATTGGCGTCGCCGCTTTTATTTTGAAAAGGCAATACCGCAATTGAAGTGATCTGTCCCGTGTCAGAAACACGCGCAAAAAATCCAAAATAAGCCACCGCCGAAATCACGCCTACAAGCAAAATTCCGATAAGAGCAACAGCGAACTTATGACTCTTTGCCTGACTAACGGCGTATTCAAGACTCGACGAAGAGGTCGTCACACTATGCGTTGCTGCGGCCTGGCCACTGCTCGTCGCAGCAGCCGAGCCGGATGCATAAACCTGCGTTTGATTTTCATTGGCCGATTCTGTTGTTGTCGAGCGATTCGGAATGATCGAACGCTCCAGCTCGCCTTGTATATCCAAGTCTCTGCGTAAGTTCTTTAGATCAATTAGTAGATCGCGGGCCGACTGGTAACGCATGTCCACATCCTTCGTCATGGCTTTGCGCACAATCCGCTGCAATTCGGATGGCACGCTTCCCAGGGCTAGAGGCTCTTTCTCCAGGATTGCCACGATCGTGTGATTAATGGTTTCGCCCGTAAACGGAACTCTTCTGGCGAGCATTTCATAAAGTACGACGCCTAGACTCCAGATGTCTGTTCTGGCATCGGTCTCTTTGCCACGCGCTTGTTCGGGCGACATATATGAAACCGTTCCCATCACCATTCCGGGCGTTGTGTTCACTTGGACGCGGGTGGCGTCCTCGCTTCCCGTCGACCCGGTCGCTATCGCTCCCGGTTCTGACAACTTCGCCAACCCGAAGTCCAGCACCTTCGCATAGCCATCTTTGCGCAGCATGATGTTCTCGGGCTTGATGTCGCGATGGATAATTCCAGCCTGATGCGCCGCCGAGAGCGCTTCCGACACTTGAACCCCGATCTTCAGGATCTGATTTAGCTGCAGCGGTTCCTTTTGCGAAAGGTGTTCGCGCAGAGTCTGGCCGTCGATCAACTCCGTGGCGATATAGTTTTTGCCGTCGACCTCACCGATCTCATGAACGGTCAGAATGTTTGGGTGATTCAGTGCGGAGGCGGCTTTGGCTTCCTGAATAAAACGATTCAGCTTGTCCGCGTCCTTACTGAATTCTTCATGCAGGAATTTGATCGCCACTCTTCGATCGAGTCTGGTGTCCTGGGCCGAATAGACTTCGCCCATTCCGCCGGCGCCGATCTTCGAGACGATGCGGTAATGCAAAATCGTTGTGCCTGCTGATAATTCGTTATTCATATTACTAAGAGCACTCTAGACACTTGATCAACCGGAATATCGAAATAATCCCGTCTGCATTTAGGCATCGTTACATAGATTGACTCTATTCAGGAAAACCGACTCGTCGCAGCACTTCCTTGAAGCGCGGGTCGTCACGCAATGGATTCGTGTATGGGTCTATTTCGTCTGGGCCGTATGTTGATCTTTTGTTTCGATCGCTTCGTTCAACATGGCGAAAGCTTTGTCTGTCTCGCCCAACTCCGCGAAGAAAGTTGCTACAAAATATGGATATAATTTAAGTCGCGAGCGCTGCTCGGTAATTTTCCTCAGGAATCCCTGCCAGTCGCCCCCCGCAAAACTCTCTCGGATCAACTTTGCTGCATCAGGTTCGCCTCTCGCATCCTGGACTCTGGCAAGTTCTTCGACAGCCGAAGCATAATCCCGCTTCATCCGGTAAACGTAGAAGAGCTGCAAATGCGCATACCAGAAATTTGGGTCCAGCTCGACGTTTTTCTTGCTCAGCGTTTCGCTTTCATCATATTTTCTTTCATAGAAAAGCAACCGCGCATTTTCAAGATTAGTTACCGGGGACAAAGGGTCGATCTCCAACGCCCTTTTGTAAGCAAAGCGGGCTTCTTCGAATCTGCCCAGATTCATAAGTAGCAGACCGTACCGGCGGTGACCTTCCGAGTAATTCGGGTTCAGTTCGATGGCGAGTTTTTGCTCGCGTTCCATGCAGGCGAAATCGCGTTCAAAATTAAAGCAGATGACTCCTAATATTGAGTGGGGCTCGGCTAGGGTCTTGTCCAATTCCAGGGCTTTCAGGGCAAGTTCGTGTGCTTTCGGGACCACTTCATTAACTTGCGGGTAACTGTAAAGTGCGAGAAACCAATTTGACTCGGCCAGTCCTGCATATGCCAAGGCGTAGTTTGGATCAATGGCAACTGCCTGCTGGTAATACTCGATAGCTTGCTTTGCGTCTTTCGCGGTACGCTTAATTGCATAGAACCGCCCTTTCAAAAACAGTTGATAGGCTTCCGAGTTGGCGGTGTGATTCTTTTCGACTTTCGCTGCCTCCGCACCTGATAGTTTGTTTGTGAGTTTATTTGAAACATCCCGGGCGATCTCGGTTTGAAGGGCAATGAGTTGAGAGGATTTGCGTTCATATCTATTGCCCCACAGAATATTTTCCGTCTGTGCGTCAATCAATTCCAGATTGAGTGTTAATTGATCGCCACGCTGGACAACCCGCCCGGTTAGAATTGCTTGCACATTTAGTTCAGCGGCAATTGTTTTCGCGTCAATCTCCTTGCCTTTGTAGCGAAAAACCGATGAACGTGCCTTCACGCTCAGGTTTGGAATCTTTGAAAGACTATTGATGAGTGTTTCAGTCATTCCGTCTGAGAGGTATTCGACGTCCGAATTACCGCTTTCGTTGACGAACGGCATCACGGCGATTGACTCAATTGCGACTGCGGTTTTGCTTGCGCTCAGATAAAGACCAAGACCGCCCGCAACACCAACAATAAGCACCAGGACAACAACGGCCGCGACAGATTTGTGTTCCTTGACTCCAGAGAAAATGTACTCGGCGATCGAGGCGGGTGGCTGTGTAACTGACGCTGTGCTCAGCGCGGGTAGGTCAGCGTTTGTAATACCTGGTGTGCTGCTTGAACTCGCGCCCGTAGAAGGCGCCACAGAGCGCCCAGTGTCGCTGACGCCCTTCATCTCTTCGAGCAGCTCTTCGAGATCGTTGGCAGTGTCGCGAATTGTTTGGTATCGCTTCTCAGGTTCTTTCGCCAGGCACTTGCGGATGACGCGCTGCAGTTCAGGTAACGCTGAAGGATTAAAGTCAGTAATAGCCGGTGCCGGGTCGTAAATGATCTTGTGTAGCGTGTCCACGATGGAGTCGCCGGCAAACGGCTTGCGACCAGTGGCTGTCTCATAGAGGAGGCAGCCGAAAGAGAAGATGTCGGAGCGCTGATCGACAGGTTTCGCTTGCGCCTGTTCGGGAGACATGTAGCCGACGGTCCCCATTACTACGCCAGGCGTGGAATGCTGCACAGGCATCATCGCGGTTGCTGCTTCGCCCGCTTCCGCCGCGCTATCCGGCGTCGTCTCAACCAGCTTCGCCAAACCGAAGTCAAGTATCTTCGCGTGGCCATCACGCGTGATCATGATGTTGTCGGGTTTGAGATCGCGATGCACGATTCCTGACGCGTGTGCTTTCGACAAACCGTCCGCAACTTGGTGCAAGTGTTTGATCAGAACCTTCAAACTACTCTTTTCGCCATGAATCTTTTCCCGCAGCGTCTTGCCGTCGACAAACTCCATCGCGATGAAGTTCGTACTGTCGCTTTCACCAATCTCGTAGATGTGGGCAATGTTCGGATGATTAAGCGCCGCGGCTGCTTTCGCCTCCTGAACAAAACGTCGCATGCGGTCCTGGTTTGCAGCGAGGTCAGCGGGCAGAATCTTTAAAGCAACTTTGCGATCAAGTTTCGTGTCCTGCGCCAGATACACCTCACCCATTCCGCCTGCGCCGATCTTCGAGACGATACGGTAATGCGAAAGGGCGGTGTTGGTTGCGAGTTCTTTATTCAATTTCTTTCAGATTCATTCGGGCAGATTGAGGCGTTTCAGCAAATCCTTGAAGCGCGGGTCGTCGCGGAGAGATTCATACGGAATTTGCCATCGGATTTCCGTTAACTTCCCGCTTCGGGCTTGGAAGTCTTTTTCCAGCCATTCAAATGCCTTGTCCTTTTCACTAAGTCCCGCGTAAACGAAAGCGATATATTGTCCGTTCGCTTCCTTTCGGGCGTATTTATCTTCCAGTTCCTTGATAACGGCGATTGCCTCAGTTCGCTTTCCGGCGGCGCCATAAACATAACCTAAATGACCGAGTGTAATGCTCGATCTATTGGTTAAGTTCGCCGCTTTTTCCAATGCGGCGAGGGCTTCCGCATTACGTCCCCGCTTCAGATATGACAGTCCCAGATATTCGTAGGCCGGCGCGAAATTCGGATCGAGTTCAATTATTTTGAGACTGTTTTCAATGCTCGCCTCGTGGTTATTTTGCAATTGATACATTCTCGTCACATTGACGCTAATCACGCTCGACAGCGGGTCAAGCTCGCTCGCCCGTTTGATCACTGCCGCCGCTTCGTCGTTTCTTCCCAAATCCTTGAGAAGAATCGAATACCAATGATATGCGGTTGCATAATTCGGATTGATTTCGATTGCCCGCTTGTATTCCCTTTCCGCTTCCGCCCACTGCCATGATTGAATGTTGACTGATCCCAAAGTAGCGTGAGGCTCGGCTAATTGACTATCAAGCCTCAAGGCTCGTTCGGCGTAGGCTCTCGCTTGCGGGATTGTTTCGCTGGTTGGAGTTCCGGCGTATTCGTTCAGAACAGCGTAGCAATCCGCGAGACCGACAAACGCCAACGCATAATTCGGATCTCTGTCCGTCGCCAATTTGAATTGCTCAATCGCTTTTGTCAGATTCTCAGCCGTGCGCCTGTTCCAGTAATAACGACCTTTCAAATAGGCCTGATACGCTTCCGGGTCAGTTGTCGAAGTCTTAGTTACTTTTGTTTCTTCCGCACCTGAAAGCTTGGCTTTGAGATTGGTAGAAACATCACGGGCAATTTCGCTTTGCAAGGAAACGAGTTCGGAAGTTTTACGGTTGTAGCTTTCAGTCCAAATGACGCTGTCTTTTTGCACGTCAACCAGTTCCAAACTGAGCGTCAACTGGTCGCCGCGCTGCACGACACGCCCCGTCAAAATCGCCTGCACATTCAACTCTCTGGCAATCGTCTGCAAATCCGTGTCCTTGCCTTTGTAGCGGAAAACTGACGAACGCGGTTTGACATTCAAGTTCGGCAGTTGCGACAAACTCTTAATCAGCGTCTCCGTCATTCCGTCCGAAAGATATTCGACATCCGCATTACCGCTTTCATTGACGAACGGCATCACGGCGATTGATTCGATGGCCGTCTTGTTACTTCGAGGAAGGTAAAAATAGGCGGCTCCGCCGAGGATGATTACTACCAGGCCGATCGCAGCGAATAAAGCTGCGCGCCGATTCGGTTTGGTTAGTTCGCGCGTTGTGGTCTGCGCCGGCGGCAGGGGAAGTGCAGTCGTCGGCCCGGTGGAACGATTGATATCCGGGGTCGTCGAAGGGTGGGGCAGAATGCTGGTTTCAGTCTCCCCCGACACTGGGCCGGATCCAAACTTGACCGTACCCGCTTCACCGCTGATCGAACCGGAGTCGCTGATCAACGCCGCACCGTCTCCGCGACAGTACACGAGCGTGTCGTCCATCTCAACGCGATGGCATTGGGGGCAGCGTTTCATTCTATTCACGTCTCACTGTGGCAAACCGACGCGGCGGACGACCTAACGGATCAGGATCAGGACATGCCGTACTCGCGCGGAATCGGTGACATCGGCCCTTCAGGCATCGCCAGGAGTTGTTTGGCTGGGACGCCGCTGCGGTACTGCGCCAGTAGACTTTCCGGATCAATTTCTACCCCCGCCGGATTCGCGGCGAAGGCGTCAGACTGCATGTAGGCGTTGGCCTCTTCGACCGTACCGCAGTCCACTTGAAACTCCATTCGATTGCCATCGGGATCCTGGTAGTACAGCGAAAGTGTAATGCCATGATGAATACGCCAATAGGGTGTGACACCTATTTGTTTGAGACGCTCGTATGTTGAAAGCAAGTCACCGAGGTTGGCATAGGTGTAGGCTACGTGATTTACACCCGCGTTGTCTCGGTTCTCGCTCGCAACGCCGTCAGGCGCAAGCGCAGACAAATTGGCGAAAGCAAAGCGATGATGTTCTCGTAAGTAAGAAAAGCGAACGCTGGGTTTTGATAGACCACTGTCGCTTCGAAGACCCTTTGATACCAGTGAACCATTTCATCAAAGCGTCTTGTGCTATAGACGACGTACGCGAACTTAGTCAGTTTGGCCATGTTTATTCCTTTTGGATTTTAGGCTGCGGCGCAGGACATGTTTCTAAACTGCTGGAACCTGTCATTGATCAGAGACGAAGCCCGAGTTATGAGCCTCGCGTTTCTCAGCAACGGGCCACTACTTGATCGCGATCGGATTGATGATCGCCTGCACACCGCCGGTTATTCGCGGCGGCCCGAGCGTGAACAAAAATTCCCACGCCTGATCCTTGACCATCTCTTCGGTATTAATGTTCTCAAGTATGTGAATGCCGTTGAGCGCCAACAGGATCTGGTGGACTTCAAAAACGCCCGCGTCCTTTTCGAACGGAATCACTTCAAAGTTTGATGTGTCGGCACCAATCATCGCCACCTCAAGCGACGCTAGATACCTCGCTCCCTCCCGGCCAAGTCCCGGATTGACCGAGATGAAACGCTTATTGTCTTTCCCCAGAAGCTTTTGCCATCCCGTGTAGAAAAGTACGACGTCGCCTTTCTCTATAACCTTGATGCCCTGCCGCTTCATCGCTCCTTCGATTTCCGGCCGGTTGAACGCTGTGCCTTCCTTCACGATGTCGGTATTGAAATAACCGGCCATGTCGAGCAGCACGCCACGCGTGGCAACGGCGGTCACATTCTCGATGCCCAGCTTCCTGAGACCGTCGGGCATTGCAAAGTCGGCAGCCTTGTTGCAATTGAAATAGAGATTGTCGATGCGATGTGGCCGAAGCCATCAATCTGTGAACCTACGCCGACCCAGCCCGTGATGATGTCGTCGTTATAGGTTGATTTGGTAGGGCCGATCGCTGACCCGCCGGCTTGGCCCGGCTGCAGTACGATTATCCCGAACGTGCGTGTCCCGTATGCAGGCGTGTCCTTGTTTGTTTCGATCCCGAGTCGATAGGCTTGCCGCGAGTCACCAGCTTCGACGCCGCAAGCGTTTTAGCCGGAGTCACATAATTAAGATTGCCGATCTGATCGTTTGGCCCAAACTTCGAAGCCATCGCACAGGGCTTTTGCTGGGCTTGGGCGGCGACAGTGGAGACAAAGACGATGGCACTGACCGCTGCCAGTGTTGCCGCAGAGTTCATTCTCATAGTTTCTTCGCTCCTCTAACTTTTCAAGAGTGTTGATTCTTTGCTTGTCTCTTTGAGCAATCGCTCCATCTCTCGCTTCATCTCGGCGAGCGCTTTCTCCGCCTCAGGCTGATGAATCAGGTTCTTCATTTCATAAGGATCGGTTTTGAGATCATAAAGTTCATCCATGCCTTCCAGCTCAAGATAGTGAATGTACTTCCAGCGCTGGTTGCGTACAGCCTTGTAGCCCATCTGCGCCATGCGCGGAAAAACTCTATCTGAGTAGTATTCGATCAGGAACGAATTTCGCCACGCGGGTCGTTTGCCGTTCAGCAAAGGGACCAACGATTGCCCTTGCATCGTGGATGGCACGGCTACGCCCGCCAGTTCCAACAGCGTTGGAGCAAGATCAATGTTGAGAGCAAACTCGCTCAGCACAGTACCTGGCTTTACGAGTTTGTGATACCGCACCAGCAACGGCATGCGGATTGACTCTTCGTAAGCCAACCGCCGCTCGACGCTCAGGCCGTGTTCGCCGTAAAAGTAGCCGTTATCGCTGGCGAGGACGAGGATTGTGTTGTCGAGTTGTTTTGTTCCTTCCAAAGCCTTGAGGATTTTGCCGACGCCTTCTTCAATCGCCATCAGGGACCGTTGCCGACCGAGAATCGACTCGTCGCGTGTGGCCGTTGCGGCTCCGAGCGGAGGCAGGTCGCCAATCCGGCGTTGCAACGCCGGTTTGCCTTCCGGCGCGCGTTTGTAATTCGGTCTGTGCGGAATGGTCTTGCCCGCATAAAGATTCCGGTGGCGTTCGGCAGGGATGAACACCTCCGCGTGGGCAAGATTGACGCTCCCATCACCGTGCTGCATCACTTCCGGATGGATCGCTTTGTGCGCCAGATAGATCAGGAACGGCTTGTCGTGACGCCGCTTTATGAATTCCACCGCGTATCCGCTGAGGATGTCAGTGATGTAGCCGGAAGACTTCACTGAGGTGCCGTCTTCGTTGAAGTCCGGATTGCGATATGTGCCTTGTCCCTTGAAACTCACCCAGCGGTCGAAGCCCGGTCGTGGCGAGTCGTCATTTCCCATATGCCATTTGCCAACAAAGGCAGTTTCGTAACCCGATTGATGCAGCAGCAGGGGAAAGGTCACCAGCTGATGGCTGGCGGCAGAGCGGTCGACGTTGTCGGTGATCCCGTTGGTGTGCGCGTATTGCCCTGTCAGAAAGCCTGCGCGCGACGGCGAGCAGAGCGGTGTGGTCATAAAGGCATTACGAAACAGTGCACCCTCTTTGCCGATGCGGTCGATATTGGGTGTCTTGATGAACGGATGCCCGACAACACCCAGTTCGTCCCAGCGCAGATCGTCTATCAGGATGAAGACAATGTTGGGTCGCGAGCTGCTGACCGCACTCGAAGGACGCTGGCTTATCCCTGACCATAGAAAGGTCAGCAACAAAGAAAACAACAGGATCCCACAGATCAGTGCTTTTCGAGCGCGCCACCGACGCAGGTGGCTTAGCGGGTCAGGTTGAGCCGTTTTGAATCGCATCTCAGGCGCCTTTCATCATTGTTGTCTCTTCAGTTGATCGCAAAACACCAACCACACCTCACCCACCCCGCCAGCGCCGAGTTTGGAGACGATGCGGTAATGCGAAATGGTGGTGTTGGCTTTGAGTTCTTTGTTCACTTCCAACTCCCTCGGTAAATTCATTCGCTTCAGCATCGCCTCGAAGCGCGGGTCTATGGCTGGTTTCTTTTTCTAGTTTTCGGAGTGAAGATGAAAGACCTTGTTCATGATCTTCCATTCGCCATCCACTTTTAGGAGCGTAAAAAGATCGGTGAACCGATGTCCGGTCCAGCTGTCGAGTTCCAACCGCACCGTGGCAACCGTCTCGATTAGATCGATGCTGGTGATACGGCCCTGGAGTTCGGTTGCTGGACCATCCTGATCGTTCCAGTCAAAGAGTCT
The DNA here is from genome assembly GCA_046261995.1 of Pyrinomonadaceae bacterium. Classification (GTDB taxonomy): domain Bacteria; phylum Acidobacteriota; class Blastocatellia; order Pyrinomonadales; family Pyrinomonadaceae; genus PSRF01. Next base: position 25,410 of record JBHENP010000017.1, read on the forward strand.
CTGGATTGGCCCCGCGAACAGATCTGGGCCGATGTATCCAAAGATGGTTGCATCCGGATGGAAGGCGAGCTTCATGTCGGCAGTGCGCCCTGTCCTACCGCCATTGATGTAGTTCTGAACAGTATTGGTAATCGCGTCATAATCGCTCAAGGCGGCTGACGCGCTGGTTTCGACTTTTGCTTCCTTTTGCACGATGGCTTCTCCTTTTTTTGGTTGAGTTTATAAGTTTGTCAGATTACGAACTGAATACGTGAACTTTGAACTGGAATTAAACCTCTTGCCCCCGCGTTTGATAGTTGTATTCAAGCTGTCAGCTTGCGATGATCTCGGCCGGAAGCCAACTAACAGTTTGCGTCACTCGGGCAGATTCATCCGTTTCAGCATTTCCTTGAATCGCGGCTCGGAGCGCAGATCTCAAGCTCTGGGGCAACTGCATATGTATTGGCGGTTTCAGCACGGCTCGTCATATGCTTTTCAAGCCAGTTCAAGGCTTCCCCTTTATCGCCAAGCCCAAGGTAGATAAGCGCAAAAGTATAGGCCTGAACATATTCCCGGTTCGCTTCTTGTTTTAACTCGCTGAGCAGCTTTACTGCTTCATCTCGCTTGCCGGATTTCGTAAGCCACAATCCCAAATATCCCTTTGTCGAGGAACCATTATTCAGTTCGAGAGCCGTGCGCATTTCGGCTATAGCGTCTGGATACATTCCCTTTGAGGCATATGCCCGACCCAAAGCCAGGTGAGCGTATTCAAAATTTGGGTTACGAACGAGAATGCGTTTGTATTGAGCCATCGCCTCATCATACCTGCGAGCGAAGACAAGCATGTCACCGAGGTTCGTACCGATGATCGGCGAAAGCGGGTCAAGTTCTTCGGCACGCCTCATCTCTGCAATACTTTCGTCAAACCGTTTTATATTCCCGAGGTCAGCACCTAACCAATGATGGGCGGTCGAGTAATTTGGTTTGAGTTCGATAGCGCGGCGATATTCCTTTTCCGAGTTATCTCGATCCCATTCGTAATTGGAAAAGTAAAATCCGAGAGCGGTGTGGGCTTCTGCCAGAGAGTCATCGATCTCCAACGCACGCATGGCCGCCGCTTTCGCCTGAGGCATGCTGTCGGTTGCCGGAGCCACGTCGTAACTTGAGAAGAGTACGTATGTTTCAGCCAGACCTGAATAGGCCAGGCCATAGTTCGGGTCTTTCTCAATTGCTTGGCGGTAAAACTCAGCAGCTTGTTTGAGGGATTCGCCGGTTCGCTTGTTCCAATAAAACTTTCCCTTCAAATAAAGCTGATAGGCTTCGGCGTTAGCGGTGTAGTTCTTTTCGACTTTCGCTACATCCGCGCCGGAAAGTTGCGATTTGAGTTTGCTCGAAACATCGCGGGCAATCTCGTTTTGTAGTGTTACAAGCTCGGATTGCTTGCGGTTGTATTGTTGGCTCCAGACTACTCTTTCCAGAGCTACATCGATCAACTCGACAAACAGTGAGAGGTCCTGACCGCGTTGGACAACGCGTCCGTTCAGGATCGCCTGCACATTTAGCTCTTTGCCGATGGTTTGCGGATTTGTTTCCTTGCCTTTGTAGCGGAAGACCGAAGAACGCGGCTTAACGTTCAGATTCGGAAGCTGCGACAGACTGCTGATCAGCGTTTCAGTCATCCCATCCGAAAGATATTCGACATCCGCGTTGCCGCTCTCATTGAGAAACGGCATCACGGCTATTGATTCGATGGCAGTCCCACGATTTTGGGAAAGATAAAAATAGCCGACTACGACGAGGACGGTCACTACCAGGCCGATTGCTACTGCGACTCCGACTCCACGTCGTTTCGGTTTCACCAACTCGCGCGTTGTGTTCTGCGGCTGGGGAGCGGGTAACGCGGTGGTTGGCCCGGTTGAGCGACTAATCTCCGGCGTGGTCGAAGCATGAGGCAGAATGCTGGTCTCGATTTCACGTGAGATTGGACCAGAGTCAAATCTAACGGTGCCTGCCTCAGTGGCACCGATGGGGCCGGAGTAACTAATCAGAGTCGTTCCATCCGCTCGGCAGAAGCGGAGCGAATCGTCCGTCTCAACAAGATTGCATGTCGGGCATCGTTTCATGAGCTGATGAACGCGAGACGGGAACGGGTTGGCGAAGGTTGCTCGTCTTTATGTCTGTAGAGATCGGTGAACCAGCAGTGTTTCAACGTACTGGACAAACCGAACGGCCTTCCCTTCGCGAATCTTCCAAACGTGCGCGAAGTTTGCATTGAAGCTTTTGCCGGTACTCTTGTATGTGCCACTGTACTGACCCAGCGCAACTATGGTGTCGCCGGCATCAATGAATTCATCTGGGACCACAGCAAACCCATCCCACTCCGAGCCGAGCCGCATGAAAACACCTTTCGAGCATGGCGTTGGGTCCGTTGTAAGTACCGGCGTACGGGAAACCTTCTGCTTGCGTCCAGGCGATATTGGCGTCCAAAAAGGCAAGCACTGTCGGAACGTCACCCTTTGCAAAAGCTTCGTATAGACCACGCACTGATTCGAGATTACTCATTGATTCTCCTGAGCTAATTCTTTTCTTCTTGGCCCTCACGCCTTCGCCGATCCTGGAGACGACACTGTAAGGTCCGATGCTATTTGAGGGGATATGCTTTTGCTCAAATTGTTTCGGGGCCTTTTGGAGTGCGGGGCTTTGACTAGTTGAAATCATTCCGGGCGGATTCGGGCGTTACAATAGACTCTTGACGCGTAGGTGGTCGTGCAAAACTTTGGGTTTGAGCAGATCCACTAACAAGAAACTGCGGTCCGCGAAAGCTTCTGGCTGCCTACTGGAAAGAACCCTGTTTCGGGTAAGCCGGGGATTGTAGCGGAGTTGGCGTTGACGTGCTAGTGATTGGTGGATGCAATGACCCTCTCAACCGTGCATCGAGGTTGAATTCTCAAATATGCTGCCGGCACTTCATTCCTGGACGGGAGCGTGCACAAGGGCCGATTGAAGTATTGAACAGTATTGTCAGGTCTATTGGCACCACCACGATACGGTGTGACTCGCCTTATCATCGCCTGCACGTAGTTTAGAGAACTGAGCAAAAGAGAATGTCTATCCCTTACAGTGTCAACCCGGCTACTTGCGCTGTGTGAAACGAAAATCGGACACCTCTCAGTGGGAATTTCTTTGGCGAGGAAATAACGGCAGACTCTATGGCCTGCTTCGTGCACGATGACTTAGAAAGCTGAGGGGAAGATGAGGGGGTTACGTGCTCGTACCAAGTCGGACGTAACTTGCTTTGACGGCTGAAACCTCGGTAAATACTACTTGGTAACGTTTACTGGAATGAGGTAAGTAGCCTCGACACGGACTTAAAATCCGTTGACCGCAGCGAAGGGTGGTTTTTCTCGACTCGCTAGGTAATGATGCAAAGATTCGTAAGAGCTCGTGTGCGAGATTTGTGATCAGAATCTCCAGCACACAACGTATACTAGACCGTAGCGGATGGGACGGAATGTAAAAACCCTAGTAAATCTGTGGTGGCTGCAACTTTTGAAAAGGCAAAAACTTACATTTTTGCCAGAACCTACATTTGGGACCGAGAGGTCGGAGGTTCGAATCCTCTCGCCCCGACCAATAATATTAAGAAAAAGGCCACCAGGTTTGGTGGCTTTACTGTTTTGTGACGTGGTTTGTGACGTAACCCAAGCGTTCACCCTGGGATTCGAGGTCTGAGCCCGGACGTGATCTTAAGGGATACACACTGTGGTAGTTTTACGGCGACAGTCGCGAACCATAACTGAATGCAACATGCGGGACTCACCGGCATGGATTATTGGCGCCTGATACGGAGCTGAGAAGCGGCATTCCGAGACGACGAAGAATCAGGAGTAACTTGATTGCAACCCATCACAAGGAGCCCAAGCAGTACCAGTGGGACAGTCTCGAACTATGCAAAACACTTTCATACGATGATGTGGTTTCCTTTGTGGGAACAGAAAAGTGCCTAGGGTTTCGCCGATAGCTCATAGGCGTAGATCGTTCCCTCTTGTACGCCCGCGAACAACATATCGCCTGAACTACCGATACTTCTGATGCATCCTTTCAGGCTCAGATTCCATTGAGGCTCACCATCGGTGACTCGAAACGCGGCCATGCCACCACGACAGTTCCCGGCCACCACCGATTCCTTCCACAAATGAGGGCGTTCGGAGGCCCAGTCAGGAGCTGATCGCTGCTTCCAACGCACGCCAGCCAACTTAGAATCTACCGAGACAATGTAACCCACCCGCTCCGCAGCGTTTTCCAAAAACATCAGCAGTGAATCGTTGGCGAATGCCGACCTTCCCACGGGTTTTGCTTCAAGAGCTAACTCGGATATGACTGTACCCGTGGCCGCGTTCAGGCGATAGATGCGTTGATCGTTTGTGCCGACATAAATAGTCTTGTCCCTGAGGGCCAGCCCTGTCGAAGGAGCTGCCGCGAGCTTACGCTTCCAAACCACCCGACCAGACGAGGCATCGAGCGAATAGATGGTGCCATCTAGTCCGGCAATGTACAGGCGATTGTTGTCTGCAACCAGCGCCTTGGGCGGGTCGCAGTCTTTATTTGTTGCGCCAGTAGAAAAACTCCAATTCAAACTTCCAGTATTAAGATTTACGGAAGACCAACTGTCCTGAAAACTGCCGAAGTACACATTTGAATTGAGTTGAACGATATCTGTGGGAACGCTGGTCGAGCGGTACTTCCAGCGCACCTTTCCACTGTCTCGCTCAAAGGCATAAACGTGACCGACACCGTCAGGGGCACAGGACTTGTCGGTGCCTATGAGGATCAGGTCATTTGTCACTAAGGGGTCGCCGTGGAAACTCACCTGATTGCCGTCTTTGCGGATGTCGTAGCTCCATTGCACCTGCCCGGTGGTTTTGTTCAGAGCATAGAAGGTGCCCGCGCAGGACCCGATGAACAATGCATCCCCCACGACCGTGGGGGTCGAGAACACTCAACCGCCGGCCTCATATTTCCAGCGAAGTTCTGGCCCAGCCGCGGCCGAAAGGTTTGCCCTCGTATCAGAGCTCTGAGCGCAGCTCGCAGATGCGATCGCAACTAGAACGATGACTGAAATTGCGCCGGGATACTTTTTCATAAAGACCTCGCGGCAGATTTCGGACAAGACTATTACTTTGGCTTGCGTGGATCATCAGCGGGATTTACATAAGTGATCATCCATGGGCCAGTGCCATGAAGTTGCAGGACGGTATCGCCTTTGGCCCAGGCGAAGTGTTTCATGTCTGCCGGCCAGAAGCCAAAGGCTCCGGCAAGCATCGCCCGAGTCGCCGCTTGATCGAATTTGTCCCCCATCCCAACATTGAAGGTCCCGGAGATAACGGTGACATGCTCAACCTTCGGATGCCAGTGTGCCGGAATCTTGAAGCCGTCTGGCAACCAAAGACGCATTGTGAAAAAACCCTCCTTCGCAGGATCGCCTTCAAGGACCGCAAACTTGGATCCAGCAGGCAGCGACGCCGGCCCGTCCTTCCATTTAGTCTCGGCGGCCGGATACAGACTCATCTCGGCTTTCATTGAGTCTTTGTGTTTTTGAGTCGTTTGAGATACCTGACCCGTAGCTATCGAAGTGAACGCGACTGTTAGCGCTAAGGCACAAATAACTTGTTTCATGTTTCTGACTCCCCATTCTATGGATATTCACTGAACATTGCTCGTTCATTTCACCTTGTTCATCCCTGCTTCACCCGCTTTGGCTGAGCGGTGTGGTTTTTCTTGGAAAACTCAACTCACCGATCAAATCTGACCAGGCTTGTTCTTCTCGCGCGGGATCAATAAGGAGAGCCAAGCTGTTGCTCCACGCTCTTAATTCCGCGAGATAGCCTGGAGTACTCTCCGCACACATCATCAGCCGTGCGAGCTGTTTTGTATCACCGACATCGAAATAGCCCGGAAACTCTGCGCCTAGAATTCCGATGTTTCCATCAATGCGCGAAGCGAGGATCGGGACGGAAACAACTATCGCCTCTGACAACACGTTTGCTCCTCCCTCGATGCGAGAGGAGAGCACGCAAAGTGAACTCTTATTGAGGATCTGGCGGACGCGTGATTGCGGCTGCTCACCGAGCCATGTGTAATGTTTATTAACAATCATCTCTCTTCGCGCTCTTTCGGCCATTGCGTGAGTCATCGCGCCGCCTACTTGCAAGACACGGATCTTTGACGGATTAGGAAGCGACCGCGCGGCCATAGCGGTCCGAAAAGGGTCTTTCACAGCCCGCAAGTGGCCGATTACACATACATCAAAGCTGCCATTGCCTCCGCCAGCTTCGTGCGTGCTCGCCTTTGTTCTGTCTGACCCGTCGCGCGTGGCCCCCAACGCCCGTCCTTTTGCAACTGACTGATAGATCACCCTCGTCTTTTTCCGCCAGCTTGGCCGTAATTCTTCGATGGCTTTCGGCTGTAGCACGACAATTCTGGTGGCGATTTTGAGAGACTCTTGCGCCAGACGATTTGTGGAGAGATCACGATAGAGATCTGTTCCGGTTAGAGCGACGATGACAGGAGCCGCAGGGTTCCGGCGTCGAAAGTTGATGATCGACGAGTGGCTCTTCCGAGCGTGTAAAGCTACCAACAAGTCATAGGACTTACCGTCATACGACTCTGAAATTGAGACGCGGTTGCCAAGCCGCCTAAGAATCATGGCCCAGCGAAGCGCCGTAATCCGGTTTCCGTGAAGTGAATCCGGCGGAGCCGGAGTAATAATGCCAATCTTCATTATTGCCAAGTTTGTAGCGCACAAGTGCGAAACCCTGCCCATACGTCGCGGCGGTCAGGCGTATAGAAGTTTCGATAGCTGTTATGAATGAGCCGCGAACGAGTTGCCCAGCAGCCGCCGCGAAGCACTTTATGATTCCCAAACCAAGGCTCGGAATACTCTTTGTAAGGACCCGCGATGAAGCCGGGATACGGCTGGAAGTCACTCGCAGTCCATTCCCAAACGTTGCCAATCATTTGGCGGCATCCAAACGCACTATCACCCGCCGGGAGCGCGTCAATCGGAACGCATTCCAGCGCATTCCAATCAAGATTTGCCAGTTCTAACGTGGGCGAGTCGTCTCCCCAGGGATATCGTCGCCTGTGTTCCGCCAGGCCCAAACCATTCGGGGACTGTTCCGCACTCGCCACGGTCTCCCACTCTGTTTCTGTTGGCAGACGCCGATTGGCCCAGCGGCAGTAAGCACTAGCCTCGTACCAGTTGACATGGATGACTGGTAGGCGATCATCCAGTGCGAGCCATTCGTCAAACTTGCGCCGCAACCAGCGACTGTTTTCTTCACGCTGCCAGTAGAGCGGACATTCCGCCATCGCCGCTGTTCGCCACTGCCAACCCTCCGCAGTCCAGAGGTCGCTTCTTCTATAGCCGCCATCTTCAACGAAGTGTTTGAAATCGCCATTGGTGACAGCGGTCTTATTCGACGTGCTCGGCGTCAAGCCCACGCTGGGCCGAAGCTTCGTGCCCGAGGCGATCGTGAAAGGAGCAATCTCAACTTCGTGTGTCAACAGTTCGTTATCGAAGGCAAAGCTCGGTTCCGAAGCACTCCCGAGAATGAACATGCCGCCTGGAATCTCAGCGTCAGAAGTCAGGTCATTATTAATTTGAGTCAGGCTTGCATCGTGTTTCGGAAAATGTCCTTTGTTAACTGCCGCGATTACCGGTGCTGAATAGCTCAGAGTCTGGCGTGTGTAAGTGATGGCTTCGTCGTGCATCTGCTCGTGTAGCAGCACGAGGTTCAGGAAGTACTCCCGATTGTAACCTTCGGCGTTTGTCAGCTCGGGGCCCGCGTTACCCGCGAGATCGATTACGCGCTCAAGAACTCGCCGCATGTAAGCCAGGGTTTCGTCTCGCTCAAGCATTGGCAAGTCCCAACGCGTGTCGTGGGCCACGCGCGCTGAATCGTAAAGCTCGTCGCCGTCATTGAGAATCGGCGATTGGTTACCGAGGTGTCTTAGGACCCAGAACTCCTGAAACCATGCGATGTGGGCAAGCTCCCAGCGCAACGGATTGACGATCTGTAAACGTGGCCCAATCAACTGCGAGTCGGTGAGGTCTTCGACAAGCTGCAGCGTGCGGGCGCGAGTCTCACTTAGCGCTTCAATAAATTGAGGGGTCGCAAGTCTGAATTCGTCATTCGCGGTTCCCGTAAGATGCATTAGGGTTTTCGTCCCGTCACCAGGATCATTTGCGCTGGAATACTCATTTGGTTATTCGCAAAGAAGTGTCGCACCGCGTCCTGAGCCTCTTGTGCCAGAGAATTCGATTGGGCTGGAGAAAGCTTCGCTAATTTCTCGCGGAGCGTACCGGAGGTCTCGGAACGTAACTCCCAAAACTGCTCGGGCGAGATTGGCGCAGTGATAACAAACTTGAGTTCACGCTCTTTAACGTCAACGCCCCCGGCATCTGTAAGAATTCCAGCCAAACTGCCAGGCTCGGCAAATCGGAAAGCACCTGGAGCAGTCGGATTGGGAGTTGCATCAGTTTCAAAGTACTGCGCAACGACATTGGTAATTAGGTAAGCAAACGGATTGAGTTCGCTCTTGCTCCACACGGCGAGGGATAACACGCCCTCACGTTTTGTTACCCTCAACATCTCGCGTAAACTAGCCAAGGGATCGGGGAAGAACATTACTCCCAATCGACAAACTACCGCGTCAAACGAATTGTTTTCAAATGGCAAAGAGTCAGCCGCACATTGCCGGAACGCGATGTTTGTTAGTCCACGTCTTTCCGCCTCGCTTTGAGCCGCCGAAACCATGTCCGCAGTCACATCAGTACAGGTAACCGATCCAGTCGGGCCAACGGTTTGGGCAATGGTTAGCGAAGGCTCGCCCGAACCACCGGCAACATCAAGCACCGTTTTACTTTCCATGAGATCAGCTTCCTTGATAAGAGCCTCGGTGACAGGCCGAAACATCGTTCGGAGCATGCTGTGGTGTTTCTGCCAGTAGAAGGCCGACTCGCGCCACTCGCGCAAGATCTCCTCTGCTGGCATTTCGCCCGGCTTTCCGTCCGAGTCACTTCTTGCGTTTAAATTGGCCATCACTGTAAGGCTCAAAGTCCTTCCCGGCTCTGCGTTGGTGCATGTTAGTATTCTTCGAATCATTGGAGAAATGAATTATTTGAATGATGACGATAGTTATTCACAATGATCCATGGATATCCGTGACCTACAAATCTTCGTTAGCGTTGCTAAGCATTTGAACTTCACGCGCGCGGGTGAGGAAGTCAACCTGAGCCAGCCGAGTGTTTCCGTACGGATGCGGCAACTGGAGCGATATCTGGATTCGAAGCTGTTCGAACAATTGGGAAAAAAGATAGCCCTCACCGAGGCAGGTCGAATGCTCTTGCCTTTTGCGATCCGGGTGATCGCAGCGATGGATGATGCCCGCCATGCGATCGATGAATTGCAGGGACTGGAACGAGGGTCGTTGCGAATCGGGGCCAGCACCACGCCGGGTATGTATCTCATTCCGCAAACTATTGCTCAGTTCAAGCAACGCTACCCGAAAATAGATGTACACCTCGCGGTTAAGGACACTCGACAAATTGAAGAGGGAGTCATCAGAAACGAATTTGACTTTGGTTTCGTAGGCGGACATCTGGCTGGCGATGAAGTTGAAGTACTGCCATGGATCACTGATGAGTTGAGACTAATCGTTCCCAAGGGCCACCGTCTTGCTGGCAGGAGAACGGTCAAGCCTCAAGATCTCTTAAAGGAACAGTTCATTCTCCGTGAACAGGGCTCGGCAACGAGAGCGGTGGTCGCCGCGCACCTGGGCAAATTAGGTATCGAACCAGCGGCGGTGATGGAAATCGCGAATCCTGAGTCAGTAAAAAAAGCGGTGCAGAGTGGACTCGGGATAGCGTTCATTTCTGGCTACGCCGTGGAAACTGAGTTGAAAGCCAGGATTCTAGTGGCGGTCGAAATTCAAAGCCTCGAAATCCGGCGCGAGCTAAAGATCGTCTATCGCAGAGACAAACACCTTAGTCGCGCAGCTCACGCTTTTATTGAGATCGCACACACCAAGATTTGATGTTCGCGTACGGATACGAACAAGCTCCACGAGAGTCAGATGAACCATTCATTTCAATTTGAAGTGCAGGATGAGACGGACTTGGTAGCAAAGGCGAAAGCCGCTCTTGAACGGGTGTGCACCGGTAAAGGCCTTGACTCAGCCTCCCGTTATTACAGCCACGAATTTGTTGATCACGTCAATAGTATGGAGTTTCTAGGGCTTGAGGGAGCAAGGCAATCTGTCGAGCTATATACGAAGGCTATTTCGGAGCTTGAAGTCGTAGTTCAAGAGCAACTCACCGATGGTGATTGCGTAACCTCACGTTTTGTAGCATCGGGAAAGTGCTTCGGCAAAAGGGTTCGCTTTAACGGCATCACGATTAGCCGATTCAAGGATGGTTTGATAGTTGAAGATTGGTCGGTGACAGATACCCTGGGCATGTTGCGTCAACTGGGGCCATGGCGATCGGTCCTGCTCGCCATGCGCCAATGGAAGACCTTGAAGCGCAGGTAGCTTAAACCAGGTCTCATCCCCGCTCGCAATAAATTCCTTCGGGCTCAATCCCACGGCCCAACCCACGACCCCCTTCTTCAACGATGATCGGTACGACTATTGACTGTAGTTTGGTTGCGCGACAGCCCTGAATGCGACCGCCCAAAGACCGCTTTTCCGAGTTAAGAGTCGTAGCCGACCTAACAAATCCGGGGTAACTGTTCGCCCACCAACATGTCTACGATGCGCGTGCCGCCAAACCCTGTCCGCATAACAACGATACCCGGCGGCTCGGCTTTCACTTCTCCGATGATGAAGGCGTCGCCGCCATATCGGTTCTGTTTCATTCGCGCGATCAGTCGATTCGCAATCTCGGCAGAAACAATTGCAATGAGTTTTCCTTCGTTCGCGACATAAAGCGGATCTAAGCCCAGTATCTCGCAAGCGCCTCTAACCTCTTCCCGCACAGGAATCAGGCCTTCGTCAATCTCGATGCAAACTTCGGAACTGAGCGCAATTTCATTCAGCGTGGTGGCGATGCCGCCGCGAGTGGGATCGCGCATGCATTGAATCGAGTGCAAAGCTGAAGCGCTTGCAGCCTCATCAAGCATCTCCTGAACCAACGAATTCAGCGGGGCGGTATCGCTTTCGATGTCTGTTTCAAGCTCCAGTTCGCCCCGGGCGATCATGATGGTGGTTCCGTGATCTCCGACAGTGCCGCTGAGAACAACTTTGTCACCGGGTTGCGCCCGGGTGGCTGATATATTGACGGGCGATTCAATGATGCCGATACCCGCGGTATTGATGAAAAGCTTGTCGGCGCTTCCCTTTTGAACAACTTTCGTATCGCCTGTGACCACGGCCACGCCGGCCTCAGCCGCAGCATCGCGCATTGAAGCGAGTATCCGCCTCAAGTCATCGACCGGAAATCCCTCTTCTAGAATAAAGCCAGCAGAGAGATAGAGTGGCCGCGCGCCGCTCATCGCGAGGTCGTTCACGGTTCCATTAATGGCAAGTTTGCCGATGTCACCGCCGGGAAAGAAAATCGGATCGACGACGTACGAATCCGTCGTGAATGCAATCCTGGCCTTCGGCTGACCGTTATTCGGGATGCCTGCTGTTCGGCCCCGATTGAGGCCAATTTCAAATACAGCCTGGTCTTCCAATTGCTCCAACAGAGGGTTGCGAAGGTAATCGAGAAACAGTCCCTCGATCAATTCACGCATGGCCCGGCCACCGCTGCCGTGGGCCAGCGTGATCTGGGTGTCTCTGAATTTGTGCTTTCTTCGCCTCGCCCTTTCAACTCTTTCAAAGAGGGGCGTAGGTCTGAACACTTTTGACATAGCTTGCGGTTAAGCAGCGGGCGCTGCGCTGGAGCGTTCGGCAACCTTCGACAGCCGGCCAAAATTGTAATAGGCCGCGCAGGCTCCTTCCGATGAAACCATGCAAGAGCCGATAGGCGTTTCCGGGGTGCAGGCTGTGCCGAAGACCTTGCACTCCCAGGGCTTTTTGACTCCTTTTAAGATCTCGCCACATTGGCACGCCGTGGGATCGGCAATGCGCAATCCCGGCACACTGAACTTCAACTCGGCGTCGAAGGCGGAATATTTGGCTCGCAGCTGCATGCCGCTATGGGCAATCGAACCCAAACCACGCCACTCAAAGTAATCACGAGGCTCAAAGACTTCGCACAAAGCTTCAAGGGCGCGTTTGTTACCGTCGCGACTGACTACGCGCGCATACTGGTTCTCAACTTCTACCCGGCCTTCGACGATCTGCTTCACGAGCATAAAAACTGACTGCATTATGTCGAGGGGCTCAAAGCCTGTGACCACGATTGGCTTGCCGTAGTCTCGCGGAACGAAATCATAGCAACGCGTCCCAATCACTGTGCTGACATGACCCGGACCAACGAAGCCGTCGAGCTTAATATCGGGCGAATCAAGCATGGCCTTTAAGGCCGGGATTATAGTGATGTGGTTGCAGAAGACACTGAAATTTTCAACTTTTTCCTTGTGTGCCTGCAGAACTGTCATCGCGCTCGAAGGCGCCGTGGTTTCGAAACCAAGTCCCAGAAAGACCACCTGCTTTTCGTGATTTTTCTTCGCAATCTTCAACGCGTCGAGCGGTGAATAGACCATACGCACGTCCGCACCCGAAGCTTTGGCGTCGAGCAAACTGGTTTTGGAACCCGGCACTCGCATGGCGTCGCCGAAGGTCGTGAAGATTACATCCGGCTGTTGCGCAATGGAAATAGCATCGTCCACCCGGCCCAACGGAATCACACAGACCGGGCAGCCCGGACCATGAATCATGTCGATGTTCCGTGGCAGCAGATCCTCGATGCCATATTTGAAGATCGTATGCGTGTGTCCGCCGCAAACCTCCATAAACTTGAGTGGTTGCGAGGTTAAGCGCTCGATTTGATCGGCCAGCTTCAACGCCAGATCACCCTGTCTGTATTCGTCAATGAATTTCATTTGTTTGCAGGACAGGCATTCCTGCCTGTCTGTCCTTTGAATAACGGATCAGTCATTGATCCGAACATCCGACATGCAGGAATGCCTGTCCTACTCCATCCGCGTTCATCTGCGTTCACCCGTTCCTGGTATTGCCTCTTCTTCGACCAGCGACTTATGCTGCAAGAACTCGTGAACCAGATCCCACATGATGTGATAGAGCGCAACGTGCGTCTCCTGTATCCGGTGAATGCTGGAAGTCGGCACAGTTAGGCAATAGTCCAACAGGCCGCCGGCCCCCATCTGCACCATCTTGCCGCCGTCGTCTCCCGCAAAACCCACGGTACCGAGTTTCATTCGCCGGGCGGTCGCAAAGGCGTGCATGAGATTCTCCGAGTTTCCGCTGGTGGAAATGCCCAACAGGATGTCGCCTTCCGACCCCAGCGCAATGATCTGCCGGCTGAACACGTCATCGAAGCCCACATCGTTCGCCACCGCAGTGACCGTTGCCACGTCATTCGTTAGGCAAATGGCGGGGAGCGCTTTGCGCCCGACAGTGATTGGGTGCATAAACTCGACTGCCACGTGTTGGGCATCGGTGGCCGATCCGCCGTTGCCGCAAACCAGGAGTTTGCGGCCGCGATGAAACGCCTTGGCCAGATCAAGCGAGGCCGCGATGATCGTTTCCTTGTTTTCTGAAAAGAACTTCGTCTTTACTTCCACACTCTCGCGAGCCTTCTCCAAAAGTGAAAAGGCCAACTGCTCTTTAAGCTCCTCCGGCCGTTTCTGATCATCATGCAGAAACGGATAGAAGGAACGAGAGAAAGCGTCAATAGATGGCTTGCTCATAGAGTTATCAGTAGTTAACGATCAGTGGTCCGTTTGTTCTGTTGCTTACCATTTTGGTCACGCTACTTGCAGTGACGCACGACTGACAACGGACCACGGACAGTTCTATTCCACTGTCGTCTTAAACTGCTCAAGCTCCGGGTCAAACTCTCCAATCTCTTTCAGCACACGCAACGTCTCTTCCGCCTCTTGCTCATCGACCTTGCTCATTGCGAACCCCACGTGAATCAATACGTGGTCGCCCACACGAACTTCATCTTCGTCCAGCATTCCGATATTGACGTTACGCTTCACGCCGCCCACTTCGACCTTGGCGATGCGATTTTCCTGATCAACGATTTCCACAATCTTGCCAGGTATGGCCAGACACATTTAGCTAGTCCTCCCTGACTTGATTCGCGCATTAGCTATTGAAGCCTGGCCCAGTGAGATGCCGCCGTCGTTGGTGGGAACCCGAGCGTGAGTGAACACCTCAAAGCCGGTGGTCCGCAACATCCGTGTCGTTTGTTTTAGCAGTAACATATTTTGAAACACCCCGCCCGATAACGCGATCCGGTTTAGCTTTCGCTCTTCCCTGATCTTCTGAGCCATCGCAACAATCAGCCGAGCGACGGCGCCATGGAAACGTGCGGATACTACCGCGGAAGGGACGCCGTTGAGCAAATCTTCAACTGCGTCACGGATCACCGAGCCAGCTTCGATGGCATTTTCCTTCGAACCAGTTTTGAATTCGTAGCCTTCCGCGATGTCGCGCGCAGCGATGGCTTCCAGTTCAATCGCGGCCTGACCTTCGTAGTTAACCGTGGACCTAACGCCGAGCAGACTGGAAACAGCGTCGAAGAGTCGGCCCATGCTGGATGTTTCCGGGCTGTTGGTGCCCGTCGCCACCATGCTGCGCAGCGCGGGCCAACAGCGCTCCTCCAGATTGTTAACGAAAGGCAAATCGAGATTTACAAACTGGTCGCCAAACGCATGCTGCAAGTAAATAGCTGCCATGCGCCAGGGCTCGCGTATTGCTTTTGCGCCCCCCGGCATCGGCACATAGGTGAGGTGTGCCACGCGCTCAGCTTCAATAAAGTCTGCAACAAAGAATTCTCCGCCCCACATGCGGCCGTCGGTCCCAAACCCGAGCCCGTCCATTGCCACCCCTATCACTTCTCCCTCGATCTCGTTATCAGCCATGCAACTCGCAATGTGCGCATGATGATGCTGCACAGCGATCTTCGTATGACTGTCGTGCAGGGAAAGTGCGTACTTGGTGGACAGGTATTCCGGATGAAGATCGTAAGCAACCGTGGCGGGTTCGACATGAAAAAGCCGTTTGAAGTGCTCAATGCCCTCTGTGAATGAAAGTAGGGTCTCCAGGTTTTCCAAATCGCCGATATGGTGACTGACAAACGCGTAATTATCCTTTGCTAAGCAAAAAGTATTCTTCAACTCAGCGCCACACGCCAGAACCGGGCGACCAAACCTAAATCCCGTTCTTATCGGAGCCGGAGCGTACCCTCTGGAACGGCGCAGGATCATCTCGCGGTTGTCATGAACACGAACGACTGAATCATCCGTGCGCATGTGAATCCGGCGGTCATGCAAAAGAAAGTGATCAGCAATCTTGCTTAGTCGCTCACTTGCTTGAGAGTCGTCAAAACAA
Source organism: Pyrinomonadaceae bacterium (assembly GCA_046261995.1). GTDB lineage: Bacteria > Acidobacteriota > Blastocatellia > Pyrinomonadales > Pyrinomonadaceae > PSRF01. Next base: position 40,920 of record JBHENP010000017.1, read on the forward strand.
ATTGGTTCATCCGATACATTGCCGCTGGTCATAACCCAGGGCCGATTGAGGTCCTTGAGCAGCAAATGGTGAAGGGGCGAATACGGCAACATGAATCCGAGCGCGTTGACGCCGGGTGCGACTGCGGTTGAAATTTTGCAATCCGGTCGCCTTTTCAACAGCACTATGGGCCGGCGCTCCGATAACAGTAACTCCTCTTCTTCTCTTGAGACGACGCAATGCTCGCGAACTAGTCCAACCGAAGCGGCCATAAGCGCAAACGGCTTGTCCTCCCGATATTTTCGTTGTCTCAATCTCTCAACCGCCTCGGCGTTGAGAGCGTCACAGGCCAGATGAAAGCCACCGATCCCCTTGATCGCGAGAATCTTGCCGTCCACTAACAGACGGCGCGCGCTAAGAATGGCGGTGTGAGAACCACCTGCGTGAGCCGGTGGACGGACAGGGCTCCCGCCCGCTAACGCAGGCTGTTCTAATTTCGTCTGTCCCGTCAACCAGACTTGCGGTCCGCACGCCGGACACGCCGTCGGCTCGGCATGAAAACGGCGATTCAGCGGATCTTCGTACTCAGCGCGACACTCCGCGCACATCTCAAAATGGCGCATCGTGGTTTGAGCCCGGTCGTAAGGAATGTCCTCAATAATCGTGAAGCGCGGACCGCAATTGGTGCAGTTAATGAAAGGATACTGGTAGCGCCGGTCTTTCGGCTCAAACAATTCCTTCAGGCAGTCGTCGCAGGTGCCAACGTCCGCCGAAATCGGAACAAACTGCTCTTCAGTCCGAGCATGATGAGCACTTTCCAGAATGACAAAGTCTGAGTAGTCGGCGGGGGTCAGGTTGTGATTGCATTCAACGGATTCAATAGTGGAAAGCGGCGGAGCACTTAACTTAAGATCGCTAACAAATTTCTCAATGTCGCCGTGCGTTCCCTCAACGTCAATCAAAACGCCGGCTGTGTTATTGCGCACGCTTCCACGCAGGTGACGACGGCTGGCCTGCAAGTAAACGAAAGGCCGGAAGCCCACGCCCTGCACGATGCCCCGTACCAGTATTTCAGAGCGAGTAACCATAGATCAGAGCGTCTTTCTCACGGCGCGTCGTACTAGCTCCGTAGTAAGCCCAAAAACCAGGTGCGAAGCTAGCGCGTAAGCATGAATGGAAGGTGGATACTCATCGGGTGATTTTGACAGTCCAGCAGCAGGCACGATCCCCTCGTCAGCAATAAGCCATACGGCAGCGCCGAATGGAATGCCAGCACCTACCTCAACTGCCGGAGTAATTTCAGCAGCAACGCCATACAGTGCGCCCGATGTTATTCCCATCGCATAGTGGAACGCGGTTCCTGCAATGTCTTTCTGATGTTCCGTCAGCTCTTGCCCCGAAATACTCACGGCTATGGCATTGGCAAGTCTTTCGGCAGCGTCGTCTTCCTCGGCGTCCTTGCCCTCAGATTGCAGCTCTCGTCCGACACCCACTTCCGGCGAGCCTGGCTGCATGGACTGCGCTCCATGAGATCGTTCCGGGCCGCCAAGCACTTTGCTCAGAAAAGCCTGAAACTGATTCATCACTGCCGCAGCGACCAACCCGCCTACGACACCAGCCGCCAAACCCTTCAACACGTCGCGTTCACCGGCTCTTCTGGTCATTCTTTCCCTCTTTTCAGCATGGCTAGTTCGCATACGCAGACGACAAATGCTTGCATACGTCGACAGTTGTATCCGCGTTATGGCAATCGCAGTCCGGCTCGTCACACTCGAAATGCCCCGGTTTGATCATCGACTCAAACTCGTCCGCGAAGCGTCGTCCACCTTCTGCCCTACCTTGTTCCGTTAGCGAAAACTTGTCGTCACGCGACTCCAACAGCCCACTTGAAACCAGCAACTCAAGGTCGCGGCTGAGCACGGCCTGTTCGCTTCGAAGAAACTTCTGGAGATCGGCCGGAGAAAACTCGGTGCCTAAGCCTTCACCGGTCATCCAGTACATGACTTGCAAGATCTCATCACGCGATTTCAAATCTCCGATCTCAGGATCCAGTTCACGCTCAACGTCTTGTTTTTTCGAGTGGTCTGACATGCTCTATTCCAAATGCCCAGGACAATCAAGTATGGGTCATTGCGCGATTCGTTATAACACCGACTCTCGCGCTAGTCCGATTCTCACTTTCTGATCCTCGAGATTCACCGGGACAGAGGTAAGTTTGAGCTCGGGTCGTTCGATGCAATTACCTCGGCGCAAGTCATAACCATAGCCATGACACGAACAATTGAGCATGGGGCTTTGGAAAAGTGCATCATCCAAAGGCCGTCCTCCGTCTGCGCAAGCGTTCCGGTAGGCGTAAAACTCACCATCGAGGTTCAAGATCAGCACGTTGATGTCTTCGTAGTTGACGATCTTAAACTCGCCATCTTCGATACTCTGGGACCGGATCACTGGCACCCAAGTATTTTCAGGCGAGCCGACCTTAGCCTGTTTTCTCTTAATCTGGACGAGCGCGAGTTTGGAGTCTTGCTGGGGCTTTTCAATCATACGACCTAGAGCAGCTGCCATCTTTGCCGTAGCTTCTACCTTTTCGGACAACCCTTCAACCTCGATCCCAGCAAGATCCGGCGCGACATCGCTCAAGGCGTTTTCAATCTCAGCTTTGAGAACCCCGATTGGGGGAGCGCCCTTGCCGCTGCGCATCAAGCGGATCCGCGCACGGGCGTCATCAATTCCCAGCAGTTCAACATCGCAACCTTGTGAGACCAGGTAGGGACGAAAATCATTTAGTTTCGCAGCTACCCGGTCGTATAAACTAACCGGCATGAGTCCATGAATAAGCAGTATCGAGCGAATGACTTCATCGTTCGCCATCCGTCCCAGAATTTGGTCGCGCTGTGGCTCTGCTTCGAAGGTTGCGATTATGCGCCGAAGTGATTCGCCGTAAAGGCTGAGGACTATCTGCACCAGTTCGAGCGCTTTTTCACGCACCTCAGCATCTTGAAATTGCTCAAGCTCTTCTACCAATGAGTTGAGCCGCGCAACCAGTTCCTCTCCCTCACGCTCCTCAGTGTATGTTTCACTCATTTACATCACGTGGCTAAGGCCTGATCTCGAACAGCGGTGATAGCCTCTTTAACCCTGGCGGCCACAACGGGGCTAAACTCCAGCCCCCATTCCTCGGTCTGCGGCTCCACTTCCACAATTGTGACGTCGTCGGGTAACACTCCGAAATGTTTGCATACGATGAGCAGGTTATCCAGATCAATCACGCCGGTAATTGCCTCTTCGATGCGAGCCTGTATCTCCTCGTCCTCCGGAAGTTTCCCATCCCAACGATAAATCTCAAGTGTGCCCGGCTCGCGGTCTCGCTTGGCTGCCGCGACTAAAACAACCTTGTCGTACTTGATCGGCGAAGCCTCCAGCGTCTGATAGATCATGATAGGGCCGTAGTTTAAGTCTTCGACCTTAACGTAGGCCGGCCAAGCCATTTCAACCAATGTTGAGAGCAAAACGCGACCGAAAGACATGTCGCCGAGGTTGGAATAACCGATGCCTGAAACTAAAACCATGGTTCGATTGCGGATTTCGGTTTGCGGATTGCAGATTCAAGCTGACAAAAAGGTAACAAGGTCGAAACATGCTTCGGCTTTCTGAATTCACAACCGAAATCCACACTCCACAATCGTTAGCCTTCCGCACTGCATGCGCAGGTGTTGACCTCGCGCACGATTTCCCGTTCGCCACCATAAATATGCGTCGTGCAGGGCATGCAAGGGTCAAAGCTGCGAATCGCGCGTAGCATATCCACGCCGGTGAATTCTTCAGGCTTTGAATAGTCTTCGATGATAGGAGTATTCAGCACCGCCTCTTCATAGGGACCAGGGTTGCCAAACGGGTCATGCGGCGAAGCATTGAAGGTTGACGGCGTGACGATCTGGTAGTTCGTTATGACGCCTTTGTCGAGGGTTAGGTGATGGGAAAGGTATCCCCGTCCCGCGCCCCAGAAGCCAACGCCAATTCGTTCGCCTTTTGGGGTTTCAAACTTAGTGCTGACTTTGTCTTCGCCTTTCCGCAGGTAGTCAAACGATTTGAGCACCATGCAGTAGGCGACCATCAAGTTGTATCCCATGCAATAGGCGCGGGCGCGATTGCGCTCGAAGGCGTTCCACACTTCCGGAATCTTCCACTCGAAGTCCATCTCCGGCAGCATCGTCTTCGGCATATTAATTTTGAGGCTGTGGCCGGTCGATTCAAGAAAGCGGTTCTTGGGAATCTTGCCGGCAGCGGCGGTGGTCCAGATGCGGGCGTAGGCTCCCGCTTCTACAACCTGACGGTCCCAACGCGGCGCAGTACTCCAGGTGTAGCGATCCTTCCAGCTCTCTTTCGAGGGCTTGGGCATCGTCTCTTTATTCCACGGATGATTCGGCGAGAGCGGTGCTCCTGATGGGTCTGTCTTGAAACGGACTCCATTCTGACTCCAATTCTCGTAATAAGAATGTTCGACAAACTCTTCGAGCCCGAGATTGATCTGTTGAAGTTTCGTCGTTACCAACTTGCCGTCAATGACGACGCCAGGAGTTGCCCAACGGGCTTCGCCCCACTCATTGCAGCGCGCATAGGTGGCGTCGTAGGAGGTTTCGTCGTCCCACATCCCCAGGTCGATCATGTTCATGTCGCGCGCGCCGACCTTCTTGTATTCAGGGTTGTAATCGTAGAAAAACTCCGTGAGATCGTCCCAGAGCAAGATCATTCGCTTGGTCCAGTCGATCATCTTTTGCAGCCGTGTGTAAGTCTCGTTGAAGTCGGTGATTGTCACTGTGCTCGACATGCCGCCGGGGACGACGGTCTGCGGATGTGGATACTTGCCGAAGAGCACAGAGTAAGCCTCGCGCGGCGTGCGCGTCATTTTCAGGCCATCAAGGTAAAGCTTGCCCGAAAGGGGGTTGAGCCCTTTCATGATGTCGCCAATAGTCTTGAACTGATGAATCTCCGCGTTGGGAGCCTCTGTAACTTGAGCTTTCTCCCACATCGCGGGGCTTGTCGCCTCGACCACGACTTGCGAGTAGTCAGGTCCCGCAAGCAGAAAGAGATGGAGCGGATGGTCATAGAGAAAATCGAGAGAGAGGGCAATATTGCGAAGCACCGTGCCGAGCGGCGGAGGCGAGATCCCGAAAGCCATCTCAATCGCTTCGCAAGCGGCGGTAGAGTGAACCCCACCGCAGACACCGCAAGCGCGGCTGGAAATGTAAATCGCGTCACGCGGATCGCGCCCCTTTAAGATCACTTCGTAACCACGAAATATCGTCGCAACCGAATTGGCTTCGAGAAACCTGCGCTCCTGTAAATCAGCCACTGCGTGGAACGATAGCGCGCCGGCGACTCTGGTCACCGGAGAGATGCTGACATCCTTGATGTGCCCGTTGCGCGCGAGTAGTTCCTCGAGTTTGTCGCGTTTAATTTCTCGGGGCGTGTAGGCGTAGGGATTAGCAACGCCTCCGATGAGTTGGGCGTTTCCCTGCGCGTCGAACTCAATTGGCAGATTCTTGAAGCACATTAAGCATTCTCCGAGGCTGCCGCAGGGCCAGCATTTTTCGCTCTTCTAACGTAACCTCTAATCAGTGTCTTCGACGCATAGGGTCGGTATGAATTTAGTCCGGCGTTTCAACGTCGGGATCCGGTTATGTCCTGCTCTCGTCGCGTAGCGACGATTGAATGCGCTCTCAGTTCACGCGTCGCTACGCGACGCAAATAATTCGTTGACCTGCCCCGGCCTTGAAAGGCCGGGCTAAATTCTGAAGACGCTACGCGTCAAAAGTACTTGCCAGAGCTTCCTAGACTCGATCTCCCGTCTTCTTAACACGCTCGTCGGGCAGTACCTGATAGTCTTCTCCGTAAACACGATCGGGCAAACTCACGTGGCCCGGAGGAAATTTCTTACCGGGGTCTTTCTCGGGGCGCGCGGCCCCTTGGAATTGCATCGCCTCGTAGAAAAATTCGAGAATTTTGTGTGTGAGCGAAGTACCGCCTTCGTGCATGGCCCAGCCGCTGGGCACTGTGTCGTGCCAGCGAATTTCGCGATTGCGCTCACGCTGACTGATGCGTCGAAGTGTGCGAACGATGGAACCTGTCACGCGTGAGGTGTAGCTTGAGATCATTGAACCCGGGGGCGCTTTATAGAAAGGTGAAAACTTGTCGGGGAAGCCCGGCATGGTGCAGCCGATGCACGGGCCACCAGCGTTCATGCAACCACCCATGTGCGCGATCGCGCCCTTCTCTGTGATGTTGCACTGAACGACAGGCCCCCAGCAGCCGACTTCAACTAAGCATTCTTTGTCGCCGTATTCCTGAGCGAATGTTCCCTCTTCATAGTAGCCCGCCCTCCCGCACTTGCGATGAACCGTGTCAGAAAACTGCCATGCAGGACGCCCCAATTCGTCAAACTCAGGCAATGGACCGAGACCTTGAAGGAAAAGCAGAATGGCTTGGACGGCATCAGTGAAGTTGTCACCGACAGGCGCGCATCCCGGAATGTTGATAACCGGAAGTCCCAACGCGCTGCGGTAATCCGCGCCAAGCCAATCCATCACACTCATCGAGCCGGTGACGTTGCCGTAAGCTGCGGGGATGCCACCCCACGTCGCACACGTGCCCACGGCAATCACGGCCGCTGCGCCTGGCGCTAGCCTTTTCACCCATTCCGCCGTAGAGATTCGACGACGTTTATCGCTCGGTGCCCAAAGCGGTAAGGAGCCTTCACCCGCGAACGGCTCGCCGTCGGCACTCAGATTCTCATCGGGTATCGAACCTTCGTAGGCTATGACGTATGGACCATCGAGTAGGCCCTGCTCAGCCTTGAGCAACGATTGCATATAGTGGTCACCGGATTCGAGTTGCAGAACGTAGTGGTGAAGAATAACGAGGGGAATTCCGGGGAGGGAGCCAGTCAGCAGATCCTCGAGTGCAGGTTCGGTCGCGCCGCTAACGGAGACAGTGCAGCCGTCGCAACTCATACCTGCGAGCCAGAAGACATAGACTTTCTCCAGCGGGCCAAGACTCATTTGGCTCTTTCCATGAGACGCAACGATGTCTTCAGCCAGTTCTTCCATCGTGCGACGGCCGACATTGCCAACCTGGTCCGGCAGTCCTACGGTTGACGACACTTTCTGCAAATGGCTGCCGGCCTCGCCGCCGCGTTTCTCTGGTATCTCTCCCATTGATACTCCTCTTGTGTGCCACAGACTCTTGGGTCTGCGATTAAGTTGCCGAGCTCACTTCAACAAAGCAGCGCCCACGGTACCGACGTTGCGGTCCACATTACCGAAGTGCGACTGGACGGACTCAAGCCCACCTGCGAGAGCAGTCAGTCCGCCGTTAAGCGTTTCCACTCCGCCGAGCATCTCGGTCTCCTTTTCAATTGCCCGAACTCCCCAATTAATCTTCTGGATGTTCTTGCGCACCGATTGAAGGGTTCGCAGCACCAGAAACAACGCGACGATGAGCGCTATCAACAACGCCGCAGCCAGAAGTGCGGTGAACACTGTCAATGTTAGTTCCATACTCAGCCTCTCTTCTCCTTCAGGGCACGTCCTACCGAAGCCAGCTTTTCTGCGATGGATGATGAACCCGCTTCAATCGCAACCGCCGCCGCCAGAATTTTGCCGGCCACGCCTTTGGTCGTTTCCAGTTTTGAAATTAAAGCGGTATTGCGTTCTATCCCTTGCGCCGCGGGGAGAGTGACGCGCGCGAGTTGAAGTATGTCGCGCTCGGTGCGCAAGATTAGGAACACGAGCTTCAGTATCACGAGAGTTAGAATAAGCGCGATAACGAGGGTAGTTGACCAGACCACGATAATTGCAGTTTCCATGACTTTGTTCTTTCCCCTAAACGGTTTCGCGGATGCCCAGTCTTTCCGCCACAAAATCCAGGCTGCCATCGGTCGAAGCCAAGTGGTCATCGACCAGCATCAAGCCATCTCTGACGCCAACCAGCCCGCCGTTGATGGCTTCAACGTGGCCGGCTAAAGGCGCAGTATTGGTTTCAGTTTGCACGAGAGCGCGTTCCACCGCCGCCAAGGCGCTGCCAATCTTCCAAAGATAGATGAAGATCGCGATCAGGCTAACGGCAAGAGCGACCACCAGCACCACGAGATAAATAACTGTAAGCCAGGTAAGCAGTTGCATCACGGATTACCTCTTTGGACCAAGCGCATCAGCAAGGGCGCCGATTGTGGTATCAATAGAAGCCGCTCTTTTGTTGATCGACAGCGCTCCTTCCAAAATCTCGCCAGCCACCCGGTTAGTTACATTCAACATCCAGATCGAAACGGTATTACCCGCAATCTGCTTTCCCGCGTCCCAGATGTGACTCGCGTGTTTGTTCACACGGTTCGCTGCGGCGATAAGCATGATTAGCAGCACGGCTACAATTAAGACCACCACCGCGCCGGCTATGAGCGAGTAAGTCCAAATCGTCATTGTGTCCATGTTGTCGAGCATCTTAGTTCCCTCCCGCTCCATTTCCGTTAACTTTGACTTCACGTAACAGAAAATCCGCCACCCGCGATAACTCTTCGACAATCGGCGCGGTGACGTCGTAGTCAATGACCGCGCGGCCGGTTCGATCTGCCTCAACCACACTGTCGTCGAACGGAATTTTTGCAATTAGCTCCAGACCGTGATTTCGGCAGTAGGCCGCGATAGCTTCACCATCCTCCGGGCTGCGAAGTTTGTTGCCGATGCCGTATATGCGCTTAATGCCGAGCTCGCGCGCTAACGGCACAGTTCGTCCCGCGGTTTCCATCGAGCGGTAATAAGGCTCCAGCACAACCAGCAGCGCATCAACATAGCGGACCGTGCCACGGCTCATGTGTTCGATGGACGCTTCCATGTCCATTACAGTGATGTCTCTTGAACTGCTAACAATCTCCCCGACGAGGCTGCGCACGGCAGCGTGGGCGCCGCATAGTCAACCAGCGCCCGCATGATCAATGTGGGTTCCCACCAAAACCGTGACCCCATCCGGCGCTTTCAGTCCGTACTTGCCAACGATATCCGCAACGCTTGTCGTCAGCACATGACGCTGTTGACCATTCTCGTCTTCGCGACGCTTAACGATGCTGCGCGGAATCGCAGCGGTCTCCACGCCTGGTCCAAGGCCCAGAGCTTGAATGAGATTTGGATTGGGATCGCCGTCAATGGCGAGGACCGGCAGTCCACGTCGGCCGAGGATGCGCGTGAGGGTAGCGCTGATGGTAGTCTTGCCCGAACCACCCTTGCCGCTAATTGCAATCTTCATTCATGCCCTCCGTGAGAACAAAAAGATATCAATCAAAAAGCGGGGGGAAGCTAACTTTGCGTGTTCGCGGCTATCATACGCTCATGATCCTATGACGCAAAGTTCTATTTTGGCGGTCGCCTGCCAACCTCCGCTCGGTTGCGTTTGTCGGTTACACTATAAGCACGACGGTCCCTATTGATGGAAAAGCAGACAGTGAAAATCCTGGTGGCTGGGGTGGGAAATGTTCTTCGCGGTGACGATGGGTTTGGTGTCGCCGTAGCTCAGGAGCTCGAGCGCAGGCGACAGGCGAAGAATGTAACGATTATGGAAGCCGGAATCGCGGGTATTCCTCTTGTGCAAGAGCTGATGGATGGCTATGACATGCTTATAGTAGCGGACGCGGTCGAACGAGACGGGGTTGCGGGAACGATATATCTAATTGAACCTGACGTGCCTGATCATGACGAGAAAGCTTCGAATGCTCTGCATCAATCGCTGGCGGATGCGCATTACAGCGACCCTGCCAAAGTTTTCATTCTGGCTAAGGCTTTAGGGGTGCTCCCACCGCAGGTTTTTCTGGTGGGATGCCAGCCCGCACACTATGACGAGATGGGGGCAGAGATGAGTCCGGCAGTGATACAAGCCGTGAAATTAGCTGTCCAGCAGATTGAACTTCTCATCGCCGGCGCCAACCTCCGTTAAGACTCGCGCAATGAAGCACAATAATGCTTTTGCGAGTATTTATTGCCTCTCGCTCAGGCGAGCAATTCTAATCTTCATTTCGGCTTCCCTGCTCTGCTCATTAAGGGTCCTCCAGATTGTTTGAGCTTGCGAATAGTAATCAATCGCGTTCGTTTTCTCGCCTAGCTTTTCGCTGGCTTCACCAAGCATAGTGAGGGTCATGGCTTCGTTGTTTTTGAAATTGGCTGCGCGCCACAGTGCGAGCGATTTGGTTAAGTAATCCTTCGCCAGGCTCAGGTCATTTGCCGCGATGAACATCTGACCACAGTTGCGAAGCATTGCGGCTTCAATCGAACGCTTTTGAGTGTCGCGGCTGCGACTAACCGCGAGTTTGCAGTAACGCAGGGGTTCCTGTTTCCCGCCTAGTTTGGCGTGCGCATCGCCAATGGTCGAGAGTGTAAACGCTTCCTGGACTGCATCGTGCAACCGTCTCCAAATCGGCAGCGCGCGTAGATTGTTCTCTAAGACCTTCTGAGAATTATTCTGCCGCTCGTAAACAAAACCCAAAGTCCCATAAGTGAAAGCCTCGCTGCGAAATTCTCCGGCTGCGTGCCAGAGTTGCGCTGCTTTTTCAAACGTCTCAATTGCCTTCTGACTATTTCCCTTGCGAAACCATGCAAAGCCAATCGCGCGGACCGTGCTCGCTTCCCCGGCCGGGCTCCCGGCTGACTGCCACAGCTTCCGAGCAATCTCATACTGTTCCACCGACTTCTGCCTGGTCTCAGGTTTCGCACGTAGCTCATCTCCATGCCTTTGCGCGGCTATCGCTGACACAATGAGTTTGTCGTGTGTCGTGGCTTCGCGTAGCGCTACGACTCGTGCACGGTAACGCCCCGGATCCACCTCTTTTAAGAGCGAACGAAATTCAATTCTATAGTCACCGTCTGCCTCGGCAATGAAACGGACAGACTCGGTGCCGTTCGCCCCACTCGGCGTGTCGAACTCAACTTGTTTTGCGTCGGGATGAAAAACTGTGGTCGCTACGTCTATTCCATGTTGCTCGATGTCCAGTTGAAAATACTGGCCCGACGATAGCGTGACCGTAGCGCTCTGCTTTCCACCACCTGAGAGCTGACGCTCAAGCGAGCTATTTCGTCGCAATAAAGGAGGGTTCGCTTTTTGAATATTGCGAGTTTCACTCCGAGTTGATTGAATCGATAAAAGGAGAACCACTAGGCCAAGCAGCAGACCGATCCGTCGATTGTGGGACATCATTGACACAAACCTCCGCGAGCCCAAAAGAAACCAGCCAGGAATTCACTTCTAACCCGAACTTGAGGGGGTGGATTATAGCGCTCAGTATCGCTCGTCATCAGTAAATTAAGAAAGAGGCATCGACGTAATCCGGCAACCGCCTGCCTGCTAAGCGCAAATTATTGAACCGTCACTAACGAGATGTTATCGTCCCTCACACTAACCGTGGCACTAGGTCGGCAATTGCGCGGTAGCAACAATCCGCGCAACTAGACAACTTCCATCCTACAATTGTGAAATCGATATTTTCCCGTATCTCCGGACGGTACCTCCTCAGGCGCATAGTTCAATCGCTTCTCCTGATCCTCATTCTTATCATCGTCAATTTCCTTTTGATTCATCTCGCTCCGGGTGACCCAGTCCATTTACTCGCCGGACAGAGCGGCGATGAAAAGTACTATGAATTTATTCGGACGAAATTCGGGTTGAATCAACCGCTCACCACGCAACTCTGGATCTATCTATCGAGTGTTCTCCGCGGAGACTTAGGATATTCACTCGGCTACCAGCAATCGGTTGCCAGCGTTATCGTCGCACGCATCCCAGCCACATTACTGTTGACGATAAGCGCAGTGCTTGTCTCGTCTGTTGCCGGGGTGGTGCTCGGCGTGGAAGCCGCGCGTCGGGAGAACTCCGTGATCGATCGCTCGATAAATACTTTTGCGTTGATCGGCTACTCCGTGCCTTCCTTCTCGGTAGGGCATTTGCTGCTTATCGTGTTTGCTCTCCGCCTCGGACTGTTTCCTGCACAGAGTTTCTCGTCGTCCACTCAGGAGTTGGCCGGCCTTAGGTACGGGCTCGACGTGCTTTATCATCTGGTGTTGCCGGTCACGACGCTTGCTGTGGTCTATGTCGCTCAGATCATGCGTCTGACTCGCACTTCGATGCTGAACGTGCTGAATGAGAACTTTGTTGTTGCGGCGCGCGCTAAGGGGTTGACGGAAGGCCGGGTGGTTTATGGACACGCCCTGCGTAATGCCCTCCTCCCGATTGTCACGGTTGTGGGCCACGACTTTGGGATGTTGTTGAGCGGTGCCGTGCTGGTCGAGACAGTCTTCGCCTGGCCCGGTGTTGGCAGGTTAATGCTTGACGCACTCGCAATGCGCGACTACCCGGTCCTGATGGGACTATTTCTAATGATTTCGGTCAGCGTCATTTTAGTGAATTTCATTGTTGACCTGACGTATTCCGCGCTCGACCCACGCATTCGTTACGGACGGACCACAAAATGAATCATGAGACGTTAGAAAAACGCGCACCCGGAAATATCGGAAGTATTATCGGCTGGCGAGCCTTCAAAGGCCGGCGCACCCTCGTGGCCGCAGTAGGTTTGCTGGCGGTCTTTATCTTCGCCGCGGTATTCGCCGATCAGATTGCGCCGCATAACCCACATACGATTTCTGACGACAGTTTGCGACCCCCGTCCGCCGAGTATCCATTTGGAACCGACGATCTCGGCCGAGACATCTTTAGCGGCGTAGTGCATGGCGCCAGGGTTTCTATTGCGATTGGCGTTACGGTCGCGATTTTGAGCGGACTAACTGGAGTATTGGTCGGATTGACTGCGGGCTACGCTGGCGGAGTTGTCGACGATCTACTAATGCGGCTCACTGAACTCTTCCTCATTCCGCCAAGGTTCTTTCTGGCGCTCGTCATAGCCGCGCTCTTCGGGTCAACCGTTTTCACACTCATCGTCGTATTGAGCGTCACCTACTGGCCGACAACTGCGCGCCTCGTCAGGGCCGAGGTAATGTCACTTAAGGAGAAAAGTTTTGTGGAAGCGGCATACGCCATGGGCGCCGGTCCCGCACGTATTTTGTTTCGCACCATCTTACCCAACGCGCTCCCGATAATAATTACCAACGTTGTGTTGATGGTGGGTGGAGTGATTCTGGTCGAAGCGGCCTTGGAGTTTATCGGCATTGGAGACAGCAACTACATGAGTTGGGGGTACATGCTGCACAACGGCGAGCACTTCATTCGCGATGCCTGGTGGGTCATGTTCTTTCCGGCGCTGGCGGTCTCACTTCTGGTCCTGGCACTGAACACTGTGGGTGACGCCCTCAACCGCGCGCTCGACCCCAAAGCTCGCATCGCAAATCTCGACAAGCCGGCGTGACGTCAAATTCTGCGGCGTCTTCTCTTCAGCAGAATTGTACTAACAACGGCAGTCAGCGCGACGAGCGCAATGAGCATGTAAAGCTGCCAATTCGTAAAAGTGTTTGCGGATGTATGAGCCGATCGCCCGCCGTCAGCCCACCACGCGTCCTGCGCAAAATAAACATTTGATTTCGCGCTCCACTCGTACATCCCCTGCAACCCTGCGCGGTAGGCGGCGCTGGAGTTGGGTTCGTAGAGCCAGAAGTAAGGAAGGTCCTTAACCAGGATGTCCTGTGCCTCGAAGTAATATGCCGCTCGCTTTTGCTGGTCCAACTCAGAAGCGGCTGAAGCAAACAACTCATCGACGCGCGGATTGCGATAGCCCGCGCCGTTGGAAAAAGGAATCGGCCCGATGTTTGAGGAGACGACCGTGCGTTTGACCCCGACATCCGGGTCGGGCCCATTTTCAAATGAGGCGAACCCAAGATCGAAATCCTTTTTGATATAGACGGCGTCCACTGCCGCAGCAAACTCCATGAGTTGTAAATCGACGGCGATACCGACTTCGCGCAACTGATCGCGCAGCGCCTCGGCTACTTTCGCGTAAGAGGCAGCGTGAACGAACTTCAGGTGGAAGCGTCGGCCATCGGGTCCCCGCCGCTGTCCGGCTTCGTCAAGCATCTGATTGGCGAGTACTGAATTGTGTTCATACTTTTCAACGTTAGGATTGTACGCCCAGGCGAGCATGTGTGAGACAGGGCCTGTGGCGGCGATACCTTGTCCGAATAGCAGCTTATCAACGAGGAATTGTTTATCGATGGCGTGCGCTATCGCTTTTCTGATCCGTAAGTCCGAAAGGGGCGCACGCGTAAGATTTGGGATGAACGTTTCCACGCCTGCAAAACCTTCCCGGCCTTTGGTGGTTACAATAACGCCCGGCATAGCCTTCAACCGCGCAATATCGAGCGGAGACGCACCCAGTAAGTAATCAATCTCTCCGCGTTCGAACGCGATCGTTGCCAGCGCCCCGGTAGGCATTACTTTGTACACGATGCGATCCAGATAAGGCTTACCTGCTTTGAAGTACCGCTCGTTCTTCACCAGGGTAAGATGATCGCCCTTCAACCACTCCTGAAGCTTAAAGGGTCCGCTGCCCACGGGATTTATGTTGCGAGAATTCGTTAGCGGATCTGTGCCCTCATACAAATGCTTCGGCATCACGGGCGCGTTGGTGACATCAACGAGTCTTAAGAAGGCAGCATATGGTTTGTCGAAGTTAAAGACGACTGTGTGCTGGTCGGGAGTATCTATCCGACGTAAGTTGTCAGCTATGGACGTGCGGGTGCGAGAGTGGTACTTCAGTAATAATTGCTCGAACGTAAATCGCACATCTTCAGCAGTCACCGGCACACCGTCGTGGAATACCGCTTCCCGTGCGAGGAAGAACGTATAAGTCCGGCCATCAGGTGAGACCTCCCAGCGTTCGGCCAAGTCGGGAACCGGATTGAGGTCAAAATCGTGAGCAACGAGGCCACTAAAGATTGAACCACAAATCAGATGTACACCGCCCTGGGTTGTGATGGATGGATTCAGCCCACCTGGATCTGAGGAAATTGCTACAACTACGGTGCCACCGTATAAGGGATCGTTGGCCGGGCGCGCGGGTGAGGAGACCAGTAAGATCGCGAAGATTGCCAAGAAGCAGATAGCCAAATTTCTCATTTGCTGGATTATGATAAATCTTGGTCCGGGCGTTAAACCGTACTAGCAGCAGATCAGGGGAAAGAATACAAGAAAGTAGTTGTACCATACATGGTCCCTCTACTTAGCCTCTTAACTAGTGGAGTGATCTTATCGTATTTTGAGTATTGGCCTAGGCGCAGCAGTCTTGATGTTGTGCGACCAGCCTCATGCCACCGCCGCCGTAGTTTCCGATCTGATCGTGGCACATCGGTCCAGCGGGAGGCCCCTCGTCGCCTCAACCTATGGCGGAAGTTTTGGTGTGCCGGCGTTTTTCGTCAGAGCACTCTTCGCCGAGCTAATCGGACTCGAGGGCAGGTCCGGCGCAAAGGAGGTTATAAACCGGCATGCTTCGGAGGCGCACTTCTTACCCTTCCGAGCCGGTGAGGTGGATGTGGATACACCGGATGATTTCGCGCGCCTTCTAAATCCGACCGCGCTCGACGAACAAGGGGCTGCGCCATAAGAAGGCATTTCTATTCTTATCTCGATAATTACAATCTGTCTTGTTTCGGGTTGTGCTAATACTCAACAGTTTCGCCAAACAAAAGACTGGGGAAAGCAGTGCAATTAGTAGGCAGCAGTACCGCTCGGACGTGCGCGTCGTCGCATGGATTTACGTCGGAGGTGGACATTGACTAAACTGCGGACATGGATACTGGCGATCTAATCACGATTGACCCGGAAATTCTCGGTGGTGTGCCCGTGTTCAAAGGGACACGCGTTCTTGTAAAGACTCTTCGAATACCTGGAGAATAACTACTCACTCGTAGAATTCCTGGAGTGTTTCCCTTCCGTAACCCGCGACTTGGCGCGTCGAGTGTTGGAATGCTCTGAGCAGGCGTTACTTCCCTCCGCCGCCGCATGAGGATCCTGCACTTAGTATTCAGAGCCGATCAACAAGTTGCCGAACACACTGCTGAGATGAGCCATAGCTTACGATCGCGACATCAAGGTCAGCATCGTTGTAGAGGTTCAAAGCACGTTCGATTCCCCCGATGATCCAATCTATCGCGTTGCCGAACACTCCTCCCCCGAGAAGTGTGAGAAACAACCGATTGTTTCCCTTCCCGCGCGCATTCAAGATAGCTGCTAGAAGAGTCGCCTCATAGGATGCTTCGAGAACAAGTTGCGCAAAGGGCTTCCAGAGTTCCGGGGAATGATTGGTATAGGCGACTGGCAAAGCGGAGCAATAGACCTGTGAGACCAGGTGTTTGCAATCGTTAAGCGTCACTTGCGTATTCCAGTGGATGCCGATTCGAAGCAGCTTTCGGAATTCATCAAGTTCACTCTCACTGTCTGCGCGAAGCCGTTCCGAAATCTCACTCAATCCGCTCTGCGAGGCCAAGGCATAACCGTTTTTCATCTCCCAAAGGTGGTCATCGGAATTTCCCCACGCTTCTCCAGTATCCGCAAGGCAATCTATTTGGTTCTCCTTGGATTGCCCCGTGTGTCCGTTGACGCGTGCAAAGTAGTTTCGATAGATCGTTCCAGCTCCAGCCGCGATTGCGCACGCTGGTCCCTGGGTACGATCATTCTCATAAATCCCTACGCCCTTCTCAGGCGTTACATTCGGGGACGTCATTTCCAACAGGTTGAACTGGGAAGCTACCTGAAATAGCGAGCCGGCATTCGCCTCATCTTCATGCAATGTCTGTACGTTGGCGACTACTTCGCGGAGGCGTATTCTACCAACATCACTCCCACTTGAGCTGATGCGGTCTCTCAGTTCGGCCAAAGACGGTGTTTCCAAATGACCGCAAGTCCATGCCATGCCGTTAACATGAGATTTCATCGTCTCACCCTCAACAGTTATGTTCTCGCGCACCTGCTGTGGAGACGATTCATGGAAACCGGTTAACGTTTCAAACCACATCATAGAACTCCCTCACACTACAATAACTATCAGGGAAAGTTAACAAATGAGAAGGTCATCCCAAATCGATTTCAGCATCCACCCCCCACAACAAATCTGCTCGGGCTGAAGTTGGTCACAATTTCACGATCATGTGTGTGGCTGTGTGTTAGCGCACAGACGGAGACCTCAATCTTCCACTAGCACCTCAACGGTCCTACGTTGTGTTCCCGTTCTATGTGTTGTAACGCACAGACCGGAAGGCCCTACCAATCATAATCTTACCGCGGGTTGTTTTGTCTCAGTCACACAAACAGTTTGACCGACATACCTGCCGACCAAAAATAGCTCCCTATTGTGCCCATAACTAAGGCAAAAATCGGTAAGGTCTGCATCATAAACTCCGGCAATTCCCGTTCGATTAGCCAGGAAAACCGAGACGAACTGTTCAAAGTTTCACTCCCCCACCTCAAGAGAAAGCGGCTCTTCCAGCCGTAACGAGGAACCCAACTCAAGGCGTGTGAACGACGGCGGGAAGTTTCCCTCTCGATGCTCAAACAAAACGAAGTGATTAATGGACACTGAAACAATAGATATAGAGCGCAAACCGCGTTTCGCCGGCGACCCCCTCGCGGTGGAGATCGTCGCTGAAGTCCGGCGCGCTGAGGTTCTGCTCAAAGCGGGGGCATTGCAGAACGCCATCTTCAACAGCGCCAACTTTTCGAGCATCGCCACCGACGAGAAAGGCGTTATCCAGATCTTCAATGTCGGCGCCGAGCGGATGCTCGGGTACGCGGCCGCCGACGTGATGAACAAGATCACGCCGGCCGATATTTCCGATCCGCAGGAAGTGATCGCTCGCGCTCAAGCCTTGAGCCTTGAGCTGGGATCCACCATTGCACCGGGATTCGAAGCATTGGTGTTCAAGGCCTCACGGGGCATCGAAGACATCTATGAGCTGACCTACATCCGCAAGGATGGAGCCGGTTCCCGGCCGTGGTGTCAGTCACGGCACTACGCGACGATGAGGAGAGGATCATTGGCTATCTGCTGATTGGCACTGATAATACGGCGCGCAAACAGGCAGAAGAGGCGTTGCTCAAAGCGGGGGCTCTCCAGAGCGCCATCTTCAACAGCGCCAACTTTTCCAGCATCGCCACCGACGCGAAGGGTGTGATCCAGATTTTCAACGTTGGCGCCGAGCGGATGCTCGGCTACGCGGCCGCCGACGTGATGAACAAGATTACTCCGGCCGAGATTTCCGACCCACAGGAAGTGATCACGCGGGCCAAAGCGCTCAGCGCCGAACTGGGAACCCCGATTACGCCCGGTTTCGAGGCCTTGGTGTTCAAGGCCTCGCGGGGCATCGAAGACATCTATGAGCTGACCTACATCCGCAAAGATGGGAGCCGCTTCCCGGCCATCGTGTCGGTCACGGCACTGCGCGATGCTTACGACGCAATCATTGGCTACCTGCTGATCGGCACCGACAACAGCGCTCGCAAGCAGGCAGAAGAGGCGTTGCTCAAAGCAGGGGCGTTGCAGAACGCCATCTTCAACAGTGCCAATTTCTCGAGCATCGCCACCGACGCGAAAGGCGTCATCCAGATCTTCAACGTCGGGGCTGAGCGTATGCTCGGCTACGCGGCCGCCGAAGTGATGAACAAGATTACTCCGGCCGACATCTCCGATCCTGAGGAAGTGATTCTGCGAGCTAGTACGCTGAGTGTTGAACTTGAAACTCCTATTACGCCCGGCTTCGAGGCACTCGTGTTCAAAGCCTCGCGGGGCATCGAAGACATCTACGAATTGACCTATATCCGCAAGGACGGTAGCCGGTTTCCGGCGGTGGTCTCGGTGACAGCTTTTGCGCGATGCCCACGACTCAATCATTGGTTATCTCCTGATCGGCACTGATAATACTGCCAGGAAGCAGGCGGAGGAAGCGTTGCTCAAAGCGGGAGCATTGCAGAGCGCCATCTTCAACAGTGCTAATTTCTCAAGTATCGCCACCGATGCGAAAGGTGTCATTCAAATCTTCAACGTGGGTGCTGAGCGGATGTTGGGTTATACCGCCGCGGAGGTGATGAACAAGATCACGCCGGCCGATATTTCCGATCCGCAGGAAGTGATCACGCGGGCCAAAGCGCTCAGCGCGGAACTGGAAACCTCGATTACGCCCGGTTTCGAGGCCCTCGTGTTCAAGGCCTCGCGGGGCATCGAAGACATCTATGAGCTGACCTACATCCGCAAGGATGGGAGCCGGTTCCCGGCCGTGGTGTCAGTCACGGCACTACGCGACGATGAGGAGAGGATCATTGGCTATCTGCTGATTGGCACTGATAATACGGCGCGCAAGCAGGCAGAAGAGGCGTTGCTCAAAGCGGGGGCCCTCCAGAGCGCCATCTTCAACAGCGCAAACTTTTCCAGCATCGCCACCGACGCCAAGGGTGTGATCCAGATTTTCAACGTTGGCGCCGAGCGGATGCTCGGCTACGCGGCCGCCGACGTGATGAACAAGATTACTCCGGCCGAGATTTCCGACCCACAGGAAGTGATCGCGCGGGCCAAAGCGCTCAGCGCCGAACTGGGAACCCCGATTACGCCCGGTTTCGAGGCCTTGGTGTTCAAGGCCTCGCGGGGCATCGAAGACATCTATGAGCTGACCTACATCCGCAAGGATGGGAGCCGCTTCCCGGCCGTGGTGTCAGTTACGGCATTGCGCGATGCTTACGACGCAATCATCGGCTATTTGTTGATCGGTACCGATAATACGGCGCGCAAACAGGTCGAAGCGGAGCAGAAGAAGCTCGATCAGCGCCTCCGCGACCAGCAGTTCTACACGCGGTCACTCATCGAATCCAACATCGACGCTCTGATGACCACCGATCCACAGGGCATCATCACCGACGTTAACAAGCAGATGGAGGCGCTCACCGGCTGCACGCGCGATGAGTTGATCGGTGCGCCGTTCAAGAACTACTTCACGGATCCGGAGCGGGCCGAAGCCGGCATTAAGCTGGTGTTGAGCGAAAAGAAAGGTCACTGACTACGAACTCACAGCCTGCTCCAGAGAAGGCAAGAAAACGGATGTGTCTTATAACGCGACCACCTTCTACGATCGTGATAGGACGCTGCAGGGTGTGTTCGCCGCCGCGCGCGATGTGACTGACCGCAAACGGGTCGAGGAGAAGTTAAAGCTCTACTCCGACACGTTAGAGCATCGCAAAGCTGAGCTCGAAAGGTTGCAGACACAGATGGTCCATAGCGAGAAGATGGCTTCTCTCGGTCAGCTTGCCGCTGGCGTTGCCCACGAACTAAACAACCCCGCCGGATTCATTTATAGCAACATGGGGCTCCTGCAGAAATGCGCCGCCGGACTTGAGCGCCTCTTCAAGGCTTACGACAACGCCCAATTACCGGCTCACCTGGCGGCTGAGATCAATGCCATCAAAAAAGAGATTCATTACGACCATTCACTCAAAGACCTCCGGTCGATCACCTCAGATTGTTACGAAGGAGCTGAGCGGATCCGTGATGTCGTGCAGAACTTACGCCTCTTCTCGCGGCTCGACGAGGCCGAATTCAAAAAGGTCGATCTGCACGAGGGAATCGAGTCAACTATTCGCCTGATTTCTCAATACTACGGCTCCGACCGCATCACGCTCGAACGTGATTACGCCGATCTGCCGCCCGTGGATTGCTACGCCGGGCAGCTCAATCAGGTGTGGATGAACCTGCTCGTTAACGCGGCTCAGGCGATAAGTCTTGAAGGCAAAGTGTGCGTGACGACGCGCAGGGAAAAAGAAATGGCCGTAATTTCAATCAGTGATACGGGCAGCGGCATCGGGCCAGAACATCTGAAGAAAATCTTCGATCCCTTCTTCACGACTAAACCGGTTGGCGAAGGAACAGGGTTGGGACTATCCATTACCTACGGCATTATTGAAAGACATGACGGCTCGATCAATATTGAAAGCCGACTTGGGGAGGGTACGACAATCACTGTCGCTATCCCGATTAACGCGATGCGCCGGGATGAGCGCGCCGAGTAAGGCGATGCGAACAACAGATTTTCGCCTGCTTCAGAAGGAGTTATTCATAATATGTCTTACAAGATCATAGTTGTTGACGATGAGCCGAACAACCTGCGGGTGCTCGAAAGACTATTCCGCCACGACTACGAAGTCATGACAGCGGAATCAGGTGAAGTAGCGTTGCGCCTGCTCAACGAGCACGATGTTGCACTGGTGATCACCGACCAGCGAATGCCAAACATGACCGGCGTCGAACTGCTCAAGCGCACCGCGGACATTAGACCACACATGGTCCGCATCATCCTGACTGGCTACACGGATATCGAAACACTCGTGGAAGCGATCAATAGCGGGCTCGTCTATAAATATGTGACGAAGCCGTGGAACAACGAAGAACTGTGTCTGACTGTGAACCGTGCGCTCGAGCACTACGAGACGAATAAGGGGCGACATGAACTTGAGATGATGAACCAGCGCCTCAAGACACGGCTGCGAGGGATCCAGGAACTAGCTGCAGATTAGAGAGGACAGGCAGCCGAGGGAGCTTTTGGGGCCAAAAAAATCGCTTGTATACACTTTCGGTCTTTCTTGGAGCGTTACCGCTAACTAAGAACGATCCACGAAATCACACGAAGCAGCACGAAAAGGAACGCCTATTTCGAGTTATTTCGTATCTTTTCGTGGATCGTCTTCCTCTTCTCGAGCCACTTTTTCAGCAACCTGCCCTCCGTGGAGTATTCGAAAGAACGCGGTAGATGGTCGGCGGTTGCGGGCACCTTCCTCTTCGCGTCGGCGAAACCGAAGCCTTTGGCCCATACAATCTGCTGATCATCTACAAGCGCAATTGAAAGAGCGGGAAGATCTTTGTCGGCCATCTCGTACGTGATGAAACGCTCGAGCATCTCGAGCGCAGTCGCGTAGTCCTTGCGCGCAGCGATGGTGGCTTGATTCTCTTGTCTAGCTTAATGCTCCAGGCGAATCTCCTTGGTACTAACAATCAGGCATAAGATGAAAGTGATCGCCAAAAAAGCGGCGTCGCGAAAGTGTTCGACACACTTCAGTTTGTCGATCGTTCGATTCCAATTACTTTCGTGTCATGGGGTCAGGTAGCGGGTGGGTCCGTCCCGCAGTCGCCCGTGGGACGGTCTTAGTTGACTCAGCGAACCACCCCGCTACCAGCCGGTAAATGAAAACTGAAAACAGAGTGCAGCGAAATCAATTACTCTCTGACGTTATGCACTCAACTACAGAACAGGAAGCGGTAGCGACCTGGCCGTGGGTAACACAACTTGAGTCTGTCGCAACGGCCAGGTCGCTACCGCTTCCTGTTCTGTAGTTGAGTGATACTCTCATTGGTTGTGGTCAGTCGCTGCGTGATCACCGACTTGACCAGATGTTCCTAAAGTTTGTCGACAACTATTTGATCTTCCCCGGCCCCCAGAGCGCCCTTCCAGGTTTAGCATTTGTATGCTCACCATCCTTGAGCACCTGCACGCCATTGACGAAGACGTGCTTCACGCCAACCGAATACTGGTGCGGTTTTTCGAAGGTGGCGCGGTCGGCAATGGTTTGCGGATCGAAGACCACCACGTCAGCAAACAGTCCTGTTCTAAGAAAACCTCGACGATCCAGGCCGAGGTTTGTCGCGGGCAGCCCACTCAAACGCCGGACCGCCTCCGAGAGCGAGATGACCTTCTCCTCGCGCACGTACTTTCCTAAAAGGCGCGCGAAGTTGCCATAGGCGCGCGGGTGTGTTGAGGATTTCAGGAAGACTCCTTCGGGCGCCATCGACGCACCATCAGAACCGAGAGAAACCCATGGCTGACGTAATTCTTTCTTAAGATTCTCCTCCGACATCAGAAAGTAGATCGTGCCGACCCTAGATCGGTCCTCAAGTATCAGGTCCATGATTGTCTCGACCGGATCTTTCCCACGCATCTTCGCGACCTCGGCAAGAGTTTTGCCCGTGAGTGGTTTCAGCTTCTCCGACTTGAAACCGACGAGCAGTACGCGATCCGGCGAACCAGCGGCCAGGTAAAGGTTCTCCCATTTGTTAGTAGGGGTGCGCGCTTCCGCCGCGATCTTCTGCCGCGTGGCCGGATCTTCGAGGCGTTTGAAGAGCGCTTCGTAGCCGCCGTCCATGGTCCACGGCGGCAGGCTGGCGTTGAGTCCCGTAGAGCCAGCTGGGTACATATACATGTCGGCTGTGATCTTCAGTCCCCGGCGGCGCGCAGCATTGACGAGCGCGATCACCCTATCCACCTTGTCCCAATTCTGCTGGCCGGCGGCTTTGATGTGGTAGATCTCAGCGGGAAGGCCAGCCTCGCGGCTGATGCGAATCAACTCTTCAACGGCCTGGACCCATTCATTCCCTTCGCTGCGAAGGTGCGAGATGTACTTGCCTTTATACTGAGCCGCGACCTTGCACAGCTCGATCAGCTCCTCTGTCTTAGCGTAAAAAGCAGGCGCATATATTAAAGAGGAGCCGACCCCGAGCGCGCCCTCTTCCATTGCTTGGCGCACGAGTTCGCGCATCTCTTGAAGCTGCGCCGGCGTCGGCTGCACGTCACCTTCGCCGAGCACGTATTGCCGAACCGTGGTCGCACCGACGAAGGAGGCGACGTTCTGTGAAACGCCGCGTTGCTCCAGATACTTCAAGTACTCTGCGAGAGTCGTCCACTCGACGTCGAACTTGATGTCGTCTTGTTCGGCGACCACCTGCTTCTTTAGCCGCTCGTTGAGCGGGCCCATAGACCAACCCTCGCCCATGATTTGCGTGGTCACGCCCTGCCTGATCTCTCCCTGCGAGCGGCCGTCAGCGATAAGAGATTCTGTGGACCACGAGAGCATATTGATGAAACCGGGTGCGATGGCGAGTCCACGCGCGTCCACCAGGTTAAGCGCGCGTCCGCTCTTCAGGTTGCCAATGGCAACGATGCGATCTCCTTTAATCGCAACGTCGACTCGCCTTGGAGCGCGTCCAGTCCCGTCATAAACCGTGCCGCCCTTGATAAGGACATCGAAGTCTGCGCTTCGGACCGTTTGCGCAGCGGCGGTTAAAGGGAGCGTCAGCGTTAACAGCAGCGCACGATATTTATGCAGGCGCATGTTCATGGGTCTCCTTATGATTGATTGTTGCCTCTCTAGGAGTGTGTCGGAAAAGCAATCGACTCAACTTCTCATTCACACCGTGGCTTCAGCCCGGTGATCTGCTCGCTACAAAACGCGACCGTTCTTACGGATTTCTGGGGTTGCAATCCACTCTCCTGCGAGCACTTTCTGCTGAAGTTCATTAGAGGCAGGCAAACTTATCCTCTCTGGCTGGTTAGACTTCCGAAGAAAAACCGTGACACGGTAACAATATACTTGGCTCATCAATGTCCGACATGCTTCATAAAGTCTCACGATCGTTCGATTCCAATACTTTCGCGTGATGGCGTCAGTATCACGGCGGTAGCTGGTGGGTCCGTCCCGCAGTCGCCCATGGGAGGGTCTTAGTTGCTCAGCGAACCCACCCGCTACCAGCGGGTAAGTGAAAACTGAAAACAGAGTGGCAGCGAAATCATTACCTCTGACGTTATGCACTCAACTACAGAACAGGAAGCGGTAGCGACCTGGCCGTCTGGGTACCACTAACACAATTTGAGTCTGTCGCAACGGCCAGGTCGCTACCGCTTCCTGTTCTGTAGTTGAGTGATACTCATTGATTGTGGTCAGTCGCTGCGTGATCACCGACTCGTTTAGCTGTTCCTGAAGCATGTCGGACATTGATGAGCAAGTATATTATTACCGTTGAAACGGTTCCCTCGACTCGGCTCGCTTGTTGTATCACCGGGCTAAAGCCGCGGTGTGAATGAGAGGTCATGAACCTCTTTGAACTAACACGAATTGCGCTAGGTGTCTTTTCGTGGGATTTCCTACTACCCTCGCGCGGCTGCCGGCGCGGGGTCCCCGGTGTGAAACGTTCCCCTTGGTTTCGGCTACCAGCCGGACCGTGACTTTGTTCTTCATGGTTTTGTCATGGATTCGTCTCACTCCCCAACCCCGTTTGCGCGACCGCCAGATGAAATGCCCTTCTACGGTAAGGGCGACATCCCTGAAGAATGGCGTGAGATTGTAGCCGAACGCACTCTGATCAGCGAAAAACATTCAGGTTAAAGCGGAGCCGCTGCAGTTCTTCCGCAGAGCTAATAGCCCTTAGCGCAAGTAGGTAATCGGCGGGTTGGTCGTATAATCCAAGGTATGCAACCTAAAGAACTTGAATTCGAATGCCGCGCCTGCTGATTGTCCCAACTGCGAGAAGTGGCAGAATGCGACGAAGGATTGGGAGCAGGCTGCGAAAGAATGGGAGCAAGCTGCAAAGACTTTCCAGGAAGCGGCCAATAAGTTTCAAGAGGTAGCTGAGCAAAATCGGCAGACCGCAGAAACCTGGCAGAAGACGGCCACTATGTGGGAGGAGCGCGCAGAGCAACGATAGCTTTTAGTAGTGACTAGCTAGCCCGCCAGCGCCTCTTTCAGAGTAAAGCGCCCTTCGTAGAAGGCTGTCCCGACAATGACGCTGTCGATGCCGCACTCGCTTGCATTCTTGACTTGCCGGATGTCCTCCACAGAGGCGGCCCGAGGCCGTTACTTTTAAACCGGATTCACGCGCGACCGCACAGGTTTGTTCCATGTTCACGCCGGACAGCATGCCATCGCGCGCCACATCGGTGTACACGATGCGCTCGACACCGGCTGCAGCGACTCTCTGAGCCAGCTCTGTGGCCAAGACGCTCTCTTCCTTTTCCCAACCACGCGTCATCACTTGTCATAGCGTGCATCAATCCCAATAACAACACCCCATACTTGTCAGCGCTGCTCGAAAGCGAGCAGATGGAGCAACGTCCGGCAACGATCCAGGATCTTCAGAACCATGCGTTTTTGCCCGCGTGCCCAAGACCGCTGTCAGCGCAT
The DNA here is from genome assembly GCA_046261995.1 of Pyrinomonadaceae bacterium. Taxonomy (GTDB): domain Bacteria; phylum Acidobacteriota; class Blastocatellia; order Pyrinomonadales; family Pyrinomonadaceae; genus PSRF01. The sequence goes on from JBHENP010000017.1 coordinate 66,855, forward strand.
CAAGGTCTACAACGAAACCAACCGCCGGTTCCGTCTTGCCGAAACTCGCGGTAAGCCCGTCATAACGTCCACCGCTAGGCGAAGCCCGAACCAAGGCCATTACCCAAGTCGTTCCTGAAGCTAACCGGCGGGGACAAGACTGTGTGAATCACAGCCACCACCTCACATCGAGCGGCGAATCCGTGACTCACCATTGAGTCCTCCTCATCGCAGCCAGCCGAAGGATTATCATCCAGTCATCTATACTAACCCTCAAGGCTGGACCTTTCGATGCTTGAAAGAGCGCTCGCCCGAAACGTAACTCGCAACTGTCTGACCCTCGCCAATCAGCTTATATTTATAGGTGGTGAGTCCTTCGAGACCGACGGGCCCGCGCGCGTGCAGCTTGCCCGTGCTGACGCCCAGCTCTGCTCCGAAACCATACCGAAAGCCATCCGCGAAACGAGTCGAAGCATTGTGGTAGACACCGGCCGCATCAACGCGCTCCATGAAATGGGTTGCCGTTTCCTGGTCTTCGGTGACGATCGCTTCGGTATGGCGAGAGCCGTAACGATCGATGTGTTCGATGGCTTCTTCCGTATCGCCAACGATCTTGATAGAAACAATTAGATCAGAGTATTCGGTCGACCAATCATCTTCGCCGGCAGGAACAACGCCCGGCGCCGCTGCCAGCTTGATGGTGCGTGAGCAACCGCGCACTTCGACGCCAGAAGCTTGAAGACGCGGGATTAAACGGGTCAGGAAATCACTGGCGATGTGTTCATGCACCAACAGTGTCTCCATTGAATTGCAGGCTGCCGGGTATTGCACCTTCGCATCGAACGCAATATCGTTGGCCTTGGGTAAATCAGCCGCGCGATCTACGTAAACGTGGCATATTCCCTCACCGTGACCGATTATGGGAATGCTGCTGTGCGCAGCGACATGACGCACGAACTCGCGCGAGCCACGAGGAACGATCATATCGACGTCCTCATTCAGCGAAAGCAGCTCCTCGACGTGCGCGCGTGTGTAAAGCAGGTTTATCGTGTCCGCTGGAATGTCCAGGGAACGCGTGAGTGCGTCGCTCCAAATCGAAACCAGCGCCCGATTGCTGTTTGAAGCCTCCGTTCCACCTTTCAGAATTACTGCATTACCGGACTTCAAAGCCAGCGAGGCGATCTGCGGAATGATCTCTGGACGTGCCTCGAAAATGATACCGATGACACCCACCGGACACGACTCTTTGTACAGCGTTAACCCATTGTCCAACTCGGTGGTTGCAAGCTTACGACCCAACGGATCAGGCAAAGCTGCAACCTCACGGACACTAGTAGCCATCTGTGCGATTGCGCGTTCGCTAATCCGGAGTCGTTCAAACAGAGATCGTGACATGCGACCCTCTGCGACCGCACGTTCAGCGTCATCGCAATCTCGCCAATTTGCATCAAGGATCTCTAACTTGCGCTCATCGATGGCATGAGCGGCGGCTCGCAACGCTGCGTCGCGACCCTCGACGGGAACCGTCGACAGGACTCGTGACGCCAACCTCGCGCGTTTGGCAACCTCCGCCACCTCGGCGACTTGCGATCCCACAACTGCTTTTGACACTTGATTCATCTCTGCTCCGATAAAACCATATTATCGCGCGTCACCAGTACGCGAGCTCGCTCTCCAGTTTGCAATGGCTTTCCGGTTCCTTCAACCAGAGCCGCAGCCTCGGCGCTGGCACAATTGATGATTCCGCGGGCAAACTCGCGGCCCTCTGAGTCGGCAATACTGACGACATCGTGCGGCTCAAACTGCTGCTCCACGCGCACGACGCCGGAAGAAAGCAGGCTTGCTTTGCCGGCGATAATCGCTTCGCGTGCGCCTTCGTTGACAATTACACGGCCACGCACGTCGGCTGCATAGGTAAGCCAGCGGCGTTTGCCTCCCATTCGCGAAGTGGACAAAAACACGGTGCCGACCTGGTCGCCCACGAAAATATGGTCCAACACGTCGGGCGTCCTACCGTTGGCAATCACGGTTACGCCGCCCGCTTGCATCGCAATTTGCGCCGCTTCCAGCTTCGTCGCCATTCCACCTCGACCCCCAGCCGCCGGGCCTGAAGCAACGGCCTTCAATTCTTCCGTTACCTCCTCGACCATTGGGATGAGTGTACCCTCGTCGGAAGAGCCATCACTCAGAGCCTTTAAACCACGGCGGAGTAGACCATCCACATTGGTCAAGAGGACGAGAGCATCTGCCTCAAGTCCACTGAATAGGAGCGCAGCAAGGCGATCGTTGTCACCGAAGGCACGTTCCTGGCCGGACGAAACATATTCCAGTTCGGCGGTCGAGACAGTATCGTTTTCGTTGACGACGGGTAGCACGCCGAGCTTAAGCAGCTTCTCCATCGTACGGCGCAGGTTTGTATAACGCTTCCACTCCGTAAAGTCGTCTTCGGTTAGAAGTACCTGCGCTATGGTAATGTCATGCACTCGAAATAGCCTTTCGTACGCGTGCATCAAGAGACTTTGGCCGACGGCCGCGCACGCCTGTCTCACAACCAGATCCTGCAACCTGGAGGGATGCAGCCCTAGCCGGCCGGCCCCCAGGCCAACGGCCCCCGAGGAAACCAACACAACCTGACGGCCACCGTGCTTCAATCCCGCAATAGAGCCGACGAGGGGCTCAATATGCGCAGAGCAGATCTCACCTGCCGAACCACTAATAAGGCTCGTACCAACTTTGATCACCACGCGTTGGGCCGCGCGTAAACGCCTCTGCCATTCTATTTCTGAAGCCTTTTCCGTCATTGTTCATTTGCGGCATTTCTTGGTGGCGGACGACTGGGGCGTGTCGTCGCTTTGCAATGACGCAGGCCATCTAAGATACGCTGAGAACGACTTGGTGGCTAATCTCACGAGGATCAGAATGTATCGGCGCCTTCAAACACTAGGCTGCCTTAGTGCAGAGCGCGAGCCGGCATACGCGATAGATTTCTTTTTTTTTCACAGCTTCGACCGTGGTCCTTACCTAATTCGCATCGCAGGCCGCTCTTAGCACACAGTAGGGGCGCAGTTGGGTTCAGTAAGTTAGACTTATTGCCTCACGTAAAAACCCACTCCAAATGACATTCGTTGCCTCATCTAAAAACCCACTCGAAATGGGAAGTGAAAATTGACGGTCGTTTCCCTTGAATCGGGTTTGTGCTAGATTACGGGTCGCCTGCACGGAGGATAGGGCAACGCTGGAGAGCGACCCGAGCGCTGGCGCAGGTGAGTATACGGATGGGCAGGGCGATGCGCTCTGCCCTTTTTCTTGTGGCCCATCCGGTACTCCGTAAAGCGATAAACTCATGGCTTGGTTAAAGAACTGTGGGGATTGTCAAAGTAGCGATCGTTTGAGCACTGCCGCGGGCGGACACGCACGCGCTTCGGGCTACCAGTTGTTTTCAATAATCGTTCTTGCAAACGAGTGATCTTCCGCTTGAGTGCGGCCGGGTTCAGAGTTTCATATTTGGCTCGTAGCAAATCTTTCTTTGCTTTGGCAATCTGCGGTGTCGCCAGCACTCGCTGATAGGGAGTTTGAGCCCGGTCATAACGTTTGGTTACTTTGCTGCCCACTCTTTCCTTCGACTGCAACTTCATGGTGGGCTGAAAGAAGTTAGTATAAAGCCGCAAGTGAGCATAGAGCTCATTGAGCAGTTGCAACTGCGCTTCGGTATCATAACGCTGGTACCCCACCGCCCGTCGCACCACCGAGTAGTTCTTCTGGTCCACAAAGCAGTTGTCGTTCTTGCGATAGGGGCGAGAGCGAGTGAAAGTGAGCTTCTGGCGCTGACAATAGGACGAGAGCTGCTGGTTAATGAACTCTGAGCCATTGTCACTATCGAGCCCCAGTAGCGGAAAAGGCAGGTTTTTCCTCAGGTTTTTCAAGGCTCCGAAGACCCACGCTTGGGCCTTGTTACGCACCGCCTCAGTTTCCGTCCAAGTGGTGGCGATGTCCGTTAGATCCAGGCTCTGGCAATAATCTCCGGCAGCTACTCCGCCATCATGGCCCACCAGATCGATTTCGGCAAAGCCGGGTTGCTGCTCGTCTCAGTCGGCGAAAGTGCGAATCGGTATTTGCTTTTTGAGCAACGTGCCTGGCTTGGTGCCGGAGCGACCGCGCAACTCGTGTTTACGCCGTTCTAGTCTCAGTAATCGGTCGATGGTCGCGGCGCTGATGCTTAATAGCTTCGCCCTCGTCTCTCGATCGCAACGGAACTCGTTGTGTCGCTCCAGGACTGCCACCTCATTATCCGCCACAGCTTCAGCAGCGCAGTCTCTACTTTCTCATCGTAGATTCGCGGCCCTTTTCGACCCTGCGTCCGCTCCCGCTCCGGACCGCCAGCACCACTGTCTGCCGGTCAACTTGTGTGCGCCGGCCTTCGTGCCGCAACACCAACCGGGCGTACCAGCGGCTATATCCCGTGGTACTCACGAACTGGTCCAGCAGCACTCGCTTCTCTTTCTTGGTCGCGCCTCGGTACTGACCCGCCGTTACCGCGGTAACTTCCCGCCTTGCCTTCATCTTTAGCCTCATCTCCACCTCCAATGTTTCCCGCAGACATCGAAGGTAAACTGCCCCTTATTTGGAGTGGGTTTTTAAATGAGGCAACGATACCCATTTGGAGTGGGTTTTAGATGAGGCAATTCGTTTGCTTGACACCGTTGTTCCTTGCCGTTAAGGTTCCAGCACTTGCACTACTGATCTTTTAATCAAAGTAGAGGAGCGATCTCCAAGAGTAACCAGGCAAGCATTAGGATGAAGGTTCCTATTTGAATGGTGAAAGGGGAAGGTCGCCGAAGTTCATCGCGCAATCCTTCATCACGATGAGCTGGTTACTGCGGCTAAATCCGCAGGACTGTCACCGAAGACCGGTGGAGAGCTACGACTGATCAATTCGCGGCGTGCGACCTGTGCACGCTGACTTTGATTTCCTTGGAAGGGGCCGGTCGTGTGCAGACACTACCGGCCCTTTGGACTTTTCGGCTGTCGAAAACGGAGCTCGAGTTGCAAAGAAAATTGATCCCCACGGTCATGAAGTTTGGCGGCACAAGTGTAGAAGACGAGCGCGCCTTCGAACGTGTCGCGAAGATCGTCCAGTGCGTGCACGCGCTGAACGTCACGCGGCCAGTCGTCGTCGTTTCTGCAATGAGCGGGGTGACGGATGCTCTGCTTAAAAGCGTGGAACGAGCGGCTGCGGGCGACTCAGAGGGTGCAAAGCGCCTGCTCGAGTCTCATTGGCTGCGACACCTCAACGTTGCGCGGGCACTCGCGATTGAGCCGTCGGCCATTGAAGCCATGCTGGAACGCACCCGCCGAGAGGTTGCGGAATTATTGCAGGCCACAAGCGTGAAAGTGATGGAGCGTCCGCTGTTGCAAGACCTGATCGTTAGTTACGGTGAACGCCTCTCCTCTGCCTTGCTCGCCGACGTGTTTCGCCAGATCGGCCTTCCCGCCCAGCACGTTGATGCTCGCCGCTGCATCGTCACCAATTGTGAACATGGAAGCGCCGAGCCGCTGCTGCCACAGACTGAGTTACACACCCGCGCCATGCTTGAACCCCTAATCGCGGCTCGGAAGATTCCGGTGCTCGGCGGTTTCATCGGATCAGCGGAGGATGGCAAGACCACTACGCTGGGCCGAGGCGGCTCCGATTACACGGCGGCTCTTGTTGGCGCGTCTCTGGGTGCCCGCGAGGTTCAAATCTGGACCGATGTCACAGGTGTGCTGACGGCCGATCCTCGACTGATCAAGCAAGCCCGTACAATCGCCCGGCTCTCATACGCTGAAGCGGCAGAACTTGCCTACTTTGGCGCGAAGGTGTTGCATCCGAAAACTATTCAGCCCGCGGTCGAACAGTGCATACCTGTGCGCATCTGCAACACCCGTGCTCCCGACGCGGAGGGTACGTTCGTTTGCTCCGAAGTGGAGATTTCACCACGCACGGTAAAAGCCATCGCACACAAGATCGGCATCAGCCTGGTGCAGATCACTTCGGCCCGCATGCTCGGTGCTTATGGGTTCCTGCACGCAATTTTCGAAGTCTTCAATCGTCACCGCACCGCCATCGATATCGTAACGACGTCAGAGGTCAGCGTGTCTCTGTCATTGGACGATGCCAGCGCACTACCTTCGATTGTTAATGAGTTAAAAGAATTTGGCGCAGTTCGAGTTGAGCACAATCAGGCAATCATCTGTGTGGTCGGCGAAGGCTTGCGCGGTACGTCTGGAATTGCGGCCCGCATTTTTAGTTGTTTGAGCGACATTAATATCTCTCTGATTTCACAAGGCGCGTCGAGTATCAACCTGACTTTCGTAGTTAATGAAAATAACGTTCACGAGGCAGTCTCAAGACTTCACGCAACCTTTTTCGAAAGTGACATGGAATCAAAAGTGGAGGCAGCGGTTGCATGAACCTGTTCGAACTAACTCGCAACCTTATTGACGTCCCCTCCGTAACCGGCTCGGAGGCGGAGGTCGGACTCTTCCTTGCGTCCTATCTGCAGAGTTTGAATTATACGGTCAATATTCAGAGCGTAGCGGAAGGCCGCGCCAATATCTTCGCTACCCTTGGTATACCGCCGCGCGTCATGCTGTCGACGCACATGGACACGGTGGCGCCGCATATCAGCTCTAGCGAAGACGGTGATCACATTTATGGCCGCGGCGCTTGCGATGCGAAAGGGATCATTGCAGCGCAAGTCGCGGCCGTTGAACTATTGCGCGCGGAGGGTACTTTAGGGGTCGGCCTGCTCTTCACTGTCGATGAAGAGGCGAGCAGCGCGGGTGCGCTTGCCGCAAACAATCACCCTTTGGCTCTTTCGTGTGAGTATCTGATTAATGGCGAGCCTACCGACAATAGACTGGCCCTCGGCTCAAAGGGCTCTCTGCGCCTGACAATCAAGGCCGAGGGTCGGGCTGCGCATTCGGCTTACCCGGAATATGGAGAGTCAGCCATCGAGAAGTTGTTGGATGTGCTGGCAGATGTACGAGAGTGCAAGTGGCCCACCGACGAATTCTTTGGTTCTACGACCTGCAACATCGGAACAATCAAAGGTGGGGTAGCAGCTAATGTGATTGCGCCAGCGGCGCAAGCAGTCCTCCAGATCCGTCTGGTCACACCGTCAGAAACGGTTAAGTCTCTGCTCGAAATGACAGTCGGTGGACGCGCGCAGGTGGAATACCTTTCGGTAGCCGAACTGGTACGCCTGCTCGAAGTCGAAGGGTTCGCGCCGTGCATTGTCAGCTTCACGACCGATATTCCCCACCTTGCTAACTGGGGTAGTCCACTGCTGTTGGGCCCGGGGTCAATCCTCGTTGCGCACACAGACGGCGAGCGTATCTCCAAGCGAGAACTGTCGGAGGCAGTACACCTGTATGCGGGTTTGGTTCGTACGCTCTTAGAACGCGCGCCACTCAAGGCACGGTCCCATGAGGTCAGTACCACCACGCGGTAGCGGGTGGGTCCGCCTGCACAAGACTGGCATGAGTGACTGCGAGCCAAACCTACCCGCTACCGCGTGGTGGTACTGACCTCATGGGACCGTGGCTCGAGCGACCGCAACACTGCGGCAGAAGGCGCATTTCAGTAATGCGTCAGGAGCAGTAGAAAGATGAAAATCGCTTTGTTTGGAGCCGGCGCCATGGGGAATCTGGTGAGATCACGCGCCGGGGATGAAGGTCATGAAGTGGCACTGATCTTGACGTCCCGCGATGAAACACGCAGCCCAGAAGAATTACAACTTCTGCTGCGCGGTCACGATGTAGCAATCGATTTTTCGGTGAGTGGCGCCGTCCTTTCGAATGTGACTGATTGCGCGCTCGCAGGCGTGCCTATCGTTGAAGGAACTACCGGCTGGAACCATCTTCAGACGGAAGTGCGTCGCGTCGTTGAGGATCATAACGGCGCCCTCATCTACGGCGCCAACTTTTCGATCGGTGTTAATCTTTTTTACGGGATTGTGGCCCGTGCCGCCGAGCTCTTTGAAGGCGTTTCAGACTACGAGCCCTTTATAGAAGAGGCTCACCACGCGCGCAAACGCGATGCACCGTCGGGAACGGCGCTGCGGCTGCGCGACTTGCTCCATTCGGTCGCGTCCGACGTTCCGGTGGCAAGCACGCGCGCGGGTTACATTCCCGGCACGCACCGCGTCGGCTTCGATTCTGTCGCCGATCAGGTGACGCTCACGCATACCGCGCGTACCCGAGAAGGCTTTGCGGCCGGAGCGCTTCTTGCGGCGCGCTGGATCGTTGGGCGCAAAGGCACCTACGAGTTTTCAGAAATGATCGGTGAGATTCTCAAAGAAAGGATGCATACGAAATGACAATCAACACGGAATGGCTCCGCGGCGCCGCCACGGCCCTGGTCACGCCTTTCAAGGACAGTGGGGAGATTGACGATGACCGTCTTCGCGCGCTCATCGAGTACCAGATAGCGGGCGGGATTCGTTTGCTTGTCCCCTGCGGCACAACTGGCGAAAGCGCAACGATGACGGAGCAAGAGGATCAGCGCGTGATACGGATTACGGTAGAGACCGCCAAAGGCCGCGCGCGGGTCATCGCCGGCACGGGCAGCAATGCCACCTCCTCAGCGATTGAATGGTCACTCGCGGCGCGAGACTTAGGC
>JBHENP010000018.1:0-71784 GCA_046261995.1 Pyrinomonadaceae bacterium
GCGCAGTCTCAATCGACTTCTCGTGATTATCGAAACCCCAGAACTTTGAGGTCGGATAAGCCTGAGCCATGATGATCGTTGAAGAACCATGGCCGCAGCCAATGTCTGCAACTTTGCCCCCGGTCTTTAGTTTCTCTTCAACTCCAGTGAGGGCGGGAATCCATGAAGCGATCAGATGCGCGGCGTAACCAGGCCGGAAAAACCGTTCGACGCCCACGAAGAGGTCTGGATCATGGTCTCCCCAGAGGATGCCGCCACCGTTCTTGAACGCATCTTCAATTCGAGTGACTGCGGCCGTCATTGCTTTAACGACATAGAAACCGCCGCCTACAAAAAAAGGACTAGCCTCATCTGTCAGTGCGGTCGCCTGCTCTGGCGAAAGCGAATAGCGACCGCTCGCAGCATCATAATCGACGTATCCGCTCGCTGCCTGGTTGATTAACCACTCGCGAATATAGCGTTCGTTCGTGGAAGTTCTTTGGGCGAGTTCAGTAGGAGTTACCGGCGCGTCGCCAGCCATGGCTTTGTAAAGCCCGAGCTTTTGCCCGATATAGACGAGCGACGAGCTCAGCGCCGCGCCAAAATCTCCTACAACCTTACCTAGAAACTCATTCATCTTTTCTTCGTTTATGGGTCGAATTTGACCAGCTGTTGCCATGACAGATTTCTCCTATTCAAGAGCAGGTTAATCTCGAAAACTCGGTTCAAAGAATTGAGGGGCTTGCTTTTTAAGCCAACGCCCCTAACAAGTCAAGAAGGGGCGGTAACGGTCAGTCAGTTTGAAGCCTACGTTTTGGTAATAGTTACCCCCGTAGAGAACGTAACGACCAGGGGCCGTTCGTGAGGTTTAGCTCAGCTGTTTCGGCGCAAACAGGTGGGTCTGCGGGTTAAGCGGTATCTTTGCCCTCAGATGATGCTGCGTCAATATTATTCTCCCGCGGCGGGGTGCGGAGTTCATGACGACGGGCAATCGCCCGAACAACAGTATCTTCTATCACCTCCAGTTTAAATGGTTTAGTCAGATATGCGAATGCCCCCATTGCAAGTAATTCTGTAGCCGCCTCGGAATTAGCATTGCCGGAAATTACTATCACGGGGGTGGCGGGATGTTGTTTTTGAACGCGCTTTAAAATCTCGCGGCCACTTAACCCGGGCATTGAAATGTCGGTCAGAACTACGTCGTAGCTTTCGACGTCCAGGTAAGCCAACGCTTGCTCGGCTCTATCAGCTGTATGACATTCGTAAGAATCCGAGAGCAGCTCGTGGAGCGTGTCGCGGATGTTGTTATCGTCGTCGACTATTAAGAGCGTGGCCATGTGGAGTCTCTCCTACGCTGCCCCAGCCCCAGTCGAGCCAACAACAGCACAACCGGGAAGGTCGAGCCTCGACTAACATGTTGCCCCTAACGCGGCCGGGATGCAAGGAAGTTTTTGAGGTTTCAGATCTGAGATCCCAAATCTCAGATCTGAAATTTGAGATTTGAGATCTGAGATCATTACAGACTAGTCAGCAACCGTCTCGCTGAATGAGCTGGCCAGGTCCAGGCGTCCGATACGCTGTGCCAATAGCGGAGTGTTTTTTTCAGGCGGGGCGTCCCCGGCCGCAAACTCAGCTTCAGCTTCCAGTATCACGTGGGTAGTTTGAAGAACGGTGTCAGGGTTGAGAGAGATTGAGGAGATGCCTTTTTCCACAAGGAAGCGGGCAAACTCGGGATAGTCTGAGGGCGCCTGACCGCAGATGCCAATCTTCTTACCGGCTCGATGAGCTGCTTCTATCGCCAGCGTCACCATTCGTTCAACTGCCCCGTCTCGTTCGTCGAATAGATGCGCCACCATTTCCGAATCGCGATCAAGTCCGAGTGTCAATTGCGTCAGATCATTTGATCCAATGGAATAGCCGTCAAAGACGCGCAGGAACTCATCGGCAAAAATGACGTTGGCGGGCAGTTCGCACATCGCGTATATCTCGAGTCCGTGCTTGCCCTGTTTTAGTCCAAACTCCTCCATCAAGCTGACTACTCGCTCCGCTTCGGCCACGGTACGGCAGAAAGGAATCATGGCTTTCACGTTGACCAGGCCCATCTCATCGCGCACGCGTTCGAGCGCCAGGCATTCCAGCTTGAAGCCTTCACGGTAGCGATCGTCGTAGTATCGCGACGCCCCGCGGAAGCCAAGCATCGGATTCTCTTCTGTTGGTTCAAACTCCTGACCACCAATCAACATCGCGTATTCGTTTGATTTGAAATCAGACATGCGAACTATTACCGGCTTCGGATAAAACGCAGCAGCGATGCGACCGATACCTTCCGCCAAACGGCGCACAAAAAAGTCCCGGGGATCTTCTTCTCCGATGCGACGAGCAATCTCGCGGACCACTTCCGGACTTTGCAGATGCGGGTAATGCACCAGGGCCATCGGATGGATGCCGATGTGATTGTTGATGATGAACTCCAGGCGGGCGAGCCCGACTCCGTCATTTGGAAGCGAGGCCACCGCGAAGGCATGATCAGGATCCCCCACGTTCATCATTACCTGCGTGCGGGGCCGCTGTTCGTCTCCGACGATGCGCCGGTCAACGGCGAATTCGATTTGACCCTCGTAGATATTTCCGTGCGCACCTTCGGAACATGAAACAGTCACGTCGGTGCCGCTCTGCAAAAGCTGAGTCGCATTTCCGGTGCCGACAATGCAGGGAAGCCCAAGCTCCCGGCTGATAATGGCACTGTGGCACGTCCTGCCGCCGCGGTCGGTAACTATTGCCGCGGCCCGTTTCATGATGGGTTCCCAGGCCGGGTCGGTCATCGAAGTAACCAGCACATCGCCTGCCTTGAACTCCGCCAGGTGATCGGGATCCGCCAACACGTGAACGCGACCGTGGCTGATCTTCTCGCCTACCGCAATGCCGGTAACGAGCGGAGCATTATGGTCCCCGGTGAGTCTGTATGTTTCGATATAGTTCTCGCGGTTGCTGGCGTGGACCGTTTCGGGCCGAGCTTGCAGGATAAAGAGCTCACCCGTGTATCCATCCTTGGCCCATTCGATGTCCATGGGTGTGGAGCGGCCGGCTAAGGTTGAATAATGTTCTTCGATGAGGCAGCCCCAGCGAGCGAGTTCCAAAACGTCGTAATCATCCAGCACGAAGCGGTCACGTTGGGCCTCTACCACTTCGCGCGTGCGCGTTCCGCGTCCGTCAAGTCCGTAGACCATCTTTACTTCTTTACCACCAAGCCGCCGGCTGACGATGGGACGAGCGCCGGTTTGCAAGGTTGGTTTGAAGACAACCCACTCGTCAGGTGTGGCCATGCCCTGAACAATGGCTTCGCCCAACCCCCAAGCTCCGTTGATCACCACCACATCACGGAAACCTGATTCTGTATCGAGGGTGAACATCACACCTGAGCACGCCTGGTCAGAGCGCACCATTGGCTGAACCCCGATCGAGAGGGATACCTCGAAATGGTCAAAGCCGCGAGCAGCACGGTAAGAAATCGCACGATCGGTCCAAAGCGATGCGAAACAACGGTGACAGGCCTCAATGAGCCGATCCTCACCACGTACATTCAAGAGCGTGTCTTGTTGGCCGGCAAAGGAAGCGTCGGGTAGATCTTCGGCGGTCGCAGAAGAGCGCACCGCAACCTCCGGGGTGCGGCCGAGGCGTTGGCACAGTCGTCGGTAAGCATCAAGAATGGCTTGATCCACCTCTTTGGGTAACGGCGTGTCGAGCATCAACGCGCGCGCTTCCCGCCCAGCGTCGTTAAGCGCGCGGATATCGTTATGATCGAGCCCTCTCATCAATTCGCGCAGCCGTTCACCGAGTCCAGCCGTTTTAAGTAGCAACCGGTAAGCTTCGCTCGTGGTGGCAAAGCCATCGACGGCGCGAACACCGCGCGGCACCAGCGCACGAAACAGTTCACCTAGGCTGGCGCACTTGCCGCCTACGAGTTCGACGTCACCGGCGCCAACTTCACTCAAATCGAGCACGAGAGGTTTAGAAGGTTTCATCTTTATGGTTCTCCGTGAGCAAGTTACTGAACGGTGTCGTTGGCGGAATGCGCCCCGAGTCTATCCGAACGTCGGATGTCCGTCGATGTCCGATTCACAACGACAGGAACAAGAGGCTTTTATCTAGAGAACAGTGCGAATGCCGCGTGCTTTTCAGGCAAACTCCCGGAAATTGAGAGCTTTGTGCAAGGCTCGCCTGACGATCCAGGTCTTCCTGTCTGAAACGTTTGGTGGTGTCATGCTTCGAGTCTTGTACAGAAGACGATCCACCCAATCACACGAACTAACACGGAGAATTTAGTGAGATTCGTGTGATTTCGCGGATCGTTTTCTTGGGCCTTCCTATGAGCCTCGTAAATACCGAAAAGACACTACCAAACCCCATGATGATGCAGTTTTGACTTATCGTCGAAAATTCTAGTCGACTACAGAACCGCGAACCGTAGCGACCGGATCCAACACTCAATCATGTATACCGCATTTGGTGACTTGAACTCAGCATCCGGTCGCTACTGCTCGCGGTTCTGTAGTCGAGTGGTACAGCAGGCTTCAGGACGATGTTCAAAGTGCACCAGCCCAAAATCCGCCCAGCTACAAAATCACGGAGCCCTCTGTTAGTATGGCGCCGCACTTCTTCATCTGCGAGCGGCGGCAATCTTCACTGTTTCGCAGCCAAATCCGGAATCAGGAGAGATGAAATGGGTCACGAGCTTAGGACGGAGCGCGAGTTGTCTCTGGATTTCTTGCGAGTATGCGAGGCAGCTGCGATTTCTTCCGCCCGCACCATGGGCCAGGGCGATCGCAAGTATTCAGATCACGTTGCAGTCGAAGCCATGCGTGAAGTCATGGACACAGTGCCAATGCGCGGGCGAATCGTGATCGGTGAGGGCGAACGTGACGAAGCTCCCATGCTTTACATCGGCGAAGAGGTGGGCGGTGGTTTTGGCGTCAGCGAAGAGCTGGCGGAATCGTGCCCCGAAGTGGACATCGCTGTCGATCCGCTGGAAGGAACAAATCTCTGCGCCCTGGGTGCAAACAACGCTATTGCGGTACTGGCGGCCGCTGAGCGTGGGGGTCTCCTTAACGCACCTGACATCTACATGGACAAGATAGTAGTTGGTCCGTCGTCACGAGGAGTCATCGATCTCGACGCACCTGTAAAAGATAATCTGAAAAACATCGCCCGCCGTCTGGGTCGCGACGTCGAAGACCTGACGGTCATTGTTCTTGACCGCTCGCGGCATAAGAAATTGATCGCTGATGTCCGGGAAGCCGGGGCGCGCATTCGTTTAATTGGAGACGGCGATCTTTCGGCTGGCATCTCAGCGGCAGTTGCCGGGACGAATATCCATGCACTGATTGGCATTGGGGGTGCGCCAGAGGGAGTGATTACCGCCGCCGCTATGAAGTGTCTGAACGGAGAGATCCAGGCAAGACTTGTGTGGGATCACGAACGGCTGGGGGTGGACAAAGGCATGGTACCTGCAAAGGAGGTAGTGCTCGAACGCCTGCAATCGATGGGAATTAAAGATCCGGATAAGATTTATGACACCAATGACCTGGCGCCCGGCAAGAAAATAATCTTCGCGGCCACGGGCGTGACTGACGGCGCTTTATTGAAGGGTGTGAGATTCTTTGGAGCAGGTAAACGAACACACTCTGTGGTAATGACAACCGAGTCCCGCCACATTCGGTTTGTCGATACGCTGCACATTGAAGGTGGGCCGGACACAGTCATTAGATTTTAGATTTCCAATTGCCAATTGCCGATTTGAAGCTTTGGTAAACTGGTGATGTAAATCAAACAGCATCGGCAATCGGCAATCGGCAATTGGCAATTGGCAATATGTTAGGTCCCAATCAATACGTTCCCCAGTGCGTGACTGATCGGCGTCCACTGATCATGTGGTCCTTTGTTGTAGTAGGTGCCCTTATTTTCGTCGGATTAGTTGTCGCCGCGCCGCTCGCGCAGGCCAACGGGTTGCAGTGGCTCTCATTCACTGTTTACGAAACGTTCAGCCATTTCTGCCATCAAAGTCCCGAGCGGTCGTTCTATCTCGCCGGTTACCCTTTGGCGGTTTGTGCTCGTTGCACGGGCCTTTACCTTGGCTTTGCTGCTGCCGCGGCCTTCTATCCGGCGATGACTTCGTTGAAACGCACTCATGCACCCGAACGTAAGTGGCTCTTTATCGCGGCTACACCGCTGGCAATCGACTTTGCTTTGGGTTTCTTTGGAATCTGGGAAAACAGTCACCTTTCCCGATTTCTGACCGGTTCGCTCCTCGGTGCTGTCTCCGTGTTTTTCATATTGCCTGGCCTGGTGCAGTTAAGTCTTTATCAGCCAATGTTCGGCCCTAGATCCTCAAGGCAGGGCGAATTCAAGGCCTACTCGCCCGCAACCTCAGAACAAGTCAACGCTGCACCCAGCGACTACAGTGCCCCTCTTCGACGTATTTAGTCCGCTACAGAACCGCGAGCGACCGGATCCTAAACTCAACTCGGTTAAGCGGTTTTACCAGGCGTTGAGTATTTGATCCGGTCGCTACTGCTCCCGGTTCTGTAGCCAGCTCGTTCTTAATGATCCGTGCCCTTCGTTTCTGATAAATGGGGGCTATGGGTTAGAATCTTCTGCCCGAGCGGCGTCACTTGGCCGCAGTAGAGCGATGATGTTCTAGTTACGCAAGCATTCATTAATGTTGTTTTCTTTTTTCCAGTCCGTCCCCACTCCATCCCTTACCGGCGATCTCTGCAACGATTTTCCCGGTTATTGTGACGCAATCACGAAGACAGCCGGCAACATAAGTCCCCTGTATCGTCTCGATGCCTTTGATTGGACGGTACTCATTCTTTATTTCGGCATCCTTACCGTGCTGGCAGTCTACGGTGGTTACCGTGTCAAGCAGGTCATCGACTTCTGGCGCTACCGCAAGTTTGTTCCTGAGCCCAAGGGCAAATTCGCCGAAGTAGATCTGCCGGTTATTACCGTCCAACTCCCGCTCTTCAACGAGATGTATGTTGTGGAGCGGCTCGTAAAGGCTGTTACGGAGATCGACTACCCGAGAGAGAAACTCGAGATACAAATCCTCGATGATTCAACAGATGAGACCGTAAAACTGGCGGAGACCACGGTCGCGAAGTATGCGAAACAGGGGTTCGACATTCATTACCTGCACCGCGCCGACCGCACCGGGTTTAAAGCGGGCGCCCTTGAACTGGGTCTGAAAGTAGCTAAGGGTGAACTGCTGGCGATTTTCGACGCTGACTTCGTACCAAAGCCGGATTGCCTGCGAAAGCTCGTAGACTTCTTTACAGATCCGCTCGTCGGCTGTGCCCAGATGCGCTGGTCCCACATTAACGGGGATTACAATCTTCTGACTCGGCTGCAGACCATCATGCTGGACGGTCATTTCGTTGTCGAACAAACCACTCGCAACCGTACTGGCGGCTTCTTCAATTTCAACGGCACCGCAGGCATCTGGCGCCGTCGTGCGATTGCGTTGAGCGGCGGCTGGCAGCACGACACCTTGACTGAAGATACTGACCTGAGCTTTCGAGCGCAGTTGATGGGATGGAAGTTTATCTACCTGCTTGATGAAGAAGCGCCCGCGGAGATCCCGGTTGAGATCAACGCCTTCAAGGCCCAGCAGCGGCGGTGGGCCAAAGGGGTGATGCAGGTGGGGATCAAACTTTATCCGCGGATCTGGCGCGCGCCACTCCCATTGCGCGTCAAGCTCGAGATGTTTTTTCGCCTGACGGGGAACATCAGCTACCCGCTCATGATCGTAGCCAGCTTCCTCCAGTTTCCATTGCTGCTGGTTCGCTACAATCAGCCCTTTTATCATCTAATGATTCTCGATTTACCTCTGCTCTTCTTCTCATCGATCTCGGTCTTTCTGTTTTATGGAACGGCAGTATGGTACCTGGATGAGAGACGCACACCACGAATGTTGCACCTCCCGCTGGTAATGGGGTTGGGTATAGGTCTGGCCTTCTCGAACGCGCGGGCGGTCATCGAGGCGCTGTTGGGAATCAAGTCAGACTTTGTTCGGACTCCGAAGTACAGTGTGGAACAGACGAGTGACGAAACCTGGAAGGCCAAGAAGTACAAACGCAAGCGCGGATTGTTGCCTCTTCTCGAGTTGGCATTCTCGATCTATTTCCTGCTCGCAATTATTTATGCTGCGCATTTGCATATGTGGGGAACCATTCCATTCCTTTCGCTATTCTTCTTTGGCTTTGGCTATATGGGCATGATGAGCATTCTGCAGACGACCAGCGGCAAACGTTTGCTATCTCTCTGGCGTCCCATTGCAGTTGATCGACGCTTATAAGGCTGCTCCCACTACTGGACCGCGAGCGGTAGCGATCGGATCATTTTCCATTTTTCATTTGGGCATTTTCTGAATCTCATTTCGTGGTGCTTCGTGTTATGTCGTGGATCATTTCCGTGGCCGGCAGAACAGGACGATCCACTAAATCACACGAATGGGACACGAACAAGAAGTAATGACAATGCAAGTGACAGGTCGAAAATGATCTGGTCTACCGCTGGCGGTTCCGGAATTTTATGACTCGCAATACCACTCGGCACCCGTTGTAAGGATTCTTGATTTCATTTATTCGCTGGATTAATATCGCCGCTTTCCAAGGTGATTCTAGCAAGGCTTCATAAAAGGTAGGGAGTTTCCTCTGTCTGTTCCCCGGATCAGTTTCAACCCTGAACTGATCAACCGAAGGAGACATATGCCTATAGCATCCCGGCGGCTCGTCAACGTGTGCACGATCGTATTTTGCCTTTTAATCTTTACGACTAGTGCGCTGGCGCAATCCCAGGCGACCACGGGAAACATCGAAGGCCGGGTGCTGGATCCTAAAGAAGCCGCAGTGCCGGGAGCTACACTGACGGCAACAAACCAGCAAACCGGGTTGGAAAAAACCGCGACCACAAATGATGAAGGGGCTTTCATCATCAATTTCTTGCCGCCGGGGCCTTACACCGTCCGCGCTAATGCGTCTGGTTTCTCGCAAACAGAGGTTAAAGACGTGATTGTTACCGTCGGAGGAAAAGCCGCGCTCGACGTCACGCTTTCTGTCGGCGGCGCGAGTGGAGCCGTTACTGTCTCCAGCGAGGCTCCGGTGATAGAAACGAATCTCAGTTCCGTTTCCACTACTGTTAATTCCCGCGCGATCGAGAATCTTCCCGTGAATGGACGTAACTACCTGGACTTCGCGACCCTCACGCCCGGCGTGATCCGGGATCAGAACCGCGAAGGTGATCTCGCCGTGGGCGGCCAGAAGGGCACACTCAATAACCTGCAGGTGGACGGCGTAGACAACAACAACACTTTCTTTGGTCAGGCGTTTGGTCGTACCGGTGTGCGCCCGCCCTACCAGTTCTCAGAAGAGTCGGTACAAGAGTTTCAGGTTAATCAGAATGGATTTTCCGCCGAGTTTGGCAGAGCCGGGGGTGCGGTGATCAACGTGGTAACCAAGTCGGGCACTAACGAGTTTCATGGTGGCGCCTTTGAATTCTTTCGTGATGAATCGCTAAATGCCAACACACCACAGCTTAAAGCCTCGCAATTCCAGCGCGGTTTGCCGAACAAGCGACCCCCGCTGCAGATCAATCAGTTTGGAGCGCGGGTGGGCGGCCCCATTAAAAAGAACATGGCGTTCTTCTTTTTTACTTATGATGGGCAGCGTCAGAAATTGCCGAATTTTTTGGATCCTCCCAGTTTCTTTACCCAACCCGCGAACATTCAGGCGCTGTTGCTACCAAAGCTGAACACCTATCAAATTAATCGAGATCAGGATGTCTTTATGTTGAAGGGTGACATCGCCCTGACAGGTAACCATCAGCTGTCACTGCGTCTCAATCAACAAAGCTTCACTGGCAAGAATAATGAATTCACTGGGACGCTCGGCACGGAAGAACACTCGGGCGACAGCATCGCCAAGACTACAACTTTCTCAGGCGCACTCGTCTCGACCCTCAGTAGTAGTACGGTGAATGAACTGCGTTTTCAGGTGGCCAAGGACCGTGAGCCGGGCGAAGCAAACAGTAGCGACCCCGAAGCGCAGATTCAAACCGGGGGGGGCTTTCTACTGATCGGGCGAAATAACTTTAGCCCTCGTGAGACGACAATCAAACGGGCGCAGTTTATCGATAACATTTCCTTCGCGCATGGTCGACACAACTTCAAAGCCGGCCTGGATGTAAACATCGATCGGATTTTCAATTTTTTCCCAGGCTTCTTCAGTGGGCAATACTCTTTTCCCAGCTACGCCGCCTTTGCCGCTAACGCGCCTTCGGGTTTCTCGCAGAATTTTGCCGGTACGGGTACGACTGGCGCCACTACGAATCCTAACAGCAAGGACTTCGCACTGTTTTTTCAGGATGACTTTCATGTCACGCGGAACTTAACGCTTAATCTCGGACTTCGCTATGACCGGCAGTTTTTGGCGGCCCCGCAGGTTAGGAATCCGGATCCAGCGCTGCTGGCGGCCGGGCTAGATACCAGCCGGCAACCGAAAGACTCCGATAACTTTGGGCCGCGCGCGGGATTTAGTTATGCATTTAGTGAGAAGACCGTTCTTCGTGGTGGCTACGGAATTTTTTATGGCCGGACCACTGCGATTATGGTGGGAACCGCCCATTCCAATAACGGCGTCAATATCTTGGGTGTAACGCTGACGTGCGTGGGCAATCCCAGTCCCTGTCCAACCTACCCCAACATTCTGAGCGCGCCCCCCGGCGCAGGGGCCCAACGGCCCAATCTTTTCCTCTTCTCTGACGATTATCAACAACCATATGTACAACAGGGACGGTTCGGCATTGAACGAGAACTAATGAAGAATGTCAGTCTCGCAGTTACCTATCTTTACTTCCGCGGCGTTCACGTCTCGCGCACGCGCGACATCAACCTCTTTGTGCCCGTCGCGACTACGGCGTTGGATGAGGCAACCGGCCAGTCTTTCACAGTGCAACGATTCCCGGGCGCCTCCTTCACGTCGACGGCGCCCATCCGGCCCTTCGCAAATTATAATCGGATTAATCTTTTCGAGGATTCCGGTAACTCGCGGTATCACGGGCTTGCAGTGCAGGGCAGGCGACGGTTCTCCCCCTCGAACTGGGTGCCCTTCTTTGAGGGGAGCGGCTCGCAGTTTTTGCTCTCCTACACTTTCTCAAAAGCCGAAGACGATAAACCAGATCAAACAGCAGTAGTTCCCGGTGGTGGCGACGACTCGAAAGTAACGCAGAATTCTTTTGATTTGCGTGATGAATGGGGTTACTCCGATGCCGACCAGCGACACCGGTTCGTGCTTAGCTCAATCTTCGAGATCGGCAAGATCAAATCAACAAACAGACTGCTGCGTATTCTGTTTAATGATTTTACTTTCTCCGGAATCAACCAGATTCAATCAGGATTTGCTTACTCGGCGCAGGTGGGAGCTGATCTCAATCGAGACGGAAACGCACGCAATGATCGGGTGCCCGGATTCGTTCGCAATAGTTTCCGGACTTCGGCCGTTCTTCAAACCGACGCACGAATAACACGCACTATTCGCACAAGCGAAACAACCAGGCTTCGCTTGATCCTCGAGGGCTTTAACATTTGGAACCGCGCCAACACGGGCCTGGCCCCCGGGGGAGGTTACTTCTCGTTTGTAAATGTGAACCAGTATCGCGGTTTCACCGCGAACGCGGTGCCCGGGAACATCACCTTACTCCGAGCTTTGCCTGCCACGGCATTTGCGCTGCCCCGATCCATTAATACCCCCAGGCAACTGCAACTGGCAATCAAGTTTGATTTCTAACCCGCATGCCTGGACAGATTCGGGCCGGATTTGCTCCATAATGTACGGTAGCGCACATACGTGTTATAGTTGCGGGTCGATCGCTGCGTGACATCTGGACAAGTTTTTCAACTCCGTCCTCGTGCCATTCTGTTGCTCGTTCCACCCCCGCTAACACACAAGCTTGCAAAGGAATCGGAAGTGAAAATTTTACTCTACAACCCTGATAACGGCGTCACGCGTAATTTCATGCCGCATCTCTGGATGTTTTTGCTGCAATCTCTCACTCCCCCGGAACATCAGGTCTTATTAATTGATGGTAACGCCAAACCTATGACTGAAGAGGAGTTGGTGCAGTTTATCCGGGACGAAGGGATTCAATTAGTAGGAATTGGCGCGATGACCCGGATGGTGGCCAGGGCCTACCGGATGGCCGACGCCATTCGCGCGGTCGGGGTACCGGTCGTGATGGGTGGTCCCCACGTTACTGAAGCAGCAGATGAGGCACTGGGTAGAGACGGCGGTCCACGGCATGCGGACGCGGTCGCATTGGGTGAGGCAGATGAGACCTGGCCAAAAATCGTTGCGGATGCTGCACGAGGGCAGCTCAAAGAGGTTTATGAGCCCGTCGATGAGACGGGCAAAGAACGCAAGCCAAGTTTGAGTCCGTATCCATCTATTCCCTGGGAGACACTCGACCTCGATCAGTTCAACCTGGTCCCGAAAGTAGCGCGTTCGTTTCTCGAGCGACACGGCGCCGGCTGGGGAACGTTCCATATGGTGCCCATCGAATCGGGACGGGGTTGTCCCTACGGCTGCGAGTTTTGCACGGTCACAGGATTCTTTGGTGATTCGATCCGCTTCCGCACAAATGAAAGCGTAGTCGACGAACTCCTGAGGCTGAAGATGCGCGCGCGCCAGAATCTTGGTCAGATAGCCGTCTTTTTCATAGATGATAATTTCGCCATCAATATCAAGCGCACGAAGTCGCTTCTCAAAGACATTATTGCCGCTGATGCCCAGCTTCCCTGGACAGCTCAGATTAGTGCAAACCTCTTGCGTGATGAAGAACTAGTGGATCTGATCTCTGCTTCGGGTGGAAGGTGGATATTCATTGGAATGGAATCAATCGATCCGGCCAATCTTGCAGACGTGAACAAGAACTTCAACAAGCCTGGCGAATATGCCGCGGTGCTAGAGCGACTCTCTAAACGGAACATATACGCGATCACGTCTTTCATCTTTGGCATGGATAACGATACGCCCGGTGTGGCGGATCGGACCTTGGAGCAGATTGCGAGTTGGCCTCCAGTGCTGCCGGTCTTCGGACAACTTACAGCCTTTCCTGGTACGCCGTTGTATGCGCGATTGGGAGCAGCGGGCCGAATGACACGACCCCGACACTGGATGGATTTTGCACCCTTTAAAATGGCGCACACTCCTCTGAAGATGACCATTGAAGAAGCCCAGATGGAAGTGGATAAGGCCTGGAGAACGTCTTATAGCGCTGAGAGCAACCAGAAAGCCCTGCAGTCAATCGCTGACCGCAGGATTGATGACCGACTTATGCACCTGGTTGCGCGATTGTTCTTCCGAGGCATCTATTTCCCACAGTTGACCAAGCGCGATTGGACCAAACTGGTGGCTCAAAATCGACGTCCGGTTTTCAGGCTCGCTAAAGAAGCCTTCGGTTTGTATCGAGCCTCGCGCAAGAATAGTTCCCGGACGGATGTGCTCACACGGCCACTGCAGTCGTAAGTGGGGCTTAGCTTTCGTTGCTGTTCCGGTTTGGTCCTTCGACAGGTCTCGTCCTAACCTAAGTGCTGTAATCCTGACTAGAGGACGATCCGCGAAATCAGACGGACGAACGCGAATGATTTCGTGGATTCTTAGCTGCAGCCTAAACAATGAGTCAGCGCCATATTGAACCGCCGCCCTCTTGTACAATCTCTGAAAAATAGTATCATACGTGACACGATGTTCCACGCTAAGGTAGAAGCTATGCCAGACAATCCTCCTGACCGCGTGCCGAATACGGGCTTGTGGAAGGTGGTTATTTACGATGATCAGGAAAGATTCGTGAGGACGGATAAAGACAACATTTCTTACTTCGAAGCAAAGAAGCTTTCCGACAAACTCAATGGCTGGATGAACACAAAGGCTAAGAGAGCAGGGCAATAAGCGCAAAGCAAACAGTCTGGATAGCACAGGCAATACTGGCGAAATGTGTCCTCCGCTGTTATTCGCCATCGCTATGATGAATCAACAAGCGTCCCTCAGCTGAAATAGAACATCATCAGCGAAGACCAACAACATGGTCGGCAAGCCTTTTACCAGGTCTCCACACAACAAGCACACAAAGTAAAAACGGGCACCGGGTTCTTATTACCCCGCGCGCCCGTTAAGCCATGCAAGGTGTTTGGCTGGGAGGCAGGGATTCGAACCCCGATAGGCGGATTCAGAGTCCGCAGTCCTACCGTTAGACGACCTCCCAACAGGAAAATCAATGTACGTGCTACAAGGTTTTCTTGTCAACCGCATGCAATGAACCCAAGACCCATCTCGTCAATCGTGAATCGTCAATCGTGAGCGGTGAGTTGTGGTCTCGGAGCGCAATTCTTTTCCTGACCTCTTTTGGTTTACGATTTTACGAAATCCCCGATTACGATTCACGATTCCTTGCCAGTATTTTGTGGTGGATGGCCCGTATGATTTCAGCTCTTCTTACGATTCACGATTTACGGTTTTTACGACTTACGATTCACGCCTTATAAAATTAGTGCTTGTTCATTTCGACGGATCGGGGCACAATACCCGCACTCACTCGCTCGGGCCCAGCAGCGACCAACGAAATTTCGCCTCCCACGTTTGATAGTTAGACAGACCCAGATGAGGTGTCGATGACTGAACGACCGGGCGGCCAGAGCGCAGCAGTGGATATAGAAGATCAATTACGGGCGCGTGTTGCTCATTGCGAAGCAAGATTAGGCGAGATTGCCGAGCTGGTTGCGCGCGTGCGTCACGAGCTCAACAACCCGCTCACAGGGGTACTCGGCCAATCTCAGCTGTTACTGCGCGAAGAACTGAGCGATAAGGCGCGAAAACGCGCGCAGACAATAGAAGATATGGCTATCCGCATGAGGGATATACTGGCCCAATTGCGTGAAGTGCAGCGACCACCAACACCTACCAGCCAGGAAGGAATCGGTAAAGCGGAATAGAAGTGCGCTCCGGTCAATACCTTTTCATTTCACCTTGACGGCTGTTTGGCCGTTCACGAACACCTCGTAGCGTTTGCCCGCCGGGATAAATGCATCCTTGCCCCGCTTAAAACCATGCAACAGCGCTACGGGCGCGATGAATAGCAGCAGTGCCCCGGTGACGACCATCTGCGTCGCCACTTTTGCTGCTTTGCTATCGCCTCTGAGACGTTCGCGAACCGCTCGCAGTGGAACTTGTGAGCCATCAACAGCCGTAACCGACTGCATGCTCCAAACCAGCAGTCCCGCCTTGCCAAAGTGCCCCCCTCTTTTAGCCTTTTCGATGCGCCCGGTCGCGTTCGCACCTTGTTCGATCATCGTGACGCCGTTGATCTTAATCGGATTTATCACGCGGAAGCTAATCTCGTCATTCGGTTTGAACTCCTTTGAGTTGATCCGGTAAGGCGCTTCGATTTCTATGGAAGTGCCGTCGGGAATCTGCAAGGACTCAATGCGCTGAAGCTCCGAAGACTCCGGCCCCACAGTCTTAAACGGCCTCACTGACTCGACCATAGCCGTAATGACCACGTCCTTAACGCCGGCTGTTTTTAATTGCTCCAGCTCGGCTGGCGAAACCGCGAAGGCACACGGGGAACTCTTGATCTTGGCGATAATGACTTCGGGGCTAAGCTTCGCCTTAGTCAGAACCAGAACGTCCTGGTTGGTGAGCGGAGTGGTCGTGGTTTCCGACAGGTGCAAATCTTTTCCTGCAGCGATTTGTCCTGTGACCGCTACAGGTGTGGTTTGCAGCAATAGCAAAGCCGTTAAAAATATTGAAGTTAGCCGCATCATGATTTTGAACTCCAACGGATGGGTCGAATAGCTGGAAAGAGATGGCAAACACAGTGCCAGTCGATCACCCTGGACAAAGGCGCAGTTCTCCTGGCCTTCACCCAGTACCGCGATCAAATCATGGACGAGGTTGTAAAGAAGGTGGGATTGTGACGCTTAGATCAGTGTCACAGGAGTGTATTTGAAGTAAGTCTGTGATGCGAAGGCGATGCCGACCTGCGTGTGAGTGATGCCGGAAAGTATTATGAGATTAAGAATCCAAAGCGTCACGGTAGTTACAGCACACTCAATGCCTAGCGAATAGTTCGCCTAGTGTCTCGTGCTTGATGTAGTGCTTGACTTCCCCTTCGCAACTGCATCTCCATGAACAAAAATGCTATAGCGATTGCCCGCAGGGATTATCGCTGGCTTACCCTTCTTCAATCCCCAGAGCAGCCCCAGCGGTCCCAACAGAACGGTCGTAGCGACGGCAGCTACGGCGACGGTTCCTCCCTTGCTGTCACCCAGCTCGCGCTTAGTAAAGCGCGCGGGAATTCGATTCCCGTCGATTGCCTGAACATCTTGCATGGCCCACTCGAGCTTCCCAGCCTTGCCCCAGCGTCCCGCCTTTTTGGCAGTCGTCACTCGAGCTCGAGCAGACGCGTCTTTCTCGAAAACCGTCACGCGTTGACTTGAATCGCTCGAACAACCGTGAAGTCGACGAAATCGCCAACCTTGGCCTCTTGGCCAGATAGGTTATTGCGCAACTGTATTTCGATCTCAGTGCCGTCAGGGATTTTGACTTCGACTTCCGGGCCGGGTGCAATAGAAGGTGCCACTGCAGGCTCGCCGGTGGACTGCACCATAGCCATGATCACCGAGTCGGGTATACCAGCTGTTTTTAATTCTGCAAGAGCAGTTGGTGTTGTGTCGAACTTTGCTGACGAGGATTTTATCTTGGCGACAATTATGTCGGACGCTAGGCCAGCCTTTACCATTTCAAGCACATCTCTATTAGTGAGTTGAGTCGAGATAGCGGATTGTGCCTGCGGCTGGGCCGGGTCTTGCACGTTTGGCCTTGGGGCCGCAGTTGTAACGCTCACCAGTGTTAACACCAGCAGCAAGGAAAGAGCTTTCTTCATGCGAATTCCTTTTTTAAGCAAACGACGGCACCGAGTCAATCAGACTGAGTTTTTTGTTCGCACGTAGTCGCAAAAAACCGAACACTCAGTTTACTGGAAATGCCGGCAGGGGAGGAGCGGATCCGTCTCTGGGGGGCATAAATCGATCTAGACGGTGACGGTGTCTTCGTCTTCTAGCAGATACGGGGTCACAGCCAGAGGCTTCTGATCTGAGTCTTGCGCCAAGACGGCCTGGATAATCGGCAGACTGAGTGAGTGTTTTCTGGAAATCCCCGGGACGTCATGACCCGCGGCGTACACAGCATGGCGCCCGTGTTCTTCATACCACTCGGCCAGGTTAGCCGTCTTGTGCATGTTTTCGATAACCTGCCGCCAACCCACACCCGTGTTGTAAGCACAGAATGAAATCTCGCCTTCCTGGGTGCCGTAAGGGATCACGCACATTTCCGTGCGGCGAAAATCGTAGTTGAAGAGATCCTGAAACCACATGCCTTCGACGCACAGTACCCGCCAAACATCGTTCGGATCGTCCGCCTTGTCGGCCTTCATTCGATCGTTGCGATCGGAACTCGAATTTGTGGAAGAAGGTTTGAAGAGGTTAAGTATCTGAGAGATCGGAAAACCTTCCGGCGCTCGTTCAGCGTTGAAGCTCCGCAAAATTGCCATGCCCAGTTGGGCATAAGAGAGTTTCTTCCCTCGAGCCGTGTCGGTGATGACAGCGACGTCCTTCATAAACTGTTCGTAATCGAAGAACTCAAATAGAGACTTAAACTCTCCGGTCTTACGATTAACGACCATCAACGTAAAGATGCCGCAGTTTGGATGGCAGTTACACGATGACCAGCCCCAGGGCGCATCGGCTCCCTGCAACATGTCCATCACGCTTGTGAAAGCCGAGTAAGACGATAGGGGGTACCAGTCGCGCAGAGGTTGTAGCTGCCCGCCGAGCTGGTCCTTCAAATCGTGGGTCATTCCCGCGAGCGTGTAGCGTTGTTTGATACGCAGCGCGTCGGAAATGTCTTCATCGCGACCGGTGAAAGAGACGGGTTGGAAAGCAATCGTCTGGACCTTGTCGATGTTCTTAGCGGCAAATTCAACTATCTGTCCGATTCCGTCGTTGTTGATGGTGTTTACGATGGTCGTAACCAGCGTGACCTTAATCCCGACGCTCGCCAGATTTTCAATTGCCTGCTGTTTCACATCAAACAAGTTGCCGACGCCGCGGTGTCTGTTTTTTTCCTCGCTGACGCCGTCAAACTGGAGGTACACACCATGTTGTCCCGCAGCTTTCGCGGCTTTGCAAAACTCAATATCTTCGGCGAAGCGTATGCCGTTTGTGGCGGCCAGGATTCTGTAAAACCCAACCTTTTTCGCGTAAGCGACGGCCTCAAGGTAGTAAGGGGAGAGCGTAGGTTCGCCGCCGGAGAAGAGAATAATAATCTGGCGTTTTGGTTTAAACGAAACTGCTCGATCGAGAATCGCTTTCGTATCTTCGTAAGTTGGCTCGTGTACATAACCAACCTGGTTTGCATCCATGAAGCAGGGATTGCACATCATGTTGCAGCGATTGGTCAGGTCAACAGTCAACACGGCGCCGCGACCAAACTTGATGTTTGAAGTCCCATGACGATGTACGTGCGTATCTTCGGCAGCGCGAAAGTCACGCCCGAAGAAGAGCGATTCGATCCGCTCGAGAAATGCCGGATCACTTGCCATAACGTCAACAAACTCGCCGTGCTTTGGACAGGTTTTGCGCATGACAACCTGTCCATCCTCTTCCACTATCTGAGCTTTGATTTCGCCTGGATGCTGATTCATCAACGACTCGAGCGTCGTCTCTCCACTGATGACGGCGTCGCGGACTTCCTTAACGCAACGCGGACAAAGACTGTCGGTCTCACGTGGGAAGCCGAGCGGCGGAGAGGTTCGCTCATAGGATTTAAGCAGTGGTCCAGGAGCCCACGTTGGACTGATAGCCTCGCCCTCAGGCAGCCGGCTATTGACTGACTGAAACGTCTTCCAGGCGACGTCCGAAAGATTCGAGAGCAGTTTGGAGCTCTTTACGCCTGATAGCTTGCCCTTCTCGGCCTCTCCCCTGCGAAACTGGTCACTAAACAATGGATCATTCTCCTCAGGCACTCGACATCGAATGTGCCTCAAACATTGCAAAACCGATGATTGGTTAAAATAAACGCTGCGGAACTGCACGGTTAAGGGTTTTCGCAGCCTTGCCATGATAGTTGGCTCATCAGTTAAAGGCAAGCAGAAAAGCCTAGTACAGCGAAGCTTAAAGAGTTAAGCGCTAACACTTTAGAGGCATATGCAAACAGCCAAAGGGCTTAGGGCTGGGCGGCGTTAAATACTCGGAAGTTGTCCCAACGGTTTGTAAGACCTAGTCCGGGCCCGTTGTTGTATAACCCCATTCCGCCGCTGGTAGACAGCAAACTGTTACTTGTTGAATAGACAAGCGCGGCGTCGGCGTACACCCGAACCACTCCCGCACCAGTGGTGACCACGCGCATGGTCGTCCAGATAGTTGGCAGCGGAAGCTCTGATGCCAGTACCGTTCGCAGTCCAGCTACGCAGTGACCAACGGTCAGGGTTGGAGTCTCTGAAGCATTGGCGACGTTGCTGGAATAAGCGAAGAAGTAATTGTTTGAATCAGCGACCCGAAAGCTAATCCCTGTGTTGTGACCGATGCCCGAAGCGCGTGGCTGTCGATCGATTCGAATATCGAAGTTAGCGTCGCTCGAAGAGGCATTCACCCAGGCCAGAGCAGGTGCGTTGGCGAGAAGCACAGCGCGCCCATTAAGAAGTCCAAACGACTGAAGGGTTCCAGCTGTTGCGTTCGTTACCCATGTCCGCGGTCCTAAAGATCCTCCCTCGGAGGAGCCCAGACCTCCCAATCCGTTCAGCACATACGTAGAGTTGGGTCGTGAAAACGAATCGAAGATAAGCGCACCGCCAGGCACGGCAGCCGGAGTATCAACGGGAGCAGAGATCCGTCCCGGCTGGTTGGGGTGAGCGAAATCCGGTGCGCTTGGATCAATGACGAACTGTGGCAGCAGGCAACCGTCACATGGATGCATTACGCCATTAGCTGTGCTACGTACCAAGCCGGGGTTTTGTCTGTCGCGGTGACCGTACAACGAAAGATCCGCAATGTTGTTAGACGGCCGAAAGAAATAGCTCAACAGATTTCCGTCAATCGAGAAAACAGACTGTGGCGCATAGGCCGCGAACTGACCTCTCCATGTGTGCGCGGGGATTGCTCCTTTCGAAACCCCGTACTTGCGCAATGCGTCCAACCAGATTGGCATGATCCGAGCCGCCAATCAGGAGTCTTCCAGTACCCTGGTGTCCACCAGGCGTAATGCGTGGGCCGCCGAATGCCTTTTTGCCGACAGGGACGCCGTTGAAATATGTGATAATGTTAGTCCCGTCCCAACCCACGGCAAAATGTCCCCATTCGTTTGGTGCTGGTCCTTCATCGCTACCGAAACTGGTCAGGTTGGTCCCGTTCCAGACATTGCCTGTTAATTGATAGCGTCCTGCTTCTATGCTGTCCAAATATCCAAAGCCGAATAATACTGCGTGAGCTCCCCCGTAACCGTCGGAAACCAGGTAAGTCCCACTTGCGTTGATGCTAGGCATCGCCCAAAACTCCCAGAAAAAATGACCGTGCTCGACTTCGCCCGGCCAAAATAGGTAGTCTCCTGGCTGCGGCATACTGTAGTCCACACTTTTCGCCGCACCATCGAACTCCAGAACGTAAGAGGGTGAGACGCTTTGATTCAACGCCGCGGTGAAGTTTGCTACATTGCTTTCCCTGAATCCGCTGAGCGTGGCACTAGTAGGGGTGAAAGAATAATAGTTCTGGGCCTTCGAAGGGCTCACACTGTAGTTTCCAAATGCGGTTACGAGGAATAGGTGCCGTCATTGCGAGTCAAGGTCTCGCCGTTTTGCGTTCCGCTCCAAGTTATCTTGACGCCGAAGATGCCTTGACCTCCGCGTTAGTAACACGCCCGCTCACTATGTTGCCGAAAATCGCCGTGAAATCGGCTTGACGCTCGCCGTCAATTTGCAGGATGGGGTGGTTCACCGGATCGAAAACATAATCTTCCTTCGAAGCCGACAATCGATAATCGCCTCCCCCTGGCGCGAGAATCGAGTAGTTCCCGGCGCTGTCTGTGAGCGTGACCGCGGATGCGTCGCCGCTAAGAGAAAGTGTGGCACCCGAAACTGGATTTCCGTTTGAGGTGACGCGCCCCCGTATAACGTAGCCTCGAGCTGGCGTTGGCACTGATCCAGGATCGTCCAGCGGACCGCCACCCAGATGACTTATCGCGATGCGGACTCTATTACTTGCCCGACCCTGGTAGTTGATGCGAACCAACACATCACCAACAGCTTCCATCTGATCGTTTAACCTAAGACACACAGCGCTCATCCAATTCTGACCTGGCACAGGTTCTACATACTCAACCTGCAATTAGTAGCGGCGTTGCGTCCCGTCCTCAGCCTCGGCAGTCACATTCCAAGGCTCGTCGCCCGGTTCGAGCCGCAGGTGTAATGCAAAGAGTACAACCCGGGTGCGAGCGTCCGGCCCCCACGAGATCAGCGACGTGAGTGGGAAGGGCTCGCGGGTGAAGGTAATCGATTCGAACGCTATGGCTCGCGTAGAGGTATTCTCGCTAATAAGCACCAACGGGCGGTTTTGGCCCTGCACACTGGCAACGAAGCTCAGACCCAGAAAGCAGAGAATGCCCGACCTTCGACTTAAGATGTAACTAAGTGTCGAAGAAGGGGGCAAGCGGTGCCCAAGCCAAACCTTTAACTGTGCGCATCGGTAATGAAGCAAGGGGCGAGGGGTGAGTGGCGAGGAAAACATAAAGCTGACAATTCGAATGACGAGTTGCTCGCATAGCGGTAAATGAGCCCGCTCTTTGACAACTTGTTACTATCCTCTAAGTATTTCACTAATTGGTTGCGGGGTCGTTGCATTGTCATTGCCGCACACGCCGGCAAATTATAGGTGAGACGAAGACCCTGGATGCCAAACATTGGGGGCCTTACGGGGACCTAAAGCAACTATTAACTTGGGATTTTTACGCGCGCCGTTAAATCCTTCGCCTTCACCCTCGGCAGAGCAATACAAGATGAGGTGCTGATCAAGAACTCGAACTAGCCGGCCACTCGCACCACGACCTCCCATACTGGTTCGCCATCCGCCAACCACTCGGTATACTATCTGCCCCTTCTCCGCGCCCCGTAAATAATGAAAGAAGGATCAGAAATTTCGGTGGATGAACTGGCTGCGCATGTGGGCGGTCAAGTAATCGGTGACGGCAACATCCTGATTCAACGAGTTGCCAGTCTGGAATCCGCCGGCGACCGCGAAATCACGTACGTTGAAGACGAGAAGCACTTCGCGGCAGGCGGCGCGAGCAAGGCATCGTGCGTCATTGTTCCCCTGGGGGCCGACGTTAGAACTTCTTGCCGTATTGAAGTGACGAAGCCAAAGCTGGCGTTCGCTCTTATTGCTGCACTCTTGCACCCGCAAAAACGTCGCGAGTCATTCGTCCATCCGTCCGCAATTATTGCCGAGACCGCCGACATCGCGCTCACGGCCTACATTGGTCCACACGTTTCTATCGGCGAGAACTCAACCATAGGAGCGGGGACCAGGATCGAAGCAAGCGCAGTCGTCGGTGACGCGGTAACGATCGGGATCGGCTGTGTATTGCATCCTAACGTCACCCTATACGATGGGGTCACAATTGGCGATAACGTGGTCCTACATGCGGGCGTCTGCGTCGGCGCGGACGGTTTCGGTTATGTACGCGACGACGTGGGTTACCACAAGTTCCCACAGATCGGCACGGTCGTTATCGAAGATGATGTTGAGCTGGGAGCGTACACTTGTGTCGATCGAGCGGCATTGGGACAAACCCGAATCGGACGTGGGACTAAGATCGACAATCTGGTCCACGTCGGTCACAACTGCGACATCGGTGAACGCGTTGTGATCGCCGCGCAAACGGGGATCAGTGGCAGCGTGATTATTGAAGACGATGCCGTAATAGGAGGTCAGGTTGGGTTCGGCGATCATGTCCGCGTGCAAAGTGGCGCAGTCATCGGCTCGAAGGCGGGAGTGTTGCCCGGCAAAATTGTGCGTTCCGGTGTTTGGTGGGGAATTCCGATTCAGCCGCTTGATGAGTACAAACGACTCAATGCTCACATGGGCCGACTACCGCAGATGAGACGAGAGCTTAAAGAGTTGGGCGAGCGGGTACGTGAGTTGGAAGAAAAGCTGTTGTCTAGTGGCGGAAAGTCTGACAATTGACAGTCGCGTGTGACGAGCCATTTATTATAATTTATCATATGTCATTTGACATTTCTCATTTGTCATCGCAGGAAGTTATGTGGACACGAGAGCCTATCTGAACCTCTGGAGTATGCGCTTCACGCAACGCCATTAGATGCCTTCTTGCAATGACAAATGAGAAATGACAAATGAGATATGACAAATGAGCTACGCGAGCGGGTACGTGAGTTGGAAGAAAAGCTGTTGTCTAGTGGCTCCGGGAAGTCTGACAATTGACAATCGCGTGTGGCGAGCCATTTATCATATGCCATTTGACATTTCTCATTTGTCATCGCAGGAAGTTATGTGGACACGTTAGCCTCTCTTGAACCTCTGAGTATGCGCTTCACGGAACGCCATTAGATGCCTTCTTGCAATGACAAATGAGAAATGACAAATGAGATATGACAAATGATCAGTCCCGCAGGAACTCAAATATGCGTTCCGCAGCTCGACCTGAGGCGCCGCCCTCGCCAAGTTGATGCGCCACTTCTTGCAATTGCCCCTGTACTTCCTCGTTCCGTTGCCGATCAAGCAGTGGCAGCAGTTCAGAGGCGAGGCGTGTACCGTTCAGTTCGTTCTGCATTAGCTCGGTGACGATTCGTTTACCGGCAATCAGGTTAACTAAACCGTAGTGATCAGTCGTGATTAGTTGTCCGAGAGTGTGCCAGTTGATCGCAGACTCCTTATAAACAATAACCATCGGTGTGCCCAACAACGCAGCTTCAAGAGTAACGGTACCACTCGCCACTGCTGCGGCGTCGGAAGCGGCGAGGGCGTCGCGTGTTTCATGATGAACGATGCGAAAAACCTCGGGCAGAGGTGAGGGGGCAGCTCTAGCTCGAATAACGGCTCGTGCTTCGTCGGGCGAACGGCTGGCAGCGACAACTAAAACGAACTGGACGTCAGGTCGATGGGAAGCCACTAAAGCGGCGGCATCCAGCATCGGTGGAAGGATGCGTTGCAGTTCTCTGAGCCGGCTGCCAGGAAGAAGGGAAATGATCGGCCGAATGGGATCGAGACCATGAACGCGGCAGAAATCTTCCCTTTCGCACCGTGCTGCCACCTCACCGGCGAGGGGATGACCTACGAACTCGACTTGCATCACTCCACGTTTGGCATACCAATCACGCTCGAACGGCAGAATCGTCAGCAGCAAGTCGACGTCGCGCTTGATGGTATTCAAGCGATAAGAACGCCAGGCCCAAAGCTGTGGACTTATGTAATAAACAACTCTTAGGCCACGCCGGTGAAGCGATCGCGCTAAGCGCAAATTGAAGTCGGGCCAGTCGACGAGCACCACAGCATCTGGTTTTCTCTCAATTGCCGCTTGCTTCAATGTCTTGAAGGCCCGCCAAAATTTAGGCAACGCGCGTCCGATTTCGAGCAAACCCATGATTGACAGATCATCGGACTGAATTACTGAGTCCACTCCGGCTGCTCGCATCAGCGGACCGGTGGCCCCAAAAAGCTCCAACTGGCTCTCAGGTGATGCCGCGCGCAATGCACGCACGAGTGCCGCCGCATGCGCGTCACCCGAGGGCTCGCCGGCGACGATCATTAGTCTGTGCCGCGTGGGAGGGATGACTGTCATTAAGGATTAAATAATAGAAGGACCTTTTCATTTTTCATATATCATTTGACATTTCCCATTTGGCCATTCTCCGGAGATCGAATTACCTAGATGAGTTCCTGCAATGACAAATGAAATGTCAAATGATCATGAAAAATGATCCCTGCTCTGGCCGTTGCTCGGTGCTGCTCGCTTTTTCGTGCTAGCATCGCCCCGTTTGCTAACACAAAGGCGCGCGCTCATTTTTGGTCGTGCTCGCCGGATAGACTTTCGGGAGGCTTCACTCTCTTTGCGCGTCGCTTTTTCCTCAACGGGGATTATCAGGTTCATACTGTTCGCTATCGCGACCCTTTCGATCGTTCCTGCCTCAATTGTATTCGCGCAACAAACTAATCCGGTCGACAGGAAAGTTACGAACCCTATGACCGACACGCCGAACGTTAACCCGTTAACTCAGGACCAGCCGGTGCGACCGCGTTCCCCCACGCGGCCCGGGGAACCGGTTCAAGCTACCGATCAGCTAAAAGTCGACGCGGGCAAGCAAACTGTTTCCGGTCCGGAGCAAGCTCGCGTTTTCCTTTACGAAGGCAACGTTGATGCGCGCATTGGGACATATCGATTGCAAGCCGATAAGCTCACGGTCTATGAAGCTACCAATCGGGTCATCGCTGAGGGCAACGTCGTTTTTGATCAGGGCGACCAGCAAAGAATCACCGGCTCGCGTGCGGAGTGGAACTACCGGACCAAGACCGGGTTCTTCGTTGACTCAACGGGTTTCACTAACCAGACGCAGGACGGAACCAGAATCTATTTTACTGCTGACCGGGTCGAAAAGATCAGCCTCGATACCATTGTGGCTACGAATGTTCAAATTACCGCGTGCGACGAAGACGTACCCAAGTGGAGCTTCTTTGCGAAGCGCGCGAAAATAGTAACCGGCGATCGGGTGCGCGTTTATTCGCCTCGTCTGAGAATCAAAGACGTGCCAATCTTTTATCTACCGTACGCGTCTGTATCGATCAAGCACCGCGATCGAGCTTCTGGTTTTCTGACGCCAACGTTCGGTGGTTCCGGAGAAAAAGGGTTTCGTCTCTCGAATGCCTACTATCAAACTTTGGGTCGTTCGGCGGATGTTACGCTTCGTAATGATCTGTACACTCAGCGTGGCATCGGCATCGGCGCCGACGTGCGCACGCGAGCGAATTCCCGCTCATATTTTAATCTCGGGTTCTATACGGTATTCGACCGGACACTTGGTCCCAAGGAAGATGCTACTCACCCGGATCAAGGCGGGTCGAGTTTTTATGTAGAAGGTGTTCACTATTTCCCAAACGGATTTATTGCCGCAGCCGACGTCAACATAACTTCAAACCTGGCGTTTCGTCAGGTGTTTTCTGACAGCATTCAGCAGGCAATTTCTCCCGAAGAACGGTCCCAGGTCTTTGTTAACAAGAACCACGACGACTATAGTTTCAATCTTTTGGCGCGAACCCAGGTTACTTCGCTGCCGACCTCGCGTATTCGCATTCGAGAACTGCCCGGCATCACCATAGAAAAGCGACCCTCGCTTCTGAGTTTCCTCAAGCAACTGCCGGTCTATTTTTCCTTTGAAGGCGGCGCGGAAGGCCTGAGCCGAAAAGAAAGTGTTGACGATCTGGTTGCCTTCCGAAACGAGGTAGGCGGCGATCCCATCATTTCGCCGTCACTGGTCCAGCGCCTCGACTTCCATCCGCGCGTGGCTGTGCCAATTAATTTCGCCGGCTTTTCGATTACGGCCACTGCGGGAGCGCGAGCGACCCTGTATTCCAACACCCTGGATCCGGCCAATAGAGCCGTGCTGAGCACGAACCTGACGCGAGGCTACGGGGAGTTTGAGTTGGATGTGAGGCCACCCGCGTTGGCTAAAAACTTTCATCGAGGCAATGGGGTCTTCTTTTTCCGACATGTGATTGAGCCCTACATCATTTATCGAAAGATTTCCGGGATAAACGAATTCGATCGCATTATCCGGTTCGACTACAACGATGCCATCGCCAACACCAACGAGATCGAGTTTGGCATTTCTAACCGCTTCTTCACTCGCCGCTCGACGGAGAACGTGAGTGGTGCTGCAGTGCGCGAAACCAGGACCGGTGAAAGGGCTCCGCTCTCCAGCCAACCCTACGAAGCCCTGACGGTTACGGTGCGAGGGAAATACTTCTTTGATCGGTTTTTTGGCGGCGCGTTGATACCCGGCAGGCGAAATCAGTTTTATCCGATCAACACGCTTTCGGGTTTTAGTTATGGTGGCATCCCGAGACGCTTCTCGCCACTGAATGTGGAAGCTCGCTACCGGCCGCGTAACGATATTTTCGTTGATCTCCGCACGGACCTCGACACACGCGATGGAGGATTGCGCGCTCTTTCGACAACGTTTGGTATTTCTCGACCCCTGGTGCAGGCCTTCCAGAGTTTTTATTACACGCGCGCGATTGAGCTGGTTCCCAGTCTGGCTCAATTCGCTGACGCGCGCGGTAACGAGCCGGGCACGCTGCGAGGCTCGCAGTGGAGTCCGTCTGTCTTTTTGGGTGACCGTGAAGGAGGGCTGTTTGGGGGGGCTTCTTTCTTCTTTGACTTCCAGGAACGGCCGGGGCAGGGTAATACTTCACTGATCAGTTCGACGGTCACGGCCGGATATAGTTGGGACTGCTGCGCCATCACCGCCCAAAATTACACTTTCAACGTCGGAGTCAGACAGGAAAACCGCGTCGTTTTTAGTTTCCGTCTCAACGGAATCGGTACTTTTGGTACTGAGCAGATCGGACAACGCTTCCGCTAAATCAGTAGTGTCATATTTTCAGATATAGTTGCTCATAACGGGGCTAGAGGAAAGTGATCCACGACATCACGTCACTAAATTATTCGTGTTGGTTCGTGTGTTTTCGTGGATCGTCTCCTGTAAGACCCGAGATATGACACTACCGCTAAATCCTGCTTGTTAGTGCTCTGTCGACTTCATCGTTTTTATTTGGGTTTACTGACTGTCCAAACCGGTCCGGTCTAACAATAAAGGGCAGATAGTAGCTTAGAATGCGCCGCTTCGACAGACGCTCGAGGCTCTTTTACAGAGGGTTGAGCCTCGATCATGTTGTTTGGAGAAAAGCTTTGAAGAGAAATCTCATCTTCAAGATAATTGTACTCACTGCCCTACTCGCTTGTTCAATTGCGATTCGTCCAAGTGAAGCGCGCAGAGGTTTCTTACGGTCTGGCGGCGAACCTTCCGTGACGAGGGGAAACTCTCCATACGCCCTGCACGGATTCAACGCCGAAGTTAGAGGCCAAAAAACTCCGACGGTTTTCGGTCAGAGTACTGCGGCTAAGCTTCAGGATCCGGAAATGGCAAGAATTCTTCGCGATTACGATCTAATCAGGCTTAATCCTCGTGCGGCTGCTGTGCAAATCCGCAACACGGGAAGACTATTCATCTCGACGTCGCAGGGCGATTTTGACCTGCAACTGGCACCGCATGACATGCGCGCCCCAGACTACGTGAGCCAGTTGATTACTGCGGATGGCGTGGCACACAAACTTGAGAAAGAACCGATCAACACATACAAGGGGACTGTGGCCGGTTATTCGAGCGGTCAGGTGCGAATGACCGTTAAGGAGAGCAGCGTCGAAGGTGTGATTATTACGGGAACCGATCGATTTTTCATCCAACTTGCACGTTCACTTTCGAAGATCGCAAGAGACGACGAGTATGTGTTGTACCGAAGTTCCGATGTAGCTAACGAAGGCGCCACTTGCGGCGTAACCCTGGCGGATGAGGTTGAGGCACAAGAAGCGCGAGCTGGTTCCCATCTCAACGCAGGCGAATCACCGGGGGAGCTTGGTCCAATCAATGGTTTGTCGCCTCTGAAGATTGCCCGATTAGCGACCGACGCCGATGCTGAATACGTATCTGCTTTGGGTGGTGCCTCACAGGCCAATGCCCAGATCACCAGTATCATGAACCTGGTTGATGGTATCTATCAGGTCGAGACCGGCATTGCCTTTCAAATCACTTTTCAAAATGCCTGGGCCGATGCAGGCACCGATCCATACACTTCGACTAATCCAGGGAATATGCTCGATGAGTTCCTGAACCACTGGAATTTGCACTTTACGGGTATTCAGCGCAGCCTGGCACACTTGTGGACTGGTAAGAATCTGAATGGCGGAACTATTGGGGTTGCCTCTCTCGCCGTGGTATGTAGAACGCCGCAACGCGCCTACGGGCTTTCACAGAAGTTTCCGCTTAGTGGCACTTCTATTACTGCGTCCACAGTAGTTTTGACCGCTCATGAGATAGGTCACAACTTCAGCGCTTTTCATACTGATCCTGAGCAGCCGAATTCAGTCGTTCCGCCAGACATAAAAGAACCCTGTCAACAGCCAATCATGGAGGCCTTCATTGGCAACGGGTCGAGCTTCTGCCCATTCTCGCGCTCGCAGATAATTGGCCATGCATTTGCGAATAGTAGTTGTCTGCTCAACTCTGCTTCCGGGCCGCCACCCTTTCCTCCTTGTATTGAAATCTCAATCGATCCACACCTTTTCGCCAACGGGACGGTCTCAACCGGAGATTGTCGATCGCAGTCGCGTGGGGTCGGGCATTTTGCTGACCGCTACTCATTTAACGCCACGGCCGGAGAGCAGTTAACGATTACGATGAGCCGGACTACTGGGAATCTGGATCCCTACCTCTATCTCATTGGGCCAGACGGGTACGTCGTCGTCCAGGATGACGATAGCGATGGATCTCAGAACTCTCGCATTCCTGCTTCTGGCCAGTTTACTTTGCCTCTGACTGGCAGATACATTCTTGAAGCAACCTCTTTTGGTGCAGATCAAATCGGCAACTACACCGTCAATGTTACCAAAGCAAATTGCACCTTGACTGTAGGCCCATCCAGCCAACACTTTCCGGCCAGTGGCGGGGCCGGAACCCTTTCGGTTACTGGAGTTGGCACATGTCCCAATTACGCGTTTTCAAGCACTGCTCCGCCGTGGCTTGTCCACCTGATTACAGGTGGGTCGGGATCATCCACGCTCGCCTTTAGAGTAGACCCTAATTCGAATGCGGCAGGGCGAAGGGGCTTCCTTCTGGTCGGCGCCTTTTCAACAGCTGACGGTCAGTTTGGCGGTTTGCGCGTTCCTATCACACAGTCAGGCACAGGTCCGGATTGCGCCTTAACACCCATAGCCTTTGGTCAAACCATGAATGGCGACCTGTCCACGTCTGACTGCCAGTCACCTGTCAGAGGCGACGGCTTTTTCACGGATCGCTACGTCTTTAACGCGTTGGCCGGTCAGCAGGTCTCAATTGATCTGTCCTCTCGCAACGCCCCTGATCCCGACACCTTCTTAACTCTGATTGGCCCCAATGGCGTAGTGATCCTAACCGATGACGACAGCGGAGGCTTCACAAATTCGCTTATTCCCGGGGGCCCCGGGTTTCTGACTCTAGGCTTGCCTGGCGCTTACATAATTGAGGTTGGGGCTTTCACTAATCGACAAACAGGACCCTACACACTGAACCTGACGGCTAGCTTCCCTTCAAGCAGCGTTTCCTTTGAGAGCGCGGCGCTAACCGTCTCCGAGGGCGCGGACGCCAATGGTATAGGCTTTGAGGGGACAGGTTTTCGCACCATCACCGTGCAGCGTTCCGGCGATGTTTCAGGTGCAGTCAGTGTCGACTACGGCACATCGAACGTCAGCGCCTTGGCAGGCAGAGACTACGCGCCGTCACTTGGCACGCTAAGGTTCGCGCCCAATGAGGCGGCCAAGACCTTTGTGGTTTTTATTATCGACGATGTATTTCAAGAGGTGCCCGAGACTGTCAACCTCTCTTTGACGAATCCCGTGGCGACTACGCTCGGCTCAAATCCTACGACGGTGCTCACAATCAACAGTAACGACGCCACCACAGGCCCAAACCCGGTGGATCCGAACTCTTTCAGCACGGGCTTTTTCGTCCGTCAGCACTACAGTGACTTCCTCACACGCGAACCGGATCTGGGCGGACTCAACTTCTGGAAGAATCAGATTGACGAATGCACCAACGAGCCCTGCCGCGAAGACGCGAGCACAGGTGCTGCGGGCGGTGGCGGAGGATCCGGATCTCAGCAGCGCGCACTTCAACCGGGCCCACGTGTTGATGCAGTACTTCGGCTACTTGCGGAGGAATCCTAATGACTCGCCCGAGGCAACTCTCGATTTCCAGGGCTATAACTTCTGGCTCAGCAAGCTGAACCAGTTCAATGGCAACTTCGTGGAGGCGGAGATGGTTAAGTCCTTTACTATCTCTGTCGAATACCGGCAAAGATTTGGACCCTGACGCCCCACCAGATAGCTTTCACGCAAAGACGCAAAGGTGGCAAAGACGCAAAGAAAGATTACGTATTAAACTTTGCGTCTTTGCCACCTTTGCGCCTTTGCGTGGAAATTGCCCTGGTTCCGGTCGACGCCCGAAATCTAACGCACCAGACCCCGCTTTATTAACTTTCCCCGACCCATCGCAATCTGGTACAGTTGTCCGCGGTCTCTCCCCCACCTTGTCTCGCAGGATTGAGACCCAATGATAATCAAAGCTTTAACTTCCCAAACCTACAGAAATTCAGTGCGACGCTGAGATAGGCGCCCGATTCCTTCGCAAAACCTCCGGAGAAAGCTGTGAAAAGAAACCTTAAGATTGTGGCCTTGCTTGTAATTACGGTGCTTATAGGTTCCGTCACTTTGGCTCTAACACTGGTCCGCGCGGAAAGATCTGAATCCGGCAACATACAACACGCCATTGCAGCCCTCACGGACAGCGCGCCGGCTGCGATGAATCAGGGTGGAAAAACCTACAGGCAGGATGTAGACAAGGTCCTTAAACGGCACGATTCGGTTGAATTGGAGCCCCAACGAGTAGCAGAGCAGGTTCGTCTGACTGGCAGACTCTCGCTTTCCACCGCCGAAGGCACGCTCGAGTTGAATCTAGCCCCTTACGACATGCTGGCGCCGGATTACCGCGCCCAGGTCACTCTCGACGGTGGTGAGGTGCGCTCGATAGAGCGGGGACCGGTGCGCACGTACAAAGGGACCGTAGCAGGAATCAAAGGTGCTCAGGCCCGTTTCACCATAGATGAGGACACACTGGAGGGATTAATCATTACGCCCACGGGGCTCATATTTGTGGAACCCGGAAAGAGGTATTCCACTTTGGCCAGCTCCAAAGATTTCCTCGTCTATAACTCTGCAGACGTCATCGATACTAACTTTGGTGAGTGCGGCGTCACCCTCGCCGGAAAAGTGGGCGCGGAAGCCGCTCGCGTTAAGTCGCTAGTGCCAACCTCACAAGCTCACGATGTGGAGACGGACGAATTATTCTCGCCACCACGAGTGGTGGATTTGGCGACTGAGGCCGATTTTGAGTACTTCACATTTTTTGGCAGTAATGCGGTAAGCGCCAGAAACGAAATCATCAGCATCGTCAATCAGGTTGAAGGGATTTACAACACGCAATTCGGGTTGCGGTTTTCGATCGTATTTCAAAACGTCTGGGCGACGTCAAATGATCCTTATACAACTACTGACTCAGATGACGCTCTCGACCAGTTTAAAGCTGAATGGGATGCGAATCGTGTATCAGTGGCTAGAGATCTGGCCCACATGTGGACGGGTAGAAGCTTCGACGGATCGACAATCGGTATTGCCTATCGACCAGGGATGGATTGTCCGCTGGGTCCCTTCAGTTATGGAATGTCTGAGAGACTAAGCTCCTCCCCTGGAAAATTCCTTCTGACGGCGCATGAGATTGGTCACAACTTTAACGCGACCCATACCAATAATCCCGATGCACAACCGCCCACTCAAGAACCGGGATGCGAAAACACGATCATGCAAACTTCGCTGGGTAGCAGCACCTTGCAACAATTCTGCCCATTCTCGGTGACCCAAATCGAAAATCATGCAAACAGCAAAGTCGCCTGTCTTTCGCAGGCAACCACACAAGGGTGTACTTACTCAGTTTCACCAACTAGCCAGGCGTTTGGGGTTAATGGCGGCTCAGGAAGCACCAACCTCACGACATCAGGATTTAGTTGTGCCTGGGGAGTAACGAGTTCAGTGGGCTGGATCACTATCAATTCCGCTGGTAGCGGGGTCAACAGTGCAACGATCAGCTTTACGGTGGCCCCGAACAGTGTGGGTTTTGCCCGCTCGGGTATCGTAAGAATAGCCGACCAGAGCTTTACAGTTACCCAGGCAGGTTCAAGCGCCTGTCCCATCACACCGATCAGTTATGGCCAGACAATAAATGCCTCGCTGAGTTCGAGCGATTGTTTTTCATCTCAGCAGAGTGCCACCCGTGCTGACCAGTATTCTTTCTCAGGCGCAGCGGGCGATCAGATAAAAATCGAGATGAACTCGACGGCCAATCCGGTACTGGATACTTATCTCTTCCTGATAGGGCCGAATGGTGCACTCTTGACGCAAAACGACGACATCGATTTCGGCGTCGTTCTCAACTCACGAATACCGGTAAGCGGCTTCTTCACATTACCGGCAACCGGCTTATATGTCATCGAGTCCACTGCCTTTGACAGTGACGACAACCAGAATGAGTTGGGTACATATACACTGACTCTGACCACCAACAACCCGACGCCGACCCCCACCCCGACGCCCACACCTGTTCCAGTTTTCAATCTTTCGGGCCGGGTCGTAGACGGAGGAGGCAATGGCGTTAGTGGCATCTCAGTCAGTGCCGCCGGACCTGGCATCCCTCCGAATAATCTGCCGCATCCGGCTGTCATCACTAACTCGAACGGCGACTTTCAATTCACCGGTTTGCTGGGAGGCGCGACCTATACCGTAACGCCTAATCACCCGAACTTCACCTTCAACCCGGTATCACAGGTCACTCAGATGAACTCACACGTAAGCGGTGTGACGTTCGTAGCAACCAGACGCACCATAAACCTGCAGGGACGCGTGATCGAAGGTAGTACCGGACTGGCGGGTGTGACTGTATGGCTAATTCACCAGGTGACGCAACAAGCGATCTCAACCGTAACAGCGGCTGATGGTACGTACCAGTTCAACGGCGCTTTATTAAACGATGTCTATGAGGTGATCCCCTTCCGGGATGGATACCGGTTCAACCCGCCCAGTCTGATTCTCTCGGCGAGCCAGTCAAACCTGGGCGACATTACGGCGACGCTGGGCAATCCTATCGATGGCTCGACGTTCTTCGTCACCAAACAATACGAAGATTTCTTCGGCCGCCAACCGGATGCGCCGGGACTTGCGTTCTGGGTCAACGGAATCAACGGCTGCGATCCCTTCGCGGCGTGCCGTCAGGTCAAGCGGATTGACACCAGCGCTGCCTTCTTCCTCTCAATTGAGTTTCAGGAAACCGGCTACCTGGTCTACCGATTGTACAAGGCCGGTTACGGCGATCTGCCCAGCGCGCCGTTTCCTGTCAGGAGAGCCGCGTTTATTCCGGACACAAGAACAATCGGGAGCGGGGTGGTAGTTGGGCAAGCAGGCTGGGAACAAGTGCTGGAAAACAACAAGCAAGCTTTTCTGCTGGCTTTCGTGCAACGCCCGGAGTTCCAAAGCCTTTACCCAGCCGGGATGTCTGCCGACGCATTTGTTACGCGACTCGACACAAACGCTGGAACGGTGCTGGCCTCCACTGAAAAGGCGAATCTTGTCGCGACGCTTAGCGCAGACTCGACGAGTGCCGCAGCGCGGGCCGCTGTCGTGCGCGCGGTCGCCGAAAACTCGAACCTGAATCAGAGAGAGTTCAACAAGGCGTTCGTGCTGATGCAGTACTTCGGTTACTTGCAGCGAAACCCGGACGATGCGCCTGACACCAACCTCGACGGATACAATTTCTGGCTTACCAAACTGAACCAGTTCAACGGCGACTTCCGCCAGGCAGATATGGTTAAGGCGTTCATAACATCAAGCGAATACCGCAGCCGCTTCGGCCCCCCATGAGGGGTGCGATGTTTGTAGCTCCAGACCTCTATCCCTTCCAGCGCTGTTCGGAGGGGCGGAACTCAACGTGAAAGGTATCATTCCGTATCATTCCGCCCCTCCGAACAGCGCGAGTTTGTCGTGTCTTGTCGCTATAAACATCACACCCCTCACGGGGTGAAACGCCGGTAAAGCGCGTAAAGGCTCATCGAGACACGCAGCCGCGGGGTAGCCAATGGATCGCAGCACTCAACGCGCAGGAGTTACTCAAGTACGATTCGTGTCTAGGCAAGCTCGATCAGATCGTGAACTTAGCTTTGAGCAACCCTGAAAGCCGGGTGA
Organism: Pyrinomonadaceae bacterium; assembly: GCA_046261995.1. Lineage (GTDB taxonomy): Bacteria > Acidobacteriota > Blastocatellia > Pyrinomonadales > Pyrinomonadaceae > PSRF01. The sequence continues at coordinate 35,244 of JBHENP010000018.1, forward strand.
GTGCTGGGATCCATTGGCTACGAGACCGTGTGAAAACTCAACCTCTCATTCTCCCCAACATTTATGTTGGGGATCAGCGGCACCACGGATGAAATCGCAACCATTTCAATGGTTTCCTTCTGCGCGTCATTCCAAGCCATCCTTTCTGCCTCTTATCAATGCCATTGGTTCGCGGTAGGGTCTTCTTAAAAACCATTAAAATGGTTCGGCGCAGTATAACGATGCGACCTGAACCCCAACATAAATGTTGGGGAGAATGAGACGTTGAGTTTTCACACGATCTCTACGGCAAATGGTTCTGCGGGGCACTGACTACTGTTGGGTGAGTGACTACTGATAGATCTTACCGCGCGGATCCATTGGATCCTGTCCCCTCTCGTTCAAAGGCACTCTTCTTAACCTGCAAATTTGCTGGGCCCATCAAAGTTGAATGCGAAAGCAAAAAAGGCTGGACTCAAATCTGAGTCCAGCCTTTTAATTAAGCCCCTTTGAGATCCTTAGAAGCGGCTGTTGTATTCGCCGGCGACGATGAACGACCTGACCATCTCAGCGGCATGAAAGTCGCCGTTGTGCTGGTTTAGCTTGGTGAGCCAGAAGTTATAACCATTCAGGTTATTGTCAGGAGCATCGTTGGGATTCCGCCGCAGGTAACCGAAGTACTGCATCAACACAAAAGCGGGGCTCTTCTCCCTGGTGTCGAAGGCCGCGCTCTCGATGACACGACGCAGGCCAACTGCGCGTGCCGCAGCCGACGGGTAACCACCACCAACGCCACTCATCTCAGAGACAATCCGGGCCGGATCCAGCTGCCCGGTAAGGCCCGCAGTCGCAATCAGGCTGGTAACATAGGTGTTCGCGTCCGTCGTTGGATAGCGCGCGAGGAAAGCGGGTCGATCCACCCACGCGTTAGCGAACGCGGTCTGGTTGGCATTCAATATTGCCTCCCAGTCGGTGCTGTTGCCCACAATCACACCGTTGCCCACCTCACGCGCATCAGGCATGAAAGTGGCATACCGGGGAAGGTCGCCGAAGCTCCCTTTGTGGAGACGGTAGACAAAATATCCGGTGCCTCTGAATTCGATGGAAAGGAAGAAGGCGGCTGACGAATTTACCCGTTGGCCGTCGACGCACGCCGCGTTGCTACCGCAGCTCGTAATTTGGTTGACCCAGAAGGGAAAACCGTTCGGGTCTGGCATACGGCTAAGGAAGTCAACATACTGCTGGTGAACGAAAAAGTCGGCGTCATTGATGGTAACAGGGGTGTTAGTTCCCGGCCGTAATCGTAATGGTTTGACTTTAATATCTCCGTAAAACAGCTCGGAGGGAAGGTTGGGAACCTCTGTCACTATCCTTAGCGTCGGGGGGCCCTGGGCCAAAACAGTCAAGCCGCTCAGGCTGATCACTAAAACGGCAATGGCAATTCTCATCTTATTGCTCCTGAAATAGATTTAGCTAAGGAAAGGGACAAGGGGTCCGTCTGTCATGAGACTTAGACGCACCAACAAGGTTTAAAGTCTAACCTCTCAGGCGGTATAGGTCAATAGGGATCTCTCCCGGATAACATACTTTATTGAAAAACTATCGTCTCTGATGACTGAACCGATGTAAGGTTGTCTGGACTCGGAGCTAAAGCCACGTAAAACATGGTCATCGGACTCGACGGTATCCCCCTGACGGCGCTCAGAACCGGCGTTGGGCACTACACTTTTGAGCTTGCCAGCGCCCTCGCCCGGGTCGCTCCCGAGACCGATTTCGAGGTTGTCTACCCTTCTAACCGTTCCCCTGCCATCTCCGGACTGGACGACTCAATATCGCTTCCGGCCAACCTGAAAATCAAGCGGGTCAAGGTTGGCCCGGTGGGCAGGCACTGGTGGTCCACGGGGTTGCCACGTTACGTTCGTCGCAGCGGTATGGAGCTCTTTCACGGCACGAACTACGACGTACCGCCCTGGCGGCAGTGCGCGACTGTGCTCACCATCCACGACCTCTCCTTATTAATTCATCCCGAGACTCACGAAAAGCGTCGGGTCAGCCGTTCCCGGGGCCGGCTCCCGCTGATGGCACGGGCAGCCAACCTCGTGATTGTCCCCACTGAAAGTGTGCGTGGCGAAGTCTGCAACCACCTGGGGCTTTCCCGCGAGAAGGTCTTCGCGGTTCCGGAAGCGGCGCGCGAATGTTTTGCGCCCATGGAGTTTGCCGCGACCGCGGAGGTGCGCCGACGGTTGGGAATAGGAAACGATTTTCTACTAACGGTAGGAACAATTGAGCCGCGCAAAAATCTGCAAACGCTAGTTAGCGCCTTCGAGGAAGTTGCCGGCGGGCAATCACAACCGACTCTTCAACTGGTAATCGCAGGCAGCCGCGGCTGGCTTAGTCAACCGTTCTTCGATGCTTTAGAAAAATCGCCAGTGCGGAACCGAATTATCCTTACCGAATATCTTAACGACGAAGAACTGCGTGCTCTCTATTCTTCGTGCCGAGCGTTTGTCTATCCTTCCATTTATGAAGGCTTCGGCCTGCCACCGCTTGAAGCCATGGCTTGCGGAGCGCCGGTAATCGCGAGCCGCATTCCCGCCCTTGAGGAAACGACGGGAGGTGCCGCAATCCTCGTAGAACCAGGAAAGGTGCAGGAGCTCGCAGGCGCCATGGCCAATCTACTCGACAATGATGATCTCCGTGCCAGACTTTCGGTCGAGGGGCGAAGCTGGGCCGCGCAGTTTACCTGGGAGCGTACTGCGCGTCTCACGCTCGACGTCTATGAGCAAGCGAGACGGAAGTGGAAGCGAAATGCGTGAACCATCCACCAACTTCCAGAAGTTGTGAAAAACTAAGTTCGCGTCCGGATACTGATCAGCATTCGGAAATTCGCAGGTTGGGAAGGGCGGTTTGCCCCGCTCAAGATTAGCAGCCACTCAAGCAGTGAATTAACAATTCAAGGATGAATGGATGTCAGTCTTGAGTGGGGTAAACCGCCCTTCCCAACCTGCGAATTAGTGTCGCTTGATTGGTATTTAGTGATCGATTTCTTTTCTCTTGGACCACTAAATCCGACTCACTCGTTCACGCGGTACAAATAGATTGAGTTGCCGAAGATTGCTTCGGGAGAACGATTGCGGTAATCGGCGAAGAAGTTCCGTTGTTGCTCTTTTGTTTCTCGCCCGCTGCCTGCGCTCCATCCCGGCACTGTAGAGCCGTTCAGAAAGCTCGCCCCCAGCGCGACGTAACGCGTCTCCGGCATAGGCGTTCCGGGAGGAGACAGCAGGTCAACGTACTCCACGCCATACAGTGGCAGCAGCGCCGGTCCACCAAGGAAAGAAGCGCGCACGCGCGTCTCACCGCGCTCCTTCAAATACTCGGCCACAGCGCCTGTGTCATCACCCCACTCAACATTGGAGTCCGAAAGGAGATGCCATGCAGGGCGACCCGACGCGAACTGATTCATATACGGAATATAGTTTGGATACGTACGCACAGCCTCAACGGCACAAGCAGCCATGATGACGATAACTACCGCAACTCCGAGTTGTGGGTTTCGCCGCGCGCGTAGCAAGCGATCCAGCAGAGCGCCCCCGAGGATAAAAAGAAAAGGGAAAACAGGAAGCAAATGACGAATGCCGATATTGATGCTGGCCGACATTGCCATCAGACCATAGATCCCGACCGGCGCCAGCAGTATCAGGAATCTTACGTCCCGCCGGATCGCGCCAAACGCGGCCCACACGAGCGAGACCAGGGTGATCAGGAAAAAAGGAATCGTGGTCTTCAGCGCGAATGCGACCGGGAAGTAATACCACCAGCCATGGTCGCTATAAGCACCCAGGAGAAAGGCCGGGTGCCCGACCTCGTTGTGTATAAAGGTGCGGTACACGCCATAAAGAAAGTACGGTGGGACAAATACGGAGGCGCGATCTAAGGCCGACAGCAGCACGCCCGAACGCGCTTGATCATCGCGCACCAGCGCCTCTATGTCGGCGGCTATCAACGGCTGGTCAACAAAAAGATAAGCCGCTTTCACCACTACCAACGTGCAGCACGCTGCGATCAGGAAGTGCACCAGTAGCTGACGTCTCTCAGAGCCCGAGGGTGGACGAAGATATAAGAAGCAAAAGGACAAGAGCAGCACGGGCACCAGAATCACCATCGAGTGCTTAGCGGCGAGCGCGAGACCGCATGTCAATCCGAGCCACGCCGCCCGCCGCAGAGTAGGCCTGGAGCCGTACAGATAAAGCGCTAAGAAGAAAAGCAAATAGACGAAGGCGACGTGGATGTCCTTCACTACTCTGCCATGGGCCAAAATAGTCGGCTCCAAGCTAAAAAGAGCAACGGCCAACACCGCGGCGCGAACGTTGAATAAGCGTCGCGAAAAAATGAAAACCAGCGTGCCGAGCAGCAGCGTCAGGATTACCATGGGCACTCGCGCCCAGAAAAAGACGCTCTCAAAGTGCTGCCGGTTCGTGGTCCAAAAGCGGTTACCGGCAATTACCGTTTGATCCGCGGAAGGTTCACGGTACAGGTCAGCCAACATTGGAGCCTCGAGCGGCAAGAATATTAGGGGCAGCCCGGCCAATACTTTTGAGAGCGGCGGGTGGTCAGGCTCGATGTGAAATGTGCGCGAGTTCACATTGTAGTAGCCGGAGGGAATGATCAGAGTTTCGTCAATTGTGATGCTCTTGCGGGCAATGACGCTGAACAGGTTGATGGCCATGACCAACAGCAGCCCGGCCGAGATTAACCGGGCTGCATTTTGGTTTGCGACCCGGAAAATTCTGCCGAACGCTGATGACCCGCGTAAACGCAGCACGCCTTTCTGCGACGTCTCTGCGATTTCTGCCTCTCTGATGTCTGTTTTCACGCCGTCACCCAATATAGAACCGGGATCGATAGCGACCGCACTCAACCTACACCAGGAAGAGCCAAATAAAACCTATCTTTCGCCTGTTGAGAGTTGGTACTGAGAGCTTCATGATAGGTCGTTTCTTAGAAGGATGCGGTTACTATTGAGTGCGGTCGCATCGCTCCCGGTTGTGTACTTCAGGTTATTCCTTTTCCCGGTACAGATAGATTGTCCCGCCAAAAATCGCTTCGGGTTTGCGATCTCGGTAGCGCGCGAAGAAGTTGGTTCGCTCGTCTGTCGTCTGTCGGCCTTCGACGCCTCCAGGGATGGTTGAGCCATTAAGAAAGCTCGCGCCGATGGCCACGTAACGCGTGTCTGGAGTCGAACCAGCCGGCAGTGACAATAGATTGACGTATTCCACGCCGTACTGATTGAGCGTACTCCAACCGGCAGATACTACTGCGTATACCCGAGTCTCGCCGCGAGCTTTGAGGTAGGTGGCGAGTTCGGCGACATCATCGCCCCATTCAACATTCGAGTCCGAAAGGTAGCGCCATCCTGGTTGCCCGCCAGCGAGTTGATTGGTGTAAGGGATGTAGTTTGGGAATGAGCGCGCCGCTTCGTAGATCATCCAGCTAAAATTTAAAGCGATGAAAAGGACTGCTGCTATTCGAGCGCGCCGGGCTCGAAGCAACCGGTCAAGCAAAGCGCCTGCAGCGATGAACAAGAATGGATACGCAGGCAAGAAGTGACGAATACCGATGTTAATATGACTGGTCAGTGAGATCGCAAGATAGATTCCCAACGGCACCAGTACGAACGCGAACACACGCTCTCGCGCAACGACGAGTCTATAGAGTGACCATATGAGCGTTGCAAGTGAAAGGATCAGGAAGGGAAGCGTGGTCTTCAGCGCGAATGCAACGGGGAAGTAGTACCACCAGCCAAGATCGCTGTGCGCGCCGAGCAGCGATGCCGAGTGCCCGTATTGATTGTGGATGACGACATTGTATAGACCGAACAGGAAATATGTGGGCACTACTTTCGAGAGCACGGTAAACGCGTTCATCAAAACGCCAAAGAGCCCCGCAGATTTCATCGCCACCCAGCGCACGTCCGACGCTTCCAATGTCGGACGCTGAAAACCGTACATTGCGTTGACCAGGAACAGGATGACACCTGCCACCACCAACGCGTGAATGAGAAGCTGCTTGCTCTTCGGGCCCAGCCACTTATGGAGGGCGCCGGAAGAGCGAAGCGGCGACAGCGCTTTGGATTCCCCATCGCTCGATATATCCAAGGCGGTGTCGCGCTCGCGCTTGCCACCGCGATCCAAAATCGCTCTCCAGAATAATGCGACGGCTGCAAGCGCGAGGACAGGAAGGATTACAATCATTGAAAACTTCGTCAACAACGCGACGCCAGAACCGAGTCCGAGCAGAAGGGCGCGTTTCAGAGAGGGTTCATCAGCGTACAAATGAAGGGCGAAGAAAAATAGCAAGTAGGCGAGCGCAGCCGGAACATCAGTATGGACCACGCGTCCATGGGCAAGCACAGTAGGTTCCAGGACATAGAGCGCCACCGCGAAGAGCGCCGCTGCCTTACCGAAGAGTTTCCGCGCGTAAACGAAGATCAGGGCGCCGAGCGTGAGCGTCAGTGGGACCATCATTGCCCGGGTCCAGAAAGTGATGGATCCGAAATGAGCGCGGTTGGCCTGCCAAAAACGTTGGTGGTATCCCCAAGTGCGCTCCATAAAGCCTTCATTCGGATCGGTTACAGCAGCCGGTTCCTCAGGCTGAATGAACAAGAGCGGCAGCGCAGCCCACATCTTTACGAGCGGTGGATGCTCATTGTTGAGATGGAAGTCTCCGGCGACTAGATGATAGTATCCGGCCGGAATGTGAACGATTTCATCATTGGTAATACTCTTGCGCGAAATCGCCGCGAAGAGATTTATGGTCATCAAGAGCAGCAAACAAGCGCACACCACTTCAGCCTGGTGCGCGAGGATGAACGGCTTGAGCACTTCGAGCACGCGCCTGGGAGCCACGACAGACCAACTTTCTCCCGCTACACTTTCCTGACTTTCTAATGCCTGGTCCATTCAACCCCCGCCTGAGGATAAAAACTGACTATGTTGCGGCACTGATAGTTACAGTGGCGCCAATATTGTATTTTCTGCCAGCCCTACTCAATCATCTGGTACTTGGTCCCGACGACGGGATGCTTTTCAACGTTCCCCTGCGAGTCGCTGCGGCGCAGATCGTTTGGTCGGGATATTTGCCCCTATGGAACCCTTACATTTTCAGCGGAATGCCACTGCTGGCCGCAGCCCAGGGCGGGCTGCTGTTTCCGCTGAACTGGTTTTATGTCGTGTTCTCTCCCGTCGTCGCCACGGACTTGATGGTCATTTCGGCATACATGGTGGCGGCGTCGGGCGCTTACCTTTACGCGCGTCGGACGGGCGCATCGGTACCAGGCGCCGTGGCCACCAGCCTGATCTGGCAATGGGGAGGTTTTCTCATAGGGCAGATCAGCCACATCAACATAGTTCACACGGCTGCGATGCTGCCTTGGGTGCTCTGGGCTTTGGAACGATACGCGGGCAACGGGCGTCGCACGCGCGGCGCACTATTAGCCATACTAGTAGCTCTCCAGGTTTTTGCCGGACATCACCAAACTTCTGCCTATTCGCTAATGCTGGTCGCAGCTTATGCCATCGTCATGGCGCTGGCCTATCGCCAAACACGTAAACGTTATCTGTCTGCGCTCGCTTTCACATCGTCTGGTCTATTGCTTGCCGCAGTGCAGATCGTACCGACGTTCGAGTTGCTTCGCAACAGCCTCCGCATCACGGCCACTTATGACTTCTTCGTTTCGTTCTCGATGCCGCGGCGTTTCGTATCAACGTTTGTGGCTCCATACATAATGGGCGGAGGCGATGGCCGTTTTTTCCGCGCGCCTTACATTGGTCAGGCGTTTTATACCGAGTACGTGGCCTATGCGGGCGTGTTGGCGATCATGCTGGCAATGGTTGCGTTGCTACTAAAACCTGACTCACGCACGAAGTTTTGGGCAATTGCCGGGCTCGGTTGTCTGATGCTCGCGTTCGGAAATGGCGCTCCACTATACCTCTACAAGCTCATTTACTATGTGCCGGTTCTGAATCTCTTCCGAGTTCCCGCGCGACACTTGATGGAGGTCAACTTTGCCATCGCGGTGCTTGCCGGCCGTGGACTGACCTCTCTGTCCGCGATAAGGGGGAGCAGGCACGCGGTGCGACGAGTCGCGATCGTGACCGGATTAGTCTTCCTTCTAACTTGTCTGGTTGTGACCTGGTGGAGACACCCGGATTTTCATCTGGGACGTCAGGCGCCCGTTAGCCTGCTGCGCGCCCCGGAGCTGTTCCTTCCAATTGTGGTTGCCGCCGTGAGCGCATGGGCTTTGTGGGCCTTCACGCGCAGGCGGCGCGGAAGCACAGCAGTGCTGCTGGCGGTGCTGGCGATCGACCTGGCTGTGTGGGGTCAGTCCAGCGGATGGTACATGTCGAGCAGCAGAATCCCCGGGGAATTCTGGGGCGAGCCTGAAACAGTCAAGCTGCTGCGCGAAAAGGCGCCGCGTGATCCCGGCAGTTACAGAATTCTTACTACCAGGGAAGCGTTTGATCCCGTGCCGAATGCAGTAACTTTACCCCGGCGCTCGCCTGACTGGGTACTGTGGACTGAGCCAGATGTTTACATGATGTATGGCATTCAGAACGCCGCCGGCTACGATGGTTTTGGGCTTGAGCGGTACAGTCAGCTTGCCGGGCAAATGAAATTATGGGGCGAGCTAACTAATCCCGACGCCACGCTTCGCGGCCTCAGTCGGGAAACAGATCTACTAAACGTGCGCTACCTTCTATCGATCCGAAGACGACCTGAAGAAGTGCAAACCGATTCAGGTGCTGAGGCGTTCACTTCCGCAATCGAGCCGGATTTTCCTCCAGCAACAGAGAAATATGGCCGCTTCATGTTTGCCCCGAGCGATCTCGCGCTGCCGAACATTGGGGAGAACAAGCGCTTGCGGTTCGCCGTTCCAGCGGTTGAAATCGACCACGTCGCGCTATTAACGAACCTTTCATGGGCTGAAGATGTTCCCGACGACGCGACCGTCGCCCGCCTTCGCTTAAAAGCAAGAGATGGCCGCATCTTCGAGTTTATGTTGAAGGCGGGTAAGGACACCGCCGACTGGGCCTTTGATCGCCCGGACATCCGCACTCGGATTCGGCATAAACGATCTCTGATAGCAACTAGCTACGATGTCAACGACAGCCGGTATAAATACCAGGGCCACACCTACGTAACCTCGTTCGCGCTTCCCGAAAAGGCAGCGATAGAGAGCGGTGAAATCGTGCTTGAACCACAAAGTCAATGGCCCAATCTGCTGCTGACTGTTTTTCGCCTCTCGCTGATAAATAGGAGCGAAGAGAAATCGTACCCACTTAGCCGCGAATTTATCCAGATAGAAAGCACGTCACCCGAGACGGAACGGGACCAACCTCGCACCGAGAGCGATCGTTGGAACCTCCTGGCCCAGACACGCCACGTAAACATCTACGAGAATGCCCGGGCCTTACCGCGTGCATGGCTGGTGTCGGAGGCCCATGTGCTCGATGAAAACGCGATACTTCAGGTAATTCGCAGCGGCTTGCTCCCCGACGGGTCAAAGTGGGATCCGCAACGCACGGCTTTGCTCGAAACTGAATTGCCGAATCTTTCGGCAACCGCAGCGGAAGCCGGGCGCGTGGAGATCACCGCCTACGAGCCAAACCGGGTGAATTTGCAGGCCCACTCCAGTGGTTATTCAATTCTGGTGCTAAGCGAGAATGATTATCCCGGTTGGCGCGTGTACATAGATGGCCAGGCTGCGGACGTGTTGCGTGTCAACTATGGTTTGCGTGGGGTTCCGATATCACCCGGCGAACACCAGGTTAGTTTTGTCTATCGTCCTTGGTCTGTGATGGTTGGTCTGTTGATTTCTCTGCTCACCGGGGCCGCTTTGATAGTCTTATCGGTGAGGGGAAGAGATGTGACTAGCGTATAAGCCGCTGAGCAGATGTCCGACATGCTTCAGCTTGTCGTCGACATTGGGAACATTCAAGCAATGATATTACCCGTAACGTCGCACATTGAGAGTTCCTGATCTCGACGACAAGCTGAAGCATGTCGGACATTTGCTGAGGGATAAACCGTTCCTCACCGGCGAATTTCGGTCCCTTGAGTGGGGTCGCTCAGGTTTCTCTAATCCTCACTTACCTCAAACCCGATTGTAAGCGGCTCAGAGCCGACGTCTTCGAACCAGCAGACATGCTGGTCAACCAGATCGAACTTGACCGTGTACTCGCCCGGGCGTTGAGGCGCATCGTGTTCAATCTTCAACCGCACTGATTCGCCGGGCGCCACGGCACGCGGCAGCGGGGGCTGGCCGTGAAACTCGCTAACGAGCGTACCTGCATTGTCGCGTATGCGAACTCCCGGCATCACGATGCCCGTACGTGTTTCGCGACCGGCAAGCCAGAGAGTATCGCCCGTGTTCTCAATCTCCAACTCAATACTTAATGCTTGTCCGGGTGCGAGTCGATAGTGTCGACCTGTTGCGGACGTGATGCGAGCGCGCAACAATCCGGGCGAGCGGCTGTCAGGAACGGTCGAAGCAGGCGCGCCGTCAATGACCTTCTTGCAAGCAAGATAATGATAATTCATTGGTACATTCGTTAGGGGAAGCAGATCACCCTGGATAATTTCCCGCTCGAACAGCCCGTTGACGCTGGCGTAATCTCCGATAACCGCGAAACCGTGTTCATCCAGAAGTTGTCGCAGGTGGCCATAATCAAAAGGTGATTCGAGCGTGCCGTATTGGCACATGACTCCATACAGTTCATCTTCGGTGGCTGAACCCGAGGGCGGACGCTCGCCTTCAAGAATAAAAAGCACGCCACCCACCGGGAGCATTGCGGCGATGTGACGCATTACAGCCCTTTCATCCTCAAAGTGATGGAGTGAGTCGTAGCAAAGGACTGCGTCAAACTGTTCCGTAAGGGGTCTGGCTTCGATGTCGTGCACTTCGAACGAACATCGCAGAGCGTTCTCATGATCGACATCGTACGGTACGCGCGCCAGGCGATCGAGCGACATTTCAATCAGTGTGGGACTAATGTCAACGCCCTTCACCCGGTAGCCGAGTCGCGCGAAATACTCGCTCAGCCAACCTGAACCGCAGCCCACATCCAAAATGCGGCTGCCGGCCGGAAGCCCCAACGTACTTGCGATGTTTGCAAAGTCACAAAAATGACGATGCGTCTCGGCGTCCATTCCATCGCCTTGATGCTTGGGTGGCTTGTTCGCAAGATTGTAGAAGGGCTTGGTCTTGAGGTAATGGTGGCGTTCTGCATCCAAACGGCGTGGATATTCAACGGCCGCGTGCTTGTAGTCAACACCGTCAGGTTTCCGCATGCGCCCGACACCAGATGGTTGTGCTCCAGGACTGGAACGCTCATTACCGTTGGACGACACCGATTCAGATTGAGCCGCGGTCGGGTGGCCCAACGAAGAAACATTTCTTAACCCTGAGATTTCAGCCGGAATCAGGCTCGCCACGTCCCCGGCCACACGCCGCAGAAAGGACTCGTCGGAGGAGTCAACGCTAAGCAGCGAGAGTTCTCGCGAAACGTCAGTGAGGAATTTACGCCGGGGCCGCTGGTCGATCACTTCGCGAATGAAGGCTAGATAATCAGCGGCGCCGCGTTCCACCGAGTGCTCTTTACGAGCATGGCGCTGAGCGTTTGCTCCAATTCGCCGGCGCAGAGCTTCGTCTTTGATCAGACGGTCGAGATAGGCTATCAGCAGCTCGTCGGTATGGGATTCCAGAGGGATCTTTACGACACTGTCATCCGGCAGCTCGGCGTACCAGCCGGTTTCGGCGACCACGCTGCATACTCCTGCAGCCATCAGTCGACACAGGCTGGCACTGGTCTCGCCCACAGTTCGTTCGCGGATATTCAAAGCAATATCAGTCTCATCAATCCGGCGCTTGAATTGTTCGAGAGTCACGTGTCCAGTAATCTCCACGCAGTCCTCCATCCGATACCGACGGACAAGATCGCGCACGTCATAGAAAGCATTCGTCTCGCCGACCAGAGAATAACGAAAGCGATGTGTTTGCTTGAGTGCTGAGAGGGCACGTAAGGCGCGTTCTATTCCTTTTCCGGGAGTGATCAGACCAAAGCTGGCAATCCTCACTGCGTCGTTTGACGACGACTGTTCGCGGTCCGCTGCGGAAAATGTGACGGGCATCGGAATATACGCGAGCGGCACAGTCGGCGCGATGCGAGCAAAGCGGGTGCGACTCCATTCAGAGTGGACGATGATTCCTTCTGCCGAGTTAGCAATTCGGCAGTTGAGCGGAAACACAACCGGACGTGCCAGCATTGCCGGAGCTCCACCTCTCGCTAAAGCCTCAGCCGCTTCCTTGCGAGCAGCATCGCCGTGACAGTGTTCAACTTCATCAAGGTACAAGCGTAGATCACCTCGATCACGAGCGAAACCCAGGAAGAAATCCTGAAGCGCGAAATCATGAAAGACAACGACGCCGCTCCGCTTTTGCATCGCTTCAAGGATGCCGGCGTGGTAGCGGTGGTCGTTACCCATGTGATAAATGACCGCGTCAAATTCTTCAATTCGACGCAAACCTGAGCGTTGTCTTCGATAATCGCAAACTTCAAACCGGGAAGTAAGTTCACGGTTCAATGGGTGAAAGCCATCAACAAAGAGCGTGATCTCGGCTCCAGTGGCCAGATTAGGTAGTAGTTCTTCACTGTAGTCGCTAATCCCTGAACGTTGAGGACCAAGCGGACTGAAGTAAGCTAATCGCATAGGGGATTGGTCAGTGGTCAGTGGTCAGTGGTCAGTTGTTCGTGCTGTGCTTTGAACTTTGTACTTTGTACTTTGTACTTTGTACTTTGTACTTTGAACCTCTTATCACCATTCGTGCTTCGTCGCAGGTAGCAATTTCAATTACAGATCCAAGTACAAAGCACCAAGCACAAAGCACAGGCACAGTGTACAAACTGCAACTGACAACTGACTACTGACTATTTCACTACCGTGACTTTTGCCTTCGTTGTTGATGAGCCTTTGTCACCAAACCAGGAAACACCTTCCTGCACCATGTCCAACTCAATCATGTACTCGCCAGGCTCCTTAGGGGCGGTGATCAGAAGCGTCATCTCGCTCTCTTCGCCGGGCTTCAAATCCCTGGGAATACCGTTGTGCCCTTCCAGATCGGACGTGCGCTTTTCATCTTTGTCGAGCCAGTGATTTCCCAGGGCGATGTAGAACTTGTTGTCTGAACGGTCGTTCGTCTCACCGCCCCGCTGCCACCAAACAACATCGCTCGTGTTCTTGATCTTGACCGTGATGGTTTCCTTCTGTCCCATGCGAAGCCTTGATGGCATGTCAACCGTAGTGATCTGCGCTTTAAAGCCTTTGTCGGGCAACGGTCCCGCCACCTTGGAAACTATTGGCGTGCTGGCGCTTTGAGCCGGTGCCGCGGTGTTCGTCGTCATCTTCGGTTTACAGCCCACCGTTACTATCAAGCACACAACGGCTGCGGCTAGGAGAGTGATTCTCAACTGCATGATCTAATGTTCCTCTATTGTCAGACTCTTATTATTTAGACGTTGTAGTGCGCTCATTGCATTGTGGGGCGGCACTGCCCGCCCCGTGTTTGAGCAACTCACTTCCTTCGAGATCACCATTGTGTGGGCGTCGTTGGGGTGCCCACGGGGACTCCCCTACAATTGAGGCGCGTCAGTAGTAACAGCTATGGTGCGACGCGCACGTTAAGTCGCAAAGGTTGCGCCCCTCTTTCGCTAAACCAGGTTACTCCTTCGTGCACCATATCTAACTCGAGCGTGTATTCGCCCGGAGTCGTTGGCGCCGTCACGGCTAAGGTCATCTCAGTTTCACCGCCCGGAGGCAGATCGGCCGTCATCGCCACGCGATTATCCTCGACGGTCGTGCTGGCGCCGATCCAGTGATTACCGAGATTAACCTGGTATCTAAAGTCTTTGGTGCCGACGGCTGGCCAGCTCGAGCTACCAAGATTTTTTACCTTGAACCGGATGTTTACTTTCTGGCCGGGACGCATCAGCGACGGGGCGTCAAGTGCTACGATCTCTTCGCGATAGACGGATGGTGGAAAGGCGCCTTTCATCCACCCTGACTCAAACTCGCTACGCGCCGCAGCGTCCTGCGGTACGCGTACTTCGATGAGCATCATACCGATCCGGTCGCGAGGTGAAAAGAAGGGAAGATTCACTGGTGTTAGCTTTCCAACCTCGAGTCCTCGCTCCGCGATCGCCTGCCTCGCGGTAGGCAGATCATCAGTGAGGCAAAGCGAGAACATCCTTTGAGCGGGCAACTCTTCGATGACGCGGATAAACTGCCTCCGTGATTCGCGCGTGAAAAAGAACTCCGGCTGACGCGCAGCAACGATTGGCGCGCGTGCGTTCAGCAGCGCCTCGAAGCCGGTCGACTTGGCGCAAGTCTCGACCCACATCTGAACGGCGTCAAACTGCTCGCGCTCCTGATCAGTGAGGAAACTTCTGAGGGAGTGATCGCGCAGCATTAGTTTCGCCTCTTGGGTGTAGATATCTGGCTGTTCGATGAAGGTGGTGCGCGCGCCCCATTCCTTCTGCAGCACGTAAGAGCAAGCAATACCTGCCTGGACCACAAGCACGACACAGAAGACCGAGGCGAGCGCCATTCTCCAAGAAGGTTTAGACCAGGAGTGGCTTGTGGTCAGAGCCGAAGCGATTGCGACGACAACTACGCCCGCGAGCATGTCCTCATAGAGACCATAACGGCTGTAGCCTGTAGCCGCGAGGCTCCAGAGCAGAGCACTTGAGACAAGGACGAAGCAAAGCGTACGTGCGCGCCGGTTGCGCCACGCAAACACGAGGCCCGCAACAGCAACGATAAAACCCAGCGACAGACGTCCGGAGTAGACGGCCAACTCCGAATGTCGCTCCGGCTTAAACCAGATCAGCACCGGCCAGGCGATGGTCTCCCAGATGGTCTGCGGTCCGAACCGGTTATCCCACTCGCCGTGCGTCGGCCAGTAGATAGATTTGAAGAAAAC
Organism: Pyrinomonadaceae bacterium; assembly: GCA_046261995.1. Classification (GTDB taxonomy): domain Bacteria; phylum Acidobacteriota; class Blastocatellia; order Pyrinomonadales; family Pyrinomonadaceae; genus PSRF01. The sequence continues at coordinate 50,260 of JBHENP010000018.1, forward strand.
GTTGGCAGCCGGAAAGATCGGATTGCCTGTAACGCTAAAGATGTAAACGGTGAAAGGCAATAATGGCGCGATGAAGGCGGCCAGCGCGAGTAGCGCGCTGGTCATCAACTGCTTCGGCGTGAACCTCTGTGACCCCACAACCATCTTGTAGGCGCACACGGCGAGGATCGGCAGCACAACTGCGAGGTTTGTGAGCTTGAACGCCGTGCTTGCTCCGAGCAACACGGCCACGTGAATAAGATTGGCGCGCCGGTTCTTAGCTTCCTCGAAGCGCAAAGTCAGCAGCGTCGCCTCAAGCATGAGTGGGAGCGTCAGCAGATCAACCATGTACGTACTGATCTCGAAAAGCAGGTTCTCAGTAAGGACGATCAACAGTACGCACACTGCTCTCAGCCAGGCACGTCCGACAAACGGTCTCAAAATCTTGTACGTAACTTGCGCTACCCAGACAAGCGCGAAAAGGTTAATTACAGTGCCGAGTCTGAATCCTAGAAACAATCGGCTGATACCCGTGACTGTGTCGGCGGCGGGGTTGAAGGGCACATGTGATGGGAAGAAATCCCCGGGAGCAAAGAGTGCCCCGCGCAGAGTGCGCTCGGCGTGAAGCAAGTGATAGGTAAGTACGTCGAAAGAACGATCCGGGAAAGCAGCTCGTAGCAAATAGGCAGCGAGTAGGGGAAGTCCCACCAGCAGCCAGAAACTGCGACCGAATGTCTCTGCCGGAAATTGTTTCGTGGAAATGTAGAGGTACCAACACGCTGCCGCCACCGGCACGCTTACTGCCCAGGCGAGAAAGTTGTTGTCGAGGACCCAGAGGTACTGCCGGACGAATACGAGCGCGTACAAAAACACCAGCAGGTCGCCGAACTCGACGCGCGTTCTCAATACGGCGCGGGCTTTTCCAAAGAACGAATCTGGATGTTCGTTCAGTGCTTTCATTCGGCGCCGGCGCTATCTTCGCCTCCGGGTTTACGGCAAAGGACCTGGTATTGACCGCCGAGTGGCAGGCGCGAAACCATCGGCTCGATGCCTCGCAGCATCCGCAGAGCTTTAGGAAAGATAAAGAGGAAGTCTGTACTGAGAACTTCAAAGCCGCCGGATTGCAACAGGCCTCGTGCACTTGTGGGCGTCAGAGTGATCGCGTCTTTATCGAATTCGCAACGACTCATGACGTAGCGGGTGCCGGGATTCCAGGGATTATTCTCCCAGAAAGCGAAAAGCCCACCGGGGCGAAGCGCGCGATAGATGAGATTGACCGCGGCAGCTCGTTTAGCTTCGGGGATATGATGAAATACGCCGTTGGTGTATGCAAAATCTATTTCCGGACGAGGCTGATACTGATCTAAGAGTGCAAATCGGACTTGCTCTGATGCCCATGTCCGTTCAGCAACCCCCAGGCACTTGACTGACGAGTCTATCCCCAACAAAGACTTAACCTTGAGCAGCTCAATCAAGTAAGGCGTCGCCGTGCCTATTCCACATCCGAAATCCATAGCCGCTAACGGTTGTGCTTTCAAGTTGCTAAGACACTTCGCAGCCCACGCAATGCGACCGCGAGCGAAGAAGTCTTTGTCCTCTCCCGTTACTGAAAGACTTTCAGCGAGGGCAGAATCGTAGTCTTCGGAATACTCGTCGAATTTTGTCTCGTCTGTCATCGCCGCCTCAGCCCCAGCACGCTTAAGAAGAAACTGGAGAAAATGATCTGACACCCTAAAGTAAGACAAGTCACAGCCGGGATAACTGTGCGTAACGTTTGTGACGGATCCAGCGGACCGAATGAGCGTTGGCCCCAGATGTCCAGGGCATAAACTGAACCGACGATCCCAATTAGCATTAGCACGCCACCAACAATCAGTCCTACCTCCAGAGTCACCCACCTGAATAAGTAATTTAATCGCGGGTCTTCTGGTAGCAGTCCTTCGCTGATAGCGAAAATCTTTGTGAACACCGCGAAAGCGATGGCCTGAAAGCCAACAAGAATTGCCATGGACGCATAGACCAGCGTATGCACGTCGAAGGTGACGCCGCCAATTTTCCTGGGGCCCGGCCAGAGCCATAAACCCGTTACCAGGCCTGCTAGCATCAGCAGCGCGCCAGGATAAAGAAACAGCCACCGCGGACTGTAAAGGAGCAGGAACCTGAGGTGACGCCATCCATCGCGCCAGGTTTGCAAATGTGGCGGACGGCCGCGACCATCCGGAGACAGAATAGTCGGCACCTCGGCGATTCGCATTTTGTGAAGGGTCGCCTTGACCACCATCTCACTCGCGAACTCCATTCCCGTCGTCCGCAGGTCGAGTTGTGTTACAGCAGCCTTGCCGAAACCGCGGAGCCCGCAGTGAAAATCGCCGCAAGGGCTGCGAAAGAACAGTCGCCCGATTGCGGTGAGAACCGGGTTCCCCAAATACCTGTGCGTGGGGGACATGGCTCCAGGTTTGATACCGCCCTTGAAACGGTTTCCCATCACTAGATCGTAGCCCTGGCGCAGTTTCTCGATGAAGGGACGCAAGTTGGAAAAGTCGTAGCTGTCGTCGGCGTCCCCCATTATGATGTACTTTCCTCGAGCCGCAGCTATACCACCCATCAGCGCATTTCCGTAACCTTTGGCCTGAACATTAATGACACGCGCGCCGAGTTCTGCCGCAAGCGCCTGCGAGCCGTCGGTGCTGCCGTTGTCGGCAACGATAATCTCCCCGATGATATTATCCTCGCTCAACGCGCGTCGGGCCTTTTCAATGCAGGCCCGCAGCGTCTCGGCCTCATTCAGGCAGGGCATTACAATGGAGATTTCTTTGTTTGATACTTCCGAGTCTGCCTTCTCGTGTTTTGAATAATTGGCTGGTGGCTCAGGTATCATCACGGCAAGGTTGGTTATCTCAGGAACATGTTATAAAACTCCACACTGGGCATCCTAGAAAGTGGTAGACCGATATCGCCAGACTGAGCCTGTCAAGACCTTGTTCCGGACTTCGCTGCTGAGTTGGTATACAAGGACTCTGGTACTGAAGAAGAGCCCAAAACTAACACCACGCCCGCCAAAATGACAACTACAGCAGTCCCTCAAACTGAAGCTCAATCTGAGGAGCCAGGCGAAGAGCGCACGCCTTCTGCACTGGTTCGCCGATTTCTTCGCATCCCTGTAGCGCGCGAATTTTTGATTATCCTTGCGTTCTGCTTGTTCACAGCGACGCTAACCTGGCCCTATGTAACCCGGCTGCGCGACGCGGTCGTCGACCCCGGAGATCCTTACCTCATCGCTTGGATTATTTGGTGGGATTTCCACCAGACGTTCACTGACCCGCTAAATCTTTTTCATTCGAACGTTTTTTATCCTTATCGCTACACACTGGCTTTCAGCGAGCATTCGTATGGCATTGCGATCCTCTTCTTTCCGCTCTTTGCGCTGGGCCTGCGTCCACTGACAGTCCACGCCATTGCGATGTTCTTCGGGTTTGTCGCCAGCGGCTACGGGGCATTCCGTCTGGGGCGAACTCTCACGGGCTCTTATGGCGTCGCCTGGGTCGCCGGAATCATCTTCGCGTTTATCCCGTACCGCTTCAACATGATGTCGCAATTGGCTTACCTCTTCTCGCCCTGGGTACCGTTGCTGTTCGAGGCATTGGTGTTGTTCGCGCGCGAGCGAAGCCGAGGGCGCACGGTCTGGCTGGGCGTGGCATTTTTCATGTCGGGGCTGACTACGATCTCCTGGTTCATACTTTCTCTCCTTCCATTTGCGCTCTCGGCCGGAGTGCTGCTAACGCGTTACCGCCTCTGGCGCGAGCGCGCTTTCTGGCTGCGCGGCGCGGCGGCCTTGGTTGTCGCTGCGGTGGCGCTGATGCCGTTTATGGCGCCCTACTACATCGCGTCGAAGTTGTACGGCTTCACCCGACGCATCGAGGACGTTAAGGCAGAATCGGCATGGCCCATTCACTGGTTCTCGGTCGAGGTGCGTAATAAGTTTTGGAGTAGTTTCGGCTCGAACCTTCACGAGGGCTGGAAATTCAAGCTCTTTCCGGGTCTGCTTCCTATCCTGCTTTCGCTCGCCGCGGTCTTGCTCGTTGAGCCTTTTAAGAGGCACCGTTACTCCGGCGATGAATCCCAAACGCGAAAGAGATCGCGGGTGTGGCTTGACGCCTTCATTGTCTTCGTGTTCGTCATCTCAGTTTTTGCGATCGGGTTCGACGGCACGCCCGCTTTCCGCGGCATCTTCAACTACTTAACGTCGGAACGTGCCCTTGCTGCGTTGCTCATTGCTGGTATTGCACGCATGTGCATCGCCTACCCGGCCATTCTCCGGATAGGCGAGAATTCCAACCTGATCGAGACGCTGCGTTCCCCGCGACGAAGCGACGCTTACTGGCTCAGTCTGTTGTGGGTGGTCGTAGGTTTCTGCTATTCGCTCGGTTGGAATTTCTTCTTCTATCGAATTCTCTACGACATGCTGCCTCTCTTTAGAAGCATGCGGGTGGTGACGCGCGGAGCGATGATCGCTTATCTCGGCCTCGCCATCCTCGCCGGGCTAGGCGTGAAACGAATCGGGGACCTGGTAGCGACAAGGTGGCCGCGCGTGCGTCCGGAAGCGGTGCACGCGGCCGCCTGCGTGCTGCTGCTGTTCGAACTCAACGCCGCACCGCTCAAGGTCATGCGCGGCGATGTTTTCCCTGACGCGGTCACCCTACGTCTAAAAGATACCCAAATGCGGGGTGGCATCGTGGTGCTCCCCACCGGACCAGAGTTCAATCATCGCCACATCCTTCGCGCGGCGGATCACGCAAAACCGCTCATCGTAGGCACTTCGGGCTTCGTCACGCCTTACGCGTACCAGATTGAAACCCTGACGCGCCAGGGGCACATCTCTTCCGAGTTAATTGATCTGATGGAAAAGATACCTGCCTCTTATCTTGTCGTGCAGACGCACCTTGTTGCGCCCGAGCGACGTGCTGACTACGAGGCCCTGGTCGTACGCGGAGTAGCGTCCGGTCGCCTGCGTTTCATTCAACGCTACGATCAGCGCGATGACCTTTACGCTGTGACAAAGATCGAACCGGACTCGCGGGGTGAGGGCACACTGCCTTTCGGTATGTCTGTGGGCGAGTGGAGCGCGCTCGTGGCGGATGATCCTGTCAACATGCTGGGTCACTACCGAAGCTGGAGTCAGAGGCTTTTTCGGATGCAGGTCGCGTCCACGGGACACATCCCGCGCTTCGGCGATTTCAGCAAAGACGTGCTGACGCTTGGTCGCGGAGTGATTAAGGGCGCGGAGGGTGAGGAGCAGCAGTTGCTCAGCAACCTCACTCAGTTTGCCGACACATGGACCAAGAGCACAGCATTCCAGGCAGCCTATTCCGGGATGACTGAGGATCAGTTTGTGGATCGTCTACTCGAGAACGCCGGCGTGACGTTGAGCACAGCGGAACGCGCTACGCTAGTGCAAGCTTTGATTGGCAAGGCTGAGACGCGCGCCGGTGTCTTGCTAAAAATCGTCGAGAGTGAGTCGTTCGTTCTCAAAGAGCAGGCCCGGTCGCTGGTCGTCCTGCACTACTTTGGTTACTTGCGACGCAACCCGGATGACTCGCCCGATAACGATCTGCGGGGTATGCTCTTCTGGATTCAGGTTCTGCAGCGCCATAACGATCCCGATAAACTCTCCCAGGCCTTTACTGAGACCGGTGAGTATCAACAATTCAAGCGCGGCGGTAAAAAGCCGTGAACTGAAGGTGAGTTTAGTATTTTCCCCCTGTGACGATAGGCACTCAACTACAGAACAGGAAGCGGTAGCGACCCGGCGGTTGCGATTGACTTAAATTGTGTTAGTGGTACTGCAACGGCCAGGTCGCTACCGCTTCCTGTTCTGTAGTTGATTGATACTTTCATTCGTTTGTGTAGTCAGTCGCTCTCGTTACCCGCGTCTCATGCCTAAACGGTCTGAATGTGGTTTCCACACAGCCTCGGTAGCGGGTGGGTCCGGGCGCAGTCGCTCATGGCGCAGTCTTAGTTGCTCAGCGAAACCCACCCGCAACCAGCGGGTGGGTGAAAACTGAAAACAGAGGGGCGGCGAACTCATTCCCCTATGACGATATGAACTCAACTACAGAACAGGAAGCGGTAGCGACCTGGCCGTTGCGATTGACTCAAATTGTGTTAGTGGTACTGCAACGGTCAGGTCGCTACCGCTTCCTGTTCTGTAGTTGAGTGATACTTTCATTCGTTGTGTAGTCAGTCGCTCTCGCTACCCGCGTCTCATGCCTAAACGGTCTGAATGTGGTTTCCACAAGGAGTTAAGTCGATCAAATCCAACAAGATAGAAACCAGAGATCGATCAACGTTGGGGCAGTAATCCTAAATGACTCAAAGCGACTTCAATAATCAGGAGGTGCCGGAGAAGGTTTACCCGGCATGCTTGTCTGTCGTCATTCCTGTCTACAACGAGGCCGACACGCTGAGAGAAGTGGTTGGCAAAGTCTTACGCGTTCTTGTCTCCTCGAGGTGATCATCGTCGACGACGGTTCCACCGACGGCACGTCTGAAGTAGCTCTTCAGCTCGCTGCTACGCATGCACAGGTAAGCACTGAAGTGTCATTCCAGGAATGCCGGCAAAACCGCCGCGCTCAGAACAGACTTCGCACTTACCCGGGGACAAATCGTCATAGTTCAGGATGCCGACCTCGAGTACGACCCCTCCGAGATCTATGGCGTCATACGGCCAATTCTCGAAGGCCATGCCGACGTGGTTTACGGTTCTCGATTCCTGGTTCGACGCGCTGCCCGGGTGCTTTACTTTCTGCCACTTCCTTGCTAACAAATTGCTGACATTTCTTTCGAACGCGCTTACAAATCTGAACATGACCGACATCGAAACGGGTTACAAAGCGTTTCGCGGCGATATTTCCGCAACATGATAATTTCGTCAAGCGGCTTTGGATTTGAGGTGGAGGTGACGGCGAAGGTCGCTAAGTTGGAAGGCGCGATTTACGAAGTACCTATCAGTTACTACGGGCGCACTTATCAAGAAGGGAAAAAGATCGGGTTACCGACGGTCTTGTGGCGCTCTGGCTGGTCCTTCGTTTCAATTTGTTCTGTAGTCTGCGTGCCTCGTTCCGCTAGCTGCCTGAGCCGCAATCGAAGCTAAGCCGGCAGCCGGTTGGTGCGGTTGAAAGTCTAAGCGTCCGAAATAAAACGCGCGCCTCCGGTGTGTAGTCACCGTAGATGAAAGTTCTGACCCGGCCCACCTGATCACTTCTGAACATACACTCTAAACTGACCACGCTCCATAATGATTTCGCAGTTTGTGCAAGGCAGCTCATGGCCGATGACGAGGGTGCCATGCGAAATTGGTTCGTCGACCGAGGCACGACGAAAATTATTTACGTTCACGTTGTGCAGCGTCGCATACCAAAACGCGTAAACATACGCCGCCGGAGTCTTGTCGAGGAGATGTATGGGGCGTTCGGGCCGCCTCAAGGCTGCGGCGAGAAGTTCCTGGTAATAGCTGTCGAAAGCGTCATCACGCGGAAGCGAGACGCGGAAGCGCCACTGAAAAACGGCGCCTTGAAGAAGTAGGACAATCACCAATGCCGTGAGGATCCTCCGCCGTGCGATTCCCCATTCACCATTTTCGCTTAGTAAAAACTCTACCGCTGGCGCGGTTAACACGAGCAGAAAAATGGGCAGGCCGATGAGCCGAAGTGTGTGGAAATGATCGAGAGTCAGAGATGCCGGTATGGGCGATACCGCCAGACCATATAAGACAAATCGCCACCAAGGCTCAGACCGGTGCCAGGCGAGCACCACCACTATTCCCAGCACCGCCAGGATAACCACCCCCACGAGCAGGCTGCCCATCCAGGGCAGGTGATGGCGCGGCTCCGGGTCTCCGGAGACCAGCCAACTCTGAGGGCTAAAGTTCATCACATAGTTTTGAACGAAGCGTCCAAAGATCTCTGCGCGCGTGTGTTGTGGTTTGACATAAGTGACGTGTTTGAAACGCTCACTAAGCGCGCCGGGGTGACGCAACGTGAAAATGACAAAAGGCAAAAGGGTCAGACCGAAAACAGCCCAGGTGAGCACCATCCCGCGCCAACGTCTTCGCGTGAAGAAAAAAACGAGGCCAAGTGCGAAGAACGGGGCCAGCAGGCGTCCGACAGAGTAGGTGTAGAACATTAATCCCAACAATGCGCCGAGGGCGGCGGCGGTAAGCCACGACCACTGCTCGTTCCTGGCAGCCCTGTACAGAAGCAAAAGAAACGACGCCAGAAAAGCTGGGAATAACGCTACTTCAAACACCAGGCGACTGATCTCGAAAATCCACGGTGTAAGCGCAGCAGAAAGAAAAACGATGAAGCCCACGATGCGCCGGTTGGCCAAGCGTGCCCCGAGGAATCCAAGGAACACTGCACCAGTCAAACCAGCTACTGCGCTCAGCAGGCGGCTGGCAAAAATGCTGGGCCCCGTAAACCAGAAGACCGCTGCCAGGGTGTAGATGTAGACCGGGCTTTTATATTCACCGAAGGCGCGAAAGTAGAGTGGGAAAACATGACCATATTCATCTGAGCCGTTCCTTGAAATCGTATGCGCGTTATAAGCGATCGAAGCTTCATCAACGAAGAAGCCGACCGGGTTACTCGGAACATCTTTGAAGTATCCCACGGCCACCAGCAGGCTGGCGGCGAGCCAAAGCATCTCGATGCGACTCAAGCGAGCTTTCATGTGGCAGGAGGCAGGAGGCAGGCTCAGGAGTCAGGAGTAGGAGTCATTTCCATTATTTTCCATATGTCATTTGACATTTCTCACTTCTCATTTGTCATGGCAAGAACTCATCTAAGCAAGAACTTCTAATCGGCCCGCTCTCGAAGCGCAACTACTGAGATTCGATGACAACGTCAAGCTTACAACTGAAGTCCCCTCTAATAACTGATCACTTACCGCCGAATGACCGACTCTTGCGAATGGCAAATGAGAAATGTCAAATGATATATGAGAAATATGAGAAATATGAGAAATGATTTCTGATTTCTGCCTCCTGCCCCTGCCTCCTGTCTTCTGCCCCCCTTTCTCAGCTATAGAAAACCGAATCGGCTTCTGTACTCGGTGGATTTGATAAAGGCCTTCACCATCTCTGAGGCGATGAAGTCGCCATTAAACGAATTGAGCTTGTTAAGCCAGAAGGTGAAGCCGGCGAAGTTGTTGTCGGGTGGTTCGTTTGGATTCCTTCTTAAATACGCGAAGTACTCCATCAACACAAACGCTGTGTTCTGTTGACTCTGCCTAAAGGCCTCGTTCTCCACAATCTTGCGCAGGACTGTCGCGCGTGTTTCTGCGCCGGAGTCAAGACCATTAACGAGAGCGTCCCGCTCCCCCACAGTAAATGGAACGTTCCTGATTTGAAGCAACAAATCAACGTACTCACCATTGGAAAGCCCTCTAAACCTGGAGACGAATTCCGCGCGCGCAACGAAGTCGTTGAAAAACGCCTGCTTATTTGTTTCAAGCTGCGCGTCCGCACCTGGCGCACCGAAGACAAAGTCTTTCTGGAGCGCCTGAACGTCTCGCATGAACTCAACATAACGGGGCAGAAAAGTCTGGTCGGCCAATCTGTGTGTTAGAAAAGCGGTTACGCCGGTGCGTTGAAACTCAACGGAGAGGAAGAACGCCGCCGACACGTTAATTCTCCTAAGCTCGATACACTCCTGGATCGCGCACGAAGTAATCTGATTCACCCAGAAGTTAAATCCTGCCGGGTCAGGTTCGCGATTTAGAAAATCAAAATACTGCTGGCGTACGAAGAACTGCGCGTCGCCTAGGGGATTGGGCACCGGCGCCACAGTGGGAAAATCGTTATCTATGATTGTGACGGCTACGGGGTTAGGACTGCCGGGTAAGAATCCTTGACTTGCGTTGGCCAAGAAGACATTGAAAGTCTCTGACGGGTCAACGAAAACATCGTCGACGATCAGAACTTTTACGCTCTTACTCGTTTCGCCAGGACCGAACTCAAGTTTGCGGAGTGCAATAATGTAGTCAGATCGTTGTTTCGCAGAGTCATCTAAAGTTGTCAGTTCGACTGCTGCCGGAAGGGCGGTGTAACCAGTACGTGTCACTATTACCGTTACGGAAGTGCCTTCTTCATTGACACTGAGGGAAGCGGAATCGAATTGGAAAGTTCCCGCTGGAGGTAAACTATTCGGCAACGCGATCGCTATGTCGCGCACAAACTCGGGACCGATTCCTCCAATGTGAGTTGCAGCTCCAGTGGTCAGATTAATCGTGACTAACTGATTCAGAGTGTCGGTGCTGCTCAAGAGAGCATAGGCCGTTCCATCCTGAGCGATGTCCAGACCGGTTGGTTCGATATAAACCAAACCCACGGTCCCCACCGCGAACAGTTGTCCCGTGTTGGCAGAAAAAGGGTTGCCACCCGGCGATCCCTGAGTTGCCAGAACCGTCGGTGGAGATCCTGAACCGTTGCCATTGATTATTGTATACAGCGTGGTGGAAGTCGCGCCGGGGAAGTTGTTGGTGTAAGCGGCGGCGGATACGAAGTTAGCTCGCCCCGCGTTTGGATCTCCGCTCGCAAAGGCGAGTGGGGTATCAACCGCAACAACTGAACCTGTGTCAGGATTCAACCGAAGGTTCTGACCCGTGACTGTGACCGCGCGTATCTGATCAGTTACTGGATCAAAGTCAAAGCCTAGATCAACGGCCCAGCCTCGAATGCCTCCCAGATTAAGCGCGGGACTGAAACTTCCCGAACCCACCAGCGTCGCCACTCCCGTGGTAGGATTAATAACGTAAAGGCGACTCAAGTCAGTTACCCCGTACAGTTGTCCACTAGATGGGCGAAAGTCTATTGCCAGCAATTTCTCACCCGGCTGCAGGCCGGTAACAACCGTCTCGCTTTGAATGAAACCCGGGGCCGTGGTTTCGATGCGCTGCAGCTTATTTAATTCTGTCAACGCTATGAGTGGCGCGGACCGGACAGGGTCCGAACAAAAGAAGACCAACCAAAGTATTGAGCAGAACGTGAGAAGAAATCTCATTTCTAGGTCCCTTCTGTTGAGCAATCCTTACTCCGATAGGAGTGAAATGTCTAGACCGGACCCGACCAAATTCCTGCGCCGTTCGGAGGGGCAGAATGATACTAGATGGTACCTCTCAAATTGAGTTCCGCCCCTCCGAACGGCGTGGGAAGCCGGTTGGATGTCTGCGGCTACAAACATCTCACCCTTCCGGAGTGAAACCGAGGGTTCTATGCGCTCGTGCCTTCAGCGTGGTCCCTGTACCGGCCAATGCGAGGGAAATCTCCGAAAAATGAGTTTCACCCAGTCTAGGCCGCGGTGGATTGAGGTCATTCACCACGACGCTGAAATGATCTGCGAGCTAACTTGCTGCGTTAATCAAACTCTTAACAACATTTTCCCATGTGAGATTAATTGCCTTAAGCTTTTCTCGACCGCGCTCGCCCATCAGGCGTGCCTCCTCGCGATTCGAATAAAGCGTATCAAGACAATCAGCTATTGCTTTTGGCTCGGGCTCAACGATGAAACCTTCCCTCCCGTGCTCGACAAACTCGGTCGCGCCACCGCCATCGCTCGGCACCACCACAGGCTTGCCTGAAAGCATTCCTTCGAGCGTTACGTATCCGTAGTCCTCGTCAAATGGTAAGTAACAGACACCGAGCGCGTTTGCGTACAACTCGATTATTTCCGGATCCGAAACGAACCCGAGCAGTTTTACCCGTTCGCCGACTCCATGTTGTTTGATCAGCGACTCGTAATGTTTAAGATTGGCCGAGTTGCCGGCCAGAACGACCTTAACAGGCGTGCGCGCAAACTTCATCGCCTCAATCAAGAGTTCCTGGCGCTTCTGTCGTTCCAGACGGCTGGGATAGAAAATGTAGTCGCCCTGTTCGCCACTGCGCAGTTGCTCGAAGCGCGGTGGTGGATGATAAAGCGGCTCGCTTTCGATCTGGTTGTAGCGTCTGAGTCTTTCGGCTACGGTCTTTGAGTTAGCGAACACTCTTTTCGACTCGGGGATGAATCGAGTGTCGCAGTGACGTATCCATTCGCGCACCCGGGTACCTTCGGGATAAGTCGAGAGATCGTCGAAGGCTGTGCCCCAAAGATTATAAGCCGCACGGTACTGGTGCATGACCCACAGGACTTTTTTCTCATGCGCAACCAGGTAGGCGGGAAACTTCATTCCAATCACCAGGTCAACGGGCTTTCCATTCGCTTCGGTTAAGTCGAGCAAGCGCCAGGCCAGTGCCCCGCGCATGATCTCGGAAGGGGGATACCACTTGAATGGCAGCGCTACCACTTCAGCGACGTAGCCTGCCGCACAGAATGCGCGTCTCAGCCCCTCGACGTGAGACTCGGCGCCCCCGCTCGTGAATGGAATCTGCGTGGTGCAGATGAGAATGTTACGGATCAAGGTATTTTAGATTTGTGATTTTAGATTTTTGATTGTCCGGAAATAAGACGACTTCAAACTCGTCGGCTGTCGGGTTAAGAAATCTAAAATCAAAAATCTAAAATCTAAAATGTCATTGAACGACGATGTTGCAGACTGCCACGGACAACTCACGATCGTCGCGCGTCTCATCGTTCGTCGGACGCGGTTGCCAGGTGCGGTTGGCACGAATTTCAAATTCAAACTCTCCCCCCGCTTTGGAACTTAAAGGCTCGGGGACAGGGATACGCAGATTCAGCCACGACCGTTGGAAGAGCGAGAATGCACAGAGTTTTGTTCCGTTCAGTAAAAACTCCAGATGGAGCGGTTGCGTGCGAAGGTCCGGCATATGCGTGGTCAGATCAAGACTGATTTCGGACAGTTGCTCAATGCTGAACGACACGCGAGCCCGATTGCCCATCCAGCGCGCCAACGGCGGCAGGATATTCGGCTCGAACCAGCCATCGTCAAACTTCCCATTCTTGCGATCCACACAAACAACCGGCGTCGTGTCGTTAGTGGGACTGGTCGCAAACAGCGCGCGCCGGTCACGATGCTCGTTATAAAACGGTCCCAGGGGTCGATCAGAAGCTTTCAAGAAGAGGTAGAGACCGCTCTTCGGCAAAGACATCTTCAGGTCGGATATCTTTCCAAATACGTAACCCATCGCGATGTCGAACGCGCGGCGCTCCTTAAAAGAAAGGCCGCGTAGGTAGTCGACAAAGTCCGACTCGAAATGTAGACCGTATTTGTCAGCCTGCTTTATGAATTCTTCGCTGCTCAGACAAAGCGTATAGCGCGGTTCTGATGCGACGTGGTCAAAGAACCGTCTGAATCGGGCCGTGTGCTCCTGTTCTTCCTCCAGGCCGACGTGTCCGTCAACCTCGACGAACCGCCGCAACTCCTCCGGGCTCATCTCCTCGTAAGACTTCTGCGCGTGATGATCTGTACATTCAATGCCGTGCATCGTTACGCCCCCGGGACGCAGCACGCGTCTGACTTCGGCAAGTACGGCATCCTTCTCTTCAAAACCGACGTGACCGATTACGTCGAGACTGACGACATAATCGAAACTCTCATCCGCAAGAGGCAGGTGCGAGAGTTCAGCGCTAAGAGTAAAGTTGTAGCCGTTGCGCCGGGCAGCCTGTGCGCACTCGGGCGAGAGATCAACTCCTGTCAGCGTTATCCCCTTGCGCTTTAACAGAGCGAGCATCCCTGCACCGCAGCCGAGATCGAGCACGGAAGAACCCGCGCGCACGTTGTCGTAAACCCACATGGTCCGCGCGAAGCGCATGTCGAAACGATCCAGCGCTTTGAAGTAACGCGCGTCGAGCACCTCATCCGAAACAAACTTCGTGCGGTAGAACTCAGCCGGGTCGACGATGCCGGCGCGTTGATATAGATCCGGTTTGGAGGACGAGCTCATTTGGTATTCCAGAGTGAATCGTGAACAGTAGTCAGTAGTCAGTGGTCAGTAGTCAGTGGTCAGTAGGTCAGTGTTCGTTTGTACTTTGTGCTTTGTACTTTGTACTTGGATGTGTAATTGAAATTGCTCCTGCGGCGAAGCGCGCATAATAACGAGAGTTCAAAGCACAAAGCACAAAGCACAAAGTACAAAGCACAAAGTACAAAACAAGCAAACTGACGACTGACAACTAACCACTGTCCGACATTTACGACTTCCGTTTCTTTTCCAGCTTGTCCAGACGCGACTCTAGGTCGCGGCGGGCGCGATCGAACAATACTTCCGCCTCGCTGATTTCGAGTGAGAGTTGTTTGAAGCAGACACGTTGCTCGTCGAGACCTTGTCCCTCGTACTCGCGCAGCTCCCGGACCAAATCGGCTAGTCGTGCGTCTACCTCCAGACTCAGCGCTCGTTGGTCAGCCATTTGTGCCTGGCAAGCTTCCATCTCTGCACGTTGCGACTCAAGTACCAGGCGTTGGGACTCAATCTCTGCTCGCTGCGTCATCATTTCTATCTGACGTTGTTTAAGCTGCTGCGCCCGGGCCTCCCTCTCCGCAGTCGTCTCAGCCCGGAGTTGCCCCAGTTGCTGTTCCAGATCCAGGAGCGCATCCAGTGCATCTCGAAGCGCATGGTGCACAGCGGCGTTGAAGTTAACCTGCTCCCAAGAGTACCAGCGCGTCGCTTGTTTAAAGCGCTTCTTGACCCACAGCTCCAGGCGCGCGAGTCCTCCACTGCGATTGCTCACGAGGGGGGGCAACTGATCCCAGGCGCGCCCCGTCGTAGTGAGATATGCGTCGATGCGTGCCATGGTCTCAGGGGTTTTGGTCGAGGATTCGCGCAGGGAGAGGGAAGCGTTGACGGCCCCTGAAACCACAGGACGCTGGACCTCGGCTTCCAGTTCCGCTGTTTTGCGCACGCGTTCCCGGATCTCTCGTAGAGTGTTTTCAACTTCCTCATCAACCATGAGCCACACCCTCTCGTCTTATATCTAACGCAGGTTTCTCCGCGGCGACCGGATTTATGGGACGCCGGCGCGTGGTCGCGGTCGCATCGAGGTTGGCCACCCCTTCGGTCCGCGTCATGCTCGTGACGTTGAAGAAGAGAGCGCCGTCCAGCCAGTCGTAAGCCACCCCATCGCGGCTGTGAATGGCAAAGGAAATTGAATACTGGTCAACTCCGAGCCAGCAATTAAACGCGAAGCTGACTTCCAATCCCTCGCCGCGTCGTACCGGGCCAAACTCGATCTGCTGCTCTTTGGTGTTAGTGCCGTAGGCGTGTATACCGTGACGGTTGCGAATAAGAAAGCCAACCACGGGTTCGTCCACGTCCTGGTGAAATCGCGCGATCACCCGCACCGTCAACGCTTCGCCAGTTTCGCAAATCTCGGCACGGCGATGGGCCGCGTCAGTGAGTTCAGCGCCCACGATCTCAGCGCTGCCATCACCGTGACGATAAGTGTAACTGAGAGGCGCGAGGCTCTCGTCCGGGAGCACTGGAACTGCGGACGACGCGGTCGCGGAGGTCTCAGCATCGTACGCCTCCTCGCGCTCCATAATAATCTTCTGATAGCGGTTGAGCACGTCAGGGGGTTTGCCGTCTGCAATTACACGTCCGGCATTCAAGAGGATTGCTCGAGTGCACAGCGCGCGCACTGCAGCTGCGTCATGAGAAACGAAGAGTACCGTTTTGCCCTGTTCCTGAAGTTCCTTGATTCGACGCAGGCACCGGTGTTGAAAGACTGCATCACCGACGGCCAACGCTTCGTCGATGATGAGTATGTCAGGCTCGACACTCGCGGCGATGGCGAACGCCAGGCGTACATACATGCCGCTCGAATAAGTCTTGACCGTCTGATGAATGAAAGGGCCAATCTCCGCGAAACGCTCGATCTCCGGGAGTAACACCAGTGTTTCACTGCGCGAAAAACCCATTAGCGCAGCATTCATGAAAACATTCTCCATTCCGGTAAATTCGGAATTGAAACCCGCGCCCAGTTCGAGCAGGGCGGCAATACGGCCTTCGTGTGCCACGTTTCCGTGAGTGGGCTCGAGCGTTCCGGTGATTATCTGCAGGAGTGTTGATTTGCCGCTCCCATTTGGGCCGATGATACCGGTGGTGGTACCCGCCTCGATCTCAAAACCAATGTCTTTAAGGGCCCAGAACTCGCGATGTCGCTTCCAGCGCCCGCGCGTAACCATCTCCTTCAGGCGATCGTTCGGCCTGTTATAGATACGATACACTTTGGAAACGCCTTCAACGCGCAGTGCCAGGCTCATTGTTTGAAACGATAACTGTTCTCAGCTAACCGGTAAAGGCATGGGAAACAACCCAAGTGGACACTCAAGTCATCTAGCCTCAGAAGGTTGTACGCGTCGCTGCTCAGTCTAGAGTCCGAAAGTTCAGAGTTCAACCTTTAGCTTGCGGCCCAGCGGTGCCGACCAGCTGAACTTGAACTCTTAATTGCCTTTTTTGCGTGTGCTTGCGGTTACGCGCGTGTTCTGCGTAAAATGTCGCTTCTTTTGAGTGCCAGGTGTTAAGGATAATTCTTCAAACTTCACCGGGGCACGTGCTGCTGCTCAGGCTCCCATGGGCATCTAATCTGCTCGTATCTAAGTCTTTATTTCGGAGGGTTTTGTGAAGCAAGCCTTATGTTCGCTTTGCGCCATGGTCGTGCTTGCGCTCGCCTGTGGCGGGTTTTCTTCGAGTTGGGCACAGACGCCAAGCGCCACGCCGGAACCATTTCTCATTCAGCTTAGCTCTTCACCAGGCGGATTTAGGACGAATGCGAACGACATCTCCGCTAATGGCCGATTGGTAGTGTTCGAATCCAACGGGGATCTTGCCACCGACAGATCGGCGGCTCGCAATAACTCCGATGGCAATCGAGAAATCTTCATAGCCGATTATGCCCAGCGCCGGATTTTTCAAATAACGAACACCAAAAACGTTCCCAAGTCCACGCCTACTCCGACGCCAACCCCCACTCCGGCGCCAAGTCCCACTCCGACTCCGAGTCCTACGCCCGCTGATCCTGCTCAGATTCAGATTGAGATTAGTAACAACCGTCCCGTGATCAGTCTGGAGCCGGCTTTGAATGCCAGCAACCAACGCGTATACACGATCGTCTTTAGCTCAAACGCGCCAAATCCGGGGAACTTTGACGGAGTAGATACGGGTGGCGCCCTGGCTGCTGATGGGAACCAGGAGATCTGGATTTACGAGTTACCCGCAATTGCCGATGTGGACCTTACAACCGGGGCCAATATTTCGAGTCCGCTGCCCTTGTCTGATGGAGTATTCACAAGAATCACTAATACTCCCGCAACCCTGGTTCCCAGCCCCGGAGCAACTGGAGTTGCGCCGCAGGTGGCGGACGACAATCGCGACGCGACGATTTCCGATGACGGCAACCGCATTGCATTTGTTTCCACCGGCAATCTGGTTCCGTCGGTGGGGAATGCTGACAGGAATCCGGAACTCTTTTTCTTCAATCGGGTCACGGCCGCCTTTACGCAGGGAACAAATACCCAAGACACAGGTGGTGTACGCCCTTTTAATGTGGTCCAACAGAATCCGTCTCTCTCATCCGACGGTTCTGTTGTGTCCTTTTATTCGACCGGGAATTTCACCGGAAGTAACGATGATGGGAGCGCCCGAGGAAATCAGGAAATCTACGTGGGCAGCTACAACGGAGCCACGTTTAGTATTACTCGCCAGGTTACTCGCACCAGGGACGAAACCAGACTGGTAAATTCACACCATCCCGGTCGTCGATTGAGCCGGGATGGAGCCCTGATCGCTTTGGAGTCGCTAGCCGCCGATCCCAAGGCCAATAGCGCGACCAACGAAGCTGCGCACGCTCTTTTTGTTTACAACATTGCCGCAGACACATTTGTACAGGTTGGCCAAAGAGCCGCGGCGGGAAACGACGTAATTCGTTTCCCGACCTTCACTGACTACAACGCTTCGCTGCAGCCTGCCGCGCTCATCTTTGCCTCAGCTTTGAACTTTAAACCTGATGGAACGTTCCCCGCTGCCGACCAGGCCAGCACGGGTTTGAATCCAAATACGGTGACGCAGATATTCGCGACGCAGATTCCTGCTGCAGCCTCAAACACCTTCACGCGGCTGTCGAAGCATCCAGCCCTGCTCGCCAGCGATTTCTTGTCAGGTATACGTCCCTTCGCGAGCGCTAGCCGGCAGAGACTTGCATTCAGCCATGGGGGAGCAGAACTCGGTACTGGCAATCCCGATAAGTCTGTCGAAGCTTTTTATCTTTTGAGTCCGCCGGTGACTTCTGAATTATCAGCGGCTTTGTCGTTCTTTACTGGCGCCAGCGAGTTCCCTTTGCCGACTCCCGATTCCAGCCCGAGCCCAAGCCCCACGCCGAGTCCTTCACCCGGTACCATTACGGGTCTCGCGCCCGGCGAACTAGGCATTGTTCGAACGACGGTCGACTTCGTGGCTTCAGATCAAATGGCCAGTGGTGGTTCCGAAACGACACGGAGTCCGGCCTTGCCGGTGGAACTCAACGGGGTATCTGTTTCGGTAAACGGCGCGGCAGCGGGACTATACTTTGTGGGGAGTACTTCGAGGCAGATCAATTTCGTTGTCCCGCTCGGAACCCTTCCGGGTGTCGCCACTGTGGTAGTTAACAGCCGATTCAATGGCGGCACGCAGCTTCGGGGTTCCCTTCAGATCGTGGGTGCGCAGCCAGATATCTTTAGTGATGCCGGCCGTGCGGCGATTGTGAATGTAACCAATCCCAACGCTCGAACGGGTGGGCCTTTTACCGTTACCTCTGTTGATGGCAGCGGAATGCTTGTACCGACAGTGCTGGAGATAACTCTAACCGGCGTCAGAGGAGTTACCCCAGCCGAGGTCAAAGTTACGATTGGCACAACCGAGATCACCGGTGCCTCGATTGTTCTGATTAGGCCTAACCTGGAGATGCCGGGTTTTGACATCATCAATTTCACGCTACCGGCGTCGTTAGCCAACTCGCCTAACGTCCCAGTCATAGTGACGATCACCAGGGGCACCTCTGTTTTTTCGAGCAGACCGGCGGCCACGGCCCCGCTTATCACCATCAGTCCGTAGGTCGTGACTACCCAGGACTTTCTTTGTTTAGACCCGCACGAACCTTCATTGGCGTGCGGGTTGTTTGTGGGATCCCAATTACTCAGCCCGACAGGACCACTCAACACGCAGACACTCAATACACAGAACCATTTGCGGTAGCCAATGGATCCCAGCACTCAGCCCGGACAGCAACCATCAACTCACCGACCGCTTGCGTAGCTCCTCCTGTCCAGGCTGAGTGTTGGGCTCCATTGGCTACCGCAAATGGTTCGGTGAGTGATGCCGCCCTAAAGGTGTTAGTATTGGTCGCGGCTTTTACCCTCCCAAAAGCTGTCGGTCACGTCCTTGCGGTTCTTATCTTGAAAGTTGCGTCGTAGGGTTCTCCAGTGCGACCTCTGAACTCAATTCTGGCGGTATTAATCCTGGCGTGCATCACGCCGGTTCGGCCGCTTGCGTCTGACTTTCCGGACTTGCTCGAGTTCGCCGGTAGTCCTCGTCAGCACCGGACAAAGTGGTCGAGCCGAATTATCCGGATTAGTTTATCAACATCCCTCAGCTCGCCTGCAAAAGCGATAGCTCCCGACAGCGATGTTATGGGAGCTGTTCAGCGTGCGCTTAGCCGTTGGTCCACTGCTGCCGATATCAGATTTGAAGAAATCTCGTCAAAACAGCAGTCGATCAGCCCGGTTAGTGGAGGCGATGGAATAAGCCTGATAACCGTCGCGGAAACAGCCGAGAATCTGGCTATCTTCGCTGGGGGCCACAACCCAGCGCGCACTCGCGTGTTTTACGATCAGGAGACAGGGGAGATCGTCGAGGCGGACATCGCTATTAATCCGCATCCCATTGGCGCCGATGGCACACCGCTTCACTTCTCAACCGACGGCGCGCCGGGCACCTATGATCTTGAATCGACTCTCATGCACGAGATTGGTCATTTCCTGGGTCTCGATCATTCAAACGTAATCGGGTCGACCATGCAGCCTCATCAAGGTGTGAATGGAACCTACAAATTGCCCGCCCTTACCGAACGCACCTTGAGCGAAGACGACCGGACCAAACTGCTTAGCCTATATGGCTCTTTGGACGGGCTGAGCGCGATCGAAGGGAAGCTGACCAACAGTTCGCTTGGAGGCTACCCAGTTCCGGTGCAAGGGGCACATGTTTGGGTTGAGGAGACCGGCTCGGGCCGGGTCGTCGCCAGTGGTACAACTGCTGCCAACGGCAACTATCGCATTGAGAGTATTCCGGCCGGTCAATACAGAGTCCTAACAGAGTATGTTGATGGTCCGGCGCCAACGGAAGTCTCCTCAGGCAGCGTGCAGATGAACTCGGGGAACTCCGGCATCCCTGGGAACACCGGCCGCGGGCAACGACCTTTTCGAAGCGTCGAACTCCGCAACCGTGTGCGTCTACGCGCGAACGCAACTACCAGAATCAACTTTGTGCTGGTCCCCCCGCAAAGTGGACCACCCATGCTTAAGCCTCGTCTCCTGGGAACGAATGGGGACCTTTCGGCCACGCCTCTGCCCGCTGAAGCCGGCAAGAAACTGACTATCTATGTGGGCGGCGACGGCGTTGATCAAGTTCCGATCAGTGGATTCTCCGTGACGTCACCCTTTATCACAATTGATCCGGATAGTCTGACACTGCAGCAATTCGGAACCTCGTTTCCGGTAGTCGGATTTGATGTGACAGTTGCGCCCAATGCCTCCTTCGGCGATTACAGCATTCGGCTTCAGTCCCACTCTGGCGAAGTTGCATATCTCCCGGGGGGGCTCACAATCGATCCGGGGGTCAACTCGGCTGCAGCAAATCCGGCCGACGATTCGCAATTCTTCATCAATCAACACTATCGAGACTTTCTTGGCCGTGAACCTACTGTTGTGGGCGCGAACAAGTGGGTAGAGGAACTTGGAAATTGCGGGTCAGACGCTGACTGCGCTCGCGCCCGTCGGCGTGATGTTTCTGCAAGTTTCGTTGAGGACGAATTTCTAGAGACCTGGTCTTTTATTTATCGCGTCTACAAAGCCTCGCTGGGCCGTCGCCCTACTCTTTCAGAATTCAATAGGGAACGGCTCCTGATCGCGAGTGACCCTGAGGCCCGCGAAAACAACAAACTCGCTTTTACGAAAGCGTTCGTAGTGCGTCCGGAATTTCTCAAAAAATACGGGACCAGTCTAAGAGCCGATAAGTTTTTGGACCAGTTGATGTCTACGGTAATGCAGACCTCGGACGTCGACCTCTTCTCAGAACGTAGGAATCTGGAGGCTTTGTACGATGGCACCACTGCGGGACGAGCCGGGATCATCCAGAGACTGGCCGATCATCCGGCTTTCACCGCGAAGGAGAGTTCGAAAGCATTTGTATTGGCCCATTACTTTGGTTACCTACGAAGGGAGCCTGACGAGAGTGGCTACAACTTCTGGCTAAGCACTCTCGATGGTCGAACTGGATCTGACTCAGCCGCCCACCGGGCGATGGTCTGCGCCTTCATCACTTCGGCTGAATACCGATCCCGATTTCGAATG
>JBHENP010000019.1:0-51265 GCA_046261995.1 Pyrinomonadaceae bacterium
GTTCGGATCTTTCCCTCGAAGCCTACAACGGCGGCATCTCTATCGCCGACGTTACTGGACGCATCGAATTCACCGGGCATAACGGCGGCGTCGTTTTGAAACGCGTTGGAGGACTGGTTCGGGGTGGTACCACCAACGGCGGCGTGGTAGTCGAACTTGATGGTGCACGCTGGGACGGCGAAACGCTCGATGTGAAAACTACAAATGGCGGTATTGTCATGTCGGTTCCGGATAATTATTCAGCACACCTGGAAACCGGCACGGTGAATGGGCATCTGAGCGTGGATTTTCCGGTCACTGTGCAGGGACGTATTACCAGGGAACTGGCGGTGAATTTGGGTTCCGGTGGACCAACCGTCCGGGCTATGACCACGAATGGTGGTGTAAAGATCAAGCGTACGGGTAACAACTGAGGCTCAGATCCTCCCAAACATCGAAAGGTGCGGGCTGAAGGTGGTCTGAACGCGGATTAGGAAACAACCCGGTGGATCTTTCAACTAGCGCCGGAGGCGCCGCATAAGGTAGCCAGGGGTGAAAGCGCTTCGCGCCACCCCTGGATCAGAGCGATATAGAACAACCAGCCCTGAAGGGGTGGCAGAACGCCCCTTCAGGGCTGAACATTTTTACGACCTTACCAGGCGCTGCACTGCGTTTCTACCTTCTGCCGCGCCTCCGGCGCTGGTTGAATCCGGTGTGAGCAAAATCTTTCAACCGGTTCAACTCTCGATCAAACCTCTCACCTTTATCGTTTCGGGTTTTTACTCTAATCTGTGGTTTGTGGATAAGTTTCGGATCAAGGGCGGCAACCCGCTTAAGGGTAGTGTCTCAATCAGTGGCGCTAAGAATTCTGCGCTGCCCTGTATGGCAGCTGCCCTGCTAACGCCTGAAACCGTAACTCTACACAACATCCCTTATGCACGTGACATCATCACCCAGCGTCGCCTGCTGGAAGACCTTGGCGCTACCGTACTGACTCCGGAACTTCGGACCCATAAGATTAGCGCCTCCCACATCGAGATATTCGAAGCGCCCTACGAACTCGTCAAGACGATGCGCGCCTCGGTCTTGGCTCTCGGGCCGCTGCTGGCTCGCTTTGGCAAGGCGAAAGTGTCATTGCCGGGTGGGTGCGCTATTGGAACCCGTCCCATCGATCTTCATCTTAAGGGGTTTGAACAACTGGGCGCTGAAGTCAGACTGGAGGCGGGGAACGTCGTGGCCCGTGCTCCGCAAGGCGGGCGACTGAGGGGAACAGAAATCCGTTTTGAAAAAGTGACGGTGACGGGTACGGAAAACCTGATAATGGCGGCGGCGCTCGCTCGCGGGACCACGGTTCTTCACAACTCTGCCTGTGAACCTGAGATTGGCGACCTTTGCCAGCTCCTGAACCGAATGGGAGCGCGTGTGCGAGGCGGTGGCACACCGACTATCGAGATCGAAGGTGTCGAATCACTCGGCAGCGCCGAGCATACAATCATTCCAGATCGTATCGAAACTGGAACCTTCATCGTGGCGGCCGCAATTACCCGTGGCGAGTTGGAAATAAGGGATTGCCGGCCTGACCATCTAGCCAGCGTGATCAAGAAGCTAACCGAGGTAGGTGTCGAGATTGAGGAACTGAATCCCAGCACCTTGCAAGCCAGCTCGAAGCGAGCTTTAAGATCCAACGATGTGACCACGGAGCCGTACCCTGAATTTCCTACCGACATGCAGGCCCAATATATGGCGCTAATGACGCAGTCCGAGGGGCGCTCTGTAACTACCGAAACCGTCTTCGAGAATCGGTTTATGCATGCCTCAGAGTTGCAGCGAATGGGCGCCCGTATTCAACTACACGGCCGGACTGCCACTGTTGATGGTCCTACATCTTTGACCGGGGCCCCTATTCAGGCTTCGGATCTTCGTGCTTCAGCTTCGCTGGTCCTGGCAGGCCTTGTGGCCAGTGGTGAGACCATTATAGACCGCGTCTATCACATCGATCGTGGTTATGAGAAAATTGAAGCCAAGCTGCGCGCGGTTGGCGCCGACATCGAGCGGATCAGGGATTCCGTTACGGCGTCACTTTCAGATGCGACGCACCAGGACGCTGCGGCCTGATCAATCCGCATTTAGAGTCTTGACAAGAAAGCTTATCGAAATGTCAGAGCAACGCTGTCTGTTTTGCCGAATGATTGCGGGTGAAGTGCCCGCTAATTTGCTACATCAGGACGAAGTCTGCGTGGTCATAAGAGACATTAACCCGCAGGCTCCTACCCACATCCTGGTAATTCCTCGGGAGCACATGGAGTCGCTCAACGAAGCCTCACATAAAGACGAAGCGCTGCTGGGACATTTGCTGCGGGTTGGTGCGCGTATCGCGAACGATGAAGGTCATGCGGAGGATGGTTATCGCACGGTCATCAACACTGGAACCGGCGCGGGTCAATCAGTGTTTCATCTTCATGTGCACGTGCTTGGTGGGCGCTCTATGAGTTGGCCTCCAGGGTAAGGCCGGCACCAGCGATGAATCATCAGCCGAGCAACACCAACTCAGTCGGCCTTTGGCCCAACCGCCCCCACTGCTTCTGAAACCCCGCTTTCATACTGCTTGAAGTTTTCATTGAAACGACGGGCGAGATCGCGTGCTTGCCGATCATAAGCTTCTTTATCTGACCAGGTATTTCGCGGTTGAAGTACATTCTCAGGAACCTCTGGACAGGAGACCGGCACGCCCACGCCGAAGATGGGATCTGGTTTGGTTTCTACATTTGCGAGTTGTCCGCTAAGAATTGCGCGAATCATTGCCCGAGTGTGCGAAATCTTCATACGGTGACCAATGCCGTACGGCCCACCGCTCCATCCTGTATTAACCAACCAGCAAGCAGCGTCATGCTGGTCCATCTTCTTGCCCAGGAGATCGGCGTAAACGCCCGGGTGCAATACCATGAACGGGGCACCGAAGCAGGTTGAGAATGCGGCCTCCGGTTCTTTGATCCCTTTTTCTGTGCCGGCCACCTTTGCTGTGTAGCCGGAAAGGAAGTGATACATCGCCTGTTCGGGTGTCAGCCGGGAAACCGGCGGCAACACGCCAAAGGCGTCGGCAGTCAACATGATAATATTTTGCGGATGGCCTGCATGGCCTTCAGGCACGAAATTGGGGATGCTCGTCAATGGATAGGACGCACGTGTGTTTTCGGTTTTCCCGGCGTCGTCCAGATCGATCTGGCGCGTCTCGGGGTCGAAAACAACATTCTCGAGAATCGTTCCAAACATCTCCGTGGTGCGATAGATGTCTGGCTCAGCTTCGGATGACAACTTGATCACCTTCGCATAGCAGCCTCCTTCGAAATTAAACACGCCCCGGTCTGACCAGCCATGCTCATCATCGCCTACAAGTTTGCGTTCTGGATCAGCCGAGAGCGTTGTCTTGCCTGTTCCTGACAGACCGAAGAAGATGGCCACGTCGCCCGAATCGCCCACATTTGCGGAACAGTGCATGCTCATGACGCCACGTTGCGGCAGCAGGTAGTTCAAAATGGTGAACACACTCTTCTTGGTCTCGCCGGCGTAGGAGGTACCGCCAATCAACACCAGCCGTTGGCTAAAATCCATGAGAATAAACGTTTGCGAGCGCGTACCGTCAACCTGCGGATCAGCTTGAAAACTGGGGAAGTTAATAACCGTGAACTCTGGACGATGTGGCGCGGTGGCTTCCCGGTCGTTAATGAACATAGTTCGGGCGAAGAGAGAATGCCAGGCCAGTTCGGTGATGATCCGCACTGGTAAGCGGTAACCGGGGTCTGCGCCGGCAAATGTGTCCTGCACAAAAAGCTCGCGGCCAATTGCATGGGACATCATCCGATCCTTTAGGGCGTTAAACTTGTCCTGGGAAAACTCTTTATTAACGTCACCCCAAAAGACATTGTTCTCGCTTGAAGGCTCTCGCACAATCGCCTTGTCTTTGGCGGCGCGACCAGTGTGTTCACCTGTATCGACGATTAATGCCCCATGATCTGAGAGCACGCCCTCGTTGCGGCGAAAGATCTCTTCATACAACTCAGGTGTGGTGAGGTTCCAGTAAACTTTGCCGGCTTCTCTAATACCGTAATTATCGAGCTCGTAATTAGTTCTCTTGTGACCCACGTGTTCGGTCACTCGTCCTGTGCGCATCGAAGTCATGGTGTCTCCAATTTTTAGTATTGGGAAGGCCGAGCATAAGTGCTCTGGAGCCTGGATTTGCAAAACCTGGTTGATTTCCAGTTGACCCTGGTATCTGATTTCTTACATCACTCAGGTAGCCTGAAGCAAGGCCGCGCGGGGGAGTGTGACACGGTTAACCAATGTCGCCGGCCGGTCGATTCGCCATCTTGGCCCAGTCAAAGGACGAATCATCTCCATTTACCCCTGAAGAATTTGCCGGTTCTAATTGCTTTGGGCGTTACGAGGGGAAATGTGACCGCTGCCTTAGGCTTTAAGCTCGCCGTCTGCTAATAACTGTTCTGAAATGAGATCTAAACCCGAAAGAGCGGCCTTCACAAAAAGGGAGCTGGTTTTGGTCGATTCGCTTCGCACACCCGCTCAGGTGCAGCGGTTTCTGAGCTCAATGCCTTACAACTGGGAAAGCGACGGCGGGACACTCCGTTCTTTTCGTGAAGTCCTCAAAAGAAAGGAGGCACATTGTCTGGAAGCGGCTTTGGCAGCTACGGTGCTTCTAGAGCAGCATGGGTATCCTCCGCTTCTGTTGAGCCTCGAATCCTGGGACAAACTCGACCACGTCATCTTTGTGTTTCAGAAGCACGGCTATTGGGGCTCGATCGGTCGCTCCCGGGATATCGGGTTACACGGCCGTCGTCCGGTGTTTCGCCGGCTGCGAGATCTGGCTTGGAGTTATTTCGATACTTACATTGATTTCTCCGGCCGCATTACCGGTTATGGCCTGGCTAATCTCTATGATCTGGGGAACTACGACTGGCGCTTCTCTCCGAAGAATGTCTGGAAGGTAGAAGAGCATTTGCGCGTGATACCGCATCGCTCGATTCGCTCTTCGGATCGCCGTTATGAAAAGTGGCACGAGCGTTACAAGGAGTTTAAGAAACTACATCCGGACGAAGGGCCCGCGTACTATGATAATCGCGAGCAGTGGTTGCTGTAGCGGAGACTTAGAACAGGTTCGATGGCATTTAGGGCCGTGTTATACTCCCGGCGAATCCTCACTGGAGATCAATTATGGTTTGGGTGAACACTTCTCCTCTCGTTAAGACCTACACACTGGAAGAATTCTGGGCGCTTCCCGAACCTCCTGATCACTCTAAGCTCGAACTTATCGCCGGAGTCCTCTATATGACCCCTCCTCCTGGCTACACTCACGACAACGCCGTAAGCAGACTGAACCGTCTGCTCTCAGAGTATCTGATGAAATCCGGCTATCCGGGAACTCTGTATGTTCCGCGCGCCGCAATTTGGACGAGTGCGAATACGTACCTCGAGCCCGACCTGTTTTACGTTGCGGCTGAGACAGAAGCTTCCCTGGATCCTGAGCATCGCACCACAGCCGATCTCGTAATCGAGGTTATATCTCCTGGTTCGGCGATCTACGATCGCAACACCAAGGCTGATACTTATGCCGCCCTCGACGTTAGAGAGCTTTGGTTGGTTGATGAAACATCAGAAACGATCGAAGTTCGGAATCAAACGGCGAAGACTTTTGATGCGGGCGTCGTGTTTACAAAAGGTGGAAAATTAAACTCTGCGGTACTAGCTGACCTCAGCTTAACGGTCAGCCAGGTCTTCGAAGGCTAGCGTTGAATGATTCAGACTCCGTGATCAATCTACGCCCTTCTTTCGCCTTAAGAGTAGTGTGAACCACGACAGCGCTGACAATGATAGCCCCACCAATCAAGGCCCACTGTGAGGGCCGCTCTCCCAGCACTAAAAACACCCAGATTGGATTCAACACCGGTTCGATGTAGCCGACTATGCCGGCGTCCAGCGAACGAATCCCCCGTGCCATTCCCAGCGTGAAGAGTGTATATGCAACGCCAATCTGGACCACGCCCAGGTACAGAACAGCTAAGCCATCAAACCTGTTTAGGTTAGGCAACACCGCCAGCCCTGCAGGTGCGCACAACAGCACCACCAGAATATTTCCGTAAATGACGGACGAAGCGCGATTTACCTTACGAGCGCTGGGATGACGCAACAAAAGAAAATAGAAGGCGAAGCAAATACCCGACGTCAGGGCCAACAAGTTACCGGTCACATCCTGTGGTCTAAGTTTGCCAACGAAGAAAAGCGACATGCCAACAACGCAGGCGATTACAGTGAACAAGTCCCGGCGGCGAAACTTCTCGCGGTAAAGCAGTGGCTCGAGGATTAGGACGTAGAGCGGAGCAGTGTATTGCAGAAAGATGGCGTTGGCCGCTGTAGTCTCTTTCGTAGCAAGAACAAATAACAGCAACAGTGCCGCATAGAGGAGGGACGCCAACAGGGTAACCCGGTTGATTCCGAAGCCTTCGCGCCGCGTGAAGATTGCGACGGTGACCGCGGCGAGTAAAGAACGTCCGAATGAGAGCTCAAGTCCTGAGAGCGATGTCCACTTAATGAAGAGCCCGCCCGTGCTCCAGATGATGGCGGCTGCGAGAACAAAGTAAAGAGGCGAAATGTTCGAGTAACGTTCCTTCAAGTTACAATCCGACCACGGGCTTATTTAGAGTTCCACCAAGATAACACGCCTCGATGACCCATTGCCTTTGAAGGAATTATTGTTGGCCCGTGAAAGTGCGCGACCTCATCCGCGTTAATGAGAGAGATGGCTGGTTCTGGGTAAGGACAAAGGGTAGCCATCAATACAAACACCCGATCAAGCCTGGCTTGGTTACAATACCGGGAAGACCGAACGATGAATTGGCGACTGGCACGCTTAATAACATACTGAAACAGGCAGGATTAAAGTCGTGAAGAAATATTTAGTAATCGTAGAAAAGACCGATACCGGTTACTCGGCTTATCCCCCAGACCTACCAGGGTGTGGTTCAACTGGAAGCACGATGGAGGAAGTTGAACGGAACATCCGAGACGCTATCGAGTTTCATGTCGAAACGTTGAAAGAGGAGGGTTATGAGGTTCCTGAGCCGACCAGTTATTCCTCGTATATCGATGTGGCTGCCTAACTGATGCCACAACTGATTTGGACAACCTATCCCAGGTCCCCTCCGCTTAGCTATCGCTGTTTTCCTGACCTGCCTTTCCAAGATATTTTCCAAAGACACCGTTCCATGGCGGAATGACGATTGAGACGGCGCCGTGGGCCTTGGCCTGGCAGGCAAGTCGAATCAGCGGCTTCGGCTCAGCAGTGTCGATGTAACCAAAAGTCTTGATTTGCTTTCCTTCGCGAACTGCCACGTCAGAAAGCTTTTCCGCGCCACCAAGGACTCCGACCCAGCAGGTTCCGCACGAAGCCGAACGGCACTCAACAGGAATCGGACCTTCCACCCGCCGCGGATCCATTGCACGCCAGTCGCGCGATCGATCAGCTTCTGCGCCCCACGCGAGATCCTGAGCGTCGTTCAGCTTGTATTTTGCCGACTCGTCGTTCTCGTCATGGTTAACCGTCCATTTCTTATCCACTGTTTTCAAAAAGCCTAACAAGCCCTGATTGTCGTCCCTGGCGCGTGCGCTTAAAACCTGATCCGGCGATTTCTTTGCGGGTTTTGCCTCAATGAGCACTGTACCGGGCGCCGCCTTAAATGCTTGGAGACCTGTTTGTCGTACGGTCATGAAAGCAACCGCCATGATTCCTACAAGCAGACGTGGGTCGAGCTTCAATCCGCGAGCGACGGTTTGCGCGACCTCAAGGATGTTATCGGCTAGAGAGGTATCGGGGATTTGAGCTTGTGGAGCGTTCGGCACGGACTGAAGCCTGTTCCACTCTTCCGCATATTGTTCGACGGCCTTCTTAACTTCAGGCCAGTAACGGTGTCCGTAAATGAACTTGTGCGAAGAATCGATGTGGTTTCTCAGATAGTAATCTCCCTGCAGCAGCAGCTCGCGCGCGAGTTTCTCGGGATGAGCCGATTGTTGCAGGGTAGTGAACAATCCCAACGGGTAAAAAGAAAACCAGATCTGGGTAGCGGTTTTGTCGACTTCGTGAATTGAACGCAAAAGGGTGGTAACTGCCGCCAGCCATCCCTCTTCGTCATGTTGGTTGAGGGAGGATTCAAAAGGAGTTTCAGTAGCCGTCTTCATTATGATTGTGCTCATAGTAGTTCGTGTCCGGTTGTTACGCATGAATCAAAACCCGTTACTTTACCAGCAACAACGACCGGCTCAAAGCGAGGAGTTCGACGGTAGCGTCATGTTTTCGATTCACGTTGTGTCTTTGTGGAGGCTCCGCAAACGATCCACGAATTCACACGAAATCGCACTAAATATTCGTGTTGGTTCGTGTAATTTCGTGGATCGTTCTCTACAAAGTTCAAAACTTTCCACTTAGAATATCGGCAGTGCGGCCGAATTGTTGCCTTACTGAAATCGTTGACAAACCCAGAAACAGCGGAGTAAAAGTCACTCAACAGGAATCCTCTGAGCTGTTTGCTGATTCTGGAAGGCGAATTAATCAACTACTGCGATTGGAGGACGAGGGGAAATGGAGTCAGAAACGCCTGAACGCGTGAAACCAGTCCGTGGATTTGATAGCGCTTATAGCTTTTCATTCGCCATTGCAATTGGTTTAATTCTTTTCATTGGCGGTTTGGTGATTACTCTTACTCTTGGCCAGGGAACCAGCATCGGTTTGATCTTCGGCATCCCGCTGCTGATTGCCGGCCTGGTCCTTCCTCTCGTCATGATGCGCGACATGTTCACGCAGAATGAAGTCAAAGGTGACTGTCCTTACTGTGCGACGCAGATCAAAACGTCTGATGCTACCATCAGACTGCGTTGTCCCTCGTGCGGTAAGGAAGTAGCGATTCGGGATATGAAATTGGTGCCGGTGGAGAAAGTAACCCTCAGCTAATCACAGCCAACCTCGGGTCCAATAATCGCTAAAAGTTAAAGCGAAGAGAATCGCCATCCAGAAAAGAGCGGAAGCGACAATTACCCAGATGAGTCGCGCGCTGTAACGGACGTGCATGAAATAGAGCACCACGAGTGTCGCCTTCACTACGGCAATGGTCATCGCGACAATTACATTCAAAGCGCCGGGAAAATTCTGGAAGGCAGCTAGAACAGTGACAGCCGTACCAACCATCAATGCCAGGAAGATGCTTACGTACACTTTTACTGGAACAATGTGTTCGCTCATGCGGTTTTAGTGCCCGCCCGTGTGCCTACCCAGCAGATAAAGCAGCGGAAACAAAAAGATCCAGACGATATCAACAAAGTGCCAGTAGAGACCGATGACCTCGACCGGATTGTGATACTCAGGACTGTAGCGTCCCTTCACCGAGAAATATAGAAGTACGAAAAGCAAACCCACACCGATGATCATGTGCAAGGCATGCATGCCAGTCATCGCGAAATAGATCCAATAAAACATCTGCACGTGTTGCATCAAAACACCCGGTGTCAGATGCATCGCTTGAGGGTCGGGATTGAATGGGTTCCCCGGCATTAGTGAACCCGGGATCAAGTGGTCTTCGTATTTCTGGTAATACTCAACAGCTTTGATGCCCAGGAAGGCCAGACCCAGGACAATAGTCAGCACCAGGGAAATAATCTGCGCCCGGCGCTTGCCGACCTGGGTGCTGTAAACGGCCATAGCCATTGTAAAACTACTGCAAATCAGCACCGCTGTATTAATTGCGCCCAGTTTTATGTCCAGGTGGTTGCTGGCAATCGCGAAAGCTTCCGGAAACTTAGAGCGATAGAGAGTGTAGGCGAGAAACATCCCGCCGAAGAACATGATTTCCGTGACCAGGAACACCCACATGCCGAGAGTACCGGCCTCGCGTTGCTGCTCCAGATTCTCAAAGTGGTGCTGCAGCGCAGGATGGCTTACTTCGTGTTCTACGTAACTCTCGGCCAATTTCTCTCTCCGTTCAGTCTAAGTAAATTTGGTTCCGGTAGTTTGGAGTTCAAACTTTTAAGTTTGTGATTGCGAAACAACAACCTAAAGGTTGAACTCTAAACTGCGATCACTTTTTCGAGACTTAAAACCACCTCACGCCTTTTCGGGAACCTTATCCTTAAACTTTCCGACAACCTCCGTCTCCTCGGGAGGAGCAAATTCGTAAGCCTCCCAGGTGACCACAGGAGTGTAATCAAAGTTTTCCGTGGGTGGCGGCGATTGGGTCCGCCACTCGAGTCCTGGTAAATGCCAGGGATTTCCGGGAGCTTTTTTGCCGTAGCGCATGGACCACATCAGGTAAAACAGCGGAATAAGCAAACCAACGCCCAAAATCGAAGCACCGGCGGTGGAAAGCACGTGCAACACCTGAAATTCGTCCGGATACACGTGGTAACGTCGCGGCATACCCATATAGCCAAGCACAAATTGGGGAAGGAAAGTCAGATTGAACCCGATGAACACGACCAGCGCCGAAAATCTTCCCCAACCTTCCGGGTACATGCGCCCGGTTATCTTGGGCCACCAGTAGTGCAGTCCGCCGAGATATGCCAACAACGTCCCCCCGACCATGATGTAGTGGAAGTGGGCGACCACAAAATAGGTATCGCTCAAATGAACATCAACGGCCAGGGCCGCCAAAAACAGGCCTGTCATTCCTCCGATTGTGAACAGACCAATGAATCCAAGTGCATAAAGCATTGGCGTGTCATAGGAAATCGAGGCTTTGTAGAGGGTGGCAGTCCAGTTGAAGACCTTGATCGCCGAAGGAATCGCAACCGCGAAACTGAGGAATGAAAATATCATTCCGGCATAGACGGATTGGCTCGCGACAAAGAGGTGGTGTCCCCAGACAAGAAAACCAAACACAGCAATCGCGAGACTCGAAAAAGCGACAAATGAATAACCGAAGATGTTTTTCCGCGAGAAGTTGGCGATCAACTCGCTAATGATTCCCATGCCGGGCAACACCATGATGTAAACAGCGGGGTGCGAATAGAACCAGAAAAGATGTTGGAACAGGACCGGATCGCCACCCACTGCGGGATCAAAAATTCCGATATGCGCCAAGCGTTCGAAGGCCAGCAGTAAAATCGTGATTGCGATTACGGGTGTGCCCAAAATCATGATCAAACTGGTGGCGTAATGTGCCCAGATAAAGAGTGGTAGACGAAACCAGGTCATGCCTGGTGCTCGCATTGTATGAATCGTAACAATGAAATTGAGACCCGTCAGAATTGACGAGAAACCGTTAATAAAGATTCCCAGTCCGGTGGCCACCACGTAGGAATTGGAAAACGTGGTGCTGAAAGGTGTGTAGAAGGTCCAGCCGGTGTCGACCCCGCCGGCGAGCAGGGCGTAGATGGTGACAATGCCGCCCAGCATGTAGATATACCAGCTGAGTAGATTGATACGCGGAAAAGCCAGATCCTTCGCGCCAATCATCATCGGCACGAGGAAGTTCCCCAGCGTGGCCGGTATTGACGGGATCAAAAAGAAGAAGATCATGATGATGCCGTGCTGAGTGAAGACCTTGTTGTAGGTCGTCGATTCCAGCAAATCGGCTTGCGGAGTCAACAGCTCCAGGCGAATGGCCATTGCATAGAGGCCGCCGATGAAGAAGAAGAAGCTGATTGAACCAAGATAGAGCAACGCTATTCGCTTATGATCCTTGGTGAATAACCACGACTTCAGACCATACTCAGCGTTGATGTAATTGATCCGCGACGGTACTGGTGGTACGAATGTTTCCATTGGTCTGATAAAACTAAATCAAGACTGCAAGCTACCTGCCGGGAGTTCCCGGAGTTGCCGCCACCGCCGGCGCCAGTGAAGGCGTGGGCACGGGGCTAGCCGTCATTACGGGTCCGGGAGTCTGAATTTGCAGCGACTTGATGAACGCAAGGATCTGCAGCAACTGCTCCTCGCTTACCTGGCCCTGAAACGTCGGCATGATGGGTCCAAAGCCAGCCACCAACTTCGCCTGCGGATTCACAACCGACTCGCGAATGTAGGCCTCGTCAGCCTTAATACTCTGACCGTTGTTGAGAAAAACTTGCTTTCCAAAGATGCCTGCCAGCGCCGGACCGCGTCCTCCTTCGCCCGCAGGACCATGGCACGACACACAACCAAGCGTCTCGTAGATTTGCTGACCAGCGACAGCGGGCGATTGCTGACTCGAACTACCACTCAGCCATTCGTCAAAGTCTCTGGGTTCCATAACTACTATGGAGCCGATCATCCCAGAATGATTCATGCCACAGTATTCGGCGCAGAATAAATGGTAACGGCCGGCCTTCGTTGCTTCGAACCAAAGAGTTGTATACCGGCCGGGCACCACGTCAGCCTTAATGCGAAACGCCGGGATAAAGAAGTCATGAATCACATCTTCCGTGCCCATGATCAATTTGACTTTGCGTCCGACGGGAACGTGAAGTTCATTAATCTCACGCTGACCAGTCGAATGCTGGATCTTCCACATCCACTGTTTACCGACAACGTAGACCTCCACCGCATTGTTCGGTGGCCGCGACTGTTCGAAAAATATCTGAGCCCCCCACGCAAACATGGTCATCGCAATTATGAAGGGGATAACCGACCACAGTGTTTCCAATTTGATGGAACCGGCAACCGGACGGGGAATCTCGTAAGGGTTACGGCGCCGGTATTTGATTACAAAAAAGATCAGGACTCCAGAGATGAGCAAGGTAAAGAAGATTGTCACGCCCGAAAGGTAGAAGTAGAGCGCATCAACCCTTCCCGAAAGGGTTGATGCGCTGGGTGGGACAAATGGAATCCAGGAAGTTTGCATTGCCTAAGCGATCCCTCCGGGACGTAGACGCATCTGCTTTGCGGTGCGGCGGCGCATTACGAAAAACAGTGCCACCATGGCGAAGAGAGTTGCAATGCCTCCCACACGGACTGCCCTCATTACTCGAGCCCCGTATGTTCCGGTTGCCGGATCGTAGTGGTAGCAAAAGAGCAGGAGCTGATCCACAGGCGAGCCAATCTTATTCTGAGAAGTCTCGACGAGTCCTAAACGCAAGTCCTTTGGTGAATACTCGACGCCGTAAAAATAGCGCGCGAGTTTTCCTTCAGGTGTTGTCATCATGATGGCGCTGGCATGAGCAAACTGGTTCGTCGCTTCGTCGAAGTTGTAATGAAATCCTACGGCTTCCGTCAGCTGCCTGATGCTTTCGCTGTCGCCCGTCAGGAAATGCCAGCCCCTGGCGGCCGATGAGCGCTTAGCCTCCGGCAAATAACCGACGTAGGTCTTTTTCTTGGCAGTCGCGAGTGCCGGCGTTTCACGCGGATCGAAACTTACGGTGACCACATCGAACTCTTCCCCGGCTTTAAAAGAAAGAACTTTGAAAGCGCTCACCATCCCGTTCAACACCTGCGTACAGAGCATCGGACATTCGTAGTAGACAAGCGACAGCACCACAGGCTTCTTTCCGAAGTAATCACCTAACTTAACCTGCTCGCCATTTTCATTGCGAAACACGAGGTCGAGGGGCAATTGGTGGTTTAGCTTCTGATCAATCCCCACCTCCCTTAGCGCTTTTGGCAAGCCACTCGAAACTGCGCCGCTCTGTGGTCGTGCGCCGTAGAGCGGGGAACTTGGCCCGGGAACGCCCGGCTGGCTGAATGCGGGCAGACAGAGAGTAGTCAGCAGGAGGCAGACGGCAGACGGCAGGAGAACGAAGCCGAAGCGAGCAATGCTCTGGGTTTTTTTTCTGCCGTCTGCCGTCTGCCAACTGCATACTGCTTTCATGGTTTTCCCTTCTCAGTAACTCGGCCCGAGCTTGCCGCTGTCGGAGCGCCTACTGTGTAGTCCGTCATTTCCTGAGCAGCACCCTGCTGCGGTCGTGACGGTAAGCCCTGACCTTCCACAATTTTCTGCATTGCTTGTTCGATTGGAAGGCCGACAGGATTCCCCGACTGGTCTTTCGGTCCTTCCTTAAGCATGCGGTCCCATTGTTCCTTTAGGACTCGATACTCGGCTTGAGGTTCTCGTTTCTCGAGGTTGACCCATTCCCCGTTTTCGAGCTTGATCCCAAAACCTCTGGCCCCCTGCAGCCGCGGCTCAGCCGGGAGACTCTCCTGTTCAGTCATAGCCATCGGACCAGGCGGCGCCTCGCCTTCTTTTCTGACCTCCTGCGTATTAAAAAAACCAAACAGCAGCCACATCAGAACGTAGACCGCGACGGTCATAACCACCAGCCCGCCCACGAATTTAAGAATCCCGGGCACGTTGACATCGCTCATCTCGTGAGTGACGTCAGGATTTCTAACGTGGGACACATCCGGGGTTTCCGTTTTATGTCCGTTCCCTTGGTGACCAAGCTTTGCCATGATTCAACGAGCAATCCAAAAATCCGATAGTGTTATGTTTTCATGTCTAGTTGCTCATACAGAGGCTCGAGAAACGATCCACGAAATAACACGAAATCGCACTAAATTCTTCGTGTTGGTTCGTGTGATTTCGTGGATCGTCTCCCGTAAGACTCGAAATGCGACACTACCAAGAATCCAACCATCTGAAAGTATGATCGCCATTCCTAAAGTCTCTGCTAATGTCCCGCGTGCATCGGCGCCTGGGCTTCGGCCAGCACTGAGGCGTACTGCGGGTCATTAGTTGGTATTAATGGACGCTTCCTCAACTGCCATGCAAAGACGACGACCCACAGACCGCCCATCGCGATGGGTGCCACAACATCCATCCAGCTAATATGAAAGCCTTCAAGGCTGAACTCCGGCGCGATCATCCAAAACAGATCGATGAAACGCATCAGCAGTATCAAACCGGCCAGCATCTGAAGCTTGCGCGCGTCGCGTTTCAACGACGACGACAACAACAGCAGAAAAGGAAAAGCGAAATGGAAAAATATGACTCCGACCGCAATCACCCCCCACCCGCCGTTTAGCCTGGGCAAATACCATTGAATCTCTTCCGGCAGATTGCCATACCAGATAATAAGGAACTGGGAGAACGCGAAGTAGGCCCATAGCATTACAAAAGCCAGCATCAGCTTGCCTAGATCCTGGAAATGATTTGGCCTGACAATCCGCAACATCGGTTCGAGGTTTGTCAGAACAGACATCACCGCAATTACAAACGCCATAGCGCTCAGCGCCCAGGCTATAACGAACAAAAGTCCGTAAATTGTTGAGAACCAGTCGGGATTGAGCGACATAGCCCAGTCGACT
Source organism: Pyrinomonadaceae bacterium (assembly GCA_046261995.1). Lineage (GTDB taxonomy): Bacteria > Acidobacteriota > Blastocatellia > Pyrinomonadales > Pyrinomonadaceae > PSRF01. The sequence continues at coordinate 15,251 of JBHENP010000019.1, forward strand.
GAAGCGAATGTCACAGTTAGGACAAAAAGCAGGAGACCCGGTGCGCTCAACATTCTCATGCGATTTGCATATCGAGGATCGGCCGTACGGTCCTGTTCCAGCGACCACTTGTTCAAAAGGTACGCAATCAGGATCCAGATCACAAAATAAAGAACCGCGCGGCCGGAAAAGAAAGGAAGGTTTAAATAGAGACGAGCCTTCTGCTCGAGCGCCGGCGTCTTTGACATCTCCTCGTGATGCGTCCAGGGATAAATCTGGTGCGCACCGAGAATGATCGGGATAAACAGGACGGCCATTAATGGGATGGTTCGCGTAGCTGCCTCCAGGACACGGCGGATGACCAAACCCCAGGCGCCGCCGGTCAGATGTTGCAGCAACAAAATCGCCAGGCTCCCCAGTGCGATTCCGGTCCAGAACAGGTACGCCACCAGATACGAGTGAAAAAACTGGGCGCGATCGAGAAATGCCCCCACCGCAAACAGCAAGGTAAATACGACGCCAACAATCAACGCGCGCTGCTGCCAACGCTCGACTTCCGGTGGTACTGAGTAAGCGCCGTTCATCGCTAGTTGTGCCCTCCGGAGCTCGGAGTCGGAGCGGGGCTGGCGGGTGGCTGCGGTTGGCCAGTTTGCGACTGCGTATTCTGATAGATCAACTGCAATGCTCGAATGTAAGCAACTATCGCCCAGCGATCGTGCGCGGGAATCTGGGCTGCATACGGCGGCATAGCGCCCCAACCATTCGTGATGGCGTCAAAGTAATGACCGACCGGTGCCTGCCGTAGATTATCGCTGTGAAAAGAAGCCGCTCGACGGAAACCACGTCTCACGATCATCCCATCGCCATCGCCGGTCATACCGTGGCAAGCGGAGCAGAAGATGTCGTAACGCTCTTTACCGCGTTTGACCACGTCATGAGTAATGGGTAGTGGAAACTCTTCGACGTCGTCGGGATACGCGGCGATCCCCTGAGGTGCGTTTGCGGCAGTGGGGACGGCTTGCTGACCTGCAGGCTGCGATGTTCCAGCTTGAGTACCGCTCTTCTTTCCAGTGAAAAACTCCGTGTCAGCTCTGAGATGACCGCGCGCAACCGTGCCTGGTACGGGCGGACGCGACGACATACCGTCTGGGAAGAATGTGGTTGAGCGAAACGGTTTCATGCGCGGCTGATCCTGCATGTCCTGACGGCAAGAGACAGTGAACAGTAGACAGTGGACAGTGAGCAGTAGCATGAAGACCCGGAGACGGGGAGACACGGAGATGGGGAGATACGGAGACGGAGAGATGGGGAGACACGGAGACGCGGAAACGCGGAGACGCGGAGAGACGGGTGCATCTCTCCGCGTCTCCGCGTCTCCGTGTCTCCGTGTCTCCGCGTCTTTCGGACCGCTACACTTCCACATCCGTAACTTCCTTCGGCTCCAGCTTCTTCAGGAATTCCACAACCTCTTCGTGGTCGTACCTTGGATCGTTGGCTTCAATCACCAGAAAAAAATGGTCGCGGGTGGCGAGCTTGAAATTGGGGGCATTGAAAACCGGGTGATAGGGCTGCGGCAATTTATTCAGCGCCAGCATTCCAAACACTGCTGCAAATGCCGCGCACAGAATTGTCATCTCAAACGTAATCGGAATGAATGCCGGCCAACTATTAAATGGCTTACCACCAACATTGAGCGGATAGTCAAAAACTGCAAGGTAATACTGCATAAAGAATCCGACCAGGCCTCCGATAATGCCTCCGATCAAAACGATGATCGGCAACCGAGTGTGGTGAAAGCCAATTGCTTCCCACAGTTCCTCGATGGGATACGGTGAATAGCCATTGATTCTCCGGTAACCCGCCTCGTAAGTGCGTCGGGCGGCGGCAACCAGATGATTCGGGTTATCAAACTCGGCCATTACTCCGTACAGCGGCGGCGCGACGGAGCGACGGGGATGCGGGGGCTGGGGCGACGCGGGGACACGAGGACGCGGAGACACGGAGAAATCCGTATCGTCCGTATCATGCTGCTCCCCAGTCCTCGGTTTGTCTCTTTCGTCCGCCATTACTCAGTCTGTGGGAAACTCAATCTACTTAATCAGCGTATGCCTCCGCGTCTCCGCGTCTCCGCGTCTCCGTCTCACTCACTCCTCCTCAACCTCCGCATCTGGCAGTATCGTTCGCATCTCAAAAATGGAAATGATCGGCAGGAACCTGATGAAGAGGAACAAGAGAGCGAAAAAGAGCCCAATCGTGCCGAGGAACATCGAGAAGTCCCAGACCGTCGGTGAATACATACCCCATGACGAGGGCAGAAAATCTCTGTGCAAGCTGGTAACGATGATCACGAATCGCTCGAGCCACATGCCAATGCTTACGACGATCGACAACAAGAAAAGCACGAGCAGATTCTTGCGGAAGCGCTTGAACCAAATGATCTGGGGAGCGAGTACATTGCAAATTATCAGCGCCCAGTAGAACCCTCGGTAGGGCCCCCCGATTATGCGGTTATAGATCATGAAGCGCTCGTAGATGTTGCCGCTGTACCAACCGAAGAAGGCTTCCATGATGTAGCCGTAAGCGACGATCAAACCCGTGGCTAGCATCACTTTGGCCATGTTCTCTATATGGCGCATGGTGATGAAATCTTCGAGTCCGAAAAGTTTTCGGAGCGGGATGGTCAGGGTCAACACCATCGCGAAGCCGGCATAGATTGCTCCCGCAACGAAGTAAGGTGGAAAGATCGTGGCGTGCCAGCCGGGGATAACACTGGCGGCAAAGTCAAAACTGACGATCGTATGCACTGACAGGACCAAAGGGGTTGCTAGACCTGCCAGGAGCAGGTAAGCCATCTCGTACCGGTGCCAGTGCCGGGCGGAACCGCGCCAGCCCATGGCCAACATTCCATAAATGATCTGAAACGTCTTACTCCGAGCACGGTCACGCAGAGTAGCGAAATCAGGGATCAATCCGATGAACCAGAACAGGGCCGAGACCGTGCCATAAGTGGTGATTGCAAACACGTCCCACATCAAGGGACTTCTAAATTGTGGCCAGATCCCCATCGTGTTTGGGTAGGGGAACATCCAGTAAAGCAGCCAGGGACGCCCGGCGTGCAACAACGGAAACAGGCCCGCCGAAGCCACGGCAAAGAGTGTCATCGCTTCCGCAAAACGGTTGATGGATGTGCGCCACTTCTGACGCAGCAGCAGCAGGATGGCGGAGATGAGGGTGCCGGCGTGACCAATCCCAATCCACCAAACAAAGTTGATGATGTCGAATGCCCAACCAACCGGTACGTTGTTGCCCCAGATTCCGATGCCGGTGAAAACGAGATGGGTAATCGTAAGCAGGAGGAGCTGGACCAGCAGAAACGAGATAGCAAAACCGACGAACCACCACAACGGAGTCTTGCGTTTCAAGACCAGCGAGCTAATCTTGTCGGTGACCGAAGAAAAAGTCAGACCGGGCCCGACCACGGGGGCGGTCGTGTGGATCGGACCTTCTGTGTATGGGTCGTGTGCCATCGAAACTGTTAACAGCTCATCCTTAGGTTCCCGATCTCCACCCAAACAAGCTAATAAAGCTTGAACTCTGACTACTTGAACTCTGAACTGCCTGAGTGATTGCCTACGTAATCTCCGGATTCGGGTTCCGCAGCGCTCCGAGATAAGTTGTGCGCGGTCGGGTGTTCAAATCCGACAATAACGAATAGTTACGCCGGTCGGCCTTCATTTTCGCGACCCGGCTGTTGGGATCGTTGATGTTGCCAAAGACTATTGCCTCCGTCGGGCAAACGGCCTGGCATGCCGTAACGATCTCACCATCACGAACCGGCCTATTCTCGAGTTCCGCTCCTATCTTGGCTTCCTGTATGCGCTGGATGCAGTAAGTGCATTTCTCCATCACGCCGCGACTGCGCACGGATACCTCAGGGTTCCGCATCAGCTGATATGTGGGCGTATCCCAATCCTGGTAGAGCAGGAAATTGAAGCGTCGAACCTTGTATGGGCAATTGTTCGAGCAGTAGCGCGTACCGACGCAGCGGTTGTAGACCATGTCGTTGAGGCCCTCGGCGCTATGCACCGTGGCATGGACCGGACAGACGGGCTCGCACGGAGCATTCTCGCAGTGCATGCAGGGCACCGGCATAAAGTAAGTGCCCTCTGGATTGCTCGGCTCGTGACCCTGGAAATACGTGTCAACACGTAGCCAATGCATCTCGCGGCTGCGAACCACTTGTTCCTTACCGACTATCGGAATGTTGTTTTCCGATTGGCAGGCGACGACACAGGCGTTGCAGCCAATGCAGCTGTTTGCGTCGATAGCCATGCCCCACGCATATCCCTCGTATTTATGCTCGTTGCCGTAGAGTGTTTCATCCGGCGCCGGCACGTGGGTCTTTTCGTGCCCATGCTCAGCTTTCGGATCCCCGTGACCTTCCTTCAAATACTCTTCCAGCGTGTTCGTTCGCAGAATGTCGCGCCCTTCCATATTGAAATGGAGCTGTGTGACGGCCAGCTGGAACTGTCCCAACGCTTTTTCAACCTTCACACCTGCAGCAGTCCATGGCGAATCCGAAGTGCGAATCGTGTACGCATTGAACCCTCGTTTATTTCCGACACGCCCAGCCCGCTGGCGGCCATAACCCAGGTGCAGTGTGACCACGTCGTCGGGTTGACCAGGCGTAATCCAGGTGGGGCAGGTGATTGATTGCCCACGATGCTGAATCGTGATGTTGTCAACGAGAACCTCACCGCCCTTCCATCCGATTGTGTTTTGAAGACCAAGACGGTCAGCGGTCTTGAAACTAACGAGCGCGGCGTTGTCCCAGGTTAGTTTTGTCAAAGGCTTGGGCAATTCCTGCAGCCACCCATTGTTGGCGAAGCGCCCGTCGAAAATTGACGGGTCAGTTCGAAAGACTACTTCGTAGGTGCCGGGTGCCGGGTGCCGGGTGTCGGAGACTGCGGGGGACGGGGCTGAGACCGCAGGCGTTCCGGCTGCCGTGTTGTTCTGGCTTTGACCCGTGAGTGAAACCGTCTTCACTGGCAGCGCGCTATTGGGGACAAATCCATCATGCAGAGCCTTCCGCCACCACGCCTCAAACTCGGCCGACTGGTTAGCAGTCGGAACTGCTGCTGGTGCCTGAGCGGAACTCGGGGGACTTCCGCCTGCCGACTGCCCTCCGGCGCCCCGCCAGTAATCTCGAACGATGTCATACGCCTTGCGGTCGTATTGTGGCGAAAAGACTGCCAGGACCTCGTGAGCGTTTTTCGAACCGTACAACGGCTCGATCAGTGGCTGAACAATTGTCGCGGTGCCATCAAACGAGCGCGTGTCGCCCCACGACTCGAGGTAATGAGCTTCCGGTATGTGCCAGTGGCAGAGTTCAGAAGTTTCATCTTTGTGAGAGCTCAGATGTACCCGCAGCTTTGTCTTGAATAGCCGGTTCTGATCGAGCTTCAAATCAGCGGGTGTGTTATAGGCTGGATTGCCACCGAGAATAACCAGCAATTCAACGCGGCCGCCATCAATATCCTGCACCAGCTCGCCCAGTGACTCTCTTTGATCAACTGAATTCACCTCAAGCGGATCAGTGTAAGAAACAGTTTTACCGATATTGCCAAGCGTACTATTCATTGCATGGGCAAGCGCATGGACCGAGGGCGGTGCTTCATTTCCTGCAATCACGATACTGGCGCCCCTGTGCTGCTGGAGATCGCGAGCGAGTGGCTCTAACCATCCCCTGCCGTGATCAGCAGTCGGCTGGCTCTGGGCAGGAGATGAGGCGCTAGCTGATGGACCCTGGGCGTCCAGCCGGACGGCGAGTTGGGAAGCAAAGCCTTCCATCTCGCTCGGACGGATAGCCAAGCGATGATCGGCGCTCGCGCCGGTAGTTGTCGGCGTAGTCTCAACCACATACAGCCGGCTCATCTCCTGCTTGCCTTCGGTGACGCGACGCCGGGCAGCAAAATCACGCGCGTAGCGCAGCGTTCCAGGAGCACCGGAAAGAAAATCCGCATCAAGCGAAAGAATGCGCTCGGCCTGATCGAAGTGATAGATCGTATTGACGGGTTGACCTAAGGCTGTAATCGCTCCGGCCCTTGCGTTGTCGCGGTTAACTGGTTCGTATTGATGCCACTTTGCCTGCGGGAACTCGGCGAGGATAGCCTTCAATTGCGCCCCCAGACTTGGCGAGGTAACCGTCTCTGTTAGAAAACGCAGCCCGGCTCCCTGCTTAGGGCGTTGTTCGTCAAGCGCTGTCCGTGTTTCCCCGACGAAAGTCGTCCACGTGCGAATGTCTTCCCGATAGGTAACTGTGTCAGATCGCTCAGGATCGTAAAGACCCAGAATCGAAGCCTGGGCAAAGAGATCAGTGGCGCTGGATCCGCGCTCGGTAGTATCCGCGCTGCGGCTATTGGGATGATCCGGATTACCTTCGATCTTGGTAGGACGCCCTTCATTGCTCCTGGCCAACAGCGGTGTGGCGATCCCGCCGAGCGTGGCGGCAGTCGCAAAGAATAGAGCTTTTCCCGGCACCGACTCCTGTGGCTGCCTGACAAAAGGGACGATCTTCTCGGGAGGCTGGTAGACGCAACCGCTGAGGCCGGCGAGTGCGAGGGAGGCGCCCATCAATTTCAAGAAGGTCCGGCGCTCTATTGGATCGTCCCACTCCTCCGCGTGCTGCGGGTACTCGCGCTGCACAAATTCGCGGAACTCGGGCGAGTCGCCCAGCTCTTCAAGGCTACGCCAGAAAGTCTTCCCGTCCTCGGAACCAACAATGCGATCGCGCATTAACTTGAAATTTACGTGTCGGTCGCTAGTCGCCATTATTCCTTCTTAGCGTGGCACAGACTTTTGAGTCTGTGATGCTGGTGATGAAAGTTGATTCACAGACTTAGAGTCATTGGTAATGACAGTCGATTCACAGACTAAAGTCTGTGCCACCATCAACGGTGGCACGTCGAGCAACTCGTTAATACCTCGGTCTTCTGAATTTGATATTTGCTGAGCAGTGGTCTTATCTCCTCCAACTGCTTGCTGGTTGTGTTTTCCGGTCGCCATTCCATGTCGAAGATCTTGTCGGCGGGCCTGATAAATTTCTCGGGGCTTCGGTGACACTCCAGACACCACTCCATCTGAAGCGTCGAAGCCTGGTAAGCGATGGGCATCTGATCGATACGACCGTGGCAAGTCGAACAGCCGACGCCTTTATTCACGTGAATGCTGTGGTTGAAGTAAGAATAGTCGGGGAGATCGTGCACCCGAATCCACTCGATCGGCTTCCCGGTGCGAAAGCTGGCACGAACCGGTTCGAGATAGGGACTATCAGCCCAGATCTGCTTGTGGCAGTTCATGCAGATTTCGGTCGAGGGCATGCCGGCCGAGGCTGCAGTTTCTACTGACGTATGGCAGTAGCGGCAGTCTATGCCGTCGTCTCCCGTATGGTGCTTATGACTGAACTGAATCGGTTGCTGACGTTCAACCCACTGGCCGGTATTCCAGGAAGAGCGGTGCAGTTCTGCAGCCACCCACAGCGCCGCCAGTAGCATGAATATCGCGCCAAAGATGCTGACCTTGGCTAAAGCGTTAGTACTGTGATGAAAGATCTGTGGCATCGCCCAGAGCTTAGCTAATCCTTGATTATGTAATTCAAGAAATACAAAACCCTAAACCAACGCACCGCAAACAGTGCAACACGTAGGGTGTAACGAAAACAACTTCACGGCAGGCTACACTGCAGCCCAGAGGACCACCCGAGGACACAGCGATCCACAAGACCCCCTTGACTTAAACTGTAGGCTTGCAAAGTGGGAGTACTTTACCAGATGGGTAAAGTTTTTCAAGTGAAGTTAGATGGCTCGCTTGTGAGGGGAAGATGCGGATGTAGCAGTCGGGCTCTATTCGAATTTAGAAAGGAGATCCATGCGGATGAAACCAAAGTCCAAAATTGCATTTACTGAAATCAAAAGCGGGTTCAATGCAAAAATTAGTTGCGTTGAACCCGCATCTGTTTGCCGGTTATTCGAACCGGGTGGCTGTTGTAGTCGAGCAGCCTGTAAATATCAAAGTGCCGTTTGGGTTGTAAACTTCCGCAATTCCGGCTGATTCATATTCAGTTGCCTGCCTGTTGAGAGTTGCTTCGTGGCTAATAATTGTCCAGCCGGTGGGATTACCGCTTGGGTCAAAACTGAAAGACTTAAACTTGAAACGATAGGTTCTTCCGTCTATATGACTCCAAACACCATGTCCGGGCGTTTTCAGGGCCTGGGGTACCCCGGAGGTCGAGTCCAGAAAAGTCCCACCGGACATAAATGTGCCTATCGACGGAAAAGTTCTGATTGCCGCGCCTGTCTGACAGTTGCGAAGCGTTACCTGCGCGTCCCATGTGCCTTCTAATACTCTGGCGTTCCTGCGAGGCCTGGACGAATCTTCCTGAGTTTGGTCGTCGCTTTGTTCTTCGTTACCTTTGTCCTGTGCGGACACCCAAACCGTCGCGAACATTGCCAGCATCAAAATTGCCAACGTCGTTCGTGCAATCGCTCTTAACCATGTCGTTTTCATCTTTTTTCCCTTTCTTTGTTTAGAATTATCCTTTTGCAGATTTGAAGCAGCGGACAGTTCCACCGCGAGGAACTCATGGTCGGTGGTAGATCGCCCTCGGAGCTCAAACCCTGTTTTTCGCCTTCACACCTATAAGCGTAAACGACGCCGGGATCTGGTCATTGCGCCGTATTTAATTAGCGACCCGCCGATGTGCCCTGCAAACTATGTTAGATTTGTCGAACTGACCGATTAATCGCGCCGGAAAGACCCTGAAATGTCAGCCTCCAAACAGGATGAAGTCACCCAACTGCTTGTACGCTGGAGCGAAGGTGATAGCGGGGCTATTGAAAAGCTGACGCCGCTTGTCTATGAGGAACTGCGCCGCCTGGCGCACAAATACATAAAGCGCGAGCGCGAGGGACACACCTTGCAAACAACGGCTCTGGTGCACGAGGCGTACGTTCGCTTGGTTGAACAAAAGAGCGTTCACTGGCAAAGCCGTGCCCACTTTTTTGCTGTGTCGGCACAGGTGATGCGCCGCATTCTAGTGGACTACGCTCGCAAGAGTGGCTCAGCTAAACGCGGAGGCGGCGCACAAAAAGTGACTCTTGATGAAGGAGCGATAATCTCGCAAGGGCGCACGTCAGAACTCGTCGCGCTTGATGAAGCACTGCAAAGCCTTGGCGAGATTCACCCGCGCCGGAGTAAAGTTGTTGAGCTGCGCTATTTCGGAGGCATGAGCAATAGAGAAGCCGCGGAAGTTCTCAAAATCTCAGAGGCCTCAATAGAGCGCGATTGGAGATTCGCCAAGGCCTGGCTGTATCGCGAACTTCAGCAGCAGTAACTTGAATGCGACCCGAACGTCTGGAAAAGATTGACCAGTTGTTTCAATCCGCGCTTGACCTCGCGCCGGAGCAGAGACCTGCGTTTCTTGATCAAGGATGCGCCGGTGATCAGGAGTTGCGCCATGAGGTCGAATCGCTGCTTGCCGCCCACGCTCAGGCCGGCAACTTCATAGAAGACTCTGCCTCAGAAGTTGCCGCACAATTTCTGGCAGAGTCGTTTAACGAATTCTCTCTCGTTGGACGCTCCGTCGGCCAATACAAGATCGTGGCTCGCATTGGTGCGGGGGGGATGGGTGAAGTGTATCAGGCCACCGATAAGATGGGCAGAAAGGTGGCCTTGAAACTGCTGACTGCTCGCCTCATCAACGACGAGCAGGGAGTTGCTCGCTTTATGCGAGAGGCCCAAGCAGTGTTGACCCTGAACCATCCCAACATCGTAACCGTCTACGATATCGGACGGGCTGATGCAACTCATTACATTGCCAGTGAGCTGATCGAAGGCCAATCCCTGCGCGAACGCCTCAAACTGCCGGGAGAAATAAAAGTAGCAGAGGCTTTGGAAATTGCCATCCAGATTTCCAGTGCACTGGCAGCAGCACATCAAACGGGCATCATTCACCGCGATATCAAACCTGAGAACATCATGCTGCGGCCAGACGGCTATGTGAAAGTTGTCGACTTTGGCATCGCGAAACTGGTGGAAGGGCAAAAGCCCGTCGCTGTTGCCACCGACGTCACGACGAAGGTAATGGTGAAGACAGAGGAAGGCTTGGCAATCGGCACCGTCCACTACATGTCTCCCGAGCAGGCTCGCGGACTGCCGGTGGACGTGCGCACGGACACGTGGAGTCTGGGTGTTGTCATTTATGAAATGATAGCCGGACGCCGACCGTTTGACGGTGCGACGGTCGCGGATGTGCTCAACTCTCTGATTGAGCGACAGCCCCCGCCGCTGTTTCGGTTTTCCGCCGACGTCCCGGAAACGCTCGAATGGATTGTCAACAAAGCACTGCGCAAAGAGAAAGGCGAAAGATACCAGACGGCTGCCGAATTGTTGACTGACCTCAAGGAGTTGAGAAGGCGACTGGAGTTTGCCGCCGAACAAAAACGGACGGGTTCAGCTGAGCGAGGAGGCGTATCGCAAGTAGCGACGAAAGGCGAAAGGCGCACATTCGGGACGGCGGAGCCGGTTGCTGACCGCACCACCGATAGTGAGACACGCACGACCTCAAGCGCGGAATACATCGTCAACGAGATCAAACGGCATAAGCGCGCGAGTCTGATCGCATTCATGGCGATTCTGATGGTCTCGGCGGTTGGCGCTTATCTCTACTTCAGCAGAACCAATGACAAGACAATCAGCTCAATTGCGGTGCTGCCTTTCACAAACGCGAGCGCGGATCAAAATATGGAATATCTCTCCGATGGCCTCAGCGAAAACCTCATCAATGCCCTCTCGCAACTGCGGACACTGAAGGTGATCGCGCGCAGCTCGACATTCAGGTACAAGGGCAAAGAGGTGGACCCGCAGGAGGTAGCCCGTGAGTTGGGTGTGCAGACGATCCTGACGGGACGTGTGGCGCAGCGCGGCGATGATTTGGTGGTGAGCGCCGAACTCATGGATGCACGCGATGGGACGCAAGTCTGGGGCGAGCAGTACAGCCGCAAGGCGGGGGACATCCAGGCTTTGCAGGAAGAGATGGCACATACCATCTCGGAGAAGCTGCGCTTAAGATTGACCGGGGCGCAGGAGCGGCAGCTAACGAAACACGCTACACAGAGCCCGCAAGCTTACCAACTTTATATGAAAGGGCGTTACCACGCACTTAAATTAACGCGGGCGGAAACCGACAAAGGCATCAACTACTTTCAACAGGCGATTGAAATTGACCCGAATTACGCGCGCGCCTACTCCGGACTCGCCCGAGCTTATCTTCCGATGGCATTAACCAGCGGGGTGCCTTCCTGGGAAGTGATGCCGAAAGCGAAAGCAGCGGCGTTGCGGGCAGTCGAGATTGACGAGACACTTGACGAAGCTCATGCGACTTTGGGTTTTATAATTTTTTGGTACGACTGGGACTGGCAAGCGTCGGAAAAGCAATATCTGCGGACGTTGGAGCTTAATCCGAACAGCGCGGAAGGGCGATTCTCTTACGCGCATTTACTTTCAAATACCGGACGACACGAACAGGCACTGGCCGAAATAAAACTTTCAAGAGAACTTGACCCGCTATCTTTCTTAACAAACGCGCTCGAAGGACAAATTCTTTTTTTCGCCGGAAAGTACGATGAGGCCCTTGACCGCCTGCAAAAGACGATCGATTTAGACCCGAACTTTTGGCTTTCTCATTTGTTTATTTCCAGAGTTTACAGCGAAAAAGGGATGCACGCCGAAGCCATTGCCGCGGCAAAAAAAGCTGGGGAAATTTCAGGCAATTCGCAGTCAAATGCGTATCGCGCTTATGCTTTGGCAAAGGCAGGCAAAACTGATGAAGCGCGAGGCGTGCTTGACGATTTATTGAAATTATCAGCCGAGCGTTATGTCCCACCCTATAATCTTGCGATCGTTTATAACGCGATTGGCGAGTCGGATAAAGCACTTGATTATTTGGAAAAAGGCTACGAACAAAAAGACGTGCGAATGGTGTTTTTGAAAGTCGAGCCCAAGTGGAACAATCTGCGCTCCAAACCGCGGTTTCTTGATTTTATGAAACGTATGAGACTTGAATAGTGAAACGATTAAGGCCTATAGATGGCGACACGGAGAAATGAGGAAAGTTTCTATATCAGAGAAAGCGCGCCGCGCGGTTAATTAAGCGGCGGCGTCACGCGCAAGCATTGCTGCTCCGATTGCGGCCGCGTCGGCGCCAAGCCTTGCAGCCAGGATCTGAGTGGCCTCAAAGCACGGCTGAAAAGCACGTCTCCTGGCTTCCTGGATGATTGGATTGAGAATCAGCTCGCCCGCATCCATTACGCCCCCACCCAGTACGACGCGTTCGATGTTCAGCAGATTTAGCACGCTGGCGACACCTGTTCCAATGTATTTACCGGTTCGCTCAATCATCATCATGGAAAAGTCGTCGCCGTTTTTGGCTTCATGCGCCACGTCATCGGCGGTGAAATTTTTGTTGATGGCCAGCTTCGACAGCGATGAAGTTCCATCGCGGTAGAGTCGGTCGTTCGCGCGGCGCACGATGCTGGGCCCGGAAGCGAGAGTCTCAAGGCATCCCGTGTTCCCGCATTCACACTCGATGCCTTCTGTGTCGATTGTTATGTGCCCAAATTCACCTGCGAAGCCCGAAGCGCCGGTCCAAAGTTTCCCGTCCAGGATGATGGCCCCGCCAATTCCTTCGCCGATGGTGATATAGAACATATCGCGGCTGCCTCCGCCCGCGCCCACAATGTATTCACCGTACGCCGCAGCGTTGGCGTCGTTTTCAATCTCCACTCTTGCTCCCGTTGCTTGGATCAGCTCAGAGTGCAGATCTTCGCGGACCGTTACCGGAAGGTCCCGCGATGTGATAACTCGGTCAGTCTGCCGGTTCACCAACCCGGGGATGGCTATTCCAACCGCTTCGATATTGGAGTTGATGCCGCGCAGTTCGCCGACCACCCTGGCCACCTGATTTAGGAGTTGATCAGCTTCAAGTTTTTCTTCCCGCCGCTCCTCAATTTGACCATTGCTATTCACTATCGCGGCTCGTAATACAGGGCCCGAGAGGTCGATCCCGATGAAGCGTGGTTCTGATCCGTTGGTACTAGTCATCGATGAAAATCTTTCGCGCAATTGGTTAACAGTAGAACAAAACGAAGCATAGTCGAGGGTTCTGGGGCTGTCAAACGAGTGACTGTGCGTGTAGAATACACGCCGCCAAGGAATTTTAGATTTTGGATTTTAGATTTTTGACTCCTTGTTTGGCAGGGGTTCAGGACCAAAATCAAGTTTAAGGTTACGGTCAATCAAAAATAAAAATCAAAAATCCAGTCATGCAAATTCGGTCAATATTGCTGCCGACGGATTTTAGCAAATGCGGTAACTATGCGCTTTCATATGCCACGTCCCTGGCGCGAACATTTGGCTCGTCGATTATCTGTGTGCATGTTATAGAGACTATGGTCCCAACTGTAGGTTACTCGGGGATGACCGAGCCTCTTCCCATTGCCGATATTACCGAGCAGCTCGAGGATTCGGCTGAGCGCGAACTGCCCAGACTGGCTGAGTGTGACGAATGCGCCGGCCTGGAGATAGAGGAGTTGATTGTGCACGGCGAAGCAGCGTCGGAGATCGTAAGGGTGGCAAAAGAACGCGAAGTCGATCTGGTAGTAATCTCGTCACATGGACGAACCGGATTGGGACGAATGCTTTTTGGCTCCACCGCCGAAGCTGTTGTGCGCCACGCTTCGTGCCCGGTCCTGGTAGTAAAGCCCCCGCCAGAGGAAGATGTTACTTAGTAAGCCGGGAACAGCTAATAGTATGCGGTACCGGCAGTCGTGAACTGCTCCCTGCCTACTACACAGTGTTTTCACTATGCATCCCGATCTCTTTTACCAGCTCATCGGTCAATACGGTCTTTACGCAATCCTTATCCTGGTCATGATCGAGGGCGACATCACTTTACTGTTGGCGGGCGTGCTCGCGCATAGTAATTTCTTCGGAGAATACAGTTTCGCCCAAGTTCTGCTTTGGGGAACTTTGGGTGGCTTAGCGAGCGATAACATCGCTTACGCCACTGGTCGTGGCTTCCGCAAAGGCGTTAGCGATCTGCGATTTTACCGCCGCAACAGTCCCCGCATGGAGCGACTGACGACTAAGTTTGGCCCACTCTCGATCTTCCTTTCAAAGTACATTTACGGCCTCCGCTGGGCGACCTGTATCTTCTACGGCGTGGGGCGCATGCCGTATCTTCGCTTCCTGGTGCTTTCGCTGTCGAGCTGTTTTCTCTGGGTTTTTCTGCTCAGCGGTGCGGGCTACTTCTTTAGCGGCGCAGTTATGGGGTTAATCGGCGATTTTCAAAGACTGGGCAAAGTATTGTTGGTGATAGTTGTTCTGGGGATTGTAGGATTTTATCTTGCGGAGCGTTTTTGGCTGTCAAAGAAGGTGGAAGAGGTCAATCCGGAGCGCCTGCAGGAGCTTGAACATGTGGCCCAGGAGAAACTGCACGACTTGAAGCAGGAATTTCAGGAGCACATTCCCTTCACGCAAAGCCGTCGCGACGAACAGAAAAAACGGGTGGCCAACAAGCCAGGGGAAGCGGACGGCGACTAAGGGATTTTTGATTGGTGATTTTTGATTGCCAATTTTCAGAATCTCATTCGTGATGCTCGTGTTAATTCGTGGTTCGTTTGCCAGGCGGGAGGTATTAGAACGATCCACGAAATCCACGAACGGACACGAACAAGGCGTGAATAAAGTCAAATTTAAGTCGAATCTAAAATCTAAAATCAGAATTCGAAAAATGATCATTGAGTCTTCTGCCCCCACACGGGTCGATCTCGCCGGCGGCACCATCGACATCTGGCCAATCTATCTTTTTCATCCCGGAGCTGCCACCGTAAATTTCGCGACCTCTCTGCGCGCGCACTGTCGCATTGAAACTCGCGAGGACGATCGCATTATTCTTGAATCTCGTGACCGGAAGGTGATCTTTGAGACCCGGCTATCGACACTCGATGACCTGGCGGGTGAACAGCGTCTGGAACTAGTCTCGAAGTTGGTTCATTTCTTTAAGCCCGAGACCGGCATCCATCTCACAACCACCAGTGAAGCACCGGCGGGGGCTGGTCTCGGCGGATCCTCCGCCCTGGCCATTGCTTGCATTGGAGCACTTAATCGTCTCGCAGGAGATCGCTACGACGAGAGGAAATTCATTGTGCTGGTCGCTAACATCGAGACAACGGTGATTCGCGTACCCGCTGGTCTCCAGGACTACTACCCGGCGTTTTATGGCTCAACTTCCTGTATCCATTTTCGGCCCGACGGAATCGAGCGTGAGGCGCTCAAGGTTGACGAATCGAAATTGGAAAGTCGAATCGTGATTTGTTACACGGGAGAGCCGCGCATGTCGGGGACGAACAACTGGGACATAACGAAGAGACATATCGACGGCGACCCAGAGCTCTTCCAACTCTTCGAAGGTATCCGTGATTCCGCTCTGGCGATGCGCGAAGCCCTCCTGGCCGACGACTGGGAACGTGTACGCTCAATAATGCAGGCTGCTTACCCAAATCGTAAACGGCTGGCGCCGGGAGTCACGACTCCGCAGATGGAAACTCTGGTAGAAAAGGCGCTTGCTAACGGCGCGGAAGCGGCGAAAATCTGCGGTGCCGGCGGCGGGGGTTGTATAGCATTCCTATGTGCCGAAGGTCGAAAGGCTGATGTCGAACGTGCCCTGGCTGCGGAGCACGGAGCAGAAGTCCTCGACTGGAAAGTTGCGCCCGAAGGGCTGACCGTCAGTGTGACCAATTCCTAAAAAAGCGAGGATGCCATGAACCTGAGAAAAGCTTTTCTGATTCTCGTCATGTTCGGAGTGTGGGCATCTGCTTCTGGTCAGAGTGCCAACCTGCTGAAGAATCCCAGCGGGGATGCGGGCGCGGAACATTGGCGGGCCTTCCACGACGCGAAGGTCGAGGCGTGTCCCACCGGAGGACGTTGCTTTGTTCTCAGGGGCGGTGGCTACTTCATCCAGGAAGTTACGATTCCGGCGGAGGCAGTGGGCCAGTACGCACTTCTAATTGGGCGGGCCTATAGCGAAAGCCCGACCGTACTGCCTTCTTTGTACGGTTACCTGATGAACTCGGGTGATCCGTCAGGTGGGCGAATCTATGCGTACCTACACGGACAACAGATGACGGGTTCTGCTGATTCGTCCAATCACTGGACTCGGCTTTGGGGGGTTTTCAGAGTCAAACCCGGTACCGGCAGAATCAGCTTTTTTCTCAAGCAATCCATGCAGAGGGGGATGAACACCGGAGCGGTCACGAGGTTCGATGATCTGGCCCTGTATATTTTGCCGACCGAGCACGACGTCCGACGTCTGGTAAGTTGGGCCGTGCCCGGGGTTTTGTTTGGGCCAACAAAGGCTATTGAAAAGATACCTCAGTGTTGGCTTCCGGGCGTCTTGAAGCCATCGCTCTACGGGATCGAACTCGGAAGGACTCTGGACGATGTCCTGAGTCTATTTCCCGAAGCCATCAATCAGCCCTCCGTTATCCGCGCTCTCGAAGCCTCAAGGTCTCCCACAACAACAGGTCCGATCTCAATGGTAATCAGAAACCGAAGTGGAAATCAGAATCTCAGGGACCTCAAGCAGATCTTATTTCGGTTTCACAATAAGCGGCTATTCTCATTAACCGTAGAGAGCCATTCGCCCTATTGGAAGGACGCGGAAGAGTTTATCGATCAGCGAGGCCAGATGCTAAACGTGCTGAGTCTGCCGAAGCCTAGTGACTGGGAACCAGTGGACGGGAACCCGAAAGGTGGGAAGTATCTGATTTGCCATGGGATCGAAATCAGGTTTTATGCGGCTCCACTAGGATCGGCGAACATGAATTTAGCCTCAGTGACCGATACCACAATTGAAACCACTCTGGCGCGGGCACCTAACCCTCAGCAATAACACCTCCTCGATTCGGCGCAACAGGCTAAACAAAAGCGCGGTGGGTTTTGATTCCCACCGCGCTTTTCATTTCTTCCAACGGAGTTGTTAACCTTCGCCTTGCTCAGAGCGCTGCTTGGCTGCTGCTGAGACGGCTCTTAGCCTTTCAACTTTCTGCTCGAAACTCTCGCCTGCGACTGGACCAGTATCTACGACGCCCATGTAGGTCGATCTTCTCATCAAAGTCCGATCGGCGTTCCCGGTAGGTTTGTGAGCGGTATTCGAAGCTGTAGCAGGTGCGGGAGCTGCGGTGTTGGAGGGTGCAGACTCAGCAGGCTGTGCAGTTGCTCCGGCAG
The DNA here is from genome assembly GCA_046261995.1 of Pyrinomonadaceae bacterium. GTDB lineage: Bacteria > Acidobacteriota > Blastocatellia > Pyrinomonadales > Pyrinomonadaceae > PSRF01. The sequence goes on from JBHENP010000019.1 coordinate 32,573, forward strand.
CGGGTGCGCTCGTTTGCACTTCAGGCGCAATTGAGGCGGCGCTTTCATCCCTGGTCGGGGCTACGGCGTCACCGCCTTCTTCCGCGCGACGTTTGGCGGCCAGAGACACACCCTTGAGACGCGCAACTTTCTGTTCGAAGGTCTCGCCGGGCACCGGACCTGTGTCCGCGACGCCCATGTAGGTTGATCTCTTGAATAACTTGCGGTCGGGCTCTGCACCAGCTTTAGGCGCCGCTGGCTTGGGTGCGGCGGCGGGTTTAGCAGTGGTGGCCGCGGATATCGGCGCTTTTTGCGGCTGACCTGGCGTTGCCGTTTTCGCAGCGGCTGGTTTCGCCGCGGCCGGAGCGTGACCGCTCGCCGATTCAACCAACACGAAGACGCCGCGCTCGTCTTTTTTTATTACCGGCATCGTGCCGCCTGCTGCTTGCAACAGCGCAGTCAACTCAGCTTCAACGAATCGACTCTGTTTTTGTGGATCACGCACATGGCCCAACGGTGGACCCATATAGAGAGTTCCACAGGTCTGGCATTTGGATAGCACATCGTCGCCGCGGAGATGAACGTCCGCAGCTTCACCGGCCGTGCGGAGTTGCTTCAAATGCCCGTTACAGAGTTTGCCCTTTGCGTTTTTCTCGTTGCAGACGGTCTGCGCGTTTGTGATGCGCTTGGGCACCTGTGCTGCGGTGGCGTTTGGCTCGGCAGCGTTTTGTTCAGAAACGTTTGCTGACATGTTTGGTGTAACGAGTCGTCAGAGTTTGCCGGAATGATCTGCTGCTACGAATCTTACAGAGTCCATTCAAGGTGCGTCAATTGCTTAGACGGAGAGATGTGGAGATAGGGAGTTGGGGAGACGCGGAGGTAGGGTGACGCGGAGACACGGCGACGGGGAGATATGGAGACCTGGAGAAGAATTTTCCGTTTCTCATTTGACAGTTTTCATTCCCATCTGTGGCCTGTTGTTTCGTGCCTGTTCGTGTGATTTCGTGGATCGTTCTCATCTCTCAACCGAACAAAGCGATCCACGAAATAACACGAACCACCACGAAATGAGATCGGAAATGACCAATGAGATGTCAGATGAGAAATGAGAAATGACCCATGCTATGCTTCGGTAAATGCTCAAGGATCTTATCGGCGGTATCTGGGGTCGCGTCCCGCGGGTGCTCCGGCGATTGACTATGCGTTTGACCCACGCGCGTTTCACCGTTACTGCGGCGGCTATCGTGGTGGACCAGCAAGGGAGAGTATTGCTCCTTAAACATCGCTTCCGGCCCGGAACGGGCTGGGGCATCCCCGGTGGCTTCATTGAAGTCGGTGAGCAACCTGACGAAGCCGTCAGACGGGAACTGCGCGAAGAAGTTGGACTTGAACTTGCTTGTGTTGAAGTGGTAACTACCCGCGCCTTTCATAAGCCCAGGCAGATCGAGATTGTATTCCGTTGCCGGCCCAGGGGGCCAGCTTTACCGCAGAGCGTCGAAATACGAAAAGCGGACTGGTTCCCGATCGATTCCCTACCGGAAGGATTGCCCGTAGACCAGAGGCGTCTGTTAAAGGACCTCTTAACGATGGAGTAAAACGGGCGGATTGATGTATGCTGTGCGCCAACCAAAAACAGTGATTCAATGAGTAATAAGCGGTGAGCTTTTGAAAGTGCCGTCGCATACCACTCATCTATCACTTAATCACTCATCACGGAGATTGAAATGGTTTCTTTGATTCCTTCGCCTGACACGGTAATGCAGATGTTGAAGCGCACCGGAGCCTTTCGTGAGGGCCACTTTGTTTATCCCACCGGTAAACATTCACCACATTACTTTCAGATGCCGCTTGCCTTTCGTTATTACGACACGGCGCGCGTTCTGGCGGTTGCCTTGAGCAGGAAATTTCGGGTCGAACGAGACATCTCGAGCCAATTACCAAAGATTGCAGTCATCAGTCCCAGTTCCGGAGGTATCCCGGTCGCTTTTGGAGTACGTGACGCGCTAAGCGCGGAACAGATTTACTGGGCGGAAAAAGAAGCAGACGGCAAACGCATGTTTCGCCAGTATGTAAATCAGGGTGAGGTTAATCCGTGCATCATAGTTGACGACATTATTCGCAGTGGACACGCTATTGAAGAAACTGCTGCACTCGTCAAAGAGTTGGGCGCGAAGGTGATTGGCTGCGGTGCGATCGTGCGCTTTACTTCCGCGCCTGACGAATTCGAAGGTGGCCCAATCAAATCATTGGTGGAGTTCGACGCTCACATGTACGACGATGGCGAAGCCTGTGGCGACTGCAACAAGGACGCGCCCATTGAGCACGTCCGATTCTGAAGAGACAAGAACCCTGAAACTGCATACATACCGCCCTATTCCCTCCGGAAACCCTAGCCTTTCGCGCGGATCGCCTCTTCTGTGTGGTAGCGTACGGACGCCGCGGTATTCCCCCTTTATATTGGCCTAGACACCTTTCGACACCGGACTCCGCCCACCCCTGTCTTCTGTTGTGTTTCAGAGGCGACTCTAAGGACAAACCCCCCGCCAATACGCCTGAATGGCATCCCTTATACACTGACCTTGCCTTTGATTTAAAAAACTGGCCGTGGAAATGCGCAAATGGCCAAGGTGCCGGCTTACCCACGGTACAACTTGAAAAGCGTCGCTTAAAGCCTTTCGCCTCCATAGCAGGAGCAGCAATTTATGCGGTGCGCTCTTTTGATGTCCCGCATCGCGTTCACGACATTATTATTGAGCTTGATCGTTTCTGCTTCGCAAAGCGTCCAGGCTGCAACCCTAAACTCTTCAACAACAGAAAAGGAAACCCTTGATGAATTATTTTAAGAAGCATTTCGCAGTATGTTCTCTAATGATCACTGCACTCTTTTGCTTAGCCTCGTCTCGTCCGGCATTGGCTCAAACCGTGCCTCCACTTGGTGCGGCGGAAAGCTTTGCTGTCCTCGGTGGCACATCAGTAACCTTCACCGGCCCGGCCGTAATTTCCGGCAATGTAGGAGTCAGCCCCGGCAGTGCAGTGACTGGAATTCCGCCGGCTACCGTAGTGAATGGTCAAGTATACACAGGCGTGGGATCTCTCGCCGGCCCCGCCCAGGCCAGTGCTCGAACTGCCTACAATAATCTGGCTGGGCAGGCGTGTCCTTCCGCAAATAACTTTACCGGAAGAATTCTGGGACAGACTCCCGGAGCTATCGTCCTAACTCCAGGCGTCTATTGTTTTGACACATCGGCTCAGTTGAACGCGATACTCACTCTCAACGATGGCGGCAATCCCGACGCGATCTTCATCTTCCAGATTGGCACCACCCTCACCACCGCCAGCAGCTCTCAGGTGATCATGAGCAGCGGCGGCCGAGGAAAAAACGTGTATTGGCAAGTGGGCACTTCGGCGACTATAGGCACATCAACCCAGTTCCGGGGAAACATTATTGCAGACACGAGCATCACCTTCACTACCAGCGCCAGTACAACAGGCAGAGTCTTTGCGCTGTCTGGTGCGGCGACAATTGATTCAACCCAAGTCGACGCGGTGCCGACAGGCATCGAATTCAGCGCTTCATCCTATGTGGTGGGCGAGGCCGTCCCGAGCGTCCTTCTCACAGTTATACGCAGCGGGGACACGACCAACCCGGCGAGCGTCAGATTTACTACCAGCGATACGGCGGGCCCACTAAATTGCAACGTCATCAGTGGCGACGTCGCTTCTTCGCGCTGCGATTATGAGATCAGGATCAAAACAATTCGGTTCGCTGCCGGAGAAACTTCCAAGAACATTTCGGTCTTCATCATCGATGACTCCTATCTGGAAGGCCCGGAGTCTTTTACCGCCACTCTCACCGACCCAACCGGCGGCAGTCTAGGTGCGCAGTCGACTGCAACCATAAACATCACCGACAATTTGACCCCCAGCGGTGTCAACCCCATCGACACCACTGGATTCTTCGTGCGTTTGCACTATATCGATTTCCTTAACCGCGAGCCGGATGCACCTGGATTTGCTTTCTGGAGTAACGAGATTGATAGCTGCGGCACAAACCAGGCGTGTATCGACCTCAAACGCATTAACGTTTCGGCTGCGTTCTACATCTCCATTGAGTTTCAGAACACGGGTTTCCTGGTGGAGCGCATCTACAAGACCGCTTACGGTGACGGAACCGGCACCTCAACTCTTGGTGGTAGCCACCAACTCCCGGTGCCGATCGTTCGGCTACTCGAATTCCTACCTGACACGCAGGAAGTTGGTGAGAACGTCGTAGTAGGACAAACAGGCTGGGAGGCGGTGTTGGAAAGCAACAAGCAGGCGCTTAGTGCAGACTTTGTGCAGCGCGCACGCTTTACTACGGCGTTCCCGACCACGATGACACCGGCGCAGTTTGTTGACACATTGAACACTAATGCGTGCAACCCCTCCGTCGTACCGTGCCAGAATCCGCTGTCTACCGCGGAGCGTAATCAATTGGTAACTGAACTCACTTCAGGAGCGAAAACACGAGCGCAGGTCTTGCGGGCGGTAGCCGAAGATCAGGATCTGATTAACGCAGAGTTCAATCGGGCCTTTGTGCTGATGCAGTACTTCGGTTATCTGAGGCGCAACCCGAACGATGCTCAGGACACTGATCACACAGGCTACGATTTCTGGCTGACGAAGTTGAATCAGTTCAACGGCAACTTTGTTACCGCCGAAATGGTGAAGGCTTTCATCACTTCCACCGAGTATAGGGCACGCGCTGGCCAGTAAGTGACGGGGCCAGACGGGCTTTCCGTCCTATAGCAACGGACAATACAAAGCAGCCTGCCGGGCGAGTACGCGCACGAAAGTGTAGCCCTCGCCCGGTTTGCTGCGTCGAGATGGTCAACGCGGTCATTAGCTGGGTCGTTTAAACGGCGCGCTCCCTTCTTTGAGAATCACCTGCCTCAAGCTCACGAAAGGCTTTATGGGGTCCACTTCAGATTGTTATTGCTTTCCTCAAGACACCCAGCCTAAAGTCTGTTTCAACTATGGACATTGAATCTGTTCGCAAATTCTGCCTCTCGCTACGTTACGTTACCGAGGGGGTCCAGTGGGAAAATGATCTACTGATGCGCATTGGCAACAAGATGTTCTGCGTGCTTTCGCTTGAGGCGGCTTCCGACCACTGCATGTCGTTCAAGTGCACACCCGAGAAGTTTGCCGAATTGGTCGAACAAGAAGGCATAATGCCTGCCCCTTATGTCGCTCGTTATCATTGGGTAGCGCTCGAACGCTTTGACGCGTTGCCGGAGCGTGAGCTGAAGAGTTTGCTTACGACTGCTTATGAATTGGTTCGAGACAAGCTTCCAAAGAAAGTACGAGAAGGGCTCAGTGCGAATGCATCTGCAAAGAAGAGCGCTAACGCACGACCATCGCGTACCAAGTAGCGAGGCTGACGTCCATCATTTTCATCACGATTGTCGCAAGGGTATTCGAATATGACAGTCACCTGACAAGAAAATATCACTTTTCGCGCCTCATCTGCCAGTACCACCGCGCGTAGCGGCCATGTGAAAACTCAACGGAGTGTCATGAAGTCAGTACCGTTCGCGGCTGGGTCTGGCCGCAGTCGCTCATGGCGCAGTCTTAGTTGCTCCAGCGAAACCCACCCGCAACCAGCGGGTGGGTGAAAACTGAAAACAGAGTGGCGGCGAAATCATTCCCCTATAGCGATATGCACTCAACTACAGAACAGGAAGCGGTAGCGACCTGGCCGTTGCAGTACCACCAACTCAATTTGAGTCAATCGCAACGGCCAGGTCGCTACCGCTTCCTGTTCTGTAGTTGAGTGATATTTCATTGATGGTGTAGTCCGTCGCTCTCGTTACCCGCGTCTCAGGCCTAACGGTCTGAATGTGGTTTCCACACAGTCGCGGTGGCGTCGGGTCTGGCCGTCCCCATCAGGAATCTCAATGGTTAAAGTCGCTATCGTAGATACCCAATGACACGTAGATGGTGGTCGGAGCCGTGGACCAGCGTGACGGTACTGACTTCACAGCGTCCATTGAGGTTTCATATGCCCTCGGCAGCGGGAGGGGGCGGTGGCTACACACCTAGGCCCGAGTGGAGCGCTGCCAGGACCCAACCCGCTGGTAGCCAATGGATTCCACCACTCAGCTAGCAGAAGCGACCTACACACAGAACCATTTGCGGTAGCCAATGGATCCCACTACTCAGCACCAGCCGAAGGCACTCAACCCAGAAAGTGTAGAGCTACGATCGGATCGCCCCGGTACTCCGTAGGAGTGCGATGTTTATAGACCGGGACCCAACCAACTCTCCCGATTTTTATAATCTGATTTTTGACACAGTCTCCGTACTCAGCTAGCAGAAGCGACCTACACAGAACCATTTGCGGTAGCCAGTTGGTACCGGCATTCAGAGAGCCACTCAGCTGAACCGTTGTTACCAAATCTAGCGACTCCACTGGTGTTGAGTGGCGGGATCCATTGGCCTACCGAGACTGTATGAAAAACCAAATTTCAACGTTGAGCCTGACACGCGCGTAACTAGAGCGACTGACTACAGAACCAATGAGAGTACCGCTTCCTGTTCTGTGGTTGAGTGCATATATCGTCAGAGGGTGATGATTTCGCGGCCACTCTCTTTAGTTTTCATAAGAGTCTCGGTAGACCAATGGATCCTGGATTCGACCGAAGCCTTCACACTCACTGCAGCTGTGTGAGCGAATGCATCAGCGCTCGGCACGCCCGTCTAATGAACAGCAATGCGGTTTGTCTTACTTCTGCTGGTGTTGAGTGCTGGGCTCCATTGGCCACCGCAAATGGTTCTGTGTATTGAGTCGCGCCCGCCGTGTTGAGTGGCAGGATCCATTGGCTACCGCACGGTGGTACTGACCATCACGCCGTGGCTTGAGTAATAAGGCAAGGGGCCGATCAACGTCGAAACAGTGGTGATGAGAAATGGAAAATGGAAAATGGAAACCGACGTTCCCTTCTTCCAGAATTATTCTTACCCCGGCTGATCCCTTGATAAAGGCCAGTGCGCCAACCCCTGGACAACCCCGCGCCCCTCGCCAGACTCCAAATGGAGCCACTACCCTTTACCTGGGGCATACCCTTTCGGCCCGGAGGTTCCCATGAGGTCCAAATCTTCCATACTGCTCCCTGCATTTCTCCTTTTAGCTTCCGTTCAGCTGGCCCAGGCTAGAACTGCTTCTGAGGTGCTCGTCCGCAAAGCTTTGTCTGCAAACACAGGTGAGTCAGCGTCGGCGATCGCCGAGTTGCGATCAATGGGACCAGCCGGCCTGACTTTGTTGTCGGAGAAGTACGCGAATGAAATTGAGCGTCAGGTGACGGATCCATCAGTAGTTGCGACTTCGGAATGGCGTCGCCTATCGACCGCTCTAGATGCTATCAGCCAGCAGAAGGACAGTTATATTTCCGGCTTGTACTGGTATACCGATTTTGGCCAGGCGAAAGCAGCAGCTCGCGCCGCCGGCAAGCCGATTCTATCGCTGCGTTTGCTTGGAAAACTTAGCGAAGAGTTTAGCTGCGCGAACAGCAGATTTTTCCGGACAGTGCTCTATCCGAATGCCGAAGTGTCCAGGATGCTTCGAGACAGATTCATTCTTCACTGGCAATCAGTGCGTCCGGCGCCTCGCGTAACCATTGATTTCGGTGACGGCCGCAAGCTGGAGCAGACACTGACCGGCAATAGCATTCACTACATTCTCGACAGTAATGGAGTTCCGATCGATGCACTACCGGGTTTGTATGGCCCAGCGGCTTTCCGGCGATCACTTGACCGCATCGAGAGCGTCTTCAAGGAGTTGGCAAAGCCCGGCAACAGAAAATTGGCTCACCATCGCGAGCGTCTCAATGCAATCAACCTGGAGTGGGTTGCAGACATACAGAACAGTGGAGGAAAGATTCCGGAGAGTATCATTGTTGTGCGTGGCGCCGATGGAAGGCCCACTGCCGTTGAGGTTGCTTCGCTGGCGATTACGAAAATGATTAGTGAAGCTACGATGTTGAGATCTATGACGGCCGGGGCCCGGGCGCTTGGATCCATCAGTGACGAGGCAATCTGGAGAAAGATGGCGATGCTTCACCTGGCGGATGCGAAGTTGGATGCACGCAGCATCAGCCTCATTAAACGGAAATCGCAAAACGCATTCATGGCCGATGGCTCTAAGACGATCCCGGAAACAGCACTAGCGAATCTCGTGAACAAACTGGAAATGAACATCGCCCTTGACACGGTGCGCAATGAGTACCTGTTGCATCCTAAACTTCATGCCTGGCTAAGCGTTAACTCCCTGACGGATAACCTCGATCGATTGAACGAGAAGGTTTATGCCGAGTTGTTCCTGACTCCCGCTTCCGATCCCTGGCTGGGATTATTTTCAGCGGAAACTTATACGGCTCTGGAGAACGGTGGAATCAGTCGATAACCATAGGGGTCTGCGGGTGCAGGCAAGTCAACACCGAAGGTGTTCGCGAATTGCAGCCAAGGGTTTCCTACCCTGGGCTTAGCACCGCGCGAATATTCTTAACTCTGAAGGAGTTCGCAATGGGATTCACCCATTTGCCAACACATTCGAAGTAAAATCCGGTCTCTTAATTGAGTAGTCCCAGGGTAGGAAACCCTGGGCTGCAATTAGCGAACACCTCCGGTATTACAGCACTGACCCTAACGCTTGCTAGGCCTTCATCTTTGAAATAATCGCATCCGCGAACTCGGACGTCTTGGCAGTGCCGCCGATGTCCCGCGTCCGCACTTTACCTTCCTCGAAGACCTTCAACATCGCCTTCTCAGTTCGTTCAGCGGCTTCGCGTTCGTCAAGATAGCGCAGCATGAGGATGCCCGATTGAAGCAATGCCGTCGGGTTAGCGATCCCCTGTCCGGCGATGTCGGGTGCTGAACCATGTACAGCCTCAAAGACTGCTCCCAGCTCGCCAATGTTTGCCCCCGGAACCAGCCCCAGACCGCCAATCAGTCCCGCACACAAATCCGAAACGATGTCACCGTAAAGATTTTCCAGCAGCATCACGTCAAACTGTTCGGGACGCATCACGAGTTGCATACAGGCGTTGTCGATGATTTTGTCGTCAGCCTTGATTTCGGGATACTCCACGGCCACCTTCCTGAAGCAATCCAAAAACAACCCGTCGGACAATTTCATGATGTTGGCTTTGTGTCCGCAGGTAACCTTCTTTCGACCTTCACGCCGCGAATATTCGAAAGCATAACGCGCAATCCGAGTGGACGCTTTTTCCGTGATGATCTTCAGGCTCTCGACCACGCCGGGAACCACCACGTGCTCCAGGCCCGCATACAGGCTTTCCGTATTCTCCCGAACGATGACGAGGTTAAGCTCGGGATACCGACAAGGAACGTTTGGAAGCGCGCGAATGGGCCGGACGTTGGCATAAAGATCCAGTGCTTTACGCAGGCCCACGTTGACGGATGTAAAGCCTGTGCCGATGGGAGTGGTGACCGGACCCTTGAGCGCAACCTTGTTACGCTTGATTGATTCGAGCAACTCCGGTGGTAACGTAGTGCCAAACTTTTCCAGTGCCTGGGCGCCCGCATAGTGAGTTTCCCAGGCGACGTCTATGCCCGCTGCCTCGATGATACGGACTACAGTTGACGCTACCTCAGGCCCAATCCCATCGCCCGGAATCAGTGTGATAGTATGTTTCATAAGCGTTAGTCAGTCAGTTGTCAGTTGTCAGTTGTCAGTGGTCAGTGGTCGTCCTCGTTACTTACTCCCCGCCTTCATTTATTGAAATCAAGCACAGGATAAAGCCACAACCGACAACTGGACAACTACGGACAACGGACAACTGACAACTGACAACTGACAACTGACCAGAAGAGTCGGGCACACATAGATGGGTCAATTACCAGCAACAGCAGATGTACTCGTTATAGGGGGCGGCGTGATTGGACTGACCATCGCGCGTGCCGTGGCTCTGCGAGGGGTCAGTAATGTGCTGTTAATCGAACGCGCCAGACCGGGAGCAGAAGCTTCCTCCGCTGCAGCGGGAATGCTCGCCCCACAGGCCGAAGCGGACGAGGCCGACGAATTTTTCAATCTCTGCCTCCAGAGCCGCGATATGTACCCTACTTTTGTAGCGGGCCTGCGCGAAGAGACGGGGATAGACAGCGAACTAGATCGCACCGGCACGCTCTACCTTGCTTTCAATGAACACGATCAGAGAGAGATCGAGCGCCGTTACAAATGGCAGGCGCGCGCTGGACTGACCGTCCAGAAGCTCAACCCAATCGACGCGCGAAGTCTAGAGCCGCGTATTTCTGAAAGCATTTGCGGGGCTTTGAAGTTTCCAAACGATATTCAGGTCGAGAACCGCCGCTTGCTGACCGCGTTAGTTGCTGCTAACGAAAAACTGGATGTACAGGTTATGGGTGGCACAACTGTGGAATCAATTCGTGTTGACCGTGGAAGGGTCCAAGGTGTCGAGACTTCGCGTGGCTTTGTCCGTACGGACCAGGTCGTAGTTTCCGGCGGCGCATGGAGTTCTTTTATCAAGGTCCCGGGCGCAGTCTCTCCGACTCCGCGCATCGAGCCGATACGAGGGCAGATGGTTTGCTTTGACGCAACGGGTTCCTCCCCTGGCATTTCACGCCACGTCATATATAGCCCGCGTGGGTATCTTGTGCCGCGGCGCGATGGGCGACTCCTGGCAGGATCAACTACCGAACAGGCAGGCTTCGATAAATCGGTGACTGCTTCCGGAGTTCATTCCATCTTGTCTAACGCCCTGGAGATTTCTCCGCGGATTTCAGATCTGCCGTTAATCGGTGTCTGGGCGGGTTTACGCCCGAGGGCTCAGGACAGTTTGCCGGTACTTGGTCCGTGTGCAGAAATCCGAGGCCTTATGTTTGCAACCGGACACTATCGCAACGGAATTCTCCTCGCCCCGATCACCGGAGAGTTGATCGCCGCCGCGATAGTAGATAATGTCATTCCGCCGAACCTTAACGCCTTTAGCGTGTGCCGAGCATGCTCGACGACTAGAGGGTGAAAGACCCTTTCCAACCTGATGGAGGTGAAGGATAGCAAAGCGCAAGGGCGTTGTCGCGAGGCAAGGTCTGAAGGAAGCGTGGAGCAAAGGTGCGAGCCGATGAACAAGAACCACATAAGAGGCGTGAGTGTCGGACGAGTAAGCGCTAGATTACGAAGTCCATATCCATCAAAGACACAGAGCGTAGATGGGGCGGTTGTGCACTGAAAGTAGTCGAGCTTACCTCGGGAGAGCTGTCGTTGGTCGCTGAAAGCCCCATGGGGCGGCAACCGACTAGGAGCTGAGTAATCGGCGCTGAAACGGCGACAGCAGTCAGCAGAAGGCATAGTAGGTGGAGGAAACGAGCCGGGCGAACCGGAGGGCTCACCACACTGAAGGCCGGAACGAAAGAAGAGGCGAGTAAGGAGCCGAACTTGTGGGAGTAAAGCAGCAGAAAAGCCAGAGCGAGCTGGCCTTCATGAGCGCTGGTGAGGTGAAGCCGGAAGCGGTGCTTGAGGAAGGGACTGAAACTCCAACAGCGGGAGGCAAGGCCGAAAGCCAGGCAGGAAACGAACAGCTAATGGAGGTGATACTGGAGCGAGCAAATCTGAAGCAGGCGCTGCAACGAGTAGTGAGCAACCGTGGGGCAGCCGGAGTGGATGGGATGGGGGTCGAAGCACTAAAGCCGCATCTCAAACAACACTGGGAGAGTCTGCGGGAGCAACTACTGAGTGGAAGCTATGAGCCACAGCCGGTGAGACGAGTGGAGATACCAAAAGCTGACGGCGGGAAGCGGAAGTTGGGCATCCCGACGGCGGTGGACCGGTTCATCCAGCAAGCCGTGTTACAGGTGTTGCAGCCGGAATGGGACCAGACGTTCTCTGAGTACAGCTACGGGTTCCGACCTGGGCGTAAGGCGCACCAGGCCATCGCTAAAGCACAGGAATACATCACCACGGGGTATGGAATAGTGGTGGACATCGACTTGGAGAAATTCTTCGACCGAGTCAACCACGACGTGCTGATGAGCCGAGTGGCGCGGCGAGTAGCGGATAAGCGAGTACTGAAGCTCATTCGTGGATACCTGAATAGCGGTGTGCTGGAGAACGGAATGGTAAGTGCGACAGAGGAGGGAACGCCACAGGGTGGACCACTCAGTCCTTTGCTATCGAACCTACTGCTGGATGAACTGGATAAAGAGCTGGAGCAACGCGGGCATCGGTTCGTGCGCTACGCCGACGATTGCAACATCTACGTGCGCAGCGAGCGAGCCGGAGAACGCGTGCTGGCCGGGACGAAACGATTCCTGGAGCCGGCTACGATTGAAAGTGAACGAGCAGAAGAGTGCAGTCGGCAAACCAAGCGAGCGAAAGTTCCTGGGCTATAGCTTCACGAGCGAAGCGGCACCACGGCGGAAGATAGCCGGGCAATCGGTGCAGCGGTTCAAAGAGCGAGTGCGGGAACTAACGAAGCGCGGACGGAACTTGCAACTGGTAGTCACCGACTTGACCCGCTACTTGCGCGGTTGGGCTGGTTATTATGGAGGGTGCGAGACTCGGAGCCAACTGCGGGAACTCGATGGTTGGACAAGACGCCGACTGCGCCGCTACATCTGGCGACAATGGCAACGACTGCGACGACGCTATCGGATATTGCGTCGGCAGGGAATACCGGGGTCGCACGCGTGGCGCGTCGTGCACTTTGGCCCATGGCGGGCGAGTCGCAGTCAGGCTCTCAGCCGTGTGCTACCCAATGCTTACTTTCGCAAGCTGGGTTTACCTTCGTTAGCCTGACTGACTGTCCTTCAATCGAACCGCCCGGTACGGACCCGTATGCCGGGTGGTGTGGGAGGGGGGCGCCGTGAGGCTTCTCCCTATCCCGATCCTGATCGTTTTGCCCCGGCGGGTGTGACTCGTGAAGCGATGGACCACTGTGAAAGTTGCAGGAGTTGAGATTTCAAGTAGCTACAGTTCAATTAGTTGAGATGAGTTCAAGTAGTTCAGAGTTCAACCTTTAGGTTGCGCTTTACAAAGACACAAGCTAAAGCTGGAACTCTGAACTACTTCGTCAATGCGTGATTTGAGAGGCCCTGCTGTTTGGTTACTCATGAATAATCACTTCCTGAGATTCATGGTCCTGATCTTTGCTTGCGCGGTGCTGGCGTCGTCGTCTGCCTTTGCCCAGGAACGCCAAATCCCGGAGTTGCCGGCGACTCCTGCGGAAACGCGAACTGCTCAAGCCCTGTACGAAGAAGCGAACAACTATCTCGAAAAGAGATTTGTTGAATTTAACAACAAGAAGCTCGGCTACGATCCAAGTCTGGATGCCAGAACCAAACAGGAGCAGAAAGATCTGGCAGCCCGTAACGCCGCTGCGCTTGAAGCGCGACTTAACGTCAGAACCGCGAGCGGCAGCGACCGGGCCTCTGGTAAGAGCAACTCCGGTGAGCCGGAAGCACGAAGCGACGCTACGGACACCGATCGTTACTACCTCGGTATGTTGCATCGTCTGGCTGGCAACTCGGATGCGGCCCTCAATACAATGCGCCGTTTCATTGCCGGCAGTCCTACCGGAGAGAAGCCCCAGATAGCGCGCGCCGTGATGGTGTTCCACGCGATCAAGAAAAATCTGTTACCCGAAGCGGAAAGGGTGGTTGAAGCTTACGTCAAGACCGAACCACAAGACCTCGACGAGCTCTACGGTATGGAAACGTTGCTGGCTGATGCTTTTTTCAAATCGAAAGACTATGAACGCATGGCTAAGCACGCTAGCGGGATGTTAAAGACAGCAACGCTCGCGATTGAGTCCAAGAACCTTACCGGCTACAAACGAGACGAACGATTGTTCCGGGCGGCATCGTTTCTTGCTGACGCCCTGGAGAAGCTGAATAAGCAAAAGGCCGCGCTGGTAGTCCTGGAAGACCTGGTGAGGCTTTCAGTCTCATTGCCTTCCGGCAATTTGAATAAGATGGCCCGGGTACGACTCGCCAATCTGGACCCGTCGGCCGATCATCTCAAGCTGCTGGAAAAATCAAGCAGCAATAAAGCCACTCACCCGCCCGAGATCATCGGCACCGAATGGATAGATCAACAAGCAACTACCCTTTCTGATCTGCGCGGGAAAGTAGTGTTGCTGGATTTTTGGGCGCCCTGGTGTGGACCTTGTCGCTACACGTTTCCCAAACTGCAGCGATGGCATGAGACTTATGGAGATCAAGGTCTGGTGATTCTTGGTCTAACGAACTATTTCGGTCATGCCGAAGGTAAGAGACTTACTCGCCCGGAGGAGTTAGCCTATCTTCGCGAGTTTAAGAAAAAGAACCGCCTGCCTTATGGGTTTGTCCTGGCAGACTCTCATATAAACGACCTAAATTACGGGGTCTTCTCGCTGCCAATGTCATTTTTGATCGACCGCCGCGGACGGGTGCGTTTCATAGCGCTGGGGGCCCACGAACTAGAGACCACCGCACTAGGGAACATGATCAACCGACTGATCTCGGAACCTGAACCTGAAAAATCAGCGGTGGGGCGAAAATGGGTTTCACGCAAAGACGCAAAGGGGGCAAAGACGCAAAGAAAAGCCTCTTTCAATTAAGTTCACCGCGCGATATTTCCATCTTTGCGACCTTTGCGGCTTTGCGTGAAATCGCCTTTATGAGTGTCAAGGTCGTATAATCGACGAAACAAACCCGGGGGGAACCGCGCAACCGGGGAGTCCAGTTAATAATAATGGAAGGTTCAAACATCACCATCGGCATCGCTTTCCTGGCGGGAATCCTTTCATTTCTCTCACCCTGCGTTTTGCCCCTTGTTCCCGGCTACGTCTCACTGATGTCTGGCGTAAGCATTGATCGGCTCAAAGAGGGTGAAACGCAGTCAGGTGCTCGCCGGGCAGTCATTCTCAATTCATTGGCTTTTAATGTTGGGCTTTCGGTTATCTTCGTGGCGTTGGGAACTACGGCCGGATTGGTTGGCTCTGCTATTACCAGCAACCCCTGGGTAAGAATCATCGGCGGAATCATCATCATCGCCTTTGGTCTTCAGCTCATCGGCTTGTTGAAAATTTCCACCCTCTACAAAGACACCCGTTTCTTTTCTGACGAGAAGCCCCGCGGAATGCTGGGCTCGTTCACGCTCGGGATTGCCTTCGCTGCCGGATGGACTCCCTGCATCGGTCCGATCCTAGGTGGCATTATTGGGTTGGCCGCCACCAGCGGGGGTTGGCGAAGCGGTCTGCTGCTTTCAGCGTTCTACTCCGCGGGACTAGCAGTTCCATTTCTCTTGACCGGGCTGGGTATAAATCAGTTTCTGGCTTTCTACGGAAAATTCCGTAAGCACCTGCATAAGGTGGAAGTTGTTTCAGGTGTCATCCTGATTGCCGTAGGTCTGCTGGTGGCCAGCGGATACTCAACTCTCCTAGCCAGTTCAACCCTGGCAGGAATCCTGCCGAACGCCGAAAGCTGGATCAAGGTAGACACCCAAGCTCCTTCTACTGCCGTGGCGCCGGAAAACAGAAGTAGTTTTCCTGCTGCTCCCGAAGTTGCATTGCAGACCCTGGATGGGAAGAGTTTTAACCTCGCGGAACTGCGCGGTCGCGTGGTACTGCTGAATTTTTGGGCCACCTGGTGTATCCCCTGCCGTTCAGAAATACCGGAACTCAATATTATGCATCGCGATCTTGAATCGCGCGGGTTGTCAGTTGTCGGAGTGTCGACTTATGACGGCGCGGACGGCGTGAGAGATTTTTGGAAAGACATTAAACAGGATTACACGGTGCTGCTTGGTGATCGCGGAGTGGAATCGAGTTTCTCAGTTGCGGGACTGCCAACGACGTTCATCCTCGATCGCGAAGGTCGCATTCGCACCAAGATTGTTGGCGAACGCAAACGCGAGGCTTTTGAAGCTGCCGTAAAACCGCTGTTGGATGAAACCGTAACCGCAAAACTTGCCGGCCAGTGATAGTGGATTAGAGTTCAAGCTTTAGCTTGCGGTTTTAGCGAACGACAACCTAAGGTTGAACTCTGAACTATCGCCGAGGTGTTGGAGTTAAATAGTCATGATCAAATTACTTACTTTTGCCCTGCTGGTAATCGCGTTCGCGCCGGCGGCCGTTCGGGCCCAGGGCGGACATGAGTATTCGCCGCTCGTGGAGAAAACCGTCGCTTACAAAAACTGGATCCTGAAAGACCTCAAGACCGACGAGCCCGTTGATCTGCGCACATTGGTCCAGGGTAAGAAGCTCGTCATGGTTGTTTACTTCGCCCCCTGGTGTGCCAACTGGAAGCATGAAGCCCCAGTCGCCGCCAGGTTATATGAGAAGTACAAGGACCAGGGTTTCCAGGTAATTGGAGTCAGCGAATATGCCTCCCGCGACGATGTGCGCACGTTCTTTGGCCCGGCTGGCCCACCTTATCCCGTGGTGTCTGAATCAGAGACGCGCGAGGATCGCGACAAAACGCTCCACTATGGCTACCGTCAGCTCACCGGCGATACGCGTCGTTGGGGCTCACCCTGGAACATTTTTCTCGAACCGGCAAACTTGACGAAAGAAGGCGACGTGCTTACCGAAAAGGCCTGGGTGGTCAATGGTGAGTTGATCGAAGCAGAAGTTGATAAGTTCATTGCCGAACGTCTGGTTCCGAAGACTGCCGCTGCGATAGAGCCTTGTAAGAACTAAACAATCGGTAGCAACCGGTCATAGAAGAGGCGCAGGGCCCATGTGCTCGGCGCTTTTTCTTTTGTTGCGTCAGAGAACGATCGTTTTTGGTTGCGGACTTTGCGCTCGGCCCTTTCGTTGCTAAGATTGCGGGCTTTTCAAAACTGAACTCCAGAAGCTCATCAAACAAACAGCTAATGAAACTTCGCTTGCTTTACCATGGCCATTGTTTTGACGGAGTTGCCTCCGCTGCCACCTTCACCCGCTTTTACAAGGAAAGAATTCGTCCTGACGCCGACGTCCAGTACCGTGGCCTCCTGCACCGGCCGGGAACGCTTTTCGACCTGGAAATGTTTGATGGCGACGAGAATGCCATTGTTGATTTTAAATATGCGGCTTCTGATCGATTGACCTGGTGGTTTGATCATCATGAGTCGGCGTTTCTCACGCCGGCAGATGAAGCGCATTTTCGGGTCGACAAATCGGGACAAAAATTTCTCGACGCCACCCGCAAGTCGTGCACTGAATTCATTGCTGATGTCGCGAGTTCCCAATTTGGTTTCAATGCCGAACCCATCAGGTCTTTGGTTGACTGGGCCCACATTATCGATGGAGCACTCTATGAATCCGCAGCCCAGTGCGTGGAGTTAAGAGAGCCCGCGCTGCAGTTGATGCAGGTCATTGAAGCCGACCCGGACGATGATTTAATCGAACAGTTAATCCGCGATCTTACCGTGAAGTCTCTTGAAGAGGTTGCCACCAGCGCAGAGGTCCAGCGTCGCTTTCGTCCCATCAAAGAACAGCATCTCGAGACGCTCGAAGTCATCCGACGCAAGGCGTCGTTTGGCAATGGTGTGGTCCAGTTTGATCTGGTTGATGAAGGCTACGAGGGCTTCAACAAATTCATTCCTTACTACCTTTTTCCGCAAACCACTTACTCAGTTGCCTTAACCAGAGGCACACTGCGTACAAAGATCTCCGTCGGTTCCAGCCCCTGGGCGCCCGTGCCGCGCACACACAACATCGCCAAGATCTGCGAACGCTACGGCGGCGGCGGTCACGCCGTGGTAGGCGCGATTTCTTTTAGGCCGGATGAAGTCGAGCGAGGCCGCGCGGCAATGCGCGAGATTGTTGCTGAGCTTTCCAAAGCCGGCAATGCGAAACCCTCATTGTAGGGGCGTCCCTCCGTGGCGCCCCAACGCTATCCGCAGATTACGCAGACCGGAAGAAACACTGGCCATAAAGTGTTTGGACTTCGTCGTCTTACTGCCTAAATGTTTCCGCGGAATCTGCGTAATCTGCGGATAGCGTTGGGGCCGCCCACGGAGGAACGCCCCTACAATGAGGACAACGGCGCTCTCCTATCGTGCCATCAGCTTCTCAATCTCTTCCGCCTTTTTCGGCACCTTGTTGGTTAAAACGCGTGGACCGTTGGCGGTGCACAAGACGTCGTCTTCAATGCGTATGCCGATACCTAGATATTGTTCGGGAATGTCCTTGGTGTTCGGGTTGATGTAGAGACCGGGCTCGACTGTCATCACCACACCCGGCTCCAGCGCGCGCGATTCCTTGTCGTACCAGTAACGCCCGACGTCGTGCACATCGATGCCCAACATGTGTCCGAGCCCGTGCATGTAGAACTGCTCATGCTTCTTTTCCTCAATCAGCTCAGCCGGATCGCCCTTGAGCAATCCGAGACGCACCAAACCTTTTGTCAGCACCTCAATTGAATGACTCTTAAGCTGGTCATGCGTGGTCCCGGGCCGGACCATCTCGACACAAGCCATCTGCGCTTCCAGTACCAGGTCATAAATTTCGCGTTGCGCTTTCGTGTAACGACCGTTAATGGGGAAAGTGCGCGTGATGTCGGAGGCGTAACCTTTGTATTCAGCCCCGGCATCGATCAGGAGGAGATCACCGTCTTTCAGCTCGCCGTCGTTGTTGATGTAGTGGAGCACGGTGGCGTTCACGCCGGCGCCGATGATTGAGGTGTAAGCCGGGGCGGCGGCGCCAAGGCGGCGAAAAATCTGTTCGATCA
>JBHENP010000019.1:51275-68776 GCA_046261995.1 Pyrinomonadaceae bacterium
CTCGTATTCCTTCATCCCTGGCCGCGCGACTTTCATAGCTTCGACATGTGCCTCGGCGGCAATGTCGGCAGCGCGCTGCATCAGTTCGATTTCTTCGGGGCTCTTGAGAACGCGCATCTCGTGCACGATAGTGGCCGGATCGATGATTGTCTGTGGCGGATGGATCGGTTTTCGATTAAGAGCGCGCATCCGCGCAATCTGCCGGATGATCGTGTCGTCAAGATCAGGATTGACGCCGAGGCGGTAATAGAGCTTCTCAGCCCCGTCAAGAATGTCCTGTAGCTTTTCGTCGAACGCGACAATAGGTAATGATTCGTCGGCGCCATACTCGCTCTTCGCGCCTTCCACACCGGCGCGACGGCCATCCCAGATTTCCCGCTCAGGATCTCTTGGGCGAACAAACAGCGTGTACTTCTGTTCGCGCGCAGGCGCCATGACCGCAATCGCTTCCGGCTCCTCGAAGCCTGTCAGGTACAAGAAATCCGAATCCTGGCGAAACCGATATTGTGTGTCATTGGAACGTGTGGCCTCGCGGGCGCTGGGAATGATGGCTACGGAATTCTGATCCATGCGACGCATGAATTCCGCAAGTTGCGGTCGGATCATTTAAGAGTCTCCTGAAGTGTTTGAAATTGGGAGCCGCCATTGTAACCGAGAGGAACAAACTCAGGAAACGTGGCGCGTGAAGGGCACTTGGCGCCGGTTGGCTTACCCTTGGGAATACTCTGGACTACAGAACCGCGAGCTGTAGCGATCGGATCCTATGTTCAATTCGGGTTACTGCGGCCTACTGGCGTTGAGTTTAGCATCCGGTCGCTACAGCTCGCGGTTCCGTAAAGTGAGTAATTCTAACAGGCTTGGTTAGGCCACTTTGAAACTTTGCCGAGTACCAAATCAAACACGATCCACTAAATACCACGAAATATCACCAACCAAGATTTTTCGTGTTGGTTAGTGTGATTTAGTGATCGTTGTTTCGGCAAGCAAACTCTCAAGTTTGGGTTCACACCAAGCAGGCTTTGGTGGATAATCGGTCCAGCCTATGAGCACCCAAGTACTCCAATCAGAACAAACCCGCGAGATCGTCTCCTACGATCCCGGCACCGGGGCAGAGTTAGGCCGCGTGCCTCTCACTTCTCCTGAAGAAGTCGCCCAGGCGGCAAGACGAGCCGGAGCTGCGCAACCCGCCTGGGCTGTTCTTTCGTTCAAAGAGCGGGCGCGCGTAGTACTCAAAGCCCGCGAGATCATGCTGGACCAGATTGTAGAACTGGCCACGCTTATCTCCCGCGAAACCGGCAAGCCGGTAACGGAAGCGATGTCGCTGGAGGTTGTGCCCACTCTTGATGCAATGCATTACTTCGCCACCCACACGGCAAAGCTGCTGCGCCCACACAAGATCGACATTGGTCAGTATGGTTTGATGGGCCGCTCGTCTCGCATCCTTTATAAACCAGTTGGTGTGGTGGGAATCATCTCTCCATGGAATTTCCCACTCGCCACACCTGCTCAAGAAGTGGTGATGGGTTTAATGAGTGGCAACGCAGTCGTGGTCAAGCCCAGCGAGCTCACTCCTCTCATAGCTCTTAAGGTCGGTGAGATCTTCCGTCGCGCCGGATTGCCTGAAGGATTATTGGAGATCGTTACTGGCGACGGCTCGACCGGCGCCGCACTGATTGAGGCACGCGTCGACAAGATCATGTTCACCGGCAGCGTAGCCACCGGCAAACGCGTTGCGGAAGCCGCGGCGAAGCATCTCACGCCCGTGGTGCTCGAGCTCGGCGGTAAGGATCCGATGGTGGTGTTGGAAGACGCCGACATTGAAAACGCCGCGCGGGGTGCTGTTTGGGGGGCTTTCGCAAATTCCGGTCAGGCCTGCGCGTCAGTCGAACGTTGTTACGTGCACGAATCGATTGCGCCGCAGTTTCTAGCGCGCGTGCTGGCGGGTACGCAAGCGCTGCGGCAGGAGGTGGGCACGAAAGCAGACACCGACGTCGGCTCAATGACCAATGAAAGACAACTGCAGATTGTGGAAGAGCATGTGGCGGATGCCGTCGAGCGCGGTGCGAAGGTCGTTACTGGAGGGAAGCGGGGCAACATGGACGGGTTCTTTTATCCGCCCACGGTGCTCACCAATGTAGATCACCGGATGACGATCATGCGCGATGAGACTTTTGGCCCAGTGCTTCCGGTGATGACCTTCAAGACTGAAGACGAAGCCATACAGCTGGCCAACGATAGTGTCTTCGGTCTGACTGCCAGCGTTTGGACCAAAGATATTGCCCGCGGACGCCGCCTCGCGGAACGCATCGAGGCCGGAACCGTGATGGTCAATGAAGTGCTCTATACGCACGGCATCGCCCAAACGCCCTGGGGCGGAATCAAAGAGAGCGGCTATGGGCGCACCCATGGACGCATGGGCCTACTCGAACTTGTGACGCCGCGGCACATTCACATCAACCGCATTTCGTTTCTCCCGGATCTCTGGTGGTTCCGCTATGGTCCCGGTGCGCAAAAACTCTTTCAGGGTTTGGCAACCAACTTCACCACCGGCTCTCTCGTGAAGACTTCCCGCTTGCTACCGCAGATGCTCAGAAGGCTTTTCCCGCCGCGCGGGTGAGGGTTTCGCGCCATCAATCCGCAGATTACGCAGATTCCACAGACAGAGCTTTGAACCTAGTACTTTGTTCTTTATTTTCGCCCTCGATCTAACGAGCGCAACCCAAACAAAGCTCAAAGCGGTAAGTTCAAAGTTCTGTCCGCGTAATCTGTAGATAGTGGGTTCGTGGGTCAAAATCGATTGAAACTGGCCCTATTTAACAAAGTACTTGCTCGACCTCTTTCAGAAGTATATCCTGCTCGTGTCCGGTTCTAGCCTCTCACCTCACAATACGAAATCTATCTGGTTGGCGAACAAGCTTCGAGTGATGCTGTTTATTCGGAGAAAGCTCGCGTCACGCAAGTTCGTTCCAGCCACAGCCGGAGGGTTTCCAAAGCACGTCGGGTGCTAGTCGCCTACGTGCCGGGCCGAGGGACATTCGACAATTCCATAAGGTGCTCTATGAAAAAACTTACCCGCCTCGTACTAGTCGCCACGCTGTCAGCCGCCTTCATAACAACGCCCAGAGCTTCAGTTGTTACGGCGGGACCTTCCGTCACGCTGTCGGCTCTGTCCGTGGCGTTCACAACGCCCGCGGCGGATTCCGTCGCCGAGCTATCTTCACCTGCAGCCACTTTGCCCAATGCGAAATGGGAAGGTTGGCTCTATGGGGCCTCCGGCTACGCTCGCGCAGTGGAGATGCAGAAGGAGCTAAACATTCCCCTGGTAGTTTACTTCTATACAGATTGGTGCTCTTACTGCAGGACTCTCGACAATCAGTACCTCCCGTCGGCGCCGGTTCAGGATTACCTGCGAGGCGTGGTCAAAGTCCGCATCCACGCTGAGCAGGGGTTCGCAGAGCGCGCCCTGGCGAAGCGCTACGGCGTAAGCGGCTACCCATCATTCTTCGTGATGCGCAACCCGGCGGCGCGACCAGTCAATGTCTCTCCCTTCCGGCGAGTTGGCAACTTGACGCCAACGCAGCTTGCGATTGCCTATCAAGCAGTCGCCCCAGTTTCACAGAAGGTGGCTGCGGTGCGACGTCCCGGGCATAGCGGAAAATTTCGCGAGCGGTCAGGGGAACCGGTAACAACCAGGACGACCACTAAGGCCGGCGCACAGATCGTGACGGTTATGCCTGCGGCGACAACCCCCCGCGTTCAATCTCGAAAAGCACGGCCGTAACGAATCGGCGGTTGTTAGAAAAGAGATCGGGCTACGTCAGGAGCGACAGGTTTCGCTCCTAACGGAGTGAAGTATTTCCTGGATTGGGGTCTATAAACATTTGCCGCCTAACGGCGCAAGCATTAAAAGGGCGCGGCCGAGATTGATTCTTGGCCGCGCCCATTTGCTTTTCGAGCCCTCCCAAACAGATTGGGGCTACTGCCTAACACCTATCACGTACCAACTGACAACTGACCACGTGAGCCAACTGCAGTGAAACATCATCCACGCGGAATGACGTGGGTAGTGTGATGTCGTTGGTGCCACGGAACTGAATCCGCACTGTCTGCCCGGCCCAGCTGCTGAGGTTGTAGGGCCCTCTTTGCACGTACGCGCCTGCAGTGCCGCTGTTTTGGTTGCTGAACGTCGCCAGCGTGCCGAACAAAACCCCCGTGGTGCTTCTTATTTCGATGAAGAGCCTGTCAAACACGGCCGCTCCTGCCGCTTCGCTGGTGGTGATATTGCGCCAGAACCTGAGATTGGAACATCCCGAAGGAATAGTCCTTGTTTGATAAAGCGTGCCGCTCGAGCGGTTCACGCCGGTGATGATCATGTAAGCCACTCAGCTGCGTGGGAATGCCCCGGTGCTGCGTGTCACGTTAATTTTGACTCTGGAAGTTCAGAGTTCAACCTTTAGGTTGCGAAGGCGGTTCGGAGAAGCTAAAGCTTGAACTCCAAACTACAATCACTTGCTCTCATCGAGCATGGGTTTCAAATATCTATAGACGGTCTCGGCCAGCATCTTCGCGCCTTCCGAGTTGGGATGGATCCCGTCCTGCTGATTCAACTGCTCGACACCGGCGACGTTTTCCAGGAAGAACGGTATCAAGGTCACATCTTTTTCGCGCGCGACGTCGGTAAACATGTTTCGAATCTGCTCATGGTATTCCCGCCCGGCGTTAGACGGCGCCAGCATACCGGCCAGCAGGACTTGCGCATTCTTCGACCGCGCGCGGTCGATAATCTGGGCGAGGTTCTTCTTCGTTTCCGATACCGGCTGCCCGCGGAGAAAGTCGTTGGCGCCCAACTCGAGAATCAAGAAACGGACATCACCCTCGAGCGCCCAATCGATTCTGCGGACACCGCCGGCACTCGTGTCGCCTGAAACTCCAGAGTTGACCACCTCGTAGTCATATCCGTCCCTTCTTAACCGTTCCTGTAAAAGCGCGGGATAGGTTTCCCGCACTGAAAGACCAAGTCCGGCCGTCAGACTGTCGCCGAATGCAACGATCTTGGGTAAACTGCTCGTGGATTGCACCCCTCCCGGCGGCGACGGCGCCGATTCCGGAGCAGGGGCGCTTTGTTTTGTGCATCCAACGAGACAGTGACAAAGCAATACCAGGAAGCAAAGGAAAAATATTCTCTTCATGATCGAGTTATTGAACGTTTCGAAGCAGGTACCTTCGGGTTCGGAAACACTAACGATTCTACATTCGCTGAATCTTACCATCCCCGACGGGCAGTTCATTTCCATCGTTGGCCCATCTGGCAGCGGCAAGTCGACACTTCTTGGGCTGATCGCCGGTCTCGACGCACCGACCGCCGGCGACATACGCATCGACGGGGAATCAATTGTGGCAATGAACGAGGACGATCTGGCCCGGTTGCGCGGCAAAAAGATTGGATTCGTTTTCCAATCGTTTCACCTGATCCCCTCATTAACGGCATTTGAGAACGTCCTGGTGCCCATGGAGATCGCAGGTGTTCCTAATGCGCTAGCTCGGGCGCGACAACTGCTCGTAGACGTTGATCTGACAGCGCGTGCGACCCATTATCCATCACAGCTCTCGGGCGGCGAACAACAGCGCGTGGCGATCGCCCGAGCGTTCGCAAACAATCCTTCTATCCTACTTGCCGATGAGCCGACCGGAAACCTCGATTCATACAATGGTCGTCACATCTTTGACCTGATGGTCGAGATACACCAGCGAAGATCCGCAACGCTGATTCTGGTTACGCACGACCACCACCTCGCTGAACATGCTGATAGGAGCATTGCGCTGAGCGACGGACGCGTGATTTCCGATCGCACTGCGGTTGTTCCGCCAACCGACGAGCACCGAAGTCTCGCCGAGGTCATCCAGTCATGAACTTTGTGATGCGCATGGCCCAACGCGAGATCCGCTCCTCGTGGAAACGGTTGCTCTTCTTCTTCATTTGCATTGGGGTGGGTGTGGGCTCAATTGTTGCCTTGCGCTCGACCGTGCAGAACGCTAATGCGGCGTTAGTCAGCCAGGCGCGTTTGCTACTTGGCGCAGACGTCCAGGTTGATTCAACCCGTCCCCTGGATGAAGCGACCCAAGCGGCAATTGATCGCGTGGCGCAAACCATGCTTGTTACCGGAAGAACGAATACGGTTGAGCTGCCTACTATGGCGCGGCCTAATGACGCGTCGCAAGAAGGTGCTCTGTTGGTTGAATTGAAAGCTGTCGGACCAGAGTTCCCGCTGTACGGCGACTTCACTCTTGGCGATGGCCGGAGTTTTGATTCTCGTATGCTGGACGGCCACGGCGCTATCGTCGGGCAGAGCTTACTTGACCGGCTGAACCTCACGGTTGGTGACGAGGTGAAGATTGGCAATGTGCCCTTTCAGATTCGCGGGGTAATGAGTGCTGACCCTGGTGGCGGTACGGGCTTTCGTCTCGGGCCGCGGGTCTTTATCGCTGCAGCTGCCATCGAAGAGACTGGGCTTGTCGGGTTTGGCAGCCGGGCGCGCTACCGAATTCTTTTGGGCACCGGGGAAGAATCCCTCAATTCGCTCGTTAGTGAATTGCGTTCGTCGGTCAACAACAACTTGATAAACATTCGAACCTATAAAGAGTCTGAACAGAATATAAGTGAACAGTACACACGGTCCGAGAATTACCTGTCGCTTGTAGGTCTCGTCATCCTGGTACTAGGCGGGATCGGTATCGCAAATGTTACCCGGGTTTTCATCGAACAGAAGAAAAAAGCCATAGCAGTGTTGAAGTGCGTGGGAGCTACGAGCGGCAAGATCACAATTGTTTATGTGGCCCAGGTTATCGCTTTGGGGGTAGCCGGAAGCGCTTTTGGTATCGTACTGGCGAAACTCGCGCTGATGGGAGTTGGGCGATACTTTGCCGACAGTCTGCCGGCAAACATGAGTCAAACACTGCGCACTGGAACTGTGATCCAGGGACTGTTGCTTGGTTTGCTCGTCTCCATTCTTTTCTCGGCGCTCCCGCTGCTGCGCATAAGGCACATCAGACCCAACATGCTGCTTCGCGACGAGGATAACCCGCAAAAGCGAAAGTTCGACGTGCTGAGATGGGCGACTGCTTTGGTGGTCGTTGCCGGCCTCGTCGCGGTTTTCTCCTGGCAGGCGGGATCGCTCAAAGTCGGAGCATTCTTTCTATCCGGTTTGGCGGTAACCGGAGCGCTGCTACAACTCGCTTCGATGGGGTTGGTGTGGGTCGTCAAACGCACCCGGCAATTTCAGTCTTTCGGCGTGCGATATGCAATCAATAGTCTTCATCGACCCGGCAACCAGACGCGCGTAATTCTCATGGCCGTGGGCCTGGGAGCCTTCTTAGTAATCGCGGTGCAATCGCTGCAGCGGAATTTGTTGCTCGAGCTGGACCCCGCAAACCGCGGCAATCTGCCGAACATGTATTTGATCGACATTCAAAAGGATCAGAAGGCTGGCGTCGAAAAACTTATAGAAGAAACGACAGGTCAACGTCCGGAACTTGTTCCGACGGTCCGCGCTCGCATCGCAGCGATCAATGGGCGGGATATCGACCTGGGCGCTGGCGCGATGAGAGGCGAACGGGGAATGTTGGGACGTGAATATGTCCTTACTTACCGGCCGACGCTGGAGGCGAATGAGACAATCGTCGCGGGCACGATGTGGGATTCAACACCGGCGACTGAACCCGAGGTTTCAATTGCTGAAGATATTCAAGGCTTGCAGGGACTGGATCTCGGCAGCACGATCACGCTTGATGTTGTGGGCAGAAAGTTGACGGCAAAGGTCACCAGCGTTCGTCGGGTTGACTGGCGCAGGGCACGCACGGGCTTCTTGATCTTGTTCCGACCAAACGCGCTTGATAACGCGCCTACAATGTACGTTGGCGGTCTCAACGGTCCGGCGGACGACCTCTCGCGGTCTCGCTTGCAGAGAACAGTTGTCGAAAAGTATCCGAATGTCTCAATCATTGACGTTGCCGAAGTAATACAGCTGGTCACACGTCTCCTTGGGAATGTTTCTCTCGCTGTGACTTTCATCGGCGGGTTCGTATTTTTTAGCGGCACCCTGATCCTGATAGGCTCAGTCGCGATGACCAAGTATCAAAGAGCGTACGAAGCAGCGCTCTTGAAGACCCTGGGAGCTACGCGGAAGATCGTGCTTACCATAGTGGTAGCCGAATACGGTCTGCTGGGGTTGATCGCAGGAGTGATTGGTTCAGCCGCGGCACTGGCACTGTCTTACTCCATAGAACGTTTTCTCTTTGAGATCCCGTGGAGCCCTATGCCATCCATTATCGTGGGCGGAATCGCAGGCACCGTCGCCCTTGTCGTGGTA
Organism: Pyrinomonadaceae bacterium; assembly: GCA_046261995.1. Lineage (GTDB taxonomy): Bacteria > Acidobacteriota > Blastocatellia > Pyrinomonadales > Pyrinomonadaceae > PSRF01. The sequence continues at coordinate 59,642 of JBHENP010000019.1, forward strand.
GTAGGTGTGCTTTCGAGTCTGCAGGCAGTGTCAAGCAAGCCACTTGGCGTTCTGCGCGCCCCCTGAGTTCACGCAGACAGATAAAAACGATCCACGAAATAACACGAAACATCACCAAAAAGTTTTCGTGATCGTTCGTGTGGTTTCGTGGATCGTTTGTTCCGCCGAGCTAACTCTCAAATTAGGAAAGCACCCTCGTCGCCATCGGCCTTGAAACTATGAACACCAAGGCGCGCATCGGGACATCCGGATTTGGCATCGCTCAGGCGAAATACGTTCAATTGTTTTCCTGCGTCGAGGTGCAACATACATTTTACCAACCGCCAAAAATATCTACGCTGGAACGCTGGCGTGAAAACGCTCCTCCTGATTTTGAGTTTGTCTTAAAAGCCTGGCAGTTAATTACGCATGACGCTAAGAGTCCCACCTACAGACGATTGAAGAAGAAGCTATCCGCGGTTGAAAAACAGGAAGCCGGATACTTCCGCTCTACCCCCATAGTCAAAGAGGCCTGGGAAGTCACACTGGCGAGCGCTGAGGCTCTGAAAGCGAGGACGATTTTGTTTCAATGTCCAGCGAGCTTTAAAGAGACTAAGGAGAACATTTCAAACTTGGAGGCGTTTTTTGGGGGCCTCAACCGGCAGAAGAACCAGAACGAACGATTCAATTTTTGTTGGGAACCGCGTGGTGATTGGGATCGCAAGGTTGTGAAAAGGATATGCGACGATCTGAACTTGTGGCACGCGGTAGATCCTTTCACCGCAAAGAGCGTAACTGCGGATAGGCGCTATTACAGGTTACATGGTAGAAACGGTTGGCGATATGAGTATGAGGAAGGCGAATTGCGGGAGTTTGCTGCAATGTTGCCTAAGCGCGTGACAAAAACCAAGATGCCTTACGTCTTCTTCAACAATGCTCGTATGACTCAAGATGCCCTAAGATTCCAGGCAATTACCGCGGAGACTTAACGATGCTTGTGCGACACCCTCTGTCAACTGACAACTGACCCCCCGGCTCACTACCTTCTATTTCGAGTGTTTGCCGGCCCCGTCCTTCCCCAGTCATCTATTCGTCGATCCAGCGCGGTTCGAACGGCGCTTAGGAGTTGCTTGATACCGTTCCCATCGTAGAGCGTTCCTCGAAGGACTACGGCTGTGATGCGTCGGGTATTGCGAATGTCTTCAAGCGGGTTCGCCTCCAGAAGAACCAGATCTGCCACCTTGCCTCGTTCGATTGTACCCACCGAATCCGCAATGCGCAGGAACCTGGCCGAGCGCCGCGTGGCGCGCTCGATCACTTCGGCCGGTGTCATGCCGAGTTCACTAACAAACAGGGCCATTTCATCGTGAATCGAGAAACCCGGATAGATATTTAGCACGCCCACGTCGGAGCCCACGAGAAGGTCTACACCTGCCTCATGCATCTCTAGAAGATCGCGACGGACCACGTCCTCCCAGATCTTGCGCAAAAAATTGCGGCGCTGATCGTTCGCCTCTAAAACCTGCTCGCGCCAATCGAGGACAAGAAACTTCGAGAGGTATTGTCGCCGGGGATCGACCTTCCCATTCTCGTCTTCCACGATTGCGCGCAGCCGTTCCGTGGCTGGGAACGTCGCTTCGAATAGTGTAACGAGCGTAGGTACGACTGCGACCCCACGCTCAGCGAATCGCCGCCAAACAGCCAGCCTTTCCTCGCGAGTCTTACCATCGAGTGTCGGATAGAAGCCATGCTCGACGCCGTCCTGTCCCGCCGCCAGGACCACCTCCGGCGGAATGCCGGTAACATGGCCCACCAGGGGAATGCCATGGGCATTGGCCGCTTCGTTGAGCGCGAGATAGGTTTCCCGATTCTGAACAGTTCGGACCTTGAGGAAGTCGAGCTCACGGGCGGCCAGCTCTGCTACGATGCGCCGGGCTTCTTGAGGCGATCCGACGGGGATGCGGATTCGCTCGAAGGGTTCGACCCTTTCTTCCGGAGGATCTGCGCATGCGTTCCAGGTTGCTGGCGGATTCAAGGTATGGACCAGCTATAAGCATCCGCGGTCCAACGCGAAGACCGGAGCGCACGTCCCGACGCCAACGTAACAGTTCCTCATGATCCCCGCCCGCATCGCGGGCCGTCGTAACGCCGTTCGCGACGAACAGCCCCAGCGAGGAGGCCCGCGTTTTCGAAGTGTGCGCGTGCATTTCGATGAAGCCGGGAAGGAGGAACTTACCGGCGCCTTCGACAACACGCGCGCCGGCGGGAACCACAACCCCCGCCGCCGGACCGATTACGACGATACGTTCGTCGCGAATCAGGACTGTTGCGTTTGCGATCGGCTGAGCGCCGGTGGCTGGAATGACCGTCACGTTTCGAATGGCAAGCATGCGGCGTGTTTGGTTTGAACTCACTTGACTGCCAGTCCTCCGCGACTGGCTGGTCCTCTCGGATAGACGGTAATGCAGAGATTGAGCAGAGGCGGGCGCTGCGCCGGCGCTGAGCGACGCTATTGCACCTATCGTAACGGCGAGTAGTAATAATCTGGTCGGCGAATTAATCATTGGACGAGAACTTTCTGTAAGAGTGAACAGCGAGTCTTAGTACCCAGCAGGACACGCCAAAAGCGACAACCACCGTGTTGGTGACGGCTGAGACTTGTATTACTTATTAATTTACGAGTCAATACTCCTCTGTTCAAAGCGACTGAGAAAGTTAACTGCGACATTGCGTCCAGGTGTATTGCTTCGAGTATTATTAGTCTTACGATTCACGATTTCCGATTCACGATGAAACATGGAACACGAACTGCCACTTCGAATCGTCTTGGAGAAACCGCCGCGTGACGTCGACTTCGGCCTGCAAAAGGGTCGGGGCAGTAATTATGAAACGATACAAAAGCAAAGGTTCAAAGGCGAAGACCTGTCCTTCGAATTCACCGTACGAGTGAAGGGTGGCCGCAAAGATCCAGCGCCAAATTTTCTTGGTCCCTTAGTCCAGGGTCCTCCTACCGAACGATTCATCTACATCGACATCGGCACGTATGCCGGCCAAACGGACACTGGTTGGAGTCGCCGGTTGAAGGTACCGTTGCGCGGTATCACCTGGGCCATGATCGATAGAGCGTCAGCTGATGAGGAGTCGCTTCTCGAGACTCGGCTTCCCGGCACTGGAAAGGACGGCAGCCCAACCTGTGCCACTGTGAAACCGTTCCCAGGATGGAAACTAATATCCAGCCGCCGATAAATTGCAGCTTGCTCGTCAAAGTGCTCGATTTGCAGGGCGGGAAATTGCTTATACTGGAAGATGAGAACCGGGTCTCATTGAGGCGTTACTCTACCGCGTGTCCGACATGCTTTTCAGCTTGTCGTCAAGATTGGCAACATTCAATGAACGATGTAACGGATAGTATCATGCTTCAGTGCAGGCAATCTTGACGACAAGCTGAAGGAACCTCTGATCAAGTGTCCGATGAACTTCCGCGCGGTAGCGACGTGTGAAAACCAAATTGAGACCGTTAAGTCTGAGATGCGCGTAACACGGTGACTGACTACAGAACCAAAAGAGAGTATCACTCAACTACAGAACAGGAAGCGGTAGCGACCTGGCCCTTTCGACAGACTCAAACTGGGTTAGTGGTACCGAGATGGCCAGGTCGCTACCGCTTCCTGTTCTGTAGTTGAGTGCATCCCAAGTCACGAATCCACTCAGTAAGTGATGGGCAGCCACGACCCACGCGCTACCGCGCGGTGGTACTGACCTCATTCCATTCGAACATTTCTGTAATCTGTGGATGATCACTGCTCACCGCCTCCTGCCTCCTGCGCCTGCCTCCTGCTTCCTGAATTCTCGCGCTCCGGCCTCGCATATTGATCCAGTCCGAATCCAAGAGAAAGCGTCGCGAGTAGGAACGCAGACGAGAAGAAGTACGGCGCCGAAACGCCGATTGAGTCAAACGCCCAACCGAAGAAGAGTGGTGCAATGATACGAGCCACACCGCCATACGTCTGTTGCATCCCCATGTAGAGACCGCGCTCTCTGGGAGCAGTGACTCGCGAAAGAAGTGCCGTGACGCACGGAAAGGTAAAGGCCGTACCCAAAGGGATCAGCGCCACCGCCAACGCCAGCATCCCAAGGTTTCGCGACAACGGCATCCCCAAAACGCCGGTAGCCAGGAGCACGATACCCAGACGCGAGAGATTCGCTTCGCCCAGCCAATCGACGGCGCGGCCGAGGAGCAGCACCCGGGCGAAGACAGAAATGCCGCCAACGTACATGAAGAAATAACCAATCGTCAGTTCCGTGACCTGAAAGCGCGCGTTCAGGAACAGGGCCAGGACGGCAAAACTTCCCTGGTAGGCGCCGATCGCAATCGCATAAATCCAGATCAGACGCGATGACGGCTCGCTCGCACGCGAGATGACACGCCAGATCGCTTGCCGCGAAGTCTGGCGCACCTCCCCCTCCTGATGCTGATCACTGAAATCACGCGATTCCTTAAGATAGCGAGCGACAAAGATCATGTTTAGCAGACAGAGCGCGGCCGCGAGAATACCCGGCGCGGCATGGCCCATCTGCAAGGTCGACGGTCCCGGCATCAGGTCGCGCGTTCCTAATGTAATGGCAACAGAACCGAGCACCGGCCCCAGCGCCACACCGAGATTAGTTGTCGCCGAGAGCCAGCCCAGTGCTCGCGTGCGATCCTTTGGATCGGTGGAGTCGGCCACGTAAGCCTGGATGACTCCCACTGTTCCGCCGCCTGCTCCCTGTACGACGCGCGAGATGAACAGAAGGAGCAGTGAGTGTGCGAAGCCGAAAATCAGGTACGCGATCGCTGATGCGCCTAACGCAATCAGCAGCGTGGGCCGTCGCCCCACGCGATCCGAAAACCGGCCCCACATGGGCGCGCTTATCAGCTGTGCCAGAGTGAAGGATGCGACAATGAAGCCGATGATGATCCCGATCCCAAAGTGCATCCCCAACACATCGGCGCCCGATCCCCCGAGTGACTTCACATAGAACGGCAGGAGCGGAATGATCATCAGCAGCCCCAGCATGTCCACGAACGCCGTGGCCATGAGCGTGAACAGCTTGGCGGGAATCTTTCGCACTTCCCTCCAGAGCACATAGAGCAGCCCCACTGCGATCGCGACGAGCAATACGCGCACGACCGGCGACTGAAAAGATTGGGCTATGCTCTGCTGGAGTATCATTCAGAAATCGTTACGGTCTGGTGAGAATACCGCAATCACTGCCCACTGCCCATCGCTACCGACTACTGCCTTCTGCCGCCTGCAGCTGCCTCCTGTGATAAGGTCACGTCCGTGGCCGCCCCTTCAGTGTTAATCACTCGATCCGATTCCATCTCACTCGGCGCAACGGCCTCAGCCGGATGTGAGGCGGTGGCTCTGCCCCGCCGAATAGCTGACAATTGAGCGCAATCCGAACGTGGTGCATGATTGCGGAGCATCGCGCCGGGCGGATCTTTATACCGAGTATCGCCGCCAACGTCAGGAGGTCTAATTTGAGGCGCGTGAGTTCATCGCATTGTGAGAAAGGTGGTCGCGTTCCCGTCGACATCATTGACACAACTCGATAGTTCCAGCCAGCATGATGAGGGTAATGGGTAACGAGATCCAATGCGAGACGCATGGCGAATGTGAGGAGACGTTCGTGTGCAGCCATCTCGTCGGAGGGGCGGCTGGACTCGGTTTCAACCGAGATGAGCCTTCCGAGGAGGACGCATTCCCAGATGTGTGGTGTGACGACTGTGAACTAATACGCGCGGCCTGTGACGGTTGGAACGAGGAGTCCGAGAAGCTGGTAGAGTTCCTATGCTCCTGTTCCGGGTGCTACGAACGGGCGCGCATCCGCAACACGCACACGGCTGTTAAACTTGATGATCTGGCCGAGATGCGCTGGAAGTGCGGCAGTTGCGAGGAATGGCACACCGGCGCCTGCCTTGATTTCAGTTACGATTCGCCCTACTACTGGACGCATGAGCATGAAAAAGCGAGCGGTGGTGACGCAGCGCTTGCCGGTTCCAGCGAGGAGCAACCGGCGACGTTTCTTGGCGAAGACTTCTGTGCAATCGAGGATCAAGATTTCTTCGTGCGTGGAAACATTCATCTGCCGATCATCGGCAGTGCGGACACATTTCGCTGGGGTGTGTGGGGCTCACTCAGCCGAGAGAACTTCGAAACGTTGCTGAGGATGGTTGACGATGCCAAGCGAGTCGAGCTGCCGCCGATGTTTTCCTGGTTGAGCACTCAGATAGATGGATACCCGGATACACTTAGCCTAAAGATGTACGCTCACATCCAGGAACCAGATTGGCGTCCCACCTTTGAATTGGAACGAACAGACCATCCGCTCTCGCAGGAGTATCACAATGGCATCACCGCCGAACGCGTAAAGGAAATTATGATGAGTCGCTTGCCGGGTAATGAATAGACGGTCGAAAAAGCTTGGTGATCAATCTAACGTCATTGTGTGAACAGTCGTTGGAATATGCTTTCAGCGTAATTTCAAATCGAGTTTACCTGAGGACCAATGAAAACTATCTCGTTAACTCTCCTAATCTTCGCGTTTGCCGGGAATGGGCTCGTGGCGCAAAAGAAACCCACGCCGGCGCCAAAAAAGCCGCAGCAAATACTCTTCGATTTTAGAGTCGAGCGGATGAGTGGCCCTCCTAAGATTCCATTAGCAACTCAGAGGACAGTGCTGTCGAAGGTCTTTCGGAAATATCTAACTGACGAAAGTAAGTGCAATCCTCAGTTCGACGCGAGCAACGGTTCCGACCCATTGAAGGCAGCTCGCGACGCCGGCCAAATTGTTCCGTCGATCTTAGACATCGCCACCGGGAGTTTCACGACCTCGGGCAGGCCTGAGACCCTCTACGTTATTTCAGTCAGCGAGTGTAACGCTTCTCACGCCGACAACTTCGGAACCAAGCGAGTCGCCATCTTCGCGGGCCAACAGCTCATTGCCGATGTCGATGTGGATTTCAAGAGCAGTATCGTGCGCAAGACGGACCTCAACGGCGACGGAATGGAGGAGTTATTAATGGCAAGCGGCGATATGCATCAGGGCGTACTCACCGAGACGGCAGCCCTGCTTGATTTCCAAAACGGACAGGTCCGGGTAGTTGAAGATTTTGGAACGGTCACAGAGGACTCGTGTGCTTCAGGAGCAGCGGGCAACTCTTCAAAAGCCTCAGTAGTTTTTATTTCCGACGCTGTGCCTGACAAGATGCCGCCGCTGCGAATAGACAATTTTGAGGGGAGTTGCCGTAAAGCCAAGCGATGGCGATTCCTCTCAACCGGTAAAATGCAGGACTGATCAAATCCACAGATTACGCAGCAAGCCTTCGGCCGCCAACCAAGTTCATTCTGTTCACCGGCGTGACCGTGGGGACGGAAATAGGAACGATCCACGAAACAACACGAAATATCACGAACAAAATTTCGCGTTCCTTCGTGTGGTTTCGTGGATCGATTTTCCGGCAAGCCAACTTTCAATTAGGATACGGGGAACATATTCTGAGGCTTCGGCATTATGAGTCTCAAAGTACCAGGTTGGACGCTGACGATGAAGCACAATGCCAAGCGCTGAAGATAAAGCTCCGACAAGCCTGCGTGTTCCAAGGACGTCTTTTCCTGAATGGCTCGTGCCGATGGCGGCGACACTCACGCAAGAGAGGTTTACCGGGCCGGAGTGGATCTTCGAGCGGAAGTTTGATGGTATCCGGCTGCTCGCATTCAAAATCGGTCTGGACGTCAGCCTGTTCTCCCGCAATCGACTGCTGCAAAACATTCCTTCCGTGGGCCAAGCTGTCAAGAATCTCCCAGTACGTGATCTAATTCTCGACGGGGAAATTACCTGGGGTGGAGGTAAGGTCACGTATCACGTCTTCGATGTTATGTGGCTCAATGGCCGCGACCTGACCTTGCTGACACTCGACACACGCCGGGAACTATTGAGTGAGTTGCCGCTAACGACGCCACTCGAGCGCGTGGTGTCTCTGGACGGGCCGAAGGCGCTGGAGGTTCAGGACAGTGTGGGTGGTTTGTTACCGTGGGAGCGCGCGCAGAAGGAAGGTTGGGAAGGTGTCATCGCCAAGCGACGCGATTCTCTGTATGAGCATCGCCGCTCGCCGCATTGGTTGAAGATGAAATGCGAGATGGCGCAGGAACTCGTGGTCGGCGGGTTTACGGATCCGCAAGGCCAACGCGTCGGACTTGGGGCCCTGCTGGTTGGTTACTTCGACCGAGATGACTTCGTATTCGCCGGGAAGATTGGAACTGGTTTCGATACGAAGCTACTGCTGGATCTGCGCGCTCAACTGGATCAGCTGGAGATTCCGAAGACGCCGTTTACCAGAGCTGTTGGGTTACCGCGGCTGCGTGCACACTGGGTGCGTCCACAAATTGTGGTGCGGGTCGGTTTTATTGAATGGACGGTGCACGGTAAGCTGCGCCATCCGCGGCTGCTCGGAGTGCGCACAGACAAGTCAGCACGCGAAGTTGTGAGGGAGTGAGAAATCATCCGCAGATTACGCGACCTACACAGCGGCCCATGTCGCACAAAAGAGTTTCACGCAAAGACGCAAAGGGTGCCAAAGACGCAAAGAAGAATACGTTCTAGACTTTGCGTCTTTGCCCCCTTTGCGACTTTGCGTGAAACTACCCTTTCGCGGTGGAGGCCGCGTTGGGGAATCGCCGTAATCGGTGGATGTTATGAACGAGATCTTGATCACTCATCCGGAAAAGGTGATGTTTCCCGGGGAAGGGATCACCAAAGGTGAGCTGGCATCCTATTATGAAGAGATCGCTCCCCTTATGCTGCCGCACATCCGTCGCCGTCCCATTACGATGGAGCGGTATCACCGAGGCATCAGTGCCCCAGGCTTCTTTCAGAAGGACGTGTCAAAGGGTTTTCCGGAATGGCTCACTCGCGTCGAGGTTCCGAAGCACGGCGGCACGGTGCACCATCCAATCGCCAACGACCGGCGGTCACTGCTCTGGCTGGCTAACCAGAACAGCATCACGATCCACGTATGGCCCTCCCGAGCCCCAAATTTGTACAACCCGGACATTTGCGTTTTTGATCTAGATCCATCCAACGAAGATGAACTCGACATCCTGTGTGCGGCAG
>JBHENP010000019.1:68786-69052 GCA_046261995.1 Pyrinomonadaceae bacterium
ATCAGGGTGCGCGATTTTCTCGCCGAACTCGGTCTGCCAAGTTGGGTCAAGACATCAGGCTCAAAGGGCTTCCACATTGCCGTTCCGCTTGACGGCAAGTCTGACTTCGGTGCAGTTGCCCGTTTCGCTCACACGGTTGGAAGGATTCTCGTCACGAGAGACCCTAAGAATCTGACGCAGGAGTTCCACAAGGTGGACCGCGGTGGACGCATCCTTGTCGATACGGGACGAAATAACTACAGCGCGACCTTCGCTGCCGCTTATAC
>JBHENP010000020.1:0-65207 GCA_046261995.1 Pyrinomonadaceae bacterium
TGAACATTGTGCTGAGTCGGATCGCTGTTGGTGATTCTGACCTTCTGATTTGCCTGGACTCCCAGCACATGCGGCACGTAGTGACACCCTTTCTGGTCAAGGACTACAGCGTCTGTCGGCGTTGCGAAAGTGTAGTCGCCAACCTTGGTGCCGTCGGCAGTGGTTCCATCCTTAATGTAGACAAAAGCATTCGCGAGCTTGCCGTCCTTCGCCAGAGTGTCCTCTGTCACCAGATTCGGGTTGGCTTGCCCGCAGACCGGATCTGCCGATGTGTCGATCTTTTTCGGAGCCGGTGGAGTGCCATTGAATGCTACGGCTCCCGTAACTGTTCCCTCATCACCTTTGCTTGCGTAGGTCTTGCCGCTCGTCGACGCGGTTGAGTTTGTATCAGGAGCAGCATCATTTGTTGCTTGCTTGCTGCAGGATGAACCCAGCGCGAGGAGCGAAAGAATTATGGTCAGGACAAACCAGACCCTCATCTGCTTAAACATGATCAGTTCCTCCAAATTAAGATAACTTTCGGTGCAACTCTAGCACGGGCTTCGTCAGAAGTAGACCCGCGAGGTACACCAGACAACTACATTCCGGGGGCACGTGTATTAGCTCGCCCGACTCTGCGGGCCACAGTTGGCGCGCGATTGTTCTTGCGAATTTTCTTCGCCAGATTATCACTGCTCTTCTTGCGCAGTCTTCCCTGTGTTTGGGGACTTGTACTGGCAGCAGGTTGTACGGGAGAAGTGGCCAGCAACCGTCTTTGTTCTTCCGGGGTCAGCAACAACATGTAGCGAACGAGCAAGTCCGCATGATCACTCTTATACTCGTTTGCGCTGGCCGGCGGATTAGGAAGATTGATAACCCATCGGTCTCCTTCCTTTCTGAATAATCCGCTGGGCATGGCCGTTCCGGGATCGATCTGCGCCGGATCCAGGAGCCATCTGAACGTCCAGTCCCGCTTAAGACGCTCGCCGGCAAGCAGGAAGTTCGGGGCGATAGCTTGAGCGTCGTGCGTTGGTTCCCCCGTAATGTGACACTTCAAACAAGGCGTACCCGAGGTGAACATCTGGCGCGCAACAAGCTTCTCTTGTTCGGTCAACGGTTGCAGAGGCCCCTTAATGTAAGGTTCCTGCTGGCCTGACATGGCCATGAAAAACCGCACCAGCGTCTGCAGTTCGTTTGGCGAAAAACTAAACGTAGGCATGCGTGCTTTTAGATAGACGCGCACGCCATTTTGATCCAGACCGGGCTGCGGCTTTAGCTTTCCGTTGCCGCTCATGCCGGCGCCCCCGTTTGTGCTCTCATTTTGCCTGGTGTTATCGCCTTGGTTAGCACTCACGGCTGCGTCGGTGGTGGGCCTTTGCTCAGTTGCGATCGCGGTGACTGGCGCTCTCTGATCGCTCAAAGACGGATCGTTGAGAAAGCGCAGTAACCAGTTCGGATCGACCCGTGCTCCTTCGCTCGTCAATATTGGCGGCAGCAAATCCTTACCTTCTGGTGTTTGGTAAAATGGCACGCCCATCAACACCGAACGCTGCCCCACCTGAATCTCATGACAGCCCATGCAGTTATATTTCTTGATTACCCACCAGCCATTTTGTACGTCCTGCCGCCGCTGGTCCTGCGGCTTATAAAAGAGTGACGGGGGGACATTCGATCCTTCAGCCCCGACGCTGCCGAGCAGAAACGTGGTCAGAGCATTTCGCCATTCCGGCGTGAGATAAGGCTTGGGCATTCGCAGCCGATCCTTGGGATCCTTCTCTTTGCCCTGATCGTAGATCGCCGGCTCGGCCAATTTGTGTTCGAAGAAGCCTTTGTGGTTGTACCAGGGTTTCTCGGAATGTTCGCCATGCAACTTGAGCGGATCGTGACCGTACTCCGCATCGTGAGTCAACAGCGCGAAGTCTAATCTCTCAATAGGTGTTGCGCCTTCAACCGTGAGTTCCTTACCGATCCGCTGTTCCTCTTCAAAACCCTTGATTTCGTGGCAGCTGGCGCAACCGTACTGCTTGATCAACCCGTGACCTTTCTCTTTCAAATTCGGATCGTCCATGAAAGACGCATCGGGATAGCTAGGAGGCGAAGAAAGCGAGAACAAGTAACTTGCGATGTCTCGAGCGTCTCCATCAGAGAGCCGGAAGTTTGGCATCACGGTCATGTTCTGAACTTGCAACTCCGCACCGTCATTTGGACAGCGCGAATTCAACTCCGTATCAAACACGTAAGGCTTATTGTTTTTCGTGTAGTCCTCTGCTGTTAGATCCCGCTTTTCTTTAGGGCAGTATGGCGCCCAGCGCTCGCGCGGGTTATGAATCCAGCGCACGATGTATTCAAAGTTGGACTTTTCACCCACACGTTGAATATTCGCGGCAAAGGTCCCGCCGATTTGGCTGTCGCCTTCGCCCATTCCGTGGCAACCCAGACAACCCCGGGTTTCAAACAACTCCTTGCCGTTGGCCGCATCGCCGCGCGCTTGATCTGGAACTTTGCCGCTGAAGCTCTCTTGCCAGAGATAAGCCGAAATGGCTTTGATCTGCTCGGCCCCGTCTTGATCCACCCCGAACCGCCAGAATGTGGGCATCTTAGTCCCCGGTCGAAAAGCCTGCGGATCCTTTAGCCATTCGGGAACCCATTCCTTGCGCAACTTAAGCCGAATGTCTTTCAGGTTCGGTCCAATTTTCTTCTGGTCCTGCATCAAGTACTTCGATTGCAGGTTCAATTGATCGATGCGTGCTGCGAGCAGGCTATTCGAGACGCGCAATGACTCCGCATGCGCCAGCAACCGTTGTGCTTCAGCATCATCGGCCGCCTGATTAGCTGACTCGGTATCCTGCCGGATCTGTTTATCGTTACCGATTATTTGATCTTGCAGTTGAGTGGTGCTCAGTCGAGTACCTGAAAGAGCATCCGTTTCTTGATCGAAGCCTTCGTAGCGGTGACAGCCTACGCAACCACGCTCATAGAAAAGGTCTCGGCCCAGATTCAACGTCTCAGCGCCTTGGGTAACCCGATCCTTGGCGTGGCACTGCTGGCAGCCGGCCTGGATGTTCTCGCGTTCAAACAACGGCCACAACCAGTATTTGTGCCTTCCGTGGCCCTTAACTACCGTCGTAGTAGCGCGGCCGTTTCCCCAGTGACAACCGGAGCACCCAAACCGATCCGGATTATGAATTTGCAGTAGTTCGCGGTTGGGATGGCTGACGAATGCGCGTGCCAAACTGTCCGGTGTTTTGCCCGGCCCGTCAGGCGCCAGGTCCGCCGGTCTGATATTCAGCGGCTCGCGAATGCCGACATGACACACTTCGCAGCGGTCGACGATGTCTGATTCAATCGCACTAATCTGGTGACCGAGGATGGAGTAGTCGAAGTTGTCCATCTTTCTGATGAGCCCGTCGATCTGACCAGGACCCAATCCGATTATGTGGTGCCGCAGATAGTCGTCCCGCTTCGTTGCGAGCTCGGTAGGCGGCTTAAGCAACTCCGCTTTCCGACCCAGGAGCCTTGCCTTCTCGTCCCTGAGGCCGTTGTAAAATTTCTCGAGCTGCTCATAATTCATCTTCTGCGTGATGGTCTTGCCGGGATCATCAGGAGCCGGTAACTCAACTTCGACTACTTCCTGACGTTTCTCCTCCGCCTGTTTCCGATATTTCTCCTTGGCGGACCCTTTAGCAGTTTCCACATTGTAGTTAATGACCGTGAGGCGGCCGCGTTGATTTTGGAAGGGATCAGTTACCGCATCGAGTTGCTTTTGAATCTGCGCGACCTTCCGATCAATCTCAGTGCTTTCCGGCTTTACTTGTTCCAACGCAGCTGTTGCTTCGGCGTCCAACGTTTGGTACTCGGCGCTCTCTTTGACTTCGGCTTCACTCTTGCCGGCCTGCGGTTTAATACTCCTCAGGTAGCGCGTGTAACGGCTGACAAACTCTTGTTGAATGCCTCTCCACGGACGCTGGCCGAAAGTTTCATCCCAAAGTGCCCACACGAGCGAACCGGTAAGAAGCAGAGCGGAAAGCAGCAACATGCCGCTCGTAGAACGGCTCACTATAGGATCGTGCTCCGGAATCTCAGGCTCTTTCTTCACCAACGATTCGCTAATTTCGGGAGAGTTGGCCACTCAGATCATTCCTCCGCGCTCGTCAAATGTGAACTACTCAGATATTGAACCATGGCGTTACCCAGACATACTTTATAGTTAACCCCAGCCGCAAGATCAGCTTTACCGGCATCGCCAAGAGCACACTGATCGCAAAAAACTGAAAAGTGACGTACTGGAGAATACTTGTTCGTTCCAGGAGCTTCTGCTCAAACGGATCGCGCGGGAACAAGCGGAGCGGCCGCAGCGAGATTCGTTTAAAATCGACCGTCATAAGCCAGTGGAAAAACAGGGCGCCGACGATGTAGAAGCCTCCCACAACCAAAGCGCCAAAGATAAACTTAGCCGGGTTGCTCTGGAGGAACCCGAGGTGCAGCGTTTTGCCGATCCAGCTCGTAGCAATTAGATCGTGCAGGTCTATATTCTTATCGAACACGACCGCGTTGTGATCCCAGGTTTGACCGGGCCAGAACCAGATCCAACCGGGGCCGCGGATGAAGGTCCCAATCACGATCAGCAGGATCCATTGCAGAAACCCGACGGCAAACATTCCCACCGCAAATCGTCGCTGTCTGAGAGTGTAATAACCGTTGCCGAGCGGGTTGGAATCAACGTAGGGGAAAACCATCAAACCCACCATGATCAGCGATGGCATTACGACGCCGGCAATCCAGGGATCGAAATAGACCAGCATCTCCTGCAACCCGAGGAAGTACCAGGGCGCCTTCGACGGGTTCATAGTCAAATTGGGATTCGCAGGCTCTTCGAGGGGGGCGTTCAGCGTGATCGACCACACAAACAGAATCACTGTGACGATTACAGTCACCAGGAACTCGATGCGCACTAGATATGGCCAAACATGGAGTTCACGCGCCCAACCCGGTCGCCACGGCTCCACCTTCCGATGGTGGGTTTTGGCGAGTTTAGGATCCTGTTCCAGTTCCTTTATCAGCTGATCGTTCGCAAGGGACTGCCTGATTCCCATCCAGGTAAAAAAGGGAACCAGAAACAGCATCGCCACGATGGGAACGTTGTCCGGCGCCGAGGAGATCTTCCACAATTGGTTCCAATCCTCAACCGCCAGGACAGCGAGGGCCACGAGGGCTACGAGCACCCCCAGGGTTATCAACTTACCTTTGCTCAAGTTGAATCTGCGCTTCGCCATCTTGTCTCTACTTCTTCTTCACGGCCTTCATCTCTGATTCAAGCATCACCGGAGCTGGACCAGAGATGCCACCATCCTTGCGTATGCGCCAAAAATGTACCGCCATGAAAATCGAGGCCACGAGTGGGATACCAATGCAATGCCAGATGTAGGAACGCAACAACGCGTTGGAGTCAACAATCGATCCGCCCAGCAGTCCAAAACGCACGTCATTGAATTGAGTCATGCCGAGCTGAACTCCAAAGGGCCCTTCGGATCCCAGCATGGGTGTGGCGCGAGCCATGTTGGTACCTACTGTCACGGCCCAGAAACCGAGCTGGTCATCCGGCAAGAGGTAGCCTGTAAACGAAAGCAGCAGAGTTAGCACCAGCAACACCACGCCGACACCCCAATTAAATTCGCGTGGTCTCTTGTACGAACCAGTAAGTACCACCCTAAACATGTGTAGCCAGGTCGTTATCACCATCAGGTGGGCCGCCCAACGATGCATATTGCGCAGGAGCTTCCCGAAGGGGACATCGTGCTCCAAATAAAGGATGTCCTTAAAAGCATCCGCCTTCGTCGGGTGGTAATAGAACATCAAGAGCACACCCGTGAACGTGAGCACGATGAACAGATAGAAGGTGATGCCACCCATGCCCCAGGTGAACGGGTAACGCACGGCGTCGCGATTAATTTTCGCTGGATGAAGGTGTAGAAAGACGTTCGAGAGTATTGCGAGAGAACGGTTGCGGGGATCGGAGCGATCGTGAGATACGCGAAAGATCGATTTCCAGAGCTGTGTATCTTGAGGGTCCTTGTAGGATTTAACTTCTTCGACGGCGCGTTCTTTTAGCGCCATGCCGCTCTCACGAACTTTTCCGACCAGGCTCGCGCCCGTCTTCTCGCCGCCGGTTAGCTGCTTAGTCTCTTTGTGTTCCGATTGATCCGGACGTTCTGGCTCCATAACCTCTCACTGCGACAGTTTCTTGAAGCGGGGCGAATCCTAAAGAGCGCCCTCTGCCAATACTCACAAAGGAATATAAGCACCGGGCTCATCAAACTCGGTTATTTCACCCTTAGGCCAATCGTAAAGTCTGGCAATGTCCACCACAATCTGACCCTCCGGGTCCAGTTCGACATGGGCGCGATCCATTGGCCGGGGAGCCGGACCTTCAAAGTTAATGCCCTCGCTGTCGTAGCCACTGCCGTGGCATGGGCATTTGAACTTGTTCTCGCTCGCCTTCCAATCGGGTGTACAACCAAGATGCGTACAGACGGCGTAGATCACAAAGAGCCGGTCAGAAGTCTTGGTTACCCAGATCCGATATTGCTGTTGCCACTTGGTATCGACGCCTAAAGCGTAATCAGCCGGAGAACCAATGCGGAAAGTACTTGAAGGCTCAAAAATCGTTCGCGGTAAAAAGAACCGCAGGAACATCAGGAAGCACGTCGTCAAAAATCCAACGACCGCAGCCCAAACAATACGCCGCCGCATTTTGTTGACCGGAGGATCGGGTGCGCTCTCGACGACTGCAGCTCTGGGTGAAGGTCTTGCTGCTGGTGGCGAAGCTTTCGCCGGCGCGGAAGGTGGCGACGGTGCAGCAGTCGCGCCCTCTAAAGGAGGCTTGGCCTTGGATAGCTCTGGGGATAGCTCTTGATTGGCCGGACTATCCACTATGCATACCTCCGTCGATTGGAATCTACGACGCGCGCCAAACCTGACGTCGCAGGTACACGTCTACTTCTATAGCAGAGCCTGAACTATACAACTCCCCACAAAGCAGGGATCACTCTCTGCGAAATTGCCCGAATTATTTGCGTAATCATTAAGAGCGCCGCGCCTTTAAGATATATAATTGGCTCGGTGTCGATATTTATAACCTGTTTTCTAATTCACTGGCAAGCAGTATTTAGGACGCTGGCTATAGCCGATTCCCATTTTCAATTGCCAATTCCAGAAGTTGGATAACTGATCGGTTTCGCCTGACAAATCGGCATTGGCAGTTCGAAATCGGCAATACCGGCTAGGACTCAACGTGAAAACCAAAGTCATAATCTACTCCCGACCAGGGTGTCATCTCTGCGAAGAGGCGAAGGAGGCAATGCGCGCCGCCGGTTGCCCAGCCGAGTACACCCTCGACGAAGTGAATATCGAAAATGACCCTGAGTTATTGAATCGCTACAAAGATGATATCCCGGTAATCACCTTTAATGGTGTCGAGGTGTTTCGGCACCGAGTTTCCACGGAAGAATTTCGCGGCCGTATCATTGGTTAGTAACGTAACGTTTACGCAGGTACGGTTCAACCAAGATATTGCCAGGCTTTTTCGTGTTCGTTCGTGTGATTTCGTGGATCGCGTGTTGTCTGCGCAAAAACCACAACGATCCACGAAATCACACGAACGAACACGAACCAACGTCCTAACAGTCAGTCCGACTGTCTGCAAAATTCAAACTCTTGCTGCACTCCTGAATGGTCTCAAACAGTCTCGCTCGCTCGCGCTCGTCGGTCGACAGTCTATAGTCCAGCAACAACGCTTTCAGCGAAGCAAGTTCCCGGTAGAGGCCGGCGTTCTCCAAAGGTGGTGTCAGGTAGGAAATTAGTTCCGCATACGAGCGGCGCTTGGCGATTGAACCTTCCGAAGGATTGTTGACGCTGTAGAGGTAGACGTTTGGCAGTTCGCCCACCAGTCTGTCCGGCCAGCACTCCCCGGAAAGTCCCACTTGCTTGCCAGGCATGAATTCCAGCGCGCCATGCGTGCCGACGTGGATCACAGCGTCCACATCGAGCACGCGGGAGAGATAAGTATAAAAGGCCATGAACCCGTGATGCGGCGCACCACCGCGGGCCATCATCAACCGCATCGGGTCGCCTTCGTACCCGAACGTCGGCTGCACCCCAAGGAAGACATTCCCCAACCTCAGCCCCTGAATCAACAACTCATTTCCGAACGAATTGATTCTGCCCGGGGCCCTTCCCCACTCCGGCTCAACCTCATCAATATAAGGACACAGTCGCTGATATTCATCCGCGTTCATTCGATAGGCAATGTTAGCCGTCGCCCCAAAAGTTTCAGAGTTTCCTCCAAGCAGTTTCTGCCGCAGGTCGTCTGGTGACTGAGGAACGTCTACATCGTAGCCGTCCGATTTTAACCTCATAAGTGTGTCCCAAACGCTGGGGAAGACATCGAGATCGGCGGCGGTTCCAATGTTGCCTTTGTTCGGAGGAAAGCAAAAAAGAACAATTGCGAGTTTGAGTACGCTGCGCGCCGCCGTGCGGAGGCGGTTCGCGCGCCGCAAGCGTCTTGCGAGACGCTGACAGCGGTCTTCCAGCGCCACCGGTTCAACTTCGTTCGCGGAAATTCCGCCATAGACAAATGGTTCAGTGGCTCCATCGATCTCCGGAATAGCGATCTGCATTCCTGCTTGAATCGGGTTAAGTCCCGTGAGCGACTCCTTCCAAGACTCGATACTCTGTGTATCCAGACTAACCGCGGATCGATAAGGGCGATTTAAGCCCGTCAGAAACTCCGAGGCTGCATGGCTATCGTTCATCGCCGGTCCGCCTACAAAGCTGAAGCCGGTTAAGGAAACGATCTGGCTCACGCGGGACTTCTGTTGGTTCGTTGTCAGTTGTCCATTGTCAGTTGTTAGGAAGTCGAACGTTGGACTTGGGACTTTGGCCTTTGGACTTGGGCCCTTGTCTATGAAAAAGTTCTGACACGCTTCCCGGTTATCCATGAGCGTTGAGATGGCCGGGATGACGCTCAAGCCCTCGCTCTCGATTGCGTGAATAAGTGCGTCGTAATGCTTCGTTGTCTTGCTGACGACCTGCGGCCGCATGAGTAACAGTCCGATAGTTGACTCAGCATCGAGAGTCAATTCCTTCTTTGGGCTTTGCACTTTGGTCTTTGGACTTCGCTTCGAGTACCACTTTCGGTATGCCTCGAACGTCTCGAACAGGTTTGGGGCATCCGGATGATAGATCGCGACCGACGGCATAGCTTCGGGCGTTGGAATATCAATTTTCAGTTTGCGCCAACGCCCATCCGGGACGTACTGCTTCAGCGCGAACAGGACCATCGAGCGAATGTTGCGAGGCGTAGGTTGCAGGAAATAGCAGAAAAGGAAGAGATAGTTTTTGACGTCACGGAGTTTCCCAGCTGTAGGTACGAACCTGAGAATGGTAGGCAATTTGTCGACCAGTTTCAGGTATTGCCCGTGCCCGTGTTGCCGCTTGTTAGAATCCCCGTTTGAGCCGATGCCGCGGGCCTGCCTACCAATCCACGATCCAGCGGCGCCAAATAAGCGCAAGGCCCGCTTAGATTTCCTTATCTCCCCGTCTCCCCGACTACCCTTCTTGGCAATCTTGGAATCAGTTCCGAAAAAGTTACCTGCATCCAGCCCGCCCATGCGCGTCCTTCGCATCAACTCCGGCATACAGTTAATGACGATTACGGCGTGATGACGCTTTCTGTAGCGTTCAAGAGCAGGAATCAGCCGCGCAGCGTTCTCGCCATCCATCACATGGATAACGAACACAACATCCGACGCAGCGAGATCTCGGTCGACCTCGCTCCACTCGAGTTGATTTAATGGCGAGCCGAAGTTATGCGCAGCTACACGCAGGTCGAGCTTGTACTCGCGATTGATCTCCCGCTCCGCATTCTTGAGCGGTGCAAGCAAACTAGACCCTACATATAGAACCGTTACCTGCATAGTAATCGCCGATCTTTCGTGTTGGTTCGTGTGATTTCGTGGATCGTATGTTGTATTCAAAAAGAGGGACGATCCACGAACTCACACGAACCGACACGGAAAAGAATGCCTCGGTTAATAGAAATTACCTCCGCCTCACATAACGTACCTCTTCCACTCTAGTCTTACTCGGCTGCCAAAGTTGATTAATAACCGACAGGCATACGGGACATTTTCAAGTAATTAAGCAGCTGCGCTTCCTCCACACTACTTAATCGGTCCAGCGCCTTTAACTCCACAACAATTTGACTAAAGCAGATCAGATCAGGGACATATTTTTTTTCCAAAGGCTGCCCCTTATATTCAATTGTAAGCTCAGCATTATGCTCAAACGGTAGCCTCTTCGACTCAGTTCGATCTCGAAGGCTTCCTGGTAAAGCGGTTCGAGGAAGCCGCGGCCAAGCTGATAATAAACATTTATCGCTGCGCCAATGATTTCATAGACTTCTTCCTTGAGGACTAATTCGGCCATGAGGAGGACCTCCTTAGGGTTGGTTTTCTATTTGGATTTTCTTACTTCGTGCTACTTCGTGTCATTTCGTGGATCGTTCGCTGATTACGAGGAAACAACGATCCACTAAATCACACGAATTAACACGAAGTCTTTCTTCTCACACAACTTACTGGCGACATCACACGAACTGACACGAAATCTTCTGGTTCAAACAACTGGGTCAAGTGACACCTTCTAACTGGTCTTCAAGACTACTGCTGACGTCGCGCAGTTTATCCAGAAGAGCGGCATCGGCGTCCCAGTAGCCGCGCCCGTGTGCTTCAAGCAAGCGACCTACCAGCGAATGTGCTGAATGCGGATTAAGTGTGCGTAGGCGCTCAAGCATTGCTTCGTCCAGCACAAACGTTCTAGCTACCTCCGTGTATATCCAGTCGTCAACGGCATCTGCAGTGGCGCTCCATCCGAAAGTATTCGAAACATGGTTCTCTATTTCAGCGACTCCGCGGAATCCATGATTCAACATGCCCTCGTACCATTTCGGGTTGAGCGTCTTCGACCGTGATTCCAGACGCACAGTCTCCTCCAGCGACCGAATTCTGGTATCGCGCGAGAGCGAATCCGACAGATATATTGAAGGCCGTGCCTGCGCGCGGGTCTCGACCGCTTTTGAAATCCCGCCCAGATACTCGAAGTAATGATCCACATCTGTAATACCGATCTCAAACGTGTCAATGTTCTGATAGGTGGCTTCAACCCGCCCCAGAGCTTCATCCATCGCGACTCTGGCTTCATGTCCTTCAACCGCGCGTCCCAGGGAGTCGCGACCATAAGCAAAGCACTTGCGGGTCACGAACAGATCCCCAAGTGTCTCATCGCGATCCCACTGCGAGTCCATCACCATGAAGTTGACGTTGGTCCCGTAGTTGCCTGGCGCGTTGGAAAACACGCGGGCCACAGCGTCGTCAAAAGAGCAGGCATCGTTGCGCGTTTGCTCGATCACGTGTTTCCGCAAGTAATTCATTTCAGGCGGCTCGTCTAGCTGGGCAACGAGCCGAACAGCTTTGTCTAGTAACAACACGGTCGGACTAAACAGATCGCGGAAGATTCCGGAAATGGTCATGACTACGTCGATTCGCGGACGTTTCAATTCATCGAGCGAAATTGCTTCCACTTCCGTAACCCGGTTGAGGGCATCGCGTACCGGACGTACACCCAGTAACCAAAACGCCTGGGCCACTCCTTCACCCTGTGTCTTGATGTTATCCAGACCCCACAACACGAGCGCCATCGCTCGCGGATAGCGTCCGTTCTCGGCCAGGTAACGTTCGAGCAAACTGCCGGCAACTGCTTGGGCGCGGTCAAAAGCAATCGTCGAAGGAATGGCGTAAGGATTAACCGCGTGTGTGTTTCTTCCGGTTGGAAGGATTGCAGGGTTTTGAACGAGGTCGGCGCCGGGGCCGGGTTCGATGAACTCTCCGCGCAACGCTCGGAGCAAAGCCTCAACTTCGGTATTAGTCTCAAGCTGCTTCGAAATCTCGTCGAGCAGACCGAACACCGGCAGGGCATTCTCACGATCAATATTTGAGGTACGCTCCAGAAAAGATGCAGCTGCCTCCGAACCGTGCCGGACAAACTCCCCGATCGCCGATGAGACGACTCCATCAATCCGCTCCCGGTCAGCTAACCGTGCCTCGTCCAACGGCAGTGACTTGAGCAGTGCGTCATAACTTCCGAGGCCCAGACTCTCGCTAACCAGATCCGGCAATGAACGTACACCCGCTTCAGGCCGATCAAACGAGGCGATCATTTTGAGCATGTCAGCTCGCTCTGCGACTTCAGACGGACGTCCAAACACATGTAAGCCGGTCTGGATTAGCCGCTGCTCGACCTCGATCAGTTGATCATACAACTCGAGTACGCGCCGCTCGCGCTCAGCTTCCGACAATGATTTATCAGGTTGACTCGACATATGTACGTCCACTAAGAAGATGGTCGCAGAAGGTGATCCAGTTTGGACATTGTCCAATGAAGTCTTGCAGTATCACTCGCTTACAGAACCGCGCGCCGTAGCGACCGGATGCTGAGTTCAAGTTACCTAAATGCGGTTACTGACGATTGAGTGTTGGATCCGGTCGCTACGGCTCGCGGTTCTGTAGTCGAGTGGATTTCAAGTGTGATTGGCGACGTAGTTCCAACCCAACCTCGCTGCTAGAGCTTCAGCACCACCGTTTGAAAGATACTGCCTCTGGCTATCCACAACAAAGCTTTTTACGCCGGCCTTTTCTAGTGCAAAGCCCAAGCCCGCTAACTCTTTCGCGATTACTTCCCGACGTTCCGCCCGCGGTTCAAGTCCCGAGGCGCTTCCGTTTGATCGTGCCGCCACATTGGCGTTGCCGTCAGTGAAAACCAGAAGAACGATCTCACTTTCGCTTCGATCTTGTTTGACTAGATCGAGCGAAAGGATCAGGCCGGCGGTGAGTGGTGTTCCGCCGCCGACTCCGAGTGAATCTAGAACTCGACGTGCTCGAAGCATGCTCCTTGACGGCGGTAACAGTACTTCCGCTGCTGTACCGCGAAACCCCACGATCGCCACGCGGTCTCGGTTGATGTACGACTGCTTCAGCAGGCTGAGCGCAGCTCCTTTCGCCTGACTGATACGGTTGATTGCCATGCTTCCAGAAGCGTCTATCGCTAAAATGAAAAGCCTTCCGTTCTTACGGCTCAGTTGCTTATAACGCAGAGTAGGTGTCAGGTGCCGGGTGCCGGGTGCCAGCTTTTGGCTTTTACCGGCACCTGACAGCCGGCACCCGGCACCCGCTGACGCACGTAGCGTTGCGTCGAGAGCTATCCTGCTACCTTTTTCTTTAAGGCTGACCGCGCGCGCATACCTTCCCCGCTGGGAGCCGTAACAAATTTTCTTCGATCCCGTATCCTTTCGACTGCTGCGATTAGCGGCCTTTGATGGACTTCGAGAAGGCTCACCGCTTCCAATTCCACACAACTCAATATCTAGAGCGGACGGTGGCGAGGCCGCCTCGTGTGAATCGGAGCCACCTACGCCATTCGGATTAGCTGACTTACTACGTGAACGAGAACCGTCGCCAGGGCGATAATTGCGATCTTCGCCCTGCGAGTTCTGCCCCGCGAATCTACCACCGTCGCCTTGTCCCTCGCTGTCTGATCCGGCTTCGCGTTTCTTCGACTGTTCCGCGAACACCTTGTCCAGCGCTCGCTGAATTCTCTCGGTGCTGCCCGTTTCCTCAAGCGGGTCCCTTCGCAGCCTGTGACGCACAGCCATCGGGGTAACGCGTCGAACATCCTCTGTCGTAACTTTCTTGCGGCCCTCGAATGCCGCGAGCGCACATCCGGCTCGAGCGATCGTTAACTCACCGCGGTGCCCGTCGATCTTCAACTCACTGCAAAGCTGCGCAATCTGACGCAACAACGGACGTTCAATTATTACTGATCCTGCGCTCTTCTGAGCTCGAGTAATCTTGTTTCGAAGTTCCTCCTGATCCCTGGCCAGGTTGGCGCAGAAGGACTGCGGATCATGATCGAAGGCATTGCGACGTTCGACAATGTCGATTCGCCGATCGAGATCATGGTCAGTTTTGACATCCACGTGCAGCCCAAACCGATCCAGCAGTTGTGGGCGCAACTCCCCCTCCTCGGGATTCCCGGAACCGATCAACACGAATCGCGCGGGGTGTTCAAGGGAAATTCCTTCTCGCTCCACCTTGTTGACACCCGTTACCGCTACATCAAGCAGAACGTCAACCAGGTGGTCGTCAAGAAGATTTACCTCATCGATGTAGAGAAGCCCACGGTTCGCTCGCGCCAGTAGCCCCGGTTCAAATGTTTTTGTGCCCTGCTGGAGCGCGCGCTGGATGTCAATCGTTCCACACACGCGATCCTCGGTGGAGCCGAGGGGAAGATCGACGACGACCACAGCGGAGAGTTCATGTTCTATGGGTTCGCCCGTATCCGACTTCTTTTGACACTCCGAGCAAAGATTGCTTCCGCTTGCTGGGTCACAACGATAGGCGCAACCCGCAACTACCTTGATTTCGGGTAGCAGCTCGGCGAGCCCTCGCACCGCAGTAGATTTGCCGGTGCCGCGATGTCCCATTATGAGAACGCCGCCTATCGAAGGATCGACCGCATTCAGCGTTAACGCGAGCTTCATCTCTTCCTGCCCAACAATTGCCGAGAATGGGTATTGGGGAGGCGCAGAGGACTTGGCATGGCGCACCCTTCTAAGTTTGGAAAGGCTGGTTGTCTGGGACCGTAGCGTGTGTTTCTTCATTTCGGATGCAATTCTTTTATCGGAAAAGTATGACGCTAGCAAGTCGAAAAATCGGCCTTTGCTTCGCAGAACTTCGCAATAAATTTACTGTTGACAGTCACGCTAATTGGGATTAGAGTTCGCCTACTTCCAGACGGATTCTTGCCCAGTAATTAACTTGCCCAGTAATTAACTTGCCCAGTAATTAACTTGCCCAGTAATTAACTTGCCCAGTAATGAATCGAGATAACTACCCTCCCTTGGATATCTCCTTATGTTCAGCCTGGTGCTAGCCTTGGGCTAAATTGGCCTGGACCTGTCCCTGGCCTAACGAACCATTCTCGCTTACCAGTAGGGTCCAGCGTTCTAGCTGATGGGATTGCGCCTATAAATTCTTGCCCAGTTTGCACCGAGATGACCATCCCCTCCTGTTGGCATCTCCCCATCTTCAGCCCGGCCAGAGGCAAAAGGCCAAATCGACCTGGCGCCGCCTAAGGGCCTAACGAACACTCAGGTTTCATTTTCAAGAGGAACAGTTGCGATCCGCCGTCGGGCAGATTGCCGGTTCCTTCCCCTATACAGCTGCCTTCCAACTCCGAGGAGGGAGATCAAGATGATGAAACTCGCAAAGTTTTTGGCGCTAGTACTCTTTGCCACGGCTGTCGGTCTGCCAATATGGATGGCGACACCCGTCGAAGGCCAAAGTGGTACTGAGGCGTTAACAACGGACATGGATGCCAAGACCGATGACCTCTTTAACGGCTTTGGCGTCAGGGGAACCCCCCCCGATGAATGTGACCCGAACAATCAGCCCGAACCACCCACGGCGCGTGGCAACGGCACTTTTGAGGACAACCTATTTATTTTTGCCGAGCGCGAGACCATTGAGGACGGGCTCGGTCCCACTTACAACGACACTGGATGTGTCGAATGTCACCAGTTTCCCGACCCGGGTGCATTCGCTCAACAAATGGAGTTCAGGGCCGGGCGCGTATCCAACGGCGCCTTCGTCGACAATCCCGGCGGTCAACTCATTCACGCACGATCAACCGACGCCCGGATCGTGGAGCATATATCCACGGACCAAACTGTGAAGGCCTTCCGAGTCGTAATCAGTACTCTGGGCGACGGCTTTGTGGAATGCCTCTCCAACACGGCACTACAGAATAACGTAGCCGCACAACCCGCCGATCGACGCGGAACCCTGACGAGCGTGCCGGTAACCGAGGCAAATAACGCGCTACGTATTGGACGATTCGGCTGGAAGTCTCAGCACGCCAGTCTTGTCTCATTTTCGGGTGATGCCTATCTCAATGAAATGGGTATTACCAACCCATTTGATGGATTCGGTGGAAGGAGCTCCTCAGCGCCAGATGCCGGAACCAATGAGAACCCTGCTAGCACTCCGGGCGGCGTCGTGAACGTGACTTTCCCATCGCCATTCGACCCGGTTCAGGATCCCGAGGACGATGGGCTGGATGTCCTGGCGTTTGCCGACTTCATGGCAGCGACAAGGGCCCCCAGGCGTGGACCAACCACCGCGGCGGTCACCCGAGGCTCCGCACTGTTCGACCAGATCGGGTGCGCGATCTGCCACACTCGCACCTTCCAAACTGCAGCTCCCGGGACGCTGATCAATGGCGGAGCGTTCAGGGTGCCTACAGCTCTGGGCAACAAAATAATCCACCCCTTTAGCGATTTTGCTCTGCACAACATCGGTACCGGAGATGGCATTGTCCAGAACGGTGGCCAAAGTTCGGCGAACCAGATTCGCACATCGGCCCTCTGGGGCCTGCGTGCTCGCAATCGACTTATGCATGACGGTCTGACCGTCACCATGTTCGATTCGATTCAGCGTCATGCGGGTCAGGCCACGCCCGAGCGCAACGCGTTTAACGCTTTGTCCACCCAGGGACGGTCAGACGTAATAGCGTTCCTCCTATCTCTATAGCTGGGGGCCACATAAGAGGGATATCCCAAGCCGAAGCTCGCCGGACACTATCTTTCCGGCGAGCTTCCACTCCACAAAATCGGCGGGCAATCTTAAGCGCACGCCGAAACTCACCCCGTCTATGAACGAGGTCAAACGCCAAAGCTTTGTTGGTTTGGCATATCCCCGACTAGTTCATCCATTCCCATTTCGATTTTCACGGGAGGTCATTCATCATGAGGAACGGTCAAAAGATAAAACCCCGGCCGGTAAAGGAGATTAAATCACCGAGTCGGCGAATGTGTTTGGCAGTGCTCGTTGCCGTGTGCTCCTACGTGTCCGGCTGTAATCAGCAGCGTCAGAGTCAGCCGGCAGTTGAAGCACCGCCAATAGCACAACCAGTCCAGGCAGCGGAGCCGGTGCAGCTACCAAAGCTCACTCCACCTAAACTTATCGAGGTTCAGGCAGCGGTCAAACGTGTCTTTAAGGAGGCCGCTGTTATCGACACCAGTCTTAGCCCTAACTTCATCTCCGGCGACTTCAACGGTGACCTTTCACAGGACATCGTCGTCGTCCTGAGGGTGGCGCCGGGTAAGCTGGCTGACATGAACGAGGAGTTTCCAGCATGGATACTCAGAGATCCTTTTGTATCTAACAGACCCGGGATGCAGCGTCTTCGCGTGGAAGAGAACGACGTACTACTGGCAGTAATTCATGGCTATGGCGCCAACGACTGGCGCGACCCGCAAGCAACTCAAACATATTTGCTTAAGAATGCAGTTGGCTCTCGCCTCGAGGTGCACGTGGGAAAGGAATTTGTCACAGCAAATACTGGCAAGAAGATACCCCGACTGAATGGTGACTTGATCGGGGAGGTACTCCGGGGCTCCGCCGGATATCTTTACTATGCCGGCGAGAGCTATGCGTGGTATGACCCGAAGACTTTCAAGGGCGAGCCCGAAAGACGTTTCGTCCATTCGCGGCGAGCCAGGACTTAAAGGTGCGGCGTCCCTACCTTCTGGCAAGGCCGCAAATGAAGGATGGTACCTGCTGAACTTCCTGATTAAGCGGAAGTGCATTAACACGTCTACAACAACTTTAAATTCGAGAGGTGAACTCATGAGCTTAAAAAAGAACTGGCGAGTATGGGCGTCGACGTCGCTCCTGATCCTGCTCACGCCTGCAGGAGCCTTAGCGGTTGGCGTTCCGATCCATTCTCAGGCTAGGGTTAACCAACCGGCGTCCCCGGCGGTTGAATTCATTACGGTCGAGGAGCTGAAAGCAAAACTAGCCGGAAACGAGCGCGTAACAATCGTGGATGTACGTTCAACCGGCAGCTACACTGGCAGCGATGACACGATCAGGGGTGCAATCCATGTAAAGCTCAGGAGACTTAAGTCGCGACTCGCATACCCTCCATTGAAGAATGCCTCGCGCGACGTTGAGCTTATTACCTATTGCGCCTGCCCAAGTGATGACTCAAGCGTGTATGCAGCACACGTCTTCTTAGCCGCCGGTTTTAAGCGGGTGCGTGTGTTGAAGGGTGGGTGGCAGGAATGGCTGAAAGCCGGTGGCCAGGTCGAGCCACGACCGAAACCGTCCTGAGAATTTAACCTTACCCAGAGTCTCTGTGTGCTTTTCCTTCGCAGGTTCAATACAATGGCTTACGAACGTTTGATTATCAGGACAAGCGAAGATGCTGGAGGCGACAGATCTCGGGTGTGTACGCGGCGATCGTCGATTATTCAATGCCGTCAACTTTGCTCTGCACCCCGGTTCCTTGTTGCAAGTGCGGGGACCAAACGGAAGTGGCAAAACAAGTCTGCTACGTTTGATATGCGGATTACTTGCGCCCGCAGAGGGTGAAATTCGTTGGCAAGGCGCGAATATTCGTTCGTTAGGTGAGGATTACTTCAACTCGCTCAGTTACATCGGTCATCGAAACGGAATCAAAGAGGAACTAACTCCGATTGAGAATCTGCGGGTCACAAGCGGAGTGATGGGTACCGAGCTCGGCCAACAAGGAGCCACGAAGGTTCTGGGGGAGTTAGGTCTTTCAGGCCGTGAGCGCCTGCCCGCAAGGTTGTTGTCGGAGGGCCAACGACGGCGGACAGCGCTCGCCCGGCTCCTGACTTGCGAAAAGTCGCTCTGGGTGCTGGATGAAGTGCTGACGTCGCTGGATTCCTCGGCGGTCCAATTCGTAACGTCATTAATCAAGGAGCACTTGAACAAAGGTGGGATCGCGGTTATAGCAACACATCATGACCTGGAACTCTCGACAGATTCCCATCAGCGGCTCGACCTGGCATCGTGAGCGCTCCCTCAACCTTATCGATGTTTCGTTGGATCGTGCTTCGCGATCTGACACTCGCATGGAAGAGCCGCGTTGATGTTCTATCCACGCTCTTCTTCTTTTTGATAGTGGTTAGTCTGTTCCCGTTGGGGATCGGACCCGAAACAAACTTGCTTCGACTCATCGCGCCGGGAGTAGTTTGGGTAGCGGCTTTGCTGGCTTCGATGCTCTCGCTGGGCAGGCTCTTTGCAAACGACTATCAGGATGGCTCACTTGAGCAATTGTTGCTGACGCCCCAGCCACTGTACCTCGTTGTGCTGGGGAAAGTGCTGGCACTATGGCTGGTCTCGGGAGTGCCTTTAGCGCTGCTGTCGCCAGTGCTTGGCCTCCAGTTCGGGTTATCGCGGCATACGCTGTTCGTCCTGGCTGTGTCATTATTGCTGGGAACTCCGGTTCTCGCTCTCGTAGGATCAATTGGCGCAGCCCTAACGTTGGGACTCAGGGGCGGCGGCCTTCTGCTTTCCATACTCGTGCTGCCTCTTTATATTCCGGTGTTAATATTCGGGGCCGGCGCCGTAGACGCAAGTATTATTGATTCGGGCGTACAAGGGAGCCTTTCTTTACTTGGGGCCTTGTTGGTGCTGGCTCTCGTTTTTGCTCCCTTGGCAGCTTCCGCTGCGCTGCGAATATCCTTGGAATAAAGTTCCTGGGCTTGGGTCTTTGGCCCAGGTCTTCGGGCTTGAAGTTTTTGAAATTTGAGGCTGGGCCTGGAACAGAACTAAAGAAACAGAATCAAAGACCAAAGGCCTAAGCCCGTTTTGATGTAGGTAATTGAAGATGAACTGGTACAAATACGCTTCACCGACAAATTTTTATCCGCTTGCGGGAAAGATGGTTCCCTGGTTCGCAATTCCCGCGGCGATCCTATTTGTCGTCGGACTGTACGTGGGGTTTTTTATCGCCCCCACTGATGCTCAGCAAGGCGATGCTTATCGCATAATATTCATCCACGTTCCCGCGGCCTGGATGGGAATGTTTCTCTACGTGCTGATGGCGATTTATGCGGCAATCGGTTGGGCATTCAATGCGCGGCTGTCGTCGATGATGGCATCCGCCCTATCTATCACCGGAGCGATGTTCACATTTCTCTCCCTTGCGACAGGTTCGCTATGGGGTAAGCCTACCTGGGGCACGTGGTGGGTTTGGGATGCTCGCCTCACATCGACGCTGATTCTGCTCTTTCTCTACATCGGGTTCATCTCTCTACAGGCGTCTATAGATGATCCCAGACGAGCTGATAGGGCTGGTGCAGTCCTGGCGATCGTGGGCGTGATCAATGTCCCTATTATTTATTTTTCGGTACAGTGGTGGAACACTTTGCACCAGGGTGCGACAATTAGGCTATTGGGCAAGCCTTCAATGGAAGGTTCGATGTTGACTGCAATGTTAATCATGCTGGCGGCGTGCTGGCTTTATTCAATCGCCGTGGTGCTTGTTCGTCTGCGTTACATCATACTCGAGCGTGAACAGAATGCCGTCTGGGCGGCTGAAGCGAGAGCCTGAACATGAACTGGTCAGAATTCTTTTCGATGGGCGGCTACGCCTTTTACGTTTGGGGTTCCTATCTGGTGACCCTGCTAGTAATGGGCGGTGAGGTTGTGTCGCTGCTGCGCCGCCGGAAATCATTGCGTCACCAGAGAAGCAGTAGTTCAAAAGCGGGGGGAATAACAACAAATGAAACGTCGTCATAAGAGGCTGGGCTTCATTATTGCCGGGCTCTCGGGTTTAGGGATCGCCTTGGCGCTGGCTCTTAATGCTTTTCAGGACAACTTAGTATTTTTCTTTAGTCCGACGCAGGTAGCCGCGAAGGAAGCGCCGACTGGAAGGACTTTTAGAGTTGGTGGATTGGTCCAGGAGGGTACGGTCAAGCGCGACACAGATGGACTGACCGTTAGGTTCACGGTGACGGACACCGCGGAAAGCATCCCAGTAGTCTATAAAGGAATCCTTCCTGACCTTTTCAAAGAAGGAAAGGGTTGTGTTGCCCAGGGAAAAATCGGAGCCGACGGAGTGTTTTATGCCGACGAGGTGTTGGCTAAACACGATGAGAACTACATGCCACCGGAAGCCGGAGAGGCGATCGACAAGGCTAAGCACGCTCGCGAAGCCGGCAAGACCGTTATCGCTCAATAGGATGACTACTTCTCGCCGCCAAAGACTGGTGCAAACACAAAACGAAAGGACATTTCACCAACGTGAATATATGGAGCAGAACCTGCTCCAATACAGAACCGCGAGTGGTAGCGACCGGATACAAGCACTTACACACACACCAAAAGCAATTCAGATGAGTTGAGTGATTAGATTCGGTTGCTACCGCTCGCGTTCCGTAGCGAGCGAACGTTGCCTTACATCATGGTTCCCGAAATCGGACAATTCGCATTAATCATAGCGCTCCTGGTGGCGTTGACGCAGGCAATCCTTCCGATGGTCGGAGCCAGCCGCGGCAAGCAATCGTGGGTGGCCGTTGCTGTTCCTGCCGGACAGGCGCAATTCATTTTCGTGGCCATCGCCTTTTGCTGTCTCGGCTATTCTTTCATCATTAACGATTTCTCAGTGCTCAACGTAGCCACCAACTCCAACTCGAGGTTGCCACTTCATTATCGACTCGCCGCCACCTGGGGCTCGCACGAGGGTTCGCTGCTGCTTTGGTCTCTAATGCTCGGTCTTTGGACCGTCGCCGTAACGCTCTTCAGCCGTCACCTTCCGGACGAGATGGTTGCCCGTGTCTTGAGTGTCATGGGCGTTATCAGCGTTGGCTTCCTCCTATTCATGCTGCTCACTTCGAACCCGTTTGATCGCCTGATCCCCTCCGCTCCCGATGGCCGTGACCTCAATCCTCTGCTCCAGGATCCGGCGATGGTCATACACCCGCCGATGTTATATATGGGCTACGTTGGGTTCTCGGTAGCTTTCGCGTTCGCCATCGCCGCCTTGATTGGCGGAAAGCTTGACGCCACGTGGGCGCGCTGGTCGCGGCCGTGGACGACCGTTGCCTGGATGTTCCTAACCTGCGGCATCGCTCTCGGCAGCTGGTGGGCCTACTACGAACTCGGCTGGGGCGGTTGGTGGTTCTGGGATCCCGTCGAAAATGCCTCATTCATGCCCTGGCTGGTAGGAACTGCCTTGATTCACTCATTGGCAGTAACTGAGAAGCGTGGCGGGTTCAAGAGTTGGACCGTGCTGCTGGCTATCGCTGCTTTCTCGCTTAGTCTGCTCGGAACATTTCTGGTACGTTCCGGAGTGCTGACTTCCGTGCATGCCTTCGCCACCGACCCGAAACGCGGCATTTTCATTCTGGCATTTCTGACTCTCGTGATTGGTGGTTCATTGCTGCTGTACGCGTGGCGCGCAAAGCAAGTCGGACTGGGCAGTAAGTTTGACGTTGTATCACGCGAGGCGCTGCTGCTATCAAATAATGTGCTGCTCGCAGTAGCGGCAGGCTCGGTACTGCTGGGCACACTCTATCCACTGATAATCGACGCACTCGGCAGAGGCAAACTCTCAGTTGGTCCACCTTACTTCAACACGGTTTTCGTGCCGCTAATGGTGCCTGCAATTTTCCTGATGGGAGTTGGTCCAATCGCACGTTGGAAAAAAGCCAGCGTCCCCGAGTTGGCGGTACGCCTGCGCTGGGCATTTCTGGCGAGCGTTGCCACGGCACTGTTGCTCCCATTTGTATTCGGCGAGTGGAAACTACTCGTCAGTCTCGGACTGCTGTTGGCGACCTGGGTTATTGCATCCGCAGGCGTCAATGTATGGGATCGCGTCAAGACTACTTCCGGCCAGCTGACTGTCTGGCAGAAACTTAGAATGCAAAGTCGGAGTTACTACGGAATGCACTTGGCCCATTTGGGAGTGGCAGTGTTCATTATCGGAGTGACCCTGGTCACCGGCTATCAAGCGGAGAAAGATGTGCGGATGAACACGGGCGATACCGTAAGCGTAGGTGGTTACGACTTTCGCATGAAGGGAGTAACCGACGTCATGGGTCCAAATTACCGGGCAGCTCGTGCGGAGATTGAGGTCACTAAGAATGGTGAGTTTTTTCGCACGATGTATCCGGAGAAGCGATCCTATTTGGTTTCCGAGAACGCGATGACGGAGACGGCGATTGATACCGGGCTGTTTCGCGATCTCTATGTCTCGCTGGGTGAGACCTTGCCGGGTGGCGCCTGGAGCGTACGAGTACACTATAAACCTTTCGTGACCTGGATCTGGGGAGGCGCGTTGTTGATGGCCATGGGAGGCGGTCTGGCCGTGAGCGATCGCCGCTATGCGCTGGCCGCACGCAAACAGCGGAACGTGTTCCAAACTGCTAAACCTGAAACCGCGACCCTAACGCCGGCACCTGCCAAGCTTGAAGCAGGAAACTAGGTGGTGTCATATTGCGAGTCATAAAGGAGACGATCCACGAAATCACACGAACCAACACGAAGAATTTAGTGACATTTCGTGTGATTTCGTGGATCGTGTTCCTTAAGCCCCGGAGCAACTTTAGCTGAAAAATATAACTCTGCCGGAATTAAAGTCAGCAGCAATGAAAACAAGATGAGTCGCTTTGCAATTCCGCTGGCAGTATTTATCGTCCTGGTTGCGTTCCTGGCCATCGGACTGGGACACGATCCCCGTACGGTTCCGTCTCCCCTGATAAACAAGCCCGCGCCCGACTTTCGGCTTGCCCAACTGCACGAACCGGCAAAGAGTTTCACAGCAGAGGAGATGCGGGGCCGGGTTTGGCTTCTAAACGTCTGGGCTTCCTGGTGCGTGTCCTGCCGCGAAGAGCATCCGCTACTTGTTGAACTGGCACGTTCGAAAGCCGTCCCTATTTATGGACTGAATTATAAAGACAAACGGGATGATGCGCTGGCATGGCTGATGGAGTTTGGGAACCCTTATCTGTTGAGCGCAACTGATACCGATGGCAGGATCGGGATTGATTATGGCGTCTACGGAGTGCCGGAAACTTATCTGATCGATCGTGATGGAGTGATCCGCTTTAAACAAGTCGGGCCTTTAACGCCCGGCGTTCTCAAGGATCAGATTCTGCCGTTAGTGAAGGACTTGAGCAAATGAAACGCGTCGGGTTGCAACTGCTACTGCTCTGCCTTGGGCTGCTAGTGCTGCCTGCTCGAGTAGCAGCGCAAGAGGCCAGGCCGCTTGCCGATGATCCGGAACTCGAAAAGCGCGTTATGAATCTGTCCGAGGAACTCCGTTGTTTAGTCTGCCAGAATGAAACGCTGGCAGCTTCGCAAGCGGACCTCGCCGTGGATCTCAAGCGTGAGATTCGAGAACAGATGAAAGCGGGCAAGAGCGACAAAGAGATTATTGCTTTTCTGACCGCGCGTTACGGCGACTTTGTACTCTACCGTCCTCCTGTGAGACCCACGACCTACCTGCTCTGGTTTGGTCCCTTCATTTTGTTGGTCGTCGGATTGGGGGTTCTCTATCGATATTTGAAGCAGCGCCGGGAATTGACTAATCAGCAGCCTCTTTCACCGGAAGATCACCGTAGGGCTCAGGAACTATTGAAGGTCGCGCCGGAAAAGGAGCCGGCATGATTATTTTCTGGCTTGTCAGCGCGATTCTGATAGCTATTGCTCTGGCATTCGTGCTGCCCCCGTTGTTGCAAGGCGCCGCCAGCAAGACGGATCCAACTGGAGAGAAGGAAGCTAACATCGCCGTCTATCGCGATCAGATTTCCGAACTCGAAGCGGACCTTGCGAATGGGATTGTGAGTCGCGAGCAGTTTGATCAGGATCGGGACGAGATCGAACGACGATTGCTCGAGGATGTGACCTCTTCCAGGGCGGTATCTTCAAAACCTGCAAAGTCAGCTAAGGAGAGTCGCGGCGCTGTATATGCTGTAGCTCTGGGTTTGCCCATCCTGGCAGTGGCGTTCTATCTCCGCATTGGTAATCCTCATGCGGCTCCCACGATGGCGAGAGCCCCCGCGCCCGCGGCCGCGCCTGCCATGGCTCCGTCTGCTAACGAGGATTTTTCTCAACAACGCATTGAGGCGAACGTCGCGTCACTGGGGAAACGGCTCGAACAGAATCCAGGCGACTTTGAAGGATGGAAGATGCTCGCGCGGTCGTACACGTCGCTGGAAAAGTATGGAGAAGCAAGCTCCGCGTACGCGAAGGCAACCGCTTTGAAGCCGGATGATGCTGACCTTTTGGCCGACTATGCTTTTTCCCTGGCAATGGCCGGCGGACAAAAGCTCCAGGGCAAACCACTGGAAATAATCAACAAGGCGCTACAGATCGATCCAAACAATCCCAAGGCGATGGAACTCGCCGGCAGTGCTGCGTTCGAGGCGCAGGATTACAACCGAGCTATCGAGTACTGGCAAAAACTTCTGGAGAGAGTACCCGCAAACTCAGAAGTTGCGAATTCGCTTAACGAGAGAATCAATAACGCTAAGACGCGTACTGCAAGCGCCGGATCAAAATAGGCCGACCCCAACAACCCGCCAACCAGAGTTTTCAACCTAACATGACCAGAGAAAATCTTTTATTTGCAATCATCGGAATCCTGTTCGGTTTCATTGTGGGCTTCATGTTCGCCAGCACTATGAGTCAACGCACCGCCCCGCTTGTCGCCGGTACGGCGGACAATCGAAACGTGCCGGCGAATCACCCGCAAGTTCAATCTGGAGATCCCAAGAATCCGCAACAAGTCTTCGCGGATGTTCAGGAGGCAATCAGCAAGGCTCGCAACGAACCAAACAATTTCGAAGCGCAGATGAAAGCCGCTGAACTCTATTACCAGATTCAACGCAATGATCAGGCGATTGAGTATCTTCTAAAAGCAAACCAACTCAAGCCGGATAGCTATGAGGCAATCGTGGCGCTAGGCCAGGTGAACATCGATGCCCAACACTATGACCAGGCGGAAAAGTGGTTGAAAGCGGCGCTGATGAAGAAGCCCGAGGACGTAAGGGTATTGGCGAGTTTGACGTTTGCCTTGCTCGAAAAAGGTGATGCCGATGCAGCTACAAAAGCCATTGCAACGTTGGAAAGGGTCGACTCCAATAATGACGCCTTACCGGAATTTCGCGAGAAGCTTACAAGGCTGAAATCTGGCGAAAAAGCTAAGTAGTGATGTGCCTTTAGCTTATGGGGCGCGAAAATCAACAAACGATCCACGAAATATCACGAAGTATCACTAAACACTTTTCGTCTTAGTTCGTGTGGTTTCGTGGATCGTTGGTCTACATCAAGCCGATCCTTCAATTAGATAAAACCAGACCACTAGGGCTCAATAGCCATCCGCAGGACCTCGCGCATTCGCGTTTTTTCGACCGAACCGTCCCTACGCACAACTACAATTTGGTTATTCTCGACTGTTACGCGTCGAATCGTACTCATAAAGCGCTCGACACGTGTTCCATCCAGCATCTCAATTACCAGTCGTGGCCCGGTCTGCGGTTCCGGCAAGGGAAGTTGTTCAGTCGGAGTGTCAGTGGTTCCCCGCCTGCCTGTCGGCCGGTTCCGGGGCGCGGGATCTGTCTTGCGGACTTCCGGGACCCTCTCGTGATTCGTAGTCTCAGAGGGCGATTCCTCGCTCTTGTTGGCGGGCTGCGACGCAGGTCTTCTGCGACTCGGCGGAACTCGTCCTCTTCCTCTTCTTGGCGGAGCCGGGGCCCCCACGGCCTCTGCTGTTGCTACGGTGGTTTCCGGACTCGGAGTTGGTACCGTTAAATCCTCGGGGGTTGGTTGGGGCCTGGGTGCAGCCGCAACCTCATCTCGGACTACCGGCGGTTCCGCGATGCGTGCGCCCACAGAAGAAACCCGTCGGGATGTTTTGCCATTCGAAACAACTGTGGTTACAGGCTCCGCTGTCGGATTCTGAGCGTCAGCCAGGGGAGCATCTCCAGCGATTGATTCAAAGGTTCCTCCAAACCGTACGTGGTAAACACCTTGATCATCGTTGGGGCTGCGTGCTTCCACACGGAGAATAAGATCTTCGCGCTTCCGAAGAAAGATAGCCCGGGTGATTGGCGAGGAGTTCTCGGCGTAGAGCGTGAACTTTATCAGGGGCCGCAAACTACCGGCGGTGAAAAGATCGACATCCCCATTCAGGTTGTTACTCCTCACTGTGATTAAGACATCGCCGGGCATCCCCGTGAAGGAATAGAAATGGTCAGTTAATCGCGAATCGCCGAGATCGCGCGCGGCAATTGTACCCACAACTTCGTTCGTTCGAACTGGGGAAGGAGAACTGATATCAATGGATTGCGAGAGACAAACGTGTGCAGTCGAAAAGAAGAGGAACATCAACGTCGAGACCCGTGCCCCGCGGAGCAGAAGTTTGTGAGCAATTAAAATTGATATCTTCAAGAACAACACCCGATGAGTGGCCAATCATTCTTCGCCATCTTGCAAGTTGAGAATATCAGATTTCGGTGCTCGAACCGAATACGATCGGGGGGCAGTGCAAACCTGGGTTTGTGAAAACGTAGAGGCTCGCGGAAAGCCCGAGCTACTTTCGGTTGCCGGCACCATTGTTTTCAATTCTGTTATTTCGCGACGTGCCGGTTTGACTTAGTCGCTGCGAGATTTCAACAGAAAAGACGGTATCACCCGGTGCCTTATCCATAACGTTATCAATGACGACGTTGTTAGACGAATCGGCAATCTCAAGCGCCGCGGTTCCACCTGATCCACAGGACAGAAGCGTATTACCCCGCACCATTGTCGCTGACGCTCCGTAATCCAGAAGTATGCCCCGAGTAACTCTCTGGATACGATTGCGTTCCACGAGCACATCAGGCGCGCCTCTTATGAGGATTGCGGCATAACTGATACGGCCGAAAGGTGCTGTTACTGAGCTACCTATTACCGTATTTCCGACAACCCGGACGTTGCGAAAACTTCTGGTTGGATTGAGAGCGTTAACCGCGATGCCGACGATGGTTTTAAACCCGCCAGCATCCGCCGGGGCTTCGCTGGCATCGATTAGATTCCCCTCTACTAACACGTCATCGACCACGTCGTTCGTATTTGGTTCGATGTCAATAACCGCAGTCCCGGGACCTCCGGGTATTCCCGGCGCAATGAATCGATTTTTTCTAACGATAGCACCCACCACATTGGTCAACGCCAGGTTCTGACTTGTCGAACCCGTGAACAGGTTGTTCTCAAATAAGATATTACGCGCAGCATTCCCCTTTTCGGCGGTGCCGCCGGCCTGCAATGCAATAGTACGCACGCTCTCAAACCAGTTATTCCGAGCTATGCAGTTTTCACAGTTGCCGAGCGACACTGTCTGAACCGCAGAATTAAAGTCTTTTCTCGCGCCGCGAAAGTGACAACCCTCTACTCGCAGTCGTTCATTCTTGTTCGCATGACTAATGATCCCTGATCGATTTTGCACTATCGTGAAAACCGACTGGCCGGTACGGGCACTGAATCCTACACCGGGACTTGCTTCAAGCGCCGTCCCCTCCTCCAAAATTGAATCCCAATTCTCACAAACCAGAGAGGTGTTGTTGTCGAGTACTACAGCAGGCCCTTCTACCCTTGAGGCATAGATTCCTCTGCCGACCAGCTTAAGTGTGTGGCCTGGCGAAAGGAGGATTTGCGTCGAGATGGTACCGCCCCCGGTCAAAATTATCTCCCCTGCTCCTGAACCTAATATGCGGTCGCAAGCATTTACCTTCGCGCCAAGATCTGGTCCCGGTTGCCTTCTCGCGTCGCAAGTACGACCTGCTTGCGAGGTTGGAGCGGATCTCGACCCGGACCTTAGTTGCGGATGCGTAGGTCCACCACCTATCGCTGACCTAACTTTGGCAATGAGCAGTTTCTCGGTCTCTGGCTTAGCGCCTGAGTGGAATCCAATCAGT
Source organism: Pyrinomonadaceae bacterium (assembly GCA_046261995.1). Classification (GTDB taxonomy): domain Bacteria; phylum Acidobacteriota; class Blastocatellia; order Pyrinomonadales; family Pyrinomonadaceae; genus PSRF01. The sequence continues at coordinate 28,865 of JBHENP010000020.1, forward strand.
CCAAATACAATGACTAGGATGATTTTCATGTTTCGCTATAGTCCTCCTGATCAGCCTCAGGTAGTTAGATGCTCCTTAAAGGGACGAACACTGAAAATCAGAAGGGAGAAAATGGGAAAGCTTTGGGGGGTTCTGGGTATCTGTTGCCAGGGGGGAACTTCCCACGCCAGGCAACTCCGTCAGACATTCAACGTTTAGATACTAGCATCCTTCCCAGGTTTGGCGCAGCCGCCACGACAAGGCGGTAAGTGGGTTAGTTTGAAATTCTTTCTCTGGGTTTGAAACTTACTTACCGGATAACGGATGTAGCTGTGTTTTAAGAATCTGGCAAAGGCGTCGGGCCTGTATCGTGGTGAATTACTCAATTCTGGTATTATCATCGCAATTCATGCCCAGCACTGAACGTACGACAAGGTTTTTTTTCGTCCGCACGATCATCTTGATCGACGTCATCGCCTGTTTGTGCTTTTCAGTTGGTGAAGGGCTACGATTGACGCCATTTCCAGTCTCCGCACTCCAGCTCGACGAGGCGGCAAACGCTCAAGTACCCGCCACCGTCTTGAATGACACTTCGTTGCACAAGTATGGCCCACTTGATGTGCCTACGCGGGTGCAAAAGCGTGGCAAGCGCCAGTTGGCGGACTATGGAGACCCACTCCCTCACAACAGTCGCGTCTTAACTGTCCGACAGGCACTGTTCCCCGAAACCGGCAAACCTGTCGACATTGTTTCCCTACTCTGCGGATCACTTTCTACAGGCCGCGCGCCACCTTCCTCTGCTAGTCGTTCCTAATCACAAGTCATCGAACCTTTGAAAGACTCATTGGTCGTGGTTTATTCGTTCATGCACTCGGATACTTCTAATACCTGAGGAGATGGTAAGTGGAAAGCTTTGACCTCTCTTTGCCTACTACGTTTCTATTAATGGCGACCGACCCGTCTACCGGGCATGGGCTTGGTGAACTCTTAAATAATATCGGTCTGTGCGTCATAGTCGCTGCTATCCTTGCTTTCATAGCGAACAAGCTTAAGCAGCCAGCCCTCCTCGCATACCTTCTGGCGGGCGTCCTTATTGGTCCGGAAATTGGCTTTAAGCTAATTACGGATCACGAAATCATCGAAGTCATTTCCGAAATAGGACTAGTTCTTCTGCTGTTTATTATTGGCCTGGAGATGGATCTGAAAAAGCTTCGCGCTTCGGGCAAACCTGTCATAGCCACGGGAATCAGCCAGTTTCTGATCTGCGTGGCTCTCGGCATTCCCTTTTTTCTATTGCTCGGGTTTCGCAATGGGGACCCTAATGCCTTTGGCGGAGAGTTCGGGCTTTTCTACATGGCAGCTGCGGCGGCCATCAGCAGCACGATGATTGTAGTGAAGCTGCTCTATGACAAGTTTGAGTTGGATACACTGCCCGGTCGCATCACTCTTGGCATTCTTGTATTCCAGGATATTTGGGCCATCATCGTCCTCGCACTGCAGCCGAATCTACGCAACCCAAGGATCACGCCACTCGCGGCGTCGTTCGGGAAAGGCGTTCTGCTGGTGGCCGCCAGTCTCCTCATCAGCCGCTACGTACTCCCACGGCTGTTCCAATCCATTGCTAAAATTCCTGAGTTGGTCCTGATAATGGCGCTGGCTTGGTGCTTCCTCGTTTGTGCCGCTGCCAGCTACTCGGGACTTTCGAGGGAGATGGGAGCTTTAATAGCAGGTGTAGCGCTTTCTACCTTTCCTTACAGCCTCGACGTCATTGCCAAGGTAATCAGCATTCGAGATTTTTTTGTCACACTGTTCTTTGTTGCGCTGGGCATGAAAATACCTATGCCTACCGCTGCCCTGCTGGGCCTGGCGGCGGTGACCTCTGTTTTCCTGATTGTCAGTCGCTTGCTCTCGATCTTTCCCGTGCTTTACTTCATGCGCTACGGACACCGGGTGAGCCTCTTACCGGCCATTAATCTCTCCCAGATCAGCGAGTTCTCCCTGGTAGTGGCTTCATTAGGATTAGCCCTGGGGCATATCAACAGTCAGGCCGTGTCCCTGATCATATTTGTCTTCGTAATCACGTCGACCACTTCAACCTACATGATCAGCTACAACTACCAGCTATCAGCATGGGTTAGCCGAGTGCTTTCGACCTTGTGGGTGAGGGATCTCGTCGCGCCCGCGGGCGAGCCCGTCCAAGCTCCGCCTAAGCCGATAGTCTTCCTGGGATTTTTTCGCGAGGCGAGCGCCATCGTTCATGAGTTTGAACTCGGCGGCTCCGAAAACGGCCGTCACCCCTTACTCGATGACATTCTGATAATCGACTTCAATCCGGTCGTGTATTCCGAGCTGCAGCGGCGCGGCATTGAATGTATTTACGGCGATGTGGCCCATATGGAGACGCTGCACCACGCAAAAATTCACCATGCAGAGCTGGTAGTTTCAACCATTCCCGATCAAATTCTTAAGGGGACCGACAATGGGCGCTTGCTTAAAAAAATTCGTCAGCTGTGTCCCCACGCGAAGGCTATAGTGACTGCGGATAGTCCAAAAAAAGCGCTCGATCTATACAACCGAGGCGCCGATTTCGTTTTTATTCCCCGCATTCACTCTTCGTCACAGGTGGCGGAAATCATTGAGTTGGGACTACGCGAAGGCCTGGACAATGTGCGGGCCGAACAAGTCACGCACTTGAGGACGCGCGACGAGGTCCTAGCATAGCTATGCCCCACTCCCCTCCATTGCTGCAGGATTTACTCGTTCTATTGCTTGCGTCTGTCCCTATTGCATTCATCTTCCACCGGCTGCGCTTGCCCACCATCGTCGGGTTCATGATCACAGGGGTTTTGATCGGCCCCAATGCACTTGGGCTGATTAGAGATGTTCAGGCCATCGAGGTGCTCGCTGAAATAGGCGTGGCGCTTCTGCTGTTTACTATTGGCCTGGAGTTTTCGGTTCGTCGCATGCTTGAAATGAGGCGATTGGTTCTAATCGGAGGAGGCTTGCAGGTTATTCTCACCATGCTGCTCGTCGCCGGAATTGCCCATCTACTCGGTCGCCCGGTTAACGAAGCGATCTTCTTCGGCTTTCTCTTTGCACTCTCCAGCACGGCCATAGTACTCAAGAGTTATATAGAGAGGGCAGAGATTGATGCGCCTCACGGGAGAGCGGGTGTCGGCATACTGCTCTTCCAGGATCTCAGCATCGTGCCGATGATGCTGATGATCCCTATCCTCAGCGGTCGCGAAGGAACGTCGTTCGGCAGAATTACCCTCACACTGGGCATCGCCTTTGCCGCCATCGCCATTATTTTCTTCGCCGCGCGGACCGTGGTCCCTTACCTGCTCTACCATATTGTCCGTTTGCGCAGCCCTGAAGTGTTTATTATCTCCGTCGTTCTATTGAGCCTTGGCACGTCCTGGATCACCTCTCAGGCAGGGTTGTCGCTCGCACTCGGTGCATTCATCGCCGGCATAGTGCTGTCTGAATCAGAATATAGCCACCAGATTGTGGCCGACATCCTGCCATTCCGCGATGTCTTCAACAGCCTCTTTTTTATCTCCATCGGCATGCTCCTCTCATTAACCACCCTGGCGGCCGATCTCTCCACTGTGTTGGCATGGGTCGGCGCATTGACGCTTGGGAAGGCTCTGCTTGTCATGTTAGCACTGCGCTTACTGGGTTATTCATTTAGGGTTTCAACGATGACCGCTTTGGGGCTGGCGCAGGTGGGTGAGTTCTCTTTCATTCTGGCCAAGGCAGGATTACCGCAAGGACTGCTCTCCAACGTAGATTACCAACGATTCCTGGCCGCTTCGATTCTTTCAATGATCGCGACCCCATTCCTGATCAAGGCCGCCCCACGCATCGGATACGCGTTGCAATCCTTGTTTGCCCCGGGCTCCCTTCTTGAACCGACGGTGATCGGATTCGACGCGGAGCCTGACATCCGGGGGCATGTGATCATAATCGGCTATGGTCTAAACGGTCGTAATCTCGCGAGGGTGCTGCGCACCACAGGCGTCCCCTATCTGGTCATGGAGTTGAATGCAGAGGCGGTTCGACAAGCGCACACCGAAGGAGAGCGAATCGTGTACGGCGACGCCACGCGCAAAGAAGTGTTGCATCATATCCGTCTCGAGCACGCTCGCATCCTGGTGCTCGCAATCTCCGACCCCATAGCGACGCGCCACACAGTCTGGCTCGCTCGGCAGATGAATCCGGATATTCATATTATCGTCCGCACACGCTACATGGCGGAGATATCGGATTTACGCGAGCTGGGTGCCAACGAAGTTATTCCTGAAGAGTTTGAGACCAGCATTCAGATATTCTCACGCGTACTAAGAGAATACGGCATTGCGCGTCACGTCATTCAACGTCAAGTCGCGGCGATCAGGGACGAAGGCTACCAGATGCTGCGCATGTCATCGCAACCCGTCGTTGACATGCATGAGATCGCCGAAGCGCTCAAATCGGCCTCCACCGAAACGTTGTTTGTTGATGCCAATTCAACTGCAGTGGGCAAAACCATCGGCGAATTGAGGTTGAGGCGGGCAACCGGCGTGACTGTTATCGCAATCACCCGTGACGGTCATACGGATATTAATCCCGGTCCTGAAACTGCAATCCAGGCTGAAGACGTGCTTGTGTTGCTGGGTGGCACCGGGCAGATTGATCTGGCGATTGAAGAAATCAATCCTCATAAAAACCTCAAGTAGTCGATGGACCAGCGCTTTCTGTTGAGCGAGTGTTTTCTGATTGGCTTCACTTGGCCATGTTGGAATGTTCAACTACAGAACAGGAAGCGGTAGTGACCTGGCCGTTTCGCTTGACGGAACTAAAGGTTGTTCAACTCGCTTAGAAGGCCTGCTCTGATGGCTGTGAGTTTCGAGTCTGGCGCAGCGGTCAGGTCGCTCTGTTACGACGCGGGGGTTTGGAAGCAACTAATCAAGGTGTTGGTGGTGACACTGTTAGTATGAATCATCCTCTGATAGCCCTTGACGACAGCTTGAGCTTGACGCAGCGCCCAGGTCGCTACAGCTTCCTGTTCTGTAGGTGAGTGTTATCTCGGGGTATCGAGACCATCCCTCTACTCCGGCGAGAAATGGTTACTGGACGACTAAGGGTAGCTCGTAGACCAGCGTCGCTGGTTCCATCCCGACACGGTCATAGCTGAGGGTGATCACCGAAGTGTATTTGCCCGGGGGCAACTCTCCGGCCCATCCGGTCATCATCCGTGCCCGCCGAAAACAGTGCTTTCGAGCTTGCGGGTGGGGCTGAGGTTCGGGTGTAGCACTTCGGCTACCTTAAGCGTTAATGAGTCAGGCGTGAACGGCTTCTGGATGAAAGCGATATCACCCTGGAGGACGCCCTGATGAAACAATGGGAGATCGGTGTAACCCGACATATAAAGCACCCGCGTCTTCGGACGCGAGGTCAATAACTTCTCCGCTAATTCCCTGCCGCTCATCCCTGGCATCACCACATCCGTAAGCAATAAATGAATCGGGCCCTCAAAATTCTTACTTGCTATTAGAGCCTCACGGCCATTTGAGGTCTCCAACACAACATACCCGCTCATCTTGAGACTCTCTCGGGTAAGGTTTCTCACCATCTCATCGTCTTCTGCGAGTAGAACCGTTTCGGAGCCCGCGACAGTCTCCAGAAGGGGCGCATCCGTATTAGCCGTAACGGCATCATCCACCAGCGGCAGATAAATTCGAAAAGTCGTGCCCTTTCCTACCTCAGAGACAAACCAAACGGTGCCGCCCGATTGTTTTACTATGCCGTAAACCGTCGCCAGACCCAAACCTGTCCCTTTGCCCTGCTCTTTAGTTGTAAAGAACGGCTCAAAGATGTGCTTCTGAGTTTCTGCGTCCATGCCGTGACCCGTGTCCGCAACCGCCAACATCACATGCCAGCCGGGTCGAACAGAAACATGTTGTTGCGCATATTCCTCGTCAAGGTAAACATTGGCTGTCTCAATGGTAAGTTTGCCGCCTTTGGGACAAGAGTCTCTTGCGTTGATCGAAAGATTTAGAATTACCTGCTGAATTTGTCCTGGATCTGCTTTGACCCGACCCAGTCCGCCCCCGGGCACAATATGCAGTTCCATGTTTTCACCCAGCAATCGGTGGAGCATTTTCCCTATGTCTTGGACGACCTCGTTGAGGTCAACTACTTTGGGCTGGAGTATCTGCTTGCGACTGAATGCCAGTAGTTGGCGCGTTAAAAGCGCCGCCCTATCGGCTGCCTTCTTAATCTCTTCCACATTTCGAGCCAGCGGATCGGCATCATTCAAATGCCTGAGAGTCAGATCAGAATAGCCGCCAATGACCGTTAAGAGATTGTTGAAGTCGTGAGCGATTCCGCCAGCCAGGAGTCCTACCGACTCCAACTTCTGCGATTGGCGAAGTTGAGTTTCAGTCTCGTGCAGCCGGCCCCGGGAAAGCATCTGCTCAGTGACATCGACTCCATGGGAAATAATTCCCGAAACTCTTCCCTCAAGATCTCTTAACGGATGGTATACAAAGTTGATATACCGCAAGTCGGGTGGCCCGCCATTTCCGCTGCTAAGCTCTATCGGCATTTCGTTGCCAACGAACGGGACCCCGGTTTCGTAGACGCTGTCCAGCCGTTCGAAGAAGCCCTGGTCCTTCAGGTCCGGAAAGGCGTCTCGCACTGTCCTGCCGATAAGTTGCCGCGGGCCCACCAGATCATAGTATCCGTTGTTGGCAAGCTCAAAGACATGATCAGGTCCGCGAAGGGACGCGATAAAAGCCGGAGCGTTTTTGAAGATGTCTACGAGCCGCGCCTGCTCCGCCTCCAGTTGCAAGAGCAGACGGGCGCGCTCAACTTCCTGATGCTTGCGCTCGGTGATGTCTGTGACAATCCCGGTATGGCGGATCACTTTGCCGGCGGCATCCCGAACTTGGAATCCCCGGGCTCGAACCCAGCGAATCTCTCCATCGGGCCGCGTGATGCGATACTCAACGTCCAGACCTGGAACATCTCTCGTGAGTTCGGCGAAAGCCGCCTGCACGCGCTCGCGATCCTCGGGCACTATAAAGTCCGTCCACTCTAGTGGGCTGGCAGACAGGCTCTCCACTGAACGGCCCCAAATTCTCTCGAAGGCCGGACTGACGTAATGCAACTCGCGCAGGTCCGCCGAACGGATCCAGAATACGTCGGTGATGTTGTCCGCCAGTTGGTGAAATTTCTCATCGCTCTCGCGCAGGGCATTCTCCGCCTGCTTTCGAGTGGTAATGTTATCGAAAACAGCCACGAAATGCTCTTTGTCGAAACTATAGACAGTAAGGGAGATCCAAATGCCCAACCTCGCTAAATACGTTTCACTTTTCTCCGACTTGCCGGTCAAAGCCACCCTGCTGAAAATCTCGAAAAGTTCCCTGGTGCTCTCTTGAAATTCGGGGACGACCTCACTGACTCTTCTGCCCACGACATTCTTCAGCCCGGTCAGTTCGGCAAAGGCGTCGTTAACTTCAAGATAGATGAAATCACTCAACTGACCGTGCTCAAACAGCGTCTGACAATAAACGTAGCCTTCCAACATGTTCTCAAAAAGTGAGTGATACCGTAGTTGGCTTTCCTTGAGCGCCGCCTCGGATCGCTTGCGTTCAGTGATATCACGCAGCGCCGAGACGATAAATATTTTTCCTTTGCTTTGGAATGATGAGACGGAGACTTCCACGTCGAATAGACTCAAGTCCTTTCTCAGCCCTTTGAATTCGTACGTCGTCGGGGCGTCTTCTCCGGCGACGCGCTGGCGCGTGAAGTCGACTATTCGCTGATTCTCATCACCCGCGCGAAAGAGTGAGACGTGTTTGCCCATCACCTCTGACTGCGATCCATAACCGTAGAGATCGGCGAACGCGCTGTTCGCGTAAACGATATGATCGTTTTCTTCGACTACAATGCCGTCGCGCGAAGCAGCGAAGATAGCATTCAGCCAGGCTTGCGACTGTTGGAGGGACTCTTGACCCTTCTTGCGTTCGGTATTGTCGAGAACGAAAGCCACTCCACCCTGGTCCGCCCCCCCGAACGTCGCTACATTGATAAGAATGGGGATATGACTGCCGTCTTTGCGAATGAATTCCTTTTCGTAGGTATCGCAGACTCCCAATGTTGTTATCTGCTCTATTGCTTTTGCGTCAGCCGCGGCATATTCAGGTGGGCTCATGTGCGACCAATCCAAGTGGCCGGCCATGAGCTCGCTGCGATCGTATCCGACCATCTCAAGGAAGGCATCATTGGCGTCACTAATTTTTCCGGTCGGATCCGAAAAAAAGATGCCGAAGACATTCGATTCGACCACGTGCCGGAAGCGTGACTCCGACTTTTTAAACTCGTCCTCAGCGTGACTACGGGCAATGGCCTCGGCCAGCACGTTCGCAACCGAGCGCAAAAAATTGACATCGTCATCAGAAAACTTGCGCAGCGAAGCGGTGTGAGCCCCTAAGACGCCATAGTCGGTGTTCCCGCTCCCTCCGTGAATGATGACGCTGAGGCCGCTTCGCACTCCGTGATCCAGCAACAGCTCGGACCCACTAAAGCGCGTTTCCTCGCGCAGGTCCTCGACCACTACCGGTTCGTTGGACAGTAGCGTAAAACCCGCCTGCGATTCCTTATTAGCACCAACGGTGGCGTAACCAACCTGGTACTCTTCGTTCCAACCAACTCCGGCCTTCAAGAGAAGCTTGTCACCCTGGGGAAGAACTTCCAGAATCTTGCAGAACTCAAAGTCGAGTGTGCGCGCTACTACAGTAACGACCTCGTCAAACAGTCCAACGAGGTTACCTCCGGACAAAGCGAGTCGACCGATTTCGGCAGCCGCCGCATGTTTTTGAGCGTACTGCTCAAGCCTCGCTTCCGCGCGGCTACGCTCCAGATTGAGTTGTACGGCATATCTAATGGTCCGCTCTAAACGTGAGGGCGATGTCTCATCTTTAACCAAATAGTCCGTCGCGCCTGCCTTCATCGCCGCCAGGTCCACATCGCGATCCCCCTGGCCAGTGAGCAGGATCATCGGCGTGGCCAGCCGAGCTTCCCTGCACTCTTCAATGAACTCCACCCCGTTGCGCTCGCCGAGGCTAAAATCCACCAGGCAAACGTCATGTTCGAGGCGTTGAGCTAACCCAAAACCTTCTTCATACGATGATGCCCAGTCAATCAGATACTCTCCGGTCTTCACCAGGGAGAATAACTCCCGGGTCAGAACGTAATCGTCCTTGTCATCATCAACCAGCAGGATTCTGACTACTTTATCTTTCATCTCGGACTTTTTCGGAGGAGGGTTCCGCTCGCTCGAACTAATAGCGGCCTGGCCCTGGCATCAAGTCAATCAAACCATCGAAGTAACTAAGTTGTTATTTCATCAGCGGCGGCTTTACTCGCCAACATGCGCAGCATCATCTGGATTTGTTCCGGGTTAAAAGGCTTAGGCAGGAAAACGCAAGCACCAGCAGCGACACTGTCATCCCAAACCTTAGGATCTTGCTCGGCTGTGATCATTCCTACAGGGATGCGTCGCAGTCTTTCATCCGCTTTCATAAAAAGGATTAGGTCCAGACCCTGGAGGTGCGGCATGTTCATGTCAAAGATGGCCGCAGTGAAACTCGCATCGTGCTGTAACAATCTAAGCGCTTGACGGCCATCGGTCACGGCCTCAACCTGATAACCTTCAGCTTCAACGATGGCGCTCACCATTCGTAGTGTTAGAGGATCATCATCTGCTACCAACACTCGCCGTTTTGAAAGACCCTGTGGTGTCTGCTGGTTGTTCATATTTGGCAGATAACTAACATCACCGCCGTGCGCGTCGACGACCCGACTCAGTAATCGTCTGTCACCATCAGTCAAGCCTGTAAAGCGCAAGCCGAAGCCGACCGGATAGTCCTGATTAACCAACTCTCCGTGCAGCGAGACCCATGGTCCAGCAGGCAAATGCACCTTGAAAGCAACGTCATCGCCCAGGGCTCGCCCCTGGACATAACTGTCAATAAAGCAACCATCCATGCTTATTTCGCTCATGCGCGCATCTTGTTTGCCGGCCGAATCCTGCCAGACGACATCCAGCGATACGCTTACAAACTCCTGCGGGCTGGGCAAAGACGACATAACGTTACCTCCCTCATCAAATCAGGGTATAAAAATCGCGAGATTTTGCCTTATCGTTAGACGTTGCCAATGAACTCTATCTCTCGCGTCTGCTCCAGAATTTCATCCTGGCGTTTTGTTTTCTCGGACGATTCCAGCCTTACAACTCTGGTGGAAAGTACATCGTCTGGATGACCAGCAGACGTTTCAGATTCAGCCAAGAACCTGGTAAGCATCTCTCGCAGTTCGTCAGTATTGACCGGTTTGGACAGGTAATCGTCCATTCCCGCCGCAAGGCATCTGGCACGATCACCTTCGAGGGCATGTGCCGTCATGGCGATAATCGGAATGCGTGTAAATCCACTTTCTCTACGACGAATCTCAGTCGCGGCTTCATAACCGTCCATTTCCGGCATCTGGCAATCCATAAGAATGATTTTGTAGTCCTTAGCAGCTATCGCCTTAAGCACCTCACGTCCGTTGCCGACGAAATCGATGGCGGTATACCCCAGCTTATGCAGTTGATGCAGCGCCACCTTCTGATTAGTGACGTTGTCTTCTGCTACCAGAATCAAGCTTCGCGAGCCGCGCGGCCGCGACTCTTCGAGAGAATGTCGCGTCACCAATGAAGAGTCCTGGACGGAAGCTTGAAAACGCGGCTCTGACATGATTGTTGCCAGGCAGTGATAAAGTTCGGACGGTTTGACGGGTTTCGCAAGATAAGCGGCAATTCCGGCTTGACGCGCTTCCTCCGCGTGTCCGCGATGCCCCACTGACGGACAGAGCACTAATCTCACGCTGGCAATAGCAGCTTCAGCTCTAATGGCACGGGCCAACTCAAAGCCATTCTGCCCGGGCATCACCAGATCCATGATGACGATCTCATAAGGATCGCCCCCAGTCGCTGCCAGGCGCAGCCACTCAAGAGCCGCCAGCGCATTCTCGGCTACCTGCGGTCTCATCTGCCACGCGGTAGTTTGGTGCGAGAGGATCTTGAGGTTGGTCGGATTGTCGTCAACGATCAGAACGCGAACTCCTTCGAGGCGCGCTTCGTCCGGAGTTACAGCTACGTTCGGCTGGTGTTGCTTCTCGAGATTGATCGTGCACCAGAAAGTCGCGCCTTGACCTAAGGTGCTCTCAACACCGATCTTTCCCCCCATGATTTCCACCAACTGTTTTGAGATCGCAAGACCCAATCCTGTTCCTCCATACCTGCGCGATGTTGAACCATCCGCCTGAGCAAAAGCTTGAAACAGACGTAACTGCCCTGCTTCATTGATACCAATCCCGGTATCGTGGATAGCAAAGCGTACGACGACATTTGTTGACGTTTCACTCTCTTTGGACGCCCGCAGTAAGACATCCCCTTGTTCGGTGAACTTAACGGCATTTCCCAGGAGATTCGTGAGCACTTGCCGCAGGCGGCCCGGATCGCCGCGCAGTTGCGTGTTAAGTTCTGAGTCGACTATTGAAGTCAGCTTGATGCCTTTCGACTTCGCTTTCGGCGCCAACACCTGAATAGTTCCCTCGATCATATGTATTAGATCAAAATCAATAACTTCAAAAGTAAGTTTGCCTGCTTCAATCTTGGAGAAGTCAAGAATGTCATTGATGATCGTCAGGAGGGCGTCGCCGCTGGAGCAAATCGTTTCGGCAAAGTCACGTTGATTATCATCGAGATCGGTGTCGAGCAAAAGTCCCGCCATCCCGATAACGCCGTTCATCGGAGTTCGTATCTCATGACTCATATTCGCCAGGAATTCTGACTTCAGCCGCACCGACTCCAACGCCGAATCGCGGGCCTGCTGCAGATCCACTTGCATGGATTTGCGCTCAACCGCATAGCGCAGGGCTCGCAGGAGGCCGCGGGTCGAGATTTCGCCTTTGATGAGATAGTCTTGGGCGCCTTCTTTTAACGCATTACCTGCCAGAGACTCGTCGTCCATACCTGTCAGTACAACAAGGGGAGCGAGTGGCGCGGCTGCGTGGGCCCGCCTAACTGCCTTCAGTCCCTCGGCATCAGGCAGTCCCAAATCCAGTAAGATCATGTCAACCGCGTGTGCAGCAAGATGCAGCTCGGCCTCCGCCATCGATTCCACATGCGTCATTTCGACGTGACCAGCACCTTGCTCATTCAGCATCTCACGGAGCAAACGGGCGTCTCCCGGGTTATCTTCGATTAAGAGAAGCTTTGTAATCGAACGCGCAATCATGCCCTTCTCCTTTGCGATGGCAACTTGGCTTTGGTCAGCCAGAAATCGTTGATGCTCTTCACCAGGTTCTCGAACTCTTCCAACTGTGAGGGTTTGGTGAGATAACAGTTGGCCTGTAGTTGATAGCTTTTCACAATGTCCTCTGCGGCTTGAGAAGTGGTCAGGATCACTGTGGGGATTGATTTCAAATTGCTGTCCCCCTTTATCTGGGCCAGGACTTCGCGGCCATCCATTTTGGGTAGGTTTAGATCCAGGAGGATAAAATCAGGGCGGGGCGCATCCCCGTAGCCTGCCTCATGTCGCAGAAATGCCATGGCCGCTACTCCGTCAGAAACCACGTGCAGGTCAACTTGCATGTGAGCCTCGCGAAAGGCCTCTTGCGTCAGACGCACGTCACCGGGACTGTCTTCAACCAAAAGAACCTGGAGGGGCCCGGCCCTCGTGTAGAGAAAGCTCATGAACTCCTCGCACAGCGGTCGGCCGGAACGCGGACAAACTGACTCAATGCGGTCCTCCTCATACGGTTACCGATTTTTGTGGCAACTTCGCCCTGGTCAGCCAGAAATCGTTAATACTCTTCACCAGGCTTTCGAACGCGTCCAGCTGCACCGGCTTGCTGAGATAACAGTTCGCCTGCAGCTGGTAGCTTTTTACAATGTCCACTTCCGCTTCGGAGGTCGTCAAAATCACCGTGGGAATCGTCTTCAGACTGTCGTCCTCTTTGATATGAGCCAGCACCTGCCGACCGTCCATCTTGGGAAGGTTTAGATCCAGCAGAATGAAATCGGGACGCGGGGCATCAACGTATTTACCCTCGTGCCTTAGAAAAGCCATCGCCTCCACGCCATCAGTAGTGACGTGCAATTTGATCTCCATATTTGCATCCCGAAAGGCCTCCTGCGTGAGGCGCACATCCCCGGGGCTGTCCTCGACCAAAAGTACTATTACAGACATCTTTTTCCTCCCTAGTTTCTATTATGACTTTGCCTCGCTCGCCGAGAGCGCAAACCTGAAGGTTGAGCCTTGCCCTGGTTCGGACTCGACCGATATATCGCCACCGTGCCGCTCGACAATTTTCTTGCATATGGCCAGGCCTATGCCCGTGCCGGCAAACTCGTCGCGCTTGTGGAGCCGCTGGAACATGCCAAAAATACGCTCGAAGTACTGCGGGTCGATCCCCAGTCCGTTGTCCTTCACCGAAAACATCCATTTCCTTGGACCATTTCTGGCTACGGAAATATGTATCAGGGGTACCGGAGAGGTTTGGTACTTGATGCCATTGCCAATAAGGTTTTGAAACAACTGGGTGAGTTGCATTTCATCTGCGAACACCTGGGGCATCGGATCGTGGGTCACCAGCGCGCCGCTCGCCTCGATGGCCCCTTGCAGGTTGCGCAGCGCTTGCTCAAGTGATTCTTCACTGGAAGTTGACAGCAATTCCTTTCCCTTCGACCCCACGCGCGAGTAGGTCAACAGATCGAGGATTAAGCGCTGCATGCGATTGGCCCCGTCCACCGCGAAGTCGATAAACTCATCAGCGTCGGCGTCCAGCTTCCCCTTATACCGGCGAGCCAGAAGTTGTGTATAACTGGCCACCATTCGCAGCGGTTCCTGCAAATCGTGAGAGGCAATAGAAGCAAACTGCTCCAATTCCTCATTCGAACGGTTCAATTCCTTTACTTTGTCCAGGAGTTCTATTTCGGCTTTTTTACGCGCGGTGATATCGCGAATCGCCGCCGTCACCAGGATTTCTTCGTCGCCGGCCAACGGGCTCAACATGATTTCGATGGGAAAGGCGCTGCGATCCTTCCGGCGGCCCGATAACTCAATCCCGGTACCAATCTGCTGGGCCAGTGCATCCTCGGCAGATCTCAAAGCGTCCGCAATCAGCCTTTCAGCGAAGCCCTCGGGGATAATGTTCGTTACCAGTTGGCCGACCAGTTCATCCCGGCTGTACCCAAACTGTTTCTCAGCCTGCACGTTGAGCAACACGATCTCGCCCCCCTGGTTCACGACCACCATCGCATCCGGCGCCGCTTCCAATAGGCCTCGATACCGGCCCTCCATCTGAGCAAGGTGCGTATCCGCCGCCCGGCGCACGCTGATATCCCGAATGGCTGCGGTGATCAGAATTCCCTCCGCGCTCTCTAGCGGACTGAGCATGATCTCAATCGGAAACTCGCTGCCATCCTTGCGCAGCGCAGTGAGTTCTATTCCCGTCCCAATCTGCTGCGCCAAGGCATCTGCTGCAGAGCGAAGATCGTCCGCAATCAGCCTTTCAGCGAAGCCTTCGGGGATGATGTTCGTTACCCTTTGACCAATGAGTTCATCCCGGCTGTACCCAAACTGGTTCTCCGCTTGCACATTCAACAAAACAATATCGCCACCCTGGTTCACCACGACCATGGCATCGGGGGCCGCTTCCAATAGGCCTCGATACCGACCTTCCATCTGCGCCAGATGTGTTTCCGCCGCCCGGCGCACGCTGATGTCGCGGATGGCTGCCGTCACCAGGATCCCCTCTGCGCTATCCAGCGGACTCAGCATGATCTCGATCGGGAATTTGCTGCCATCCTTGCGCAGCGCGGTGAGTTCTATTCCGGTCCCAATCTGCTGGGCTAGTGCGTCAGCTGCCGTTCGCAAGTCATCTGCAATAAGCCTTTCAGCGAAGCCCTCGGGAATAATGTTGGTTACCAGTTGACCAACCAGTTCATCCCGCCTGTACCCAAACTGTTTCTCCGCCTGTACGTTGAGCAACACGATCTCGCCACTCTGGTTCACTACCACCATCGCATCCGGCGCCGCTTCCAGTAGCCCACGGTAGCGGCCCTCCATCTGCGCCAGATGTGTTTCCGCCGCCCGGCGCACGCTGATATCTCTAATGGCTGCGGTGACTAGAATTCCGTCCGCGCTCTCGAGCGGACTCAGCATGATCTCAATCGGGAATTCGCTCCCGTCTTTACGCAGTGCGGTGAGCTCTATTCCCGTCCCAATCTGCTGCCCCAAGGCATCTGCCGCAGAGCGAAGATCGTCCGCGATCAGCCTTTCAGCGAAGCCCTCGGGGATGATGTTGGTTACCAGTTGGCCGACCAGTTCATCCCGGCTGTACCCAAACTGTTTCTCCGCCTGCACGTTCAATAAAACAATCTCACCGCCCTGGTTCACTACCACCATTGCATCCGGCGCCGCTTCCAATAGCCCGCGGTACCGCGCCTCAGATCCCTTCTCGAGATCGGGCGCGCCGTCCAGTAACGCCCGGTACTTTTCTTCGCTGTCGCGGAGCGCTGCGCCTGCAAGCTCGCATCGGGAATTGTCGCGCCATAGCCTCCAGCAGGTGATACTGGCAATCAACAAACCCAGGACCGTCCCAAGGATGAGCATCGACTGATAGGAGACGAGGCCCACAATGAGCAAGCTCAAAAATGCGGCAACGAATGCTAACTGTACTTTCCAATTTAAGCGGAAGGTCTTGTTCATTTCATGCGGTCCCTTAGCCGGGGGCGACAGCTTTCTCATACACGGATGCAGAGAGGCATCCCGTTGGATACCTCAAAGCGGGCGCCTGGGCGATTTTCACCCAAGACACCTGAGGCGGATGTCGTAGGTGATTGCACTCTATCCTTATGGCCCACCATCGTCTGTGCGGCAAGACACATATCGTCCAGGAAGCAGAACGCTAATGAAATGAGGGAATCGGCGAGTATTCACCTCAACCGCCCAGACAGCTGCGCACTTAATCGGACTGAGATTTAATGTGGTCAACACATGGGCCAGTATCGGCGCATCCTTGAGGTAATGAAACTAACTTAGGGTTGATAAGAAACCGCGGAATCGAATTGCCCGGCACGCTCCGTGCACTGACAACATCAACCACGCGCTCAGATTCACAACCAAACTGCAATGATTTCCTGACCCTTTTGACGGAGAGTCTTGCCGATTTGACCCCGTGTTATTGCAGTTTTGCGCCAAGTACTAAAAGGGTGGTCCTCCGTGGGCATCGCACGCTGGGAAGTAATCGCATGAAAGCGGAACTGAACGATCTGCCGAAGGCATCCCTTGAATTCATTGAGCCGATGCTGGCTAAGGGCGTGGACCGGCTGCCGGAAAAGGGTGATTGGCTATATGAGTTGAAGCTGGACGGCTATCGCGCGCTGGCGATAAAAAACCGCGGCATGCTGACGCTGTTCTCACGAAGAGGCAATAAACTCAATAAACGTTTTCCGGTTATTTCCGAGGCTTTCGACTTCCTCCCGGACAATACAATTGTCGACGGCGAGATAGTAGCTCTGGATGATCAGGGCAAACCTTCTTTCTCATCCCTTCAAAATTCGCTGCAGCGTGATCGATCTCTATATTTCTACGCCTTCGACTTACTGGCGTACCGCGGTAAAGACCTGCGCAAGCTTCCGCTCACTGAACGACGAGTTCTGTTGGAACAATATGCTCTGGGAGATTTGCACGACCCTGTGCGTTTGTCGGCGGTGTTCACTGCTGCTCCTAAAGATCTAATTGACGCGGCGAAGAAAAGCGGTCTTGAAGGTATAGTCGCAAAACGCGCGACCAGTACTTACGAATCGGGAGAACGGAGTGGAGCGTGGGTCAAGTACAGAATCAACCAGGGTCAGGAACTTGTGATCGGCGGTTATAAACCAGGGACGGTCGGTTTCGACTACTTACTCGCGGGGTACTACGACGGAAAGGACCTGATTTTCATCGGTAAGATCAAGAATGGGTTTACCCCTCCCTTGCGCCGAAAGGTTGCTGAGCATTTCCAGGGTCTTAAAACAAACGTCTGCCCGTTTGCGAATCTTCCTGAACCGCAGAACGCTCGACGCGGCGAAGCCTTAACGGCAGAGGTCATGAAACAGATTCATTGGTTGAGGCCGGAACTAGTCGCACAAATCGAATTCACAGAATGGACGAAGGGCAATCACTTGCGGCATTCGCGCTTCGTAGCTTTGCGTGATGACAAGAAAGCTGGAGACGTAATCCGCGAGGCTGTGCCTGAAAAATCGAAATCTCACCAACAGTAGAACTGTGAGGGTTCGGTTCGCCGGAGACCAATCCCGATGCGCAAATTCGCAGGATGGGAAGGGCGGTTTACCCCCGCTCAAGATTCACAGCCCATCAACGATGAAATAATAATCATGGATGAATGGCTGCGAATCTTGAGCGGGGTAAACCGCCCTTCCCAACCTGCGAATTTCTGTCGCTTGAGTGGTACCTGTGATCGTTTTTTTCTTCACAGGTGGGATTCGACTTTGACGCAGAGCCGCTCCGCGAGCTATCTAGTGCAAATACCTAGCCTTCACTCCTCGAGCCTTGAATTATTCCAACGGTGAGGCCAACTCTCGAAAAGCATCGTCATGGATCGCCGCGATCCGTTCGGCCGAAACCTTCGGTCTGCGATCATAAGTTAATAATCCATTGACTTCTTGTTCAATGTCCGTGAGTTGCGTGTAGCAGAAGCCGGCCAGAAACTTCAGCGCTGCGATCCCCTTAATCAAATTCCCGTATTTTTCAAGTAGCTCTTCTGAGGTTTTGAATGAATCATAAAACTGATAAAGCACGTCACGCTTTTCGGTAGGAATGTCTTCGGGTATCGCCAGAAAACCTCCCACTTCAGATAACACGATCGGTTGACCTCTATACTTCGAGCCGCGAGCGAATAAGGGTTTACCGCCGATCCAAACGGTCGGAGGCAGCTGTCCGTTCTCCAGGGTTTCCTTATACCGTTCTTCTAGCTTTGCTGCTGTAGGCGTGTAATCGTGAATAGCACAAATGTCGGTGATGTCCGTGTGCTCCCAGCCATCGTTGTCTATTACGGGTCGAGACGAATCGAGTCGCCGCGTCACTCGAACCATACGCTCGATGAACGCATACTGTCCGGCATGCTCGTGACTGAGGCCCGGAAAGCCCATGCTTTCATTGACCGGTACCCAGGCGACTATGCACGGATGGTTGTAGTCGCGCCTTACTGCATTCTGCCATTCGGCTGAGAGCAAATCCTCCGCCTTTGGTGACCACTCGCGCGCGTTAGGCATCTCTTCCCAAACCAGTAGCCCTAAACGGTCGCACCAGTAAAGCCATCGCGGATCTTCGATTTTTTGATGTTTGCGCACTCCGTTGAAGCCAAACATTTTTATCCAACCGATATCGGTTTGCAGTGCTTCATCTGACGGAGCTGTCAAATATCCTTCGGGCCAGTACCCTTGATCCAGCACCATCTTCAGATACGTAGGAACGCCATTTAAGAACAACTTGCCATCTCGAAGCTCTATACCTCTCATGCCTACATATGATCCAACTTCATCGAGCAGCTTATCGCCCTCGTAAAGACGGATCTGAAGATCGTAGAGATGCGGATGCTCAGGCGACCAAAGCTTAGCGTAAGGTATTGTGACAGCGAGACGACCGGTAGCAACCGCGGTTTGGTCTTCACTGAGGGCGATTCTCTTCCCCTCTTCAAGTACCTCGACTTCTATGCGCCAGGTGGCGGATGGTGCGTGAAGAAAAACCGTCAGCTCCAAAATGTTTTTCTCGGGGTGAGTGACCATTCGAATCTCTTCGATTCGGATGGAGGGCACCGGTTCCAACCAGACTGTCTGCCATATACCAGTGGTGCAGTAGTAATCGATTTCCTCAGCTACACCAGTGTGAGACTGTTTACCACGCGGCTGGTCCGGGTCCTGGCGATCTTCGACGCGGACGGTCAAACGATTGGCGCCTGGCCTGACGAAAGGCGCTATATCAAACTGAAAAGGAACATGGCCGCCGCGGTTATGTCCGACCTCCTGACCGTTGACCCAAACTGTGCAGGCATAATCGACGGCTCCGAAGTTCAGGAGAAGATCTCTTTGACACAATTCCGATGGTAGGTCGAAGGTGCGCGCGTACCACACCAGCTCATGCACACTCTTATCGTTGATTCCGGAACGTCCAGTCTGGTAAGCAAAGGGAACAATAATCCTCTCGGAAAAACTGCGGCCCTCTTGCCATCCTGCTGCCAGCCCTTCGTCCGCATCATCGAAGGCAAACTCCCACTCGCCGTTCAAGTTTAACCATGAACTGCGAGCAAATTGTGGACGCGGATACTCGGGGCGTGGGATGTGGTTCTGATTCAGAGGCATTCAGCTTGCAAAAACTCCGCTTCGGGTGCAACGCTCTCACAATACCCTTTCGACAAGTTATCGTAAACAACGTCGTGCCGATCGCGGAATTGTCCGGCAGTTCGGTACGGTACCGTACCCTCTCATACTCCGAGCCTGTGAGCTTCTGAAACAAACTCAAGCGTCGTCACTCAACGTTTTGCCACGACCTCGATTTGCGACGACGCTAAGCGTGAGGGACGAATCAGGACTGCGCACTGCTTGCTCTCAAGGTTCGACCGTGCAGGTGATTACTCTGGCATCATTGTTGCTGTTTATAAGTGCTCGTGAAGAAAAGCTGCTAGAGTCGCACGATAAAACGACAAGAGTGGGAAGTGTTGTATTGATATAACCCACTCATTTTAGATCAAGCAGGGATTGAACCAGTGTGATAGAACAAGGGGTCCAGTCAACACCTCAAATCCTGTTCCAACAACTGTGAATAGCTCGTACTAGGGTTGGCCTGCGCCCTTAAACAATTTGCGCGGCATCCGCCGGCAACTGCCGGCGGATAGAAAGACTATGATGGAATTGCCCGGCTACCGGAAAAGGACTAGATCGGATGTCAGTGCAACTTGAAACCCTCGAGGTGCAAGCCAGGGTTGCACCTTTAGCCCACGTCGAAGCTCGGGAACCCAGGGAATATACTTTTAAAGCCATCACTCGCGGCGTATCCCGGAATATCGGTGCCTGCGAATTGACCTATCGGTCTCGCGAGGACATCAACTACGAAAAGGCGGCTGCTCAACTCGAGAGTTATTGCGAGCTCCTGCACAGTTGGGACGTAGATTTGGTGACGATTCCGGCCCGTGATTCTTATCCGGATTGTTGCTTTGTCCAGGACACGGCGATCGTACTGGATGAGATTTGTGTTGTCGCAAGTATGGGCGCCGTGGCACGGCGCGGCGAAGTTTCAGAAGTGGAGAGACAGCTGTCGCAGTATCGAAAGATCCGGCATATCGTTTCGCCCGCAACCCTTGACGGGGGCGACGTAGTTCAAGTCGGCAACCGTCTGTTTGTGGGCCTATCCACTCGAACTAACGCGCGCGGCATCGCTGCCTTCAGCCGCATAGTGGAGCCCTTCGGCTATACGGTCGTACCAGTCAGCGTCAACGGTGGGCTGCATCTGACAACGGGATGCGGCGTTGTCAACGATGAGACAGTACTTTTGAATCCGCGTTGGATCGATGCGCGCGCTTTTAAAACTCTAAGACAACTGCATGTTCCGGAAGCAGAACCCTGGGCCGCCAATACGATTCGCGTTGACGATGCTATAGCTCTCGAAAACGACGCACCGCGCACTATTGATCTTGTCCGACCATATGCCGGCACCATCGAGACGCTGAACATATCAGAGTTTCGAAAAGCCGAGGGAAGCCTGTCCTGCTTGAGTTTACTCTTCAAAGAAACCCTACAGGACTAATGTTTACAAAGAAACATGGGGGAGAGTCGGTGATGAAAAGCCCGATTAGTGGGAAAGCGACTGAAACACATCTGACCAGGTATTTTACGAAAGCAGAAAAGCAGTTTGCAGCCATGATGGAGATGGATGACCTGGACCAACAGTTGCATTTGTTTCCGGCGATAGCGAAGGATTTTGACCAGGCAGTCGCCTTTGCACTGGAGTCAGCCTATGGCACGAATGCCTCTCACGATTTGCCTCATCTATTCTTACAACGAGTGCTCTACCGGATAAACAGGCTCAAGTTTTTCTGGTATGACGACCTGAGCCACTATCAGAATGAGCACTCGGACTATTTGCGCGACCTTCGGAACCACATCGAGTCAGCATGGCAAGGGTGGGAACTCTCGCTACTGGCTTTAAAAGACAGTGATGAGCGCGATGTAGCCGAAGCCTTGCGACGGCGGGCCGCGGAAGACGTAGCGCCACCACCTTCTCCCGAAGGGATTTATTTCCGCGACCACATGGGAATTGCCGGATATCGGCGACTTTTGGAAATAGCTTCTTTGGACGGGCTCGTGGAGGCGAGCCAACTCTCACGC
The DNA here is from genome assembly GCA_046261995.1 of Pyrinomonadaceae bacterium. Taxonomy (GTDB): domain Bacteria; phylum Acidobacteriota; class Blastocatellia; order Pyrinomonadales; family Pyrinomonadaceae; genus PSRF01. The sequence goes on from JBHENP010000020.1 coordinate 50,328, forward strand.
ACCCTCGGGGGCGTAGCGAATGAAATTCACGCGATGATGACGCGCCTCTTGGTTGAAGAATATGGTGGTGGTCGGTTAAGTCGTAAACATTCTTCGTTTTTTAGGCTCATGCTTGAGGAACTTGATATCGATGCGGTTCCCGAGGCCCATTTGGACGTAGTTCCGTGGGAGGTGCTCGCGACAATCAACCACAGTTTCCTGGTTTCTGAACGGAAGCGTTTCTACTTGCGATATGTAGGTGGCTTGCTCTACACGGAAATATCCGTCCCCGCGGCATTCGACAATTATCGTCTAGCAGCCGAACGCCTCGGTATGTCTGAGAAAGCACGAGGCTACTGGGATCTACACATCAAGGAAGATGAGCGCCATGGACGTTGGATGCTTAATGATGTCGCTCTACCACTCGCGACGATGTATCCCGGTCATGCCTCGGAAATAGTGCTTGGTTATGACCAGCAAAAATTCATGAGTGACCGGGCGGGAAAAGCCACAGCCGGCGCGGTGAAAGAAGCAGACTGCGCACATCGGATCGCGTCGCTCCCTCGTGAAGCAAGCTTTGGGGCGGCAGCATGAAGGCGACAGTCAAAGCGGATGTACGTTGCTCGTTTATCGTTCCAATTCGGCGGGTGAATGTCGATCCGTCCGAGATAAAGAGGTTCGCTGATTACTTCAAGTTGCTGCGGTTGGCCGGCTGTGAGGTTTTGGTCGTTGACGGTTCACCATTATCAGTCTTCGAAGAACATAAGAAATCCTGGACAGGCTTTTCCAGACACGTCGCCCCCGACCCAAGGTATACGTACCTAAACGGGAAGGTGAACGGCGTGCACACCGGCGTAGATTTAGCTTCATGTGAACGCATTATTCTGGCCGATGACGACATTCGTTATAGCGTTGCCGATGTAAAGAGAATGTGCCATCTCCTGGATCAATCTGAGATGGTTCGGCCGCAGAACTTTATCGAGCCATTACCCCCGTGGGCGCGGCTGGAGGTGGCGCGCATCCTGATAAATCGAGGTGTGTTACACGCGGGCGATTACCCGGGGACCTGCGGCTTTCGCCGCTCCACGATGCTGCGTGTTGGTCCGTATGACGGCGATGTCCTCTTTGATAATGAAGAGATCGTTCGCCACTTTGCGCTTCACGGTGCAAACATTAATTATGCCCTCGACTTCTTTATCCTGAAGCGCCCGCCAACATTTGCGAAGTGGTTAGAGCAACGGCCTCGTCAGGCGTACGAAGATTTCGTCATGCGAGCGAAAACTGCAGCATTTATGTCAGTGCTGCCCGTTACGCTGGCGCTCGGCGTGTTAATCAACGCACGCGCATCGATCCTCCTACTGGCCGCCATTTCTTTATTCGCGGTGTTACTGAGTGTCAGAGGGCTGCTGCGCGACCAGGCCTACAAGTTTTTTCCTTTCAGCGCGCCCTTAAGTTCACCTCTCTGGATTCTTGAGCGCTCCCTAAGTGTCTATTGGGCACTTTACTGGCGAGTGCGTTACGGAGGTTATCCCTTCGGACAACGGCTGCTTTCCAAGGGTACCGGCGAAGCTTGGATCGCCGGCGGCAAAATCCAAAGCAGGGACTTAGCCCGGCCTGCCCGCACCCACTCCCTTACGTGAACAAGAAAATGTCTAACCCATTACAAAAAGCGAGTGCAGATACACTGGGAGATCTTCCCGAAGAGCAATTCCGCTCGGCGCTTCATCAGACGGCTGATTGGTCAATCAACTATCGCTCGAGTATTGGGGGGCGCGTAATCTCTCAGCATGGCAAACCTGGTGAGGTCTCAGACAGCTTGCCGTCGACTATACCGACGCTCCCCATTCCACTCGAAGATATTCTGGCAGACTTCGACCGGCTAATCCTTCCAAATCTCGTTCATTGGGGACATCCATCATTTCTTGGTTACTTTGGTTCTACTACCACAGCGCCGGGAATTCTCGGCGAGATGATTGCCGCAACTCTCAACGTTAGCGCGATGACGTGGGCGACTTCACCCGCTGCGACTGAGTTGGAATCAGTCATATTGCAGTGGCTGCGCAGGTTGCTGCATCTCCCCGCCAACTTCTTCGGTGTAGTTTATGACACAGCATCTGTAGCTACACTTCATGCGCTGGCGGCGGCACGAGAAAGTCTTCCTTTAAACATCCGGGCCCTCGGGCTGTGCGGTCGGAACGATCTGCCACGTCTCCGTATCTATGCTTCCAATCAAGCTCACAGCTCGATTGTAAAAGCAGCGATCACGCTCGGCATCGGTGAGGCAAACGTGCGGCGGATTAAGAGCGACGATTTCTTTCGCATGGACCTCAATAGTCTTAAGCTTGCGGTCCAACATGATCGAAGCGCTGGTTACCAGCCCCTGGCGGTGGTTGCTACCGTTGGTACCACATCCGCTGCTGCTGTAGATCCGGTTCCAGAAATAGCTGCTTTTTGCAACTCTGAGAAAATTTGGTTGCACGTCGATGCCGCATACGGCGGTGCCATGGCGCTGTTGCCGGAGGGGCGTCAATTCATGGATGGAGTAGCGGCAGCCGATTCCGTGGTAGTCAATCCACATAAATGGTTATTCGTTCCTTTAGACTTTAGTGCTCTCTACACAACCCACCCGGATCTCCTTCGAGGAGTCTTTTCGCTGGTGCCCGAATACCTGCGCGGGGATGCCGACCAGGCGGAAATTAATTACATGGATTACGGCCTTCAGCTAGGCCGGAGGTTTCGCGCACTGAAGGCCTGGATGGTCTTCTCCGCGTTCGGCGAAACTGGATTAGTAGCTCGTATCCGCGAACACATCCGGTTGGCGAAACTATTCGCATCATGGGTGGAGAGCGACCCTGATTTCGAACTGCTCGCCCCGGTCCACATGGGCGTGGTCTGTTTTCGAGCTGTTTACGATGAAGGCTTAGACAAGGATTCGTTCTTGGGCGAATACAACACTTTCAACCAAGCCGTTGTGAAGACCGTCAATGCCACCGGCCGAGCGTACATTACTTACACGGTGTTAGGCGAAAAAGTAGCAATGCGGATTGCCATAGGAAACGTCCTCACCACCGAGCAACATTTAGCAGATGTTTATCGACTGATAAAGCAAGAGGTAATGAACCAACTGCAGCGGGGAGATCGACCCGAAGCCGCAGAACATTCCGGCGGTTGACTCGGGCACGAAACTACGAGCACGTCCGCCGTTGTTTCAAATCTCTCTATAATTATCAATCATAGGACGCCAGAAAGTGGAATTAGTTAGCAAGCACAATTCGCTCTTCCCTAGTTTCTTTATCGGGGGATTTGAATGCGCGTCCCACCAACTCCTTTGCGGCCGGCGTCTGGATTTGGTGTCCGCAACCGGCCATGATCGCCACGTGGTCCAGGATTACAAACGCCTGCACGAATACGGAATAAAAGTCGCACGCGACGGCATACGCTGGCATTTAATAGAGCCGACGCCTTATCGCTACGATTTTTCCACAGTCCTGCCAATGCTGCGCGCAGCCAGAGAGACCAGAACACAGATTATCTGGGACCTGTGCCACTACGGATGGCCTAACGACATTGATATTTTTAGTGCTGAGTTCATACGGCGATTCTCCGCGATGGTGAAAGCCTTCGTCAGCGTGTTAAGTGATGAAAGTGACCTGCCGCTGTTCGTGGCTCCGGTAAATGAAATCTCTTTCTTTGCCTGGGCGGGTGGCGAATCAGCTTATCTGAATCCTTTTGAGACTCAGCGCCCGCACGAACTCAAAGCCCAGTTGGTTCGCGCTGCCATCGAGGCCATTGAAGCTGCCTGGACTATTAATCCGCAAACACGGATTGTCCATACTGACCCTTTAATCAACGTAGTGCACAACCTCGAGCGGCCTGAGGAGTTTGCGATTGCCGAATATTTCCGTCTGCTAATGTTCCAGGCCTGGGACATGCTGGCGGGTCGCCATCGGCCTGAGCTCGGCGGGGAAGAAAAGTACCTGGACATCATTGGCGTTAATTACTATCCCAATAACCAGTGGCTCTGCGGCGAGACAAGCTTTCATCCGGAAAGATGGTTGGAGGTGGCAGATCCCCAGTATCGGCCTTTCAGCGATTTGCTTCGTGAAGTTTATGATCGCTACGGCCGGCCCATCTTTGTCGCCGAAACAGGAACCGAATCTCACGCCCGCGCGGGTTGGCTTCGTTACATCGGAAGTGAAGTACGCGCGGCCCTAACGCTCGGCGTGCCTCTGGAGGGCATTTGCTTGTACCCGATTGTCGACTTTCCCGGATGGGGAGATGACCGCTACTGTGAGACTGGATTGTGGGGTTATGCCGATTCGCAGGGTCGCCGCGAATTGTATAGGCCCCTGGCCGAAGAGCTACGCTTTCAACAAGAAGCGATCGCTAGAGTGATGGCTGAAAGGAGTCACATAAACCAATTCGGAATTGCTACTCCGCAACCCTCTGACAACCCGATTATGACCTACACCTAACTCTGCCGCGTACTAGCGAAGAAGGAGCACTGAACGAACGACCGACGCTTGACCAGGCCGCAGTTTGTCAAGGAACCGTTGAGAGTGTTTAATCAGATAAAAGCGGTAGTTTATGAGTGCGGGGACAACCTACGCACCACTCACAACTGACTACTGATCACTGACTAACTGAGTTACTTCCGGCGTTTTAAAAAAAAGAACAGAAGAGCGACTACAACGAAAATCACAATAGTTCCGGGCCACAGAAACCATCCGCCTTCGCTGCTATACCCGCCGACGACTACGCACCCCGACGACAGGAAAAGAATGGCTAAACTGATGCCAAGTCGTTTGATAGCGCCTTCTGTCATTTTGATTTGTGCCCTCAACTGAGTGGAAGGACCGTTACTTTTTGCCCGCTCGTTTCTTTGCGGTTTTCTTTACCGCGCCGGAGCCACTAGCCTTTTTGGAGCCACGTTTCGAAGCTGTCTTCTTCGTTCTCTGTGCGGCGGAGGATCGTTTGGTCGCGGAAGCGCCCGACGATTTTCCACCCGTCTTCTTAGTGGCTGCTTTGACTCCACCCTTGGAACTCTTCTTACTCCCGGATTTTTTATTAGCCGACGCTTTCTTTGCCGCTGTCTTTTTCCCGCTGCCTTCTCCAAGTCCGACGAAGTCGGCTATCTTCGTGAGAATGCCAGGCTGGCTCGCACCGGCTCTACTTGATTTGGGTGGCTGTGCGACGGGCTGTTCGGGCGCTCGATGACCCTGCTTCCTAGCCTTCTCTGCTTCCATTCGTCCGCCGAGCGCCTCAATCTCTGCATCACTCAAAGCGCCATCGGCTTTCTTGAATAGCTCGTTTTCTTCTTCTTCGACGTGATGCTCGACGTTCTCTCGCAATACCTTAGCTTTTGCTTGCCACTCTTCATTCGCAGACCCCGCTCCCGACAGCTCTGCCAGGAGTGTCTTCACTACCTTGTGCTCTTCGTAAGCCTCAAGGGTGAGTTCATGCGTTTTTGCCGGCCTTTCGAGTACTGGATACAGGATTGTTTCTTCAATATGGGCATGAAGATCAAGCTCACTCTTGATCTGGTTGAAAATATCTAACTTTGTTTCTCCGGGGGCGGATTCCAACTGGTCAAAAAGCTTCGCGACCTTTTCATGGTCGGCTTTAAGAAGCTCAAAGGCATCCATTGTTTCCTTCTCCTCTTTTAAGTGATGGCGATGAACTTGCAAAACAACTGTAGCTAATGCGCTTCGCGACGTAGCAAACAAAGGGCCGCAGCCAAATAAACCAGCTGCCGAATAGACATTCGGGGGGGCAATTGTAGTCGCATAGGTGTCGCGGCCATAATCGCGGAGCGATCTGATGGAATACGGAAGAGATTTTATGTCTTGATGGCCTAAGGGACTCCATAGAAACTCGTTGCTTCATACTCGTAAGGCACGGCTGCTTACGAATGGAACCCGAGAGATCTGGGCCACGCTGTACTTTAAGTATACGCGTTTCAGTCAGGGTAGTACCCATCCGTATCAATACTCTGTTGATATTGAATTGCATGTCGAGCCCGCTCGCATCCAGAGATAGCAAAACAATCGGTGTCACAGTCACGGGGCCTTTTCAACTCTACAGCTGCAAGCAAGTACATTTAGGACACAGGCAAAAACTCCATCAGCCACGCTGCCACCTCGTCGAGTGCTTGCCCTGATTTGCGTAGCTGTGAGAATGCCTGGTCGGCACGTGCGCGCTGGCAACACGGTTTCGCGGTCACGGTTGGGTGGGGGTACGGCAGCACTCATGTCTGGATCCCACTTCCGTTGGGGGCGAGTCTTTCTCCTATTAGAGCCTTCGGGGTTCCGTTCATTTAAAGTTTCGGCTCGTCGAGCGGCAGGTCAACCATGATCGGCGCATGGTCGGAGATGCGATCCGCCAGGGCGTCGTTCAGGCTCTTCAATGTGCGGCCAAAATGTGGTGCAAACCGGTGTGATTGTTCTCTGTCGTAAGGCTCCGTAAGTGCTAATGGCTTTACGAAAATCCAGTCAAGCTTGAACTTACCCACGAATGCTATGGTTCGCTCCACTTCGTAGGTCGTAATGAACCCTTTGTCGCCCCGCTCGTTTGAGTTCGCCAGCGGGCCATCTTTACCGCCGATCGAGCGTCTACCCTCGCCGCGAAAATCGAAGGCGTTGTCGTCGACGAAGCGAAAGTCTTTCAAACGATCAAAGAATTCGGCTTCGGGGTTAGACGCGACCAGTGGGACGCTACGCACTGTCGGGTCAGCTTGAGTCCGGTAAGTATTCAACCCCGTGAGCAGGAGCGTCGGCAGCTTGATACCGGTTAAGATTCCCAGTCCCTGCTTGATCCAAAAACTCTTGCTGCCAAGTCGCTTCTTTAATTCACGACCAAAAGAGGTCGGCGTAGAGTCGTGTGTGGAGGTGTTCAGGTCACCGGCCACAATGACGGGCCCGTTCGTGTCTTTGATCCGCGCAAGCAGTTCCTCGAGTTGTTTACGGCGGCCTGCGGGTTTGGTTTTGTCTTCGAGGTGCGTGGAGACGAGGAGCATCCGACCGCCTGGGATTCGCGCGTCTGAGATCTCAGCTGTCAACATCGTCCGCCCGCCGCGCCGCACTTCTCGCTGCACCTTCTCCTGAAAAACCAGCTCACCGGCTTTGCGCTTGCCCGCTTCCAGCAGCTTGACGCTCTCTAGTTCATCTTTGTACCAGTCATGCGGCTGATGCTCGAATGGTTCGAGCTTCACGTTCTCTAATGAAAAGCGGCTGAGGATGGCGTTGCCATGCAACCCCCTGTAACGCATCTGGTCGATGCTGATTTCCCCGGCGAGTTTCCCGCGGTCTGCCGAGGAAAGTTCTTCAAACTTTTCAAGACCCAAAGCGATGGGGTCGACCTCCACAAACTCGACGCCATAGGCGTAATTCATATCCAGTGCCGCTGCCAGATCCGCAGCGACGTTGCGATACTCTGTTCGCTTCATGCCCCAGTCCACTTCATTGAGCACAATCACGTCGGCCTGCTTCATGAGCGCGACCTGTTGCAAGACCCGTTTCCGCGGCTCACTGCCGCGCGGGTAGGCGGTTGAGTTCAGCAGTTTGGCGAAGTTCGCGGAGTCAGTGAAGGCACTCCTAATCGCGTCATATTCAAGGCCGCGCTCAATGTTCCACTGGACGACTCTAACAAACTTGCCGAGTTTGGCGGTGCTCGGTAAAAGCGGCTTCACGCCACGCGCGGACGCAGCGTTACTGACGAATGGTGTCGTCAGCAATCGACGCAATTTGGTTTGCAAAACATCTGGTGGGGTACCCTGCTCGTACAGTTGGACCAGTTCATTGTAGGTCAGCAACTCCGGCGCTCGTTGTTGTGCGACCGTCGCGGAATTCAATAAACAAACGGAGGACGCGACTAGCGAGAGCTCGAGTATCAACGCGCGACTTCTTCGTAAAGATCTCCTGCCGATGTTTATTGTTCTTAGCCGATTTACTGTCATGTGCATTTAATTGTCGTCTCCGGGGTAATGTAATGACTTGAGTATCCTTGTGTTCAGTCCGTCTTGTTGATCACTGCGTCGCAGACGCGGGCGGTCGCGAGCGTCTGCTGCGCAACTCCCCAGGTAAGCAACGGAGAGGCGTCCCTGCGTCACACTTCCGCATTTTCCTTGTGAGTTGTGGGCCAGAGAGACCGGGCATCGAGTTCCGATGAACAGAGATCACTGCCCGCGAAAGATCAGGACCATGATCGGGGAAGTCCACGGCCGCACTCTCGGATATCGGATGACAAGTCACGAGAGCCAGGAACCTAGGTTGTGTCGGGAGACTCTACTCCGCTTTGGACGAGGCGACAAGCTGATGATTGTTAAAGAATTGCCGTTAAAGTCAGTTGGCTTCCGATTGAATAACGAGATTGTGTCGACTCATTGACGGCCTTAAAACAAGATTAGCAGCGGCCCCGGCTTCACATTTTGCCTGCCTTGGATTCCCATTGAGTATTTACATCTTATTTGTTAGCTTACTTATTCCTAAAAGAACAATTTGGTAGTTGAGGTTAGGGCTCAATAACAGCGAGTTCTGAGATTGAGGTCTTCAGGCAGAACGGTTCCCGATGTTCTGATCTCCTCTTACTGTCACAGCAGTTAGTTCCCTTCCGTGCGCGCGGGGGAACGCGAGATCGGAAGTGAACGGTGTGCGGCAGAAGTACCTCGCGTGCGGCTCGCTACTCGGAACGATCATCGGAGTCAATTGATCGAATCGTTTCCACACGGATCGAAGGGTATCCGTGCTTACAGGGTAAGACCTTCTTTACGGAGGGTTTTATACTTTTATTCTTTTGAGCGTACATCCGTTTAGGAAGATGACTTGGTATTTGTCGTCATCAGCGAAACCGGATGACACTTTTTACGGACAAGGAGGAAGACATGAAAACAAGGAGATTAGTAATTTTGCTCTGCGCGGTTTGCTTCGTCGCGCTTTTCCAACAACCCTTCGATGCGCAGGCCCAGTCTGCCAATCAACGCATCAACGGCACCGCCGTCGGCATCGGCGGACGGTTCGGCGGACGGTCGCGTCCGTTCACCTTAATCGCCAACAGTTACACCCCGGCGGGTCAAGTGCGCGAGTTAAACGAAGCATTAAAACGGGGCGGGCAGGACGAGCTGCTCAGTGTGCTCTCAAAAATGGATTCAGGGAGAATCCAATTGGCACGGGCGTAGGTGTTAGTGCCAACGCTATCATCGCCGAGCCGTGGAGCGAGGGAGGCACAAAGCTAACCGTCTTTTATGAGCGCAACATCAACTTTTATGAACTTCGTTACGGCGCCAGATCTCAAGACTACAAGATTGGGTATGCGGAAATATTCCTGGACCGGAACGGCAGGGGCCAGGGGACGTTAATCGCGGCCGCTAAGGTCAGGCTTAAAGACGGCAACACCTGGGAAGTCGAAGACTTCGGCACTCTCCCTGCCCGGCTTATGGGCTTGCGTTCGAGTGGACGCGTACTACCCGCCTAGGGCAGAGCGCGGCGGCAAGCGTGCCGTTTCGTAAGTGATCGGATAGAGATGGAGAAAGCCGGGTTGACCGTCGATCGCTTAACCGGCTGTGCGGTTGGCGTTCGTGTTTCCAGCGGCTGAATTGTAAAGACAGGGGGACTGACAATGAGGATCCGAACAGAGCAGCGCATAGCGCTGGGTATCATTTTGTGCACTGCAATGGGAGTAATTGCTAACGCCTATCCGGGCACGAGCCCTTCCGAACTGGAAGGCATTACGGAAACTCAGGATGTTAGGACCCTCGACCGAAGGATCAGTTTCCTGGAGCAGCGGCTCTACTCTATCGAGTCGAATATCAATCGACTGCAGCAATCGGCGTTCTCGCAGCGCTCGCCGGTTGCTCAACCGAACGATCAGGAAATAAACCTATTACGAGATGGGATCCAGACGTTGAACCGCCGGCTGAATGAGATCGAATGCGGACTTGTAAGACTTGATGAAAGGACCATGACAGATGCAGTTCGCAAGGCGCGCAGCGACGCAGCCAAGACCTCAGATCCGTGCCGTCTTAATCCTGCCACGCCGTTGCGCCTTTCAACGCGTCCATGAATTCAACTTAAGACGCCCTCTGAAGAATTAAGCGCGCTTCCGGCAATACATCGTCGGGCGAGGCGAAGACATGCCCGAAATCCGGGAGTGGCGATGGAGCACGAGTAGAGACGCGGCGCTGAGAGCAATAACATGAGGCCACCCAAAGGTCATTCTGCATGAACATTCTTGTCCTTAACTGCGGTAGCTCCACCGTAAAGTTTCAACTGATTGCAACTGATCTGGATCTGATCGCGCAGAATGCGGACAAACGACTCGCCCGGGGAACCATCGAGCGCATCGGGGGCGAAGCCATCGTCACTCTTACGGTCGAGGGCGGTTCGCAGCAGCGATCAACTGCGCAGTTGCGCGACATGCAAGCTGCAGTTGACTTGATCGCTCGCTGGGCTTCATCGGCAGAATCGGGCATTCATGAAGTCAAGAGTATTGCCGATATCCAGGCTGTTGGGCATCGCGTCGTGCATGGCGGCGAGCGCTTCACTCACTCTGTATTGATAACGGATGACGTTCTTCGCGGCATCGAGGACTGCATAGACCTGGCGCCGCTACACAATCCAGCAAACATCAAAGGTATCTCAGCAGCACGCAATCTGTTTGGAGAAGGTTTGCCGCAGGTTGCCGTCTTCGATACCGCATTTCACCAGACCTTGCCTGACCATGCATATCTTTATGCGCTGCCATATCAACTCTACCGGCGGCATCGAGTACGGCGGTATGGCTTTCATGGTACATCACATCGCTATGTGGCTTACCGCTACCGCCAGCTACGCGGCATTCCCCGTGGGCAGACCAACGTGATAACCATGCACCTGGGCAACGGCTGTTCTGCCGCAGCAATCCGTGGCGGTGATTCGATTGATACTTCAATGGGGCTGACGCCTCTCGAAGGATTGGTTATGGGGAGCAGGTCCGGCGATCTCGACCCGGCAATCATCGATTTCGTTTGTACCAAAGAAGGCTTGTCAACGGGCGAAGTCGAAAGCCTTCTCAATAAGCAATCCGGGCTGTTGGGTATCTCCGGCCTAACTAGCGATATGCGTGAGCTACTCGATGAAGGGCGTGAAGAGAATGACCGGCGCGCCCTGCTGGCGATTGAGATCTTCTGTTATCGAGCTCGGAAGTATATCGGGGCATATCTGGCGGCCATGAATGGTGCAGATGCGATCGTGTTTACGGGCGGGATCGGAGAGAACTCATGGGACGTACGCGCGCGCATCTGCACTGGCCTCGAGTGGATGGGAATTGAACTTGATGAAGCGCGTAATCGAGCGCAGATCGGCGGTCAGGAAGGAATTATTAGCCAAGATGGATCTCGGCTGGCAGCTTACGTCATCCCAACCGACGAGGAACTATTAATCGCACGCGACACTGTGCGGTGCGTGCTGAAGGCGCCGCAGCGTTTTTGACGCAAGTACTGAGAAAGGGACATTCGACGATATGCTTGCCCCAGTCAACCACAACTTGCGGCGGGCTTCAGCGAAATCTAGTTCCCAGCCTCCCTAGAGCGCTTGGACCATTGCCAAAGACCACCAGTAATCTCAACGGGCAAACGGTGGCCCAGCTGGCGAGCGAGCATAACTATCTGCCCGCGATGATGACCTTCATGAGCGACGAAATAGGTTAGGACGTGCCCGACGTCGAGTGGAAGGTTGCGCCAGGTATACAACGAGGAGGCTGGGATCGCGCCCCCTCGGTCACACCCGAGCGCCAGCAAACTGATGATGCCGCGGCTACTGTGGCCCAGTGCTGGAATTAGATCTTTCGGACCAACTTTGTGTCGATTTACGGCTGGCGGCGCAGCGATGCCGTGTTCCGTTCCCAGCGTCTTGATCCACATACACCGTGCATTGTGAATGTGGCCGGCTATCATCCGAACGGTCCGTCGTGGAGCCCCCGGTACTGTGGCTCCCCAGAACTCGTGGGGTAAGTGCTCGACTAGGAAGACGGTAACGCGGTTGTTGGTTCTCCACGCGGCAAGCAGGGTTTCGCGCTGGTCAAGTGTAGAGTGCATCACAACTCTTCAAAGAATGATCAAGCTAACGCCGAGCGCCTATTGGCCGGGCGCGGCGATCACATGCAACCTTCGATTCAACGATCAAGTTGAGAACACGTTCCGCGCTCCTACAACGATTGTGTGGCCCAACAACTTGATTTCCATCGAACAAGATATAACTTCCCTGGCAAGGTCCCCACTGCCAGGCCCGCTCCAGTTCCGGGTGAGGCGCCAGAACAGGTGCAACGCTGAGTAGCTCTGACTCGTGCTGTGTCAGATCCGAAGACCGCAAGATACCAGCGGACAATTTGAACACACAAGAGCTGCGCCAGCTAGGTGAAGACAGTTCAAAGAAATGAATAGAGGAAATCTATGGTACGAATCGTTTTGGGCGTCACTGCCGGATTTATTGCCTGGGCGATAGCGTGGGTGGGAAGCGAGAAGATTCTTTCGGCCATCTGGCCGGAGTGGTTCGGCGCTCATCAACTCGCGTTCCAGGCGGCCATTGAACATGGCGGTCAGTTCACCGCAGACACGACCATTCTTGTCATTCATATCGTGCTCGCTTCTATAGTCTCGGTGATGTCCGGATTTCTGGCCGCGCTGATTGCCGGTGAAAACAAACGCGCGCCGCTAGTCCTCGGCTTTCTGCTGGTGGCATTTGGTTTACTGAAGGTGGTTATGTCCTGGCCGTATGTCCCCATTTGGTATCACGTTATTTTTACGGCGATTCTAATTCCAATGACGATTGTGGGCGGTAAACTCAAATCCACGGCCTAGTAAAAACAATCGGAATCATTCTTGCAGCAATGCGGGCGGTATCGCGATGTTTATCTGCAGCGGATGGACGCTCGGTGAGGAGGGCAATGTAATGGCAAACGATAGGGTTTTCGCGATGAGTTTTGCGGGCGTTTATCCGCACTATGTGACGAAAGCCGAAAAGAAAGGCCGCACAAGGGAAGAGGTAGACGAAATTATTCGGTGGCTCACTGGATATAGTAAGGCTGGGCTGGAAAAGCAAATCCGGGAGAAGACGGATTTTCGAACATTCTTCGATCAAGCTCCTAAGATGAATCCGAATGCTTCTTTAATCAAGGGCGTAGTTTGCGGGATCCGTGTGGAAGAGATCGAAGACCCGTTGATGCAAAAGATCCGGTTCTTGGACAAATTGATTGACGAACTCGCAAAAGGCAAAAAGATGGAAAAGATCTTACGAAGTCCGGAATAGTCCCGGGAGTTGTCCCCGCTCTCACCACGTTCAGCTTATTCAGATCTTTAATTTGGGCTGAGTGAACTCGTTCTTGCGGATCAACAAGCAACGAGCCAAAATCACATCGATCTGATTCTAACGGAGGAAATATGAGAAAACTAATTGCAGCAATGAATATGACACTTGACGGGTTTTGCAACCACACGGCAATGATTGCAGATGACGAAATTCATCAACACTATAATGAGCTATTAAGTAATGCAGACACCCTTATATACGGAAGGATAACATTTCAACTTATGGAAAGTTATTGGCCAGCTGTCGTAAAAACTCCTACAGGTAACAAACCAACGGATGAATTTGCAGTATTAATAGACAATATTTCAAAGATTGTTTTTTCACGCACGCTGAAAAATGTGGGTTGGAAAAATACACAATTGAAAAAGGAAGTCGTTAAAGAAGAAGTTTTAGAACTCAAGCAACAAGCGGGTAAGAACATTTTAGTTGGCAGCCCAAGTTTAATAGTAGCCTTAACGCAACTTGACTTGATTGATGAATACCAGCTTGGCGTTCAGCCAACTGTTTTAGGAAGCGGCTTACCATTATTTAAAAACGTCATGGATAGAATTAATCTTAAACTCTTAAAAACAAAAACATTTGGTTGTGGCGCAGTAACTCTTTACTATGAGCCGACAACAAAATGAGTGTTAGGAGAGGTTCGCTTATGACCCGAACGACATCCATTTCATTGCCGCGAGCTGCTCGAATCTACATTGCGACTGCGATAATGGCGCTGATGTCGATGACAAACATCCACCCCTCAGCACAAGACCAAAGCTCCCAGGACAAAATCTCCAATGCCAAAAACCGGCTCTCCCAGGTCAAGCCGGGTCGATCGGTTGTGCGGAGCCAACATGCAATGGTTGCTACCAGCCAACCGCTCGCCTCGCAGGTCGGTCTTGAGGTTCTCAAACGCGGGGGCAATGCCGTCGATGCGGCGATCGCGATGGCGGCCATGCTCAATGTAACGGAACCGATGATGACGGGCGTAGGCGGCGACGCCTTCATGCTCGTTTACTGGTCGAAAACGAAGGAGCTGAAGGGCCTCAATGCCAGTGGACGAGCACCAGGCGCTTTGAGTCTTGATTACTTTGCCAAGCGACAGACTACACAGATGCCCGCGCAGATGCCGGAGTTCGGCATGGAAAGTATCACCGTGCCCGGTGCTTTTGATGGCTGGGTAACGTTATTGGAAAAGTACGGCACCATGAAGCTTTCGGATCTGCTGGGCCCGGCTATTGATTGTGCGGAGAACGGGTTTCCAGTCATGGAGAAGACTGCTGAAGACTGGAACGCCGCGGTGACAACGTTGAAGAAGACTCCCGCAGCTGCAACTAACTACCTGATTGAGGGGAGAGCGCCACGGCCAGGCGAGATCTTCCGTCAACCGAACCTGGCTCGCACCTTCCGCACGCTGGCCCGCGGCGGCCGCGATGCTTTCTACAAAGGTGAAATAGCCCGTGGCATAGCTGACTACTGCGAGAAGAACGGTGGTTTCATTTCAATGGCAGACCTGGCAGCGCACAAATCAGATTGGGTAGAACCGATCTCGACCAATTATCGCGGTTACACGGTCTATGAA
>JBHENP010000021.1:0-48181 GCA_046261995.1 Pyrinomonadaceae bacterium
GGTATGCACCTGGAGCGAGGAAGGCCGGACGCTGCACGAAGGCGAGGAAGAAGTTCTGCTTGTTGGTTTCCAACTGCTGGTCGGCTCCCGGTTGGCCGATGATGACGCCGCGGCCAATCTCCTGCGTATCCGGTAAGAAGTCTCTGAGCTCAAGCTGCTCACCAGAGTTGAAGGCCGCTTGATATGCCTTGTAAACAAGATAACCTGTCTGCTGGAACTCAATCGAGATGTAGAAAGCCGCGGAGACATTGATGCGCCGGATCTCGCGGCACTGTTGAGTCGTACATTCGTCGATTTGGTTCTTCCAGAAAGCGAGTCCCGGCGCATCGGCCTCCCGATTGAAGAAGTCAACATAGTGTTGGCGCACGAAGAAGTCAGAGCTGAAGCTAGCGTCCTTGACTGGGTTCGGCCCGTCCACAGCCTCGTTACTGTTGATGGTGAGGGTGATGGTCGCAGGAGAGCCGAGCGACGTGCCAACCGCGCTGCTCAAAGTTACAGTGAACGTCTCTGCCGATTCGCCGAAGGAGTCGTCGACAATGAAGACCGGGATCGTTTTCGCTGTTTCGCCCGCCTGGAAGCGGACAGTGCCGAGCGCTGCTAAATAGTCTGAGCGTTCGTTGGCCGTCCCGTTTGCACTGGCGTAGTTTACCGAGGCCGCTCCCGAAGTGTTCCCCGTGCGGGTAACGGTAAGGTCAAGCTTCGTCGTCGCATTAAAAGTCTCGGTCGCTGTAGCCGCGCTCGCGCTGAATTGAACCGCGTCCGCCTCATTCACCGTAATGTTGACAGGACTGGAAGTGGTTGACGTGCCGCCATTGTCTGTAGCAACGGCCGTGAGGGAGTAGTTGCCGGCGGCCAGAGGGTTCCAGGTGAAGCTGTAAGGCCCGGTGTTGTCTTCGCCGAGCTTAATGTTCCCCCGGAAAAATTCCACTTTACTAATCAGGCCGTCCTGGTCAGACGCATTAGCGTTGATCAAAACGGGAGCCGCCGCTGCGTACGTCGTGCCGTTAGCCGGGTCGGTAAGGCTTACCACCGGGTTGCTGTTCGCTAGTACCGCCCTAAAATCAACCAGGGGTCGGGTCGACGGACTGGTAAGAGTGATTTGCTCCGTGTTCGGCGGGATGATTGTAATAACGTAGCCAGGGAGGGTCGCTCTCACCGTCACCACACTGTTTATAAGGAAATCCGGCAGTGTGTACCTACCGCTGATGCTGGCGTCGGTGCTAATGATAGATTTACTGACGTCTCTTCTAGGCTCACCGCTCCATTCGCCGATGACCGATACACCCGGCAGACCACACTCGAGGTTACCATCCGTAAGTGGGTTGTAATTTGGGCATTTACTAGCGTCGATGATGCGCCCCCTTATCCCGGGCGTAGGGGTGGCCCCCACACCAAAGTTAACGGAGGGCACGTTGAAAGCGACGAAGACGGTTATGGAAGGCGGATTGGCAACGCCGGCACCCTCGTCAGTAGCAAAGCGGTCTTGCAACTCCTGCGGATCAGGTCCCACGTTATAGGCGCAGCCGGGCGTTACCTGAATAGAGTAAGTTCCGTCGGTTAAAGTCCTCACGAACGTATTGTTGGCAACACAAATTGGGATAGCAGACGCGTCCGCTATCCTTCGCACGTTGATCTTCAAATCACCCACCGCTCCACCGCTAATGCCTCGCACTCGACCGCTAATAGTCTTAGGATCTGAGTTCCTTTGCCAGTGCCATGCGGGAATGAGATCCTGCGCGGCATCAGTGGTGAGCCTCGTCGGGTTGTTGCCGTTGGCGTCCATCACGTAAATGTCGCGGTTGCCGCCGCGCAGGCTCTCGAAAACGATCTTAGTTCCGTCCGGCGACCAATTCGGAAAAATGTCTTCCGTCGGGCTGCGCGTGACGTTTGTTTGGTTTTCGCCGTGGATGCCCATCACGTAAATCTCGAAGTTGCCATCTCGAAAACTGTGAAACACGATCTTTGTGCCGTCGGGTGACCAGGCGGGAAACGAATCGAAGGCCCTGTTATCTGTAAGGCGGAGCGGCACAAAGCCACACGAAGAATCATCATCGCAATCAAACTCGCTTTCGCTCTCAGTCACGTCGGACGCTATCGTAAAGATTTCACGGTCGCCATCGCGCACACTGGCGAAGACGAACCTTGTGCCGTCGAGTGAATAAACGGGGTGGAGATCTGGCGCCGGATGTATCGTAATCCTTCTTTGATTGCTCCCATCGGCGGCGTCCATCACGTATATGTCGCTGTTACCGTTCTGGTGGCTCGAAAACGCGATGTGTTTGCCGTCGGGTGACCATGCTGCGTGGAGGTCAACTCCCGGGGTCGTAGTCAGGCGTTGCTCGTTAGTCCCGTCGGGGTCAATAACATAAATGTCCCAGTTCCCGTTCCGCTCGCTCTCGAAAGCGATCTTCGAGCCGTTCGGCGAGATCACGGGAAAGTAATCGCGCACCGCGTTATTGGTGACCCTGATCGCGGCGCTTCCGTCGGCGTTCATCACGTAAATCTCTTCGGCGGTGCCACTCCCACGTGTGAAGGCGATCTTGCCGATCGCGCTTCCCCCCGCGGAAGATCGCAGAGGCATGGCCAGGCCGAAAATCAGCAGGATAAACAGACTTGCCACCGTAATTTTCGTGGCGTCAATCCCTTCAAAGTATTTCGCTGGGCGGTGGTTGCGAGGCATCTGATTACTCCTTAGATAAGTAGCATAGACTTTTAGGTCTGTCGATCGTTCGATTCCAATTACTTTCGTGTCATGAGGTCAGTATCACGCTGGTAGCGGGTAAGTGAAAACTGAAAACAAAGTGGTGGCGAAATAATTACCCTCTGACGTTATGCACTCTCATTGGCTGTGGTGAGTCGCTGCGTGATCACCGACTCGATCAGAGATCCTTTAGTCTGTGTGACGATTTCGCATCATTCTACCTTGAGGTTTATCCAGCCGTGCATCACAGACTGAAGTCTGGGCCACTCATTCAACGTCAGAACGAATACTTCAAACCGAACTGAATGCGGCGACCGGGCGTCACCGTGTTCGTCGCACTACCGAAGCCGGGAGCTTCCAGAAAGCGAACCGGGACACCGAAGTTAGCCCGGTTGAAAACGTTGAAAATATCCATCCGTAGAAGCAGGTTCTGGGCTTTCTGGACGGTGAGGGTTTTCATCAGTGCCAGGTCGAACTCCATTACGCTTCCGGCGCGAAAAGTATTGCGTCCGACGGCGCCGTCCTGACCGAAGGGCGCGAGCAGTCCGGCTAGATTATCCGTCGTCAATCGCAACGGCTGGCGGCCATCACCCGTGATTGCGATGCCGCTAGTCGTGTTCAAGCGATCCGTTAGATTCCCGTCCAGATTGACGTCTATGACGCTGTTGACTGTGAACGGCTGGCCTGTTTGTAAGAGACCTCTGCCGGCGATCTGAAGTCGATCCATTAAGAGCCGCGATACGGGATTCATTCCACGAGAGGCGCCAAAGTTGTAAATAAAATTATAGGCGAAGCGGTGGCGCACGTCGAAGTTGGCCGGGCCGCGCTCTCCCGCGAAGGTAAGACTGTTTTGCGGCAGTGCCGACGCACCGGCCAGGTCGAAAACGTCGGAAACATCGTCCGTTGCCTTCGAGAAGGTGTATGCCGCCTGGTACTGGAGTGATCTTCGCACACGTCCCCGAACCTGTAGCTGCAAGGCGTTGTAACGAGAATTCGCCGTGGTCTCAAAAATGTTGACCGCGCCCACCCCCCTGACGCCTCGAGTCGGGACCAACCCCTGGCCCCGAAAAACTGGGACTGGCTGATCATCCTGGAAAACAACCAGTGCCGTCGGCGCAACGATCAATCCGGGGCCCTGGTTGGGAGTTGTAAAGCGAAGCAGGTGCCGCCCCTGAGTGCCAACGTACGCGATCGACGCAGTAGTGTTCGAGTTCAACTGCTGTTCTAAGGTCAAGGAGTAGTGATGTGCCGTGGGCATTGTAAGCCGTCGCGCCGGCAGAGTGGCACCGAGGGCACTTGGAAAATCGCTGCTGATGAAATTGATCAAGCGATTCAATGTAATTTCAGGATTGAGTGTGTTGAGTGTCCCCGGCAATTCGAGTGGAACGATCCTGGTGCTTGAGACGGGTATAAGAGTTCCATAAGGGTTAAAGAAGATCAAAAAATCTTCTACAGACGGTTTCAGCCCGCCGAAGTTAAGGGTGACGAATCTCGGGAATACGTTCCTCGACTGGCTGACCACCGACCCTAGAATTTGATCGTAGAAAATTCCAAAACCCACGCGCAACACTGTCACCCGATCTGAACCGAACACGTTCGGGGCGTAGGCCAAGCCAACACGCGGCCCGAAATTGTCGCGGTCGGGTTCATAAATCTGTGCCCTACCGTCGATGAACTGGCGCAACCCCGGCGCGAGATCAAGCGCTGGATCGGTGAAAGTGTCCTCGATCCGCCGGCTGACCTCGCGCGCCGGCGTGTTGTACTCATAGCGCAAGCCGTAGGAGAGCGAGAGATTTGGACGCACGCGCCAGGTGTCCTGCGCGTGAAAGTTCAACTGGTAGAAGCGTAAGTTAATGCCCGCGTCATTACCGCCCGTATTGAGTGTCAGGAAAAAGTTACTGGCGGCGCCCAGGGCCGCGAGGTCCTCGGGCCTGATGACCGGGTTCGGATCACCGCTGGTCGGGAAGCGGAAAGTTCCATTCTCGAGGATCAGCCGCGGCGATCCGTTGAATGTAACCAGCGGGCGAGCATTGCGCGGCAGGTCGCTGTTGAGTTCCGTGCGGCGGTTGTCTGTGCCCAAGACGAGGTTATGACTGCCGAGTCGCACGGCGAACTGGTCGGCGAGCTGATAGGTGTTATTGACGCGTCGCTGCGGGAAGTTAAAAACGTTCACGCCAAGCGGGCTGAAGCCCGCGACGAGAACCTGGCCCAGAAGCCCAATCTCCTCCTCCACCGTGGAGATTTGAAAGCGACCACTCGAGAGTGGATCGAAAAAGATCGCCGGGCCGCTGTTCGCTATGCCAGGCTGCGGAGGTCTTGTAATGTTGAGCATAAGCGGTGCGTTCAAAAGGAAAGGCGCACTTGGGAATGCTCGACTCGGAACCAGAAACTTTTGGTCGCGCACCTCATCGAAAACCAATCTGGTGCGCCCATAAGAGAGGCGCAGCTGATTGAAGATTTGCCGCTGAGCGTCAGGTGCGCTCAATTGGCTGTTGAGATAAAGCGAAGAGTTTTGTGTGCGGATGCGCGGTTTGACCGATGAAAAGAGGCCTCCACCGGTAACGGGTATGACGCGTGAGTCGTCGCTGTAGTTATAGCGCTCGGTGATGGATTGCGGTCTTCCGGCGATAGTGAAGTTGCCGTCAATCTTCGCCGACCAGATAACGCCTCGGCCGTCGGCGGGTAACGTTTGTGTGAAAGTATTCGGTCCGTAGATACCGCCGGAGTTATTGGGGAAAGGGAAAAGGTTAAAGATGGCTGAGCCGCCGATGCTGCCAGGGATGGCGGCAGTTGGAGCTCCGTTGAACGGGTTTCTGAAAAGGCCCGTCGCACCAGTACCAAACGCGCCCCGCTGCTCGACTGTTGGCACCGCGAAGCTATGTTCTTCCGTCGCGTTGGTAGTGGTTCTTTCAAAGGAAGCAAAATAGAATACTCTGTCACGCTTGACGGGTCCGCCGATGACAAAGCCGCCTTGCCAGAACGTGAAGGAATCCTCGCCACCACTCTCATTTCCTACAGTCAATGGCCGTTCACCCGTTACTACGCCATTAGCATTTCTGGTTTGGACCAGCACATCCTGGTTGTTTGCTCGCAAGGCAGTTGTCGCATTGCCGAATGTCGTATCGAAGAAATTGCGCGCATTCAGTTGGCTCGAGTTGAATGTTCCATAAACTGTGCCGTGCGTTTTGCTACCTCCGGACTTTGAGACGGCGTTCACTTGCGCACCGATGTTGCGGCCAAACTGCGCCGGCGCGAGCAATGTGATCACTTGATACTCCTGGATTGACTCCAGCGGTTGCGGCACTAAGGCTACGAAGCCCTGCCTTCTCACGCCGATGTCCTCATCGTTGTTGTCCGAGCCATCAACGGTAAAATTGTTTCCCCGCGACCGAAGCCCGTTCACCGCGAATTGGCCGGCCGACCCCACTCCCGCCCCCACTCCCGGACCAGCGACACTGCCCAGGGTCTGCGGCGGTGGCACGACACCGGGTAAAAGTAACGCCAGTTCATCAAACGTTCGAGTGATGGTCGCGCCGCCAAGTGGTAGCGTTACGACTTCTTCTTCGGTGAATGAACCGCTGCGACGCCCATCAACCGTGCCGATGGTGGCCCTGATGTCAGTGTCCTCGACCGATAGCGTCGCCGGTGTGGGTGATGCGGACGCAGTCACGCCGACGGGAGCAGGATCAAGAGCAACCGGGATGGGCACGACTTCCCCGGTATAAGTAATGCGCAGGCGCTGGAAGACTTCTTTGGTTTGGTAACCGGGCATGGACACACGAACGATGTAGATTCCGGGTAGCAGCAACCCCTGGAAAAAACTCCCGCGGAAGTCCGTCTGCAGAGTGAATGTCAGACCAGTCTGCTGGTTGATGATCTCAACGGCGGCGCCTTTTAAGGCGGCGCCGGTCTGGCTGTCGCTGACGATACCCTCGAAAGCTCCCGTGACAGTGTCCTGGGCCTCTGCGGTCGCAACGCTCAGGACAATGAAGAGCGCTGCAAAAGATAGTTGGAGCGGAAATCGAACAGGCTTACATATATGAAGAGGCAAGGGGCTTTCTCCCTTGAGGGGTAGGTATTCAAGAATGTCACGCAAGACGCAAAGTCTAGAACGTATTCTTCTTTGCGTCTTGGCCCCCTTTGCGTTTTTACGTGAAACTACCCAGGATTGCGCCAGATGCGCGCTATGACGTCTGAGGATATTGAACCACTATTCCGACTCACGGTCCAAACCTTTGGCGGTACTCACCAGAGGTGATGAAAGCTTTCACCATTTCGGCGTTAACGAAGTTGCCGTTGAACTCATTGAGTTTCCCTAGCCAGAAGTTGTAACCGTCCAGGTTATTGTCTGGCGCATCATCCGGATTGCGGCGCAGATAGCCGAAGTACTGGGCGAGCACAAACGCCCGGTTGAACTCACGCGCGCTCAGCGTCTGGTTCTCGGCTACACGACGCAGCACTCGCCCACGCGCACCCGTGGGGTTGTTAAACTCATCGATCGCTGCCTGGCGCTCGGCGGCGCTCGGCGTGATTCCCGCATGCGCGTACAGCGCATCGACAAATTGTACGGGCGTCAGATTCAAAGGATAAAGCGCCGTAAACTCCGCTCTGGTGGCGAACTCATTCGCATAAGCCACCTTGTTCGCTTCCAACAACGCCTCCGAGCCTGGTGCTCCTCCGACAAATCCTCGTCCAATTGCCTGGGCATCTCGGAAAAGCTCAGTGTAGCCCGGCAAGCCATTCGGCCGGTTCAACGCAAGGTTATAAAAGCGATACGCCAGAAACCCAGTCTCCTGGAATTCAGGGGAAAGGAAGAAGGCCGCCGAAACATTGATCCGCCTGATCGCGATACACTCACTATCGCTGCCACAACTAGTGATCTGATTGGTCCAGAAAGCCAACCCAGATGCATCCGGCTCACGGTTGAAAAAGTCGGAGTAGTGTTGCTGGGCAAAATACTGCGCCGTGTCCAGCGGGTTGCTCGTCGCCAACGTCGTGTCGTTGTCGGCGATGGTGAGCGTCGCCCGCCCAGGTGCGTTCAGGCCAGCAGTAGCCGGGTCAGGTAGCGACAAATTCAGATTCAGATTTTGATTGCCTTCCGCGTGCGCGTTATCAACTATCAGCACACCGAAAGTTTTACTCGCCTCCCCCGCAGCATACGTCAGGCGGCCAGCGGCGTTGATGTACCTGGTGCTCTGCGTTGCCGTGCCATCGGCGGTCGCATAATCAACGGTAGCAGTCTCTCCCATGTTGCCAGAACGCGTCACAGTAATCTGAATCGAGCCATCTCCCTCTCCCACCGAGTAGCCAGCGGCGCTAAACTGAAACGTGCTGTTCACATACTTGACGTCGTCAAACACTGCCAGACCGGGATTGGTTGGTGATGAGGTTCCGGCGCTCAATTCTGTCGTAAGTGGGGTTACACCCCTATTCAACAATGACTCGTGCAGAGGAGTGTAGTTGATACCGTCAGGGCTGACCTCAAAAACAATCTTCCCAAATTGTGGTGAGACCACCGGCGACACGTGCCGGAAGCGCAGGAACTTATGCTGGTTCGAATCGTAGGGAACCGGCAGCGTCGTTGGTTGGCCCGCGATCACAATCTGAAAAAGCAACTGCGACACTGTGGTGTCGAGCGGCCGTTCCACACCGTCGGTTCCTCTAATCATCATCACCGAACCTGCCGAACCGCCCGCCGTACGCACCATGAATCGATAGAAATTGTTTAAGTCGCTGCCGATCGCAAACACAGTGTCAGCACCTCCGCTGGCCGCACTAACTACCTGGACACTTACGGAGCCGTTTGTTATGTCAAACGCGTTGGCCGAAACGTAGCCGTTGTAGTGCAAGCCAGCGGCCTGCGTCAACGGCGTGATTACTAACTGCCCGGAAGCCTGGCTTACATTCACCTGCGGATCAAAACTTTGCGGTGGCTGCGTCTGCGTGCCCAGCGACCACTTGTCGGAATCCCGCGTCGCACTGCTGAAGTCGTCATTTGCGGACGGCGTTGGCTCGGGGACAGCCACCGGAGCAGCAGTAGGGTTGAACGTCTGACTAGTGTCCAGATTGAAGAAGTCGGCACGCGACGGAGCAAACACGTACTGCGAATTCTGTATCGTGACGGTATAGTTGCCGCCCGGCGTGAGGTTGATAAACGCGTAATTACCGGCGGAGTCTGTTGACGCCACGCCTGTAATCGGGCCGGAGAGCGTCAACGTTACCTTGGTAAGCGGATTGCCATTAGCGTCCGTCACCCGTCCTGTGATAACTCCTGAGGTAGGCGGACTAATCGGAAGGGCTTTAAAATTAGCCGTCGCATTCACACTCAGATTATTAAAAGTCAGAAGCGACGGAGTGAAGCTTCCCGCCGACATGACGACGTAATTCGTCCCAGCCGAGAGGTTGCCGAAACCATAGTTGCCGAGACCATCCGTTGACGCCGTTTCCCCCGGAATACCGTTCCTGGTTAAGCTAAGACTCACAGCTCCCAGACCGATATCGTTGCTGTCAGTCACTCTTCCCGTGATGCTCACCGCCGTTTGTGTTCCCACGAAGTTGGCAATGCGATCCACGCTCAAGTTGTTGAAAGTCTGGTTCGCAGGGCTGAAGGAATAGTTGCTGATGGAAGGTGCGACCGTGTAATCGCCGGCGCTGAGATTGGCAAACGAATAGTTGCCGTTGCTGTCTGTGGTCGTGGTCCCTGACGCTGCGCCGCTAAGAAAAATGATCACGCCACTAATGCTGCGCGCAGAGTCATCCACTGTGCGCCCCCTGATCTCCAGGTTTCCGGTAGGCACAGGATCATCGTTCGTGATGGTTCCAAGTCCCTGGTTGTCTGTGACTGTTGCATTGGTCGGATTCGTTAGATTCACCGGGAACGTTTCGTCGGCTTCGTTCAAGGTGTCGCCGATGACTAAGACGGTGACGGGTTTGTTGGTCTCACCCGGATTTAAGGTCAAGGTGGTGGTATTGATGGCCAGGTAATCACCGCCCGCCGTCGCAGTACCGTTCGCTGTGGCGTAGTTAACTGTCACAGTCTGTCCACTGGCGGGGGAGAGGTTCACGGTGAAGACAGCGTTGACTGTGCCGCTATTGCCCTCGGTCACACTCACATCGTTGATGCTCAAGGTCGGCAGCGCATCATCATTGGTAATCGTGCCCTGGCCCTGGCTGTCTGTGATATTGGCATTCGCAGCCCCTGAGACATTGACAAAGAATGTCTCATCCGCCTCGTTGGTCGTATCGCCATTCACCAGCACGGTTACAGTCTTGGTAGTCTGGCCTGGTGTGAAAGTCAGTGCGGTGAGACCTATCCCCTGATAGTCGCTGCCCGCCGTGCCGGTGCCGTCGGCAGTGGCGTAATTCACTGTTACGGTCCGTCCGCTGACCACAGACAATCTCACGGTGAAATCGAAACTGGTCGGGCCGCTGTTGCCTTCAACTTGAGACACATCGGAGATGGTCAGATTCGGCAAGGCGTCATCATCGTTGATCGTCCCCAGACCTTGATTGTCGGCAATGGTCGCGTTTGTTGCGCCGGAGAGGTTGACCAAGAAGGTTTCGTTTTCTTCGTCCAACGTGTCGCCGATCACCTGCACGTTGACAGGCTGACTCGTCACGCCCGGATTGAAGGTCAACGTCGTGGCGCTGATAGCCTGATAATCACTCCCGGCGGTCGCAGTACCGTTCGCAGTAGCATAGTTTACGGTGACCGTCTCAGGACTGGGGTTCGAAAGCGAAACGGTGAAACCAAAAGATGTTGTGCCACTGTTGCCTTCAGCTTGAGCGACGTCGGTAATGGATATTGTCGACCGCAAGTCATTATCGGTGATGGTCAAGGTGGCGGTGTTCGGTGAGCCAAGCGTCGCGCCGCTGGCATTGCTCAGCGCCAGATTGACGCTTTCACTACCTTCGAAGACGGTGTCGTTGCAGATCGTGATCGGGAACGTCTTGTTGGTGACATCGCCAGCGGCCCAGTTCAACGTGCCCGAGGTGGTAAGGTAGTCCACGCCCGCCGTGCAACTCGCGCCTCCAGTCGCGGTCCCGCCGCCGGCAGTTAAAAACTGCACTGAGGCTGCGCCGCTACTGCCGCCGGTGCGTGTGACGCTGATAGTAGTTGTGCCGCTGGCTTCGCCGGCGCTGTAAGTGGCAGCACCGAACTGCAAGGATGAAGGTGCCGCTGCGACAGTCGTCCCTTGGGTAGTTGTATTGTTCGCGCTGTTAGGATCAGCCTCATTGCCTGTCACGCTCGCTGTGTTCATGATGTTGCCTGCGGCGATGGGCGTAACCACAATGGTCACCGTCGACGTGGCATTGTTGGCGAGGTTACCTATTGTGCAAGTGACAGTTCCACTTGAGTGGCTACAAGGGCCTTGCGTAGCTGAGGCCGAGACAAACGTAACACCTGTAGGCAATGTATCGGTGATGGTCACGCCGGTGGCATCAGCGGGGCCGTTGTTGCTGGCAGTGAGGCCGTAGGTCAAGTTGTTACCGACCGTTACTGGATCCGGTGAGTCAGACTTAGTGATGGAGAGATCGGATGCCGGCGGCAGCCCCGCTCGTACGCCGAACACATACCGCCCGTTCGCAGTACTATTGACGCTGTTGTGGATCAAACCGGTCATGGTATTGGAATCGAGGAAGGCTCCGTTGATTGCCGAACCGGAAAGCTCCGCGAATGTTCCAGGGTTGGCGGTGCCATTCGAGTACCCCACGCGAGCAGAACTGCCGCCCAATCCACCAATTCCGCCACTGGCATCGCCAGTCTCCCATTGAATCTTGTTATAGTTGAACTCAACGTCAAAGTTGCCCTGGCCAGTGTCAGCGCGATCGATGAGTATTAATTGAAAGCTATTCAGCTTGTCTGTGTGACTACTAAAATACCCAACATTGATCCCGTTAACGCCGAACGCAGGGCGACCATTGACCACATCGTTGCCGTAAGTAACAACGCTTGATCCGCTGGCCCTGGTGTCCACATCCGCGAAAAAAGCTGCAATGATGACCCGCTGAGTGGTGCTAAGAGGGAATGGAGTGAACGTCGCAAGTGCGGCATCAAAAGTTACGTTGCCATTGTTGTTGACAAACACGCTGCTATAGCTGGTGCCAAAGAAATTAATCGTGAAACCCAGCGGGACTGCGCCGGTGGAGCTATCATCGTTGCGCCCCACCGAGTTGGCGTTAAATCCCTGCAAGTTCCTAATTGCGCCTATGGCTCCGCTGACGGTCGTGACCTGAGTGGTCGCATTGTTCCTGATATTGGGATCAAGGTTATTGGCCGTCACACTCGCCGTGTTAGTGATTAGCTCTCGCCTCGTCGGAGTGACGACGATGTTTCTGGTCGCGGTCATACCGCTCGCCAGGTTTCCGATGCTGCAGGTGACGGTGTTGCCCGAGAGGCTGCACCCGCTGCTGGCCGTGACGAAGGTTGTGCCAGCAGGCAACGCGTCGGCGAGCGTCACACCGGTGGCGAGATCTGGCCCATGGTTGGTGATAGTGATTGCGTAAGTAAGGTTCGCATTCGTCGCCACCGGGTCTGGGGAGTCAGCAATAGCAACTGACAGATCACTACTGCTCGTCGGGACGCTGCAACAAACGAATTCCCGCCGCGCAATCTCAAGCGTCACGCAGCCTATGGTGCCCACATCGATCGCGGCAGTGTCGGCGACTCTCAACATCCAAGTCCCATTCAAGGACTTGCCATCGAGACCGGTAAGCGCTTGTTCTGGACGGAAAGATCCCGCGAATGGCGCCGTGCCGCCGGCGATGGTGGAGGCTGCCTCGTCGTCGAAGACGGTGGGAGTGCCGGAGCAGTCGTTCGCTCCGGTGCCGAAGTTGTCCCCAGAGCCGCCGCGGTTGTTCGAGAGCAGAACTACTGTGCCGTCCGGGTGGACCAGGCTGATGTCGAGATCGCCGTCGAACGTATGGTTGAGCCGCACGCGGACGTTCACATCCTGCACTTGTCCGGTATGAGGAACGTTGATCGGAATCTCCACCGTGGCGACGTCTGGAATCGGCACGGCGATGTTGCCCGAACTGTACGTGGCCGTGACTGCGCCACCAAGCGCGCCGACCTGCAAGGTGAAGCTCACTGTGCCCAGGTTGTTCGCTCCGTCCTGCAGTTGAAGAGTAGCCGTGACGGTGCTGCCGCAGGCGGCAGATGGGGCAACCGTGAAAGTGAAAGGCCGCGTAACCACCGTCGTGTTGTCGGGCGGAATCGCGCCGTAGCTCTGCGGATTAGGTGACTGGGTGTTTGTGACACCGCCCGTTGACTGCAACGTGGCCATCAGGTTCACGGTCGAGGCCGTTCCGTTGTTCTTCAGGCCGAAATTGACGGTGACCGTTTCGCCGGGATCAAGTGCGTTGTTGGTGGGCGAGCAACTCTCAGCAGTGATTGTGGAGCCGGTGGGGAGGATACTTGGCGTGCCGGTCAAACAGACACTGATGGTGGTGGTGTTGCCGTTGGTGATGGTCGCGTTGGCCGCGGCGGGTGAAAAGCTGGGCCTGGAGACTTGGACCGAGTGGATGCCTGGAGCCAATTGCGTCAGGCTTTGGCCGTTTGCGCCCGTCGCGTCATAAAGGTTGCTATTGATGCTGACCCGGGCCCCTTGAATCGGCTGGCCCGTCGCGCAGTTAGTGACGTTGACTTGCAGCGTGCCCTGCGCGGGCGCGTTGCACTGCGTGAACTTGAAGCTGCCGACGCGGGTTTGCCAGTTGACACCGAAGGGGGAGTCGCCAGGCGTCGTGTCGGTGGTCTGATAGTACTCCTGCGTGTAGAAGAAGGTGCAGTCGTCCGTCGGGTCAACGGTCATCGCGCTGTAGTCGCCCCAGCGGGAGCCGGTGTTTGTCTGCGCGCCAGTGCCGGCGATGACGCTCGCTTCGCCCTGGAAGAGCCCGCCGAGCGGGTCATTCACTAAGCGGCCGGCGTAGCGGATGGACGGGAAAGTGGCGGTGCTCGAAACGCTGTAACCCATAGCCAGGTTGCCCTGGTTGTCCATTGCGGAGCTACCCATCCAGCGGTTGTCAGTATCAGGCGCGAAGGTCGCCTGCTCTCTCGCGGTCCAAGCGCCAGCAGGTACGGTGCGACGAAGCTCGTAGTAACGCACGCCGGCCTGGTGTGTGGCCAGCGTGGCGCCGGTGCCAACGTTGACCGTGTGGTTAACAGTGAGCGCTTCGTAGCTACCAAAATTCCGGTACTGGAGACGGTGCATCAGTCGATCTGAAATGGAATCCAGCGCCGAGGTGGCGGTGGAGGGCGGAGGCTGCTCGATGTCGTCCTGTCCGCTCGGATTGAGCGGGTTGAAAGCGGCGACTGGAAGAGGGCTGTCGGCACGCTCCGCGAACCTCGAGTTGGCCGGGACCGCGAAGTCTGCGTGAAAGTTGAAGAGCCTCAACGAGTCTCCCGCATCTCCGGTGAATTCGTTGGCGTTGAAGTAAGCAAAGACATTGGGAGCGCTGGGTGGCGGTGGGGCAAGACCGTCGGCGTCCGAAGGGAGCATGCTGCGGGCGTTTGGGATCGCCGTTTCCAGATCGAAATAGATGTAGCTGGCAGTCGGGTCTCCGGCAAGGACCTTCGCGCGGTCAAGGGCGAAGACGCCGACGCCGAGGAAAGCTGACCCGGCCAGGTTGAACTGGTTATTCGACCAGTAGTAGCCGTTGGGCCACACGCCGAACTTTGGGTAGTCGTTGAACTTATTGTTCGGCATTACAAATTCATAAGTGAAGTATGAGCCCGTCGCGTCGCCTGTCTGCGAGATTGCGAAGCACTGGGCCAGCGGCGCCGGACCTGAAACCACAAATTGCGTGATTATCCAGCGGTCCGCGAAAGAGTCGTAGAGCACGATGGGATCGCCGTCGTCATTGGCAGCGCAGCGCCCGCCGAGGGCGGTGAACAGAGTGCTGATAGGTCGCGTCGTCGCCAGCTGCGGAGCGCCCGATTTAGTGAAGACGCGGAACAAAAGATTGGTCGCTTGGACATACTGCGTGGCTCCGACGTCGCCGACCGTATCAGGCGGAGACACGAGAAATCCGATGGCCGGATTATTCAAATTGTCTATGTTGCTCAACCCCTCGAAGTTCGAGATCGTGCCGGGGATGTTCGGATCGACGCTTGATTCTGCGGGACGTGCGAGCGCGCCGTCTTTATCCGACTGCCCGCTCAAAGGCGGGCTGACATTCTTTTCCGGTCTCTCCGTATTCGCTTCGGCTTTGCCGCGCCTCATGCTCTTGCTCGGCTCACTCTTCTCCGCGATCTCGTCGAGCGGCGGAGAGACTGCGAAACGGACAGCCTCTGAGACTACAGGGATTGGTTCGGAACTCTGCTGCAGGGTAGTGCCAGGCAGCCACGAAGCAAAGCCTTCCCTGCTGCGTTCAAGCCTCAGTCTTAGCGCCTTGGGAGTGGCATGATGGAAAGCTGTAGTGACTCTGTCGCTGCCAAGACTTGGATCAAGATCGCCGTCTTCGGCTCCCACCGTCAAGGCCAACACACATGCCAAGCTGAGGAATAAGGGGAGTAGGTGTTTAGTGCGAAGTCGAGAACGGACGTGCCGAGACATCGGGGGCTGTCTCCTTTTAAGCTTCTAAGAAACTGACGTTCAGAGATCGGTGGCCGTTGGGCTACGGCACTTCGTGTCGGCGAGTTGTGCTATGAGCTGACGTCTGTTACGAAGCAAGCACGCAGCGCTCAGTTCGCGTGCTTTTTAGGATGAAAGGTCATGAGGCGAATCTGACGAAGCTCCATGACGAAAAGGTTGTTTCACCATGAACTCCATCACTTCCTTTGTCGTTGCTGAAATACCGGATGCTCGATCAAGGATCTGAGGCCGTCTAGCTGGGTTACGATGGATTTCGAGCCGTATGCTATGCCTGCTACTTACCGATGTCAACGGGCGGGCGGTAACGTGTTCGGCTGCGGCTCGCAATCTCAGAATCTCTGAAGCACCTCACGGTCCGAATCTTTGCCGGTACTCACCAGAGGTGATGAAGTATCGGCGTTAACGAAGTTGCCGTTGAACTGGTTGAGTTTGTTCAGCCAGAAGTTGTAGCCGTCCAGATTGTTGACCCTGGGCAGAAATTAGCGAACGCTTTCAGCGTTATCAAACTGAACCAGTACTTGAATCAGCTAATATTCACGAAACCAGTGAAACTTGCTTTTGACTCGCATCTGGGAACTCATCATGGGCCAAACCTTTGCCGGTACTCACCCGCAGTGATGAAGGCTTTCACCATTTCGGCGTTGACGAAGTTGCCGTTGAACTGGTTGAGTTTCCCCAGCCAGAAGTTGTAGCCGTCCAGGTTATTGTCCGGCGCAGCATCGGGATTGCGGCGCAGATAACCGAAATACTGGGCCAACACAAACGCTCGGTTGAACTCACGCGTGCGCAGCGTCTGGTTCTCGGCTACACGACGCAACACGCGTCCCCGTGCGCCAGCCGGAGTGCTGAACTCAACTATCGCTGCCTGTCGCTCGGCGACGCTTGGCGTGATCTCGGCATGCCCATACAACGCATCCACATATTGTTCCGCACTCAGCGTCAACGGATAGAGCGCCGTGAACTCCGCTCTGGTGGCGAATTCATTCGCGTAGCTTACCCGGTTCGCTTCCAATAACGCTTCCCATCCGAGTGCTCCTACGATCACACCATTTCCGATTGCCTGCGTGTCCCGGAAAAACTCAAGGTAGCGCGGCAACCCATTCGCTCGATTCAAGGCGAGATTATAAAAGCGATGGACCAGGAAACCGGTGTCCTGGTATTCAATGGAAAGAAAATAGGCGGCCGAGACATTTATCCGTTTGATCTCAATGCACTGCGTATCACTGCCGCATCCCGTAATCTGATCGACCCAGAACGCCAGACCAGGCGCATCAGATTCGCGGTTGAGAAAGTCGTAGTAGTGCTGCGTCACAAAAAACGTCGGGTCCTCCAGCCGGTTGGTAGTTGGCACCGTTGTGTCGTTGTCGACGATGGTCAGCAGAGCTCTGCCCGGCGTGTTCAGACCGGAAGCTGCCGGCTCCTGCAGCAATAGATTCAGATTCTGATTACCCTCCGCCTGCGCGTTGTCAATTATCAACACCCGGAAGGTCTTATCCTCCTGTCCCGGCACGAACGTCAGCCGGCCCGCGGCGCTGATGTACTTGGTGGTTTGCAGCGCCGTGCCATCTGCCGTCGCATAATCAACCGTAGCGATCGCCGTCGTGCTACCGGCCCGCGTTACGGTTATCAGAATTGACCCACCACCCTCTTCGACCATGTAGCTCGCTGAGCTGAACTGAAATGTGCTGGTCACCAAACCAAAGTTGTCAAAGACGGTGGCGCCCGGATTGATTGGGTTCGAGGTGCCCGCACTAAGCTCCGCCGTTAATGCGGAGACACTT
Organism: Pyrinomonadaceae bacterium; assembly: GCA_046261995.1. Taxonomy (GTDB): domain Bacteria; phylum Acidobacteriota; class Blastocatellia; order Pyrinomonadales; family Pyrinomonadaceae; genus PSRF01. Next base: position 17,076 of record JBHENP010000021.1, read on the forward strand.
CTCATCAGAACGACCCGGTGCCGCTCCGTGAAACCAATACTGTCAGGGCTCGTCTCAAACACGATTGCGTTTGCCGGCGCATCATGCCGAAAACGCATGAAGCGATGCTGCACCGGATCGTAGGGAATGCTGAGCGCCGTTAATTGCCCACCCACGTTCACTTGAAAGAGCAATTCGGGAACCGTCGTATCCAGTGATCTTTCGATTCCATCCCTTCCCTTGTCGGTGAGTGCAACATTAGTCGCAGGTCCAGCCGTGTGGACCATGAACCGGTAGAAGTTGTCCAAATCGGAACCAACGGCAAAGGTCGTATCCGCGCCACCGGTGGCAGCTTGCACTAGTTCGACGCTCACTGCGCCACCGCGCAGATCGAACGAGTTGGCTGAGACGTAACCGTTGAAGTGCGGGTCGCTAACTTGGCTAAGCGGTGTGATTACCAACTCCCCATTTATTTGGGCCACGTTGACCAGCGGATCAAAGGCGGTCGCTGGCTGGGTCTGTATACCCAGGTTCCACTTATTGGGATCGCGCCTCGAGCCATTGAAATCATCGCTCGGCGGAGGCGACGGCGAGGGCACAACAACTGGAGCGACCATGAAGTTGAATGTCTGGCTACCGCTCAGATTGAGGAAGTCGGCCCGCGATGCCGAGAAAACAAAGTAGGTGTTTTGAATAGTCACGGCGTAGTTGCCACCCGGCGCCAGGTTCGCAAACGAGTAATTGCCGGCGCTGTCCGTTGAAGTTACGCGAGTGATAGGGCCGGAGAGCGTCACCGTTATATTTGCAAGTGGGTTGTTATTAGCGTCCGCCGCCCGTCCGGAAATGGCTGCGGAGGTCGGCGGAATACTCGGCATAGCTTTGAAATCTGCCGTGGCATTAGTGCTCAGGCTATTAAAGAACAGAATTGACGGACTAAAGCCTCCCACCGGTGTTACCGCATAATTCGCTCCTGCCGGGAGGGTGCCGAAACCATAGTTGCCGAGAAAATCTGTTAACACTATTCCCATCGGAATACCGTCCATGCTCAAGCCGACGCTCACATTTCCCAGACCGATATCATTGCTGTCCGTCACTCTTCCTGTGATGCCCACCAGGGTCTGAGTTCCCACAAAGTTGGCTATGCGATCTACTCTCAAGTTATCGAATGAGTGGTTCGGAGGGCTGAACGAATAGTTGCCGCTGGAAGGCGCGACCGTGTAGTTGCCGGCGCTGAGATTGGCAAACGAATAATTTCCATTGCTGTCGGTGATGGTGCTGCCCGACGCAGCGCCGCTCAAAATTACCAACAGCCCGCTAATGCTGTGCGCCGAGTCATCTACTACGCGCCCACTGATTTTCAGGTTTCCTGTGGGCATAGGGTCGTCGTTCGTGATGGTCACAATTCCTTGATTGTCAGCGACCGTCGCGTTCGTCGTATTTGTTAGATTCACGAAGACCGTTTCGTCGGCTTCATTCAAGGTGTCGCCGATGACGACGACGGTGACGGTTTTGTTGGTCTCACCTGGATTGAAGGTCAATGCAGTGGTGTTGATTGCCTGATAATCACCACCCGCTGTCGCAGTGCCGTTCGCAGTGGCGTAATTCACAGTCACAGTTTGCCCGCTAGCAGGCGAGAGGCTCACGGTGAAGGCAGCAGTGACTGTGCCGTTATTTCCCTCGGTCACGCTCACGTCGTTGATGCTCAATGTCGGCAGAGCATCATCATTGGTAATCGTGCCCTGTCCCTGACCGTCTGTGATATTGGCATTCGTAGCGCTGGAGAGATTGACCACGAACGCCTCATTGTCCTCGTTCAGAGTGTCGCCGTTGACCATCACGTTAACGGGCAGACTCGTTATGCCCGGATTAAAGGTCAGCGTCGTAAGGCTGATGGCCTGATAATCACCACGCGCCGTCGCAGTACCGTTCGCAGTGGCGTAGGTCACTGTCACAGTCTGCCCGCTGGCAGGTGACAGGCTCACGGTGAAGGCAGCGTTGGCTGTGCCGCTATTGCCCTCTGTCACGCTTACGTCGTTGATGCTCAATGTCGGCAGATCGTCATCATTGAGAATCGTGCCCTGGCCCTGACCGTCTGTGATATTGGCATTCGCAGCGCTTGATAGATTGACCTGGAACGTTTCATCGAGTTCGTTGGCAGTATCGGCATTCACCAGCACGGTGACAGTCTTACTAGTCTGGCCCGGTGTGAACGTCAGTGTGGTGACACCAATCCCCTGGTAGTCACTGACCGCGATACCGGTGGCGTCGGCAGTGGCGTAATTGACGGTTACGGTCCGCCCGCTGGCCGCAGACAAACTCACGGCGAAATTAAAGTTGGTCGGGCCGCCGTCACCTTCAACTTGAGACACATCGGAGATGGTGAGATTGGGCAAGGGGTCGTCATCGTTGATCGTCCCCAGACCTTGATTGTCGGTGATGGTCGCGTTTGTTGCGCCCGAGAGATTGACGAAGCACGTCTCATTGTCCTCGTCCAAAGTGTCGCCGTTTACCAGCGCGTTGACAGGCAGGCTCGTTATGCCCGGATTGAAGGTCAACGTTGCAGTAGTGTTGGTCTGATAATCACTACCCGCTGTCGCAGTACCGTTGGCTGTGGCGTACTGGACCGTCACCATTTGTGCGCTAACGGCCGAAAGTGAAACGGTGAAACCAAAGTTGTTTGTGCCACTGTTACCTTCCGCCTGGGTGACATCAGTAATTGAGATTGTGGGCTGAGGGTCATTATCGGTGATTGTCAACGTCGCAGTGCTCGGTGCGCCGAGCGTCGCGCCTGTGGCATTGCTCAGCGTCAGATTGACGGGTTCATTGCCTTCGAAGACCGTGTCATCACAGATGGTGATCGGGAACGTCTTGCTGGTCGCATCGCCAGCGGCCCAATTCAAGGTCCCGGAGGTGCTAACGTAGTCCACGCCCGCCGTGCAACTCGCGCCCCCAGTGGCTACCCAGTCGGCGGCAGTTGAAAACTGCACCGAAGCTGCGCCGCTGCTGTCGCCTGAACGAGTTACGGTAATCAGTGTTACGTCTGCGGCCTCGCCGGCGCTGAACGTAGCCGAACTGAACGTAACGGCGGACATAGTCAGCGGCGGAAACATCGTCGTGGATGGCGCGCTATGACCTTTTCTCAGAATTACTGGATCGCCTGGCGCATCTACGTTCAGCCGCATCGGCAGCACGGCCATAGAGGCCGTTACCGTCAGGACTACTACACAGGCCAGGCTGAGGAAAAAGAGGACCAGGTGCTTAGAATGAAGGCGAAAGCGGCGCTGACGAGACATTGGGGGGTGTCTCCTTAAAGTTGGGAGAATTGACTACGTTAAAATCGGTGGCCGTGTGGTTTCCGACAAGTTCGTATGAGCTGTGGCCCGAAAAGCTGATACGAGGTCACCCGCATCGCTCAGTTCAAGTATTGCTATGACTAAAGCTTGGAGGCCGAGCCTGACGAAGATTCATGATGAACGGAATGGTCACACGAACTTCATCAGCTTCCGTACGATTGCGGAGATATCGGATACGGAATAAAGCCCTGGCCAGATTAGAACCGGTGGATTTCGGGCTGTATCCTATGCCCGCTACTTACCGATGTCAACGCGCAGGTAAGAACCATTGGGCCACTTGCAATCTCACGATCGCGCTCGGGCCGCCGATGGTGATGCCTTGTGTGTTTTCGACCCTCACGCCGCTGCCGCCGGCAAACGCGGCGCTGCCGGCGGCGTTCGTGCCGATGTAGTTGCCCTGCACGAGGTTATTCTGACTTTGCACCAAGATGCCGTCAGCGATGCGTTGCGCGCCGCCGGCGTAGTGCCCCCGAAGCGATTATTCGGGGAACTGGAGTTCGTGATGATGCCCGAGACCTGCGCCAGGCGCGCAATCGTGCCGGTCGGGTCAGTGCCGAGGAAGCAACCCCCGACTACGTTCCCGCCAGCCGTGCGGAGATCAATTTCGCTGCCGTTGATGGCGTTGGGGTTGGGGTGCCGGAAACGATTAATGACAAGGCCGCGCACCGTCGAGTTGCCGGCGGTGATGAGGAGCCGTAAGTGTCGTTGAATGTATTAACGTTGATCCCGTCAATCTCGATGAGCAGGACGGCGTCGCTCCCCACGGCGAGCGTGTTCGCACTTGCGCCTGGCTGCGTGTAGCCGTCAATGATTACGGGGTCAGTGATCGTCGGCAGCACCGAAAGCGGCGCGATGGTGTGGACGCCTGAGCCGGTTATGTTAAAGGTGATGGTGTCGGTGCCGGCATTGGCGTTCGCATCCAGCATCGCTTGTAGTAGAGAACCAAGACCGCTGTCGTTTGTGTTGGTTACTGTAAAGGTTTGAGCCTGAGAAGCTTGAGCCAAAATCAAGACCAAGGCGACGGGTAAGCCAATAGTGACCAGGACAGTCCTAAACAAGAGGATGGCGAGGCGGGTTACGAAAAATAGAGAAGTGGACAGTGGGGGCATGCTCGCTCTCTAAAGGAAGTGCTGGGAGAAGAATCGGCTGCGGCGCTAGGACGGCGCGGCGACTTTACTCGAAGCCACTAACCTGTGCAAGGAAAAATCATGGCCCAAATCTTTGGCGGTACTCACCGGAAGTGATGAACGCCTTAACCATCTCGGCGTTGACGAAGTTGCCGTTGAACTGATTGAGTTTTCCCAGCCAGAAGTTGTATCCGTCCAGGTTATTGTCCGGCGCATCATCGGGGTTGCGCCGCAGATAGCCGAAGTACTGGGCCAACACAAACGCCCGGTTGAACTCCCGCGCTCTCAGCGTCTGGTTTTCAGCCACCCGACGCAGTACCCGCCCCCGCGCTCCTGCGGGATTATTAAATTCGGCTATCGCTGACTGACGCTCATCGGCGCTCGGCGTGATCCCGGCATGCACATACAGCGCATCAACGTATTCCGCAGCACCCAGAGTCAAAGGGTAAAGGGCCGTAAAATCGGCTCGGGCAGCGAACTCATTCGCATAGCTTACCCGATTCGCTTCCAACAACGCTTCCCATCCGGGTGCGCCTACCACCACGCCGTTTCCGATTGCCTGGGTGTCTTTGAAGAACTCCAAATAGCGCGGCAACCCATTCGGTCGATTCAACGCCAGATTGTAGAAGCGATGCACAAGGAAGCCCGTCTCCTGGAACTCAATCGAAAGAAAATAAGCGGCGGAGACGTTTATTCGTCTAATCTCAATGCACTGCGTATCAGTACCGCAGCTCGTAATCTGATTGACCCAGAATGCCAGACCACCCGCATCCGGTACGCGGTTGAGAAAGTCGTAGTAGTGCTGCGTCACGAAAAACGTCGGATCCTCCAGCGGGTTGGAACTCGCTGCCGTCGTGTCGTTGTCGATGATGTTCAGCACTGCACTCCCCGGCGCATTCAGACCGGAAGCTGTCGGGTCCTGCAGTGACAGATTCAGATTCTGATTACCTTCCGAGTGCGCGTTGTCGACTATCAGCACCTGGAAGGTCTTGCTCCCTTCTCCCGGTGCGAATATCAGCCGACCGGCCGCGAGAATATAGTCACTGTTTTGTCTGGCCGTCCCGTCCGAGGTCGCATAATCAACTGTCGCGGCCGTCGCGGTGCTGCCGGCGCGAGTCACGGTAATCAGAATAGACCCCCCACCCTCTTCGACTGTGTAGTTCGCCGAACTGAACTGAAATGTGCTGGTGACCAAACCAAAGTTATCAAACACGGTCGCACCCGGATTGGTCGGGTTCGACGTGCCCGCACTAAGCTCCGCTGTGAGTGCCGAGACACTTCTGGACAAGACGACGCGGTGCCGCTCCGTGAACGCGAAGTTGTCTGGACTCGTTTCGAACAGGATTGCGTTTGCAGGCGCGTCATGCCGGAATCGCATATATCTATGCTGCACCGGATCGTAAGGAATGCTAAGTGCAGTTAAGACGCCACCGACGTTAACCTGAAATACCAATTGTGGCACGGTCGTATCCGCGGGCGTTTCAATTCCATTCAATCCCCTCGTGTTCGGTGCCAAACTGGTATCCGGTCCAGCAGTGTGGACCAGGAACCGGTAGAAGTTGTCCGAGTCAGAACCAATGGCGAAGATGGAATCGGCACCACCAGTTCCTGCTTGCACCAGCTCGACACTGACGGCGCCACCGCGCAGATCAAAAGAGTTGGCTGAAACGTAACCGTTGTAATGTAAGCCGGTAACTTGAGTAAGCGGTGTGATCCTTAATTGACCGTTAATCTGGGCCACATTGACGAGCGGATCAAAAGCGGTGGGAGGCAGAGTCAGTGTTCCCAGGTTCCACTTATTGGCATCGCGTGTCGGGCTGTTGAAATCATCGTTTGGCGGAGGCAAAGTCGACGGAACAACCACCGGCGCGGCTGTGAAGTTGGCCACTTGATTGCTGCTCAGAGTTAGGAAGTCCGCACGTGATGGCACGAAGACATAATGCGGACTTTGGATTGTAACGACATAGTTGCCGCCGGGCACGAGATTCGAAAATATGTAGTTACCGCTGGCATCGGCTTGTGCTACCCGCGTAATCGGCCCAGAGAGTGTAAGCGTCACCCCGGGCAATGGATTGTTGTTTGAATCTGCCAGTCGGCCGGAGATTGTGAGCGGCGACCCAGGATTAGCCGGCGTGGCAGTGAAGTTTGCGATTGCGTCCACCGCGAGATTACTGAACGAGAGACTTGAAGGCGTAAAGCTCCCTGTCGGCGTTACGGTATAGTTATCTCCTGCAGACAGACCGCTAAAACTGTAGTTGCCCAGGTTATCAGTTAACAGGGTTCCGCTCGCAACACCGTTCTTTAACAACGTAATGGTCACGTTGACGATTCCGACATTCCCAATGCCAGTCACCTTCCCGGAAATGCTTACCCGTGTTTGCGTGGCAACGAAATTGGCGATGCGATTCACAGTCAGGTTGTTGAAGGTTCGGCTTGGAGGGCTGAAAGAATGGGTATTGCTCGAAGGTGTTACCGTGTAGTTACCGCGGGTTGCGAGACTGGCGAATGAATAGTTACCGTTCGCATCGGTCGTCGTGCTACTCGATGCGTCGCCACTTACGATCACAGTCACCGCTCTTAGAGCCTGACCGGCACCGTCTGCAATCCGGCCGGTAATGCTGAAGCTTGAAAGTGTGACCGGCGCGCAAACAGAGAACTCCGAAGTATTGTTGCTTTGGTCGGTAGCGGTCGCAGTCACTACCTGATTGGCCGTGAGACTGGCAGGCACGCCCGCCGAAAATGATCCATTACCTCCAGCATCGGTCGTCATTGACGTCGATCCGAGGAAGGTCCGCCCTTCGCCGTTTCCGGATGCATCGCAGGCGGGGTTGGAAAAGAACTGGATAGTAAAAGTGGAGTTGGCAGCGGAATTTAGTGTTCCCTGGACGACAGTGTTAGCGCCGCTAATGACTGATGTGAGCACCGGGAAGTTTTGCACGTTGTTGGGACCGGAATCCCCGTCTCCAGAGTCGTTCGGTGTCACACCGTTGGCAGGGTCACCGCCGAAATTGAGGTTGATGCCCAATTGTGCGTTCGAGAAGATTGAGTTGGACAAAACAGCATTGCCGGTACCACCAAAAACCGCTACGCCATCGTCATTGTTGAAAGCGATCGTATTGCCCGTTCTGTTCGCGGCCCCGCCTATCGAGTTATTGTTTGCGGAGCTTTCAAGGGTGACGCCAAACAGGTTGTTTCCCAATGGGCTGGTGCCGTCTATTTGTGTGCCGATGAAATTACCTTGCACGAGGTTTCCGTCCGCACCAATTTGGCGGATCTGAAATCCGGCGCCATTATTTCCAGAGACGATGTTGCGCGCGGCTGGCGTCGTGCCGCCAATAATGTTGTTACCCGAACTGATGAGTTGCAGGCCCGTCTGGGCGTTGCCAAGATCGATCGTGCCCGTAACATCAGTCCCGATTAAATTGCCTTGCACGAGGTTACCGCTACTGCCGTTGAAGACGATGCCTGGATTAGTGTTGCCGGATATGATGTTGCGCGCACCAGCGACAGTGCCTCCGATGGTGCTGGTCGCCAGAGACTGAAACACACCGTTGGTGGTGTTACCGAGATCAGCGGTGCCGGCAGCGTTTGTCCCAATAAAGTTGCCTTGCACGAGGTTTCCTGTCGAACTTAGCTCACCCATGGCAATACCGGCTCGCAGATTTCCAGATAGCACGTTGCGTGCGGCTGTTGTGGTTCCTCCGATTCGGTTATTTGGCGGCCCATTAATAAACACACCATTTCCATTGCCCAAAGCGATGTTTCCGGATAAGTCAGTTCCGAGAAAGTTGCCCTCGACTATGTTCCCGCCGTTAGTTTGAAACTCGATGGCGTCGCCACTGCCGGCGAAACGATTGATGACCAGGCCCCTCACAGTGGTGCTGCCGCCAGTAATGAACAGCGCATTAGTGCCGGAAGGTAGACCACTCCCATTAAGCTCAATGATTGGGGTACCAGCGAAGCCAGGTTGCGTGGTGCCGTCTATTGTTAATGGACCCGTGATCGTTGGCAGGAGTGTTACAGGCGTAATCGTTTGGGCGCCGCCCTGCCCAATATTGAAAGTGATTACATCGGCGCCGCCGCTCTGGTTGGCACGCGCGATGGCATCCCTGAGGGAGCCTAACCCGGTATCATTGGTGTTGGTCACGGTAAAAGTCGCCTGCGGCCCGTGCGGCGACTCCACTATCGACGGGGCCACCTGGTTACTTCTAAGGACTACTAGATCGCTGATTGCATCGCCATTTAAGCGCATGGGCAGAATAGCTTCCGCACCTCCCGCGACGGTCAGCGTCTCTGCACTGGCGCCTTGCTGCCCGATCTCATTTGTCACGATGTGAAGTTGGTTGCTAGCTGAATCGGCAATCACAAGGTCGTCTCGGCCAGTGCCTGAGACTCTTGCGGTTATCAACTGCGAGGCACCGGGCCCTACAACGGCAGATAGTCTTTGGCTGATCCATTCGGATATTTTGCCAGCCCCTTGCTCGACGCCCTGGATGTCGCCTCGGGTTAGCAGATGCAGCGTTCCGTCCTCCGCCAGCAGGGCCAAGTCTTCACCCCGTTTACCATTAAAATCTCCCACCGACATTGCCCTAACTCTGAAGGTTAGACTCTGCTGATTGATAACTGCTTCAGGCACTTGCGACTGGAGCGCTGCAGTCAGCGATAACTTTCGATCGCGCCCTTCGACAATAAGCAGCTCCGGGCCAGCCGTCACCGCCAGGTCGAACCAGTAATCTGAATTTAGTTTGCCCGCCACCATTCCGGTCGCCGGTCCCGGTAAGCTGAAAGATTCCGGCTGGGATTTCAATGCCCCTTCGGGCCCTTCAAACACCAGCACTTGCGCGCCTTGTTCGCTAACAATAGCTACCGCTATATCGGTTAGGCCATCCGCTCGATTGATCTCGCCTGCGGCGAGGACCGAGACGCCGCCAGGCAAAACGATGGTTTCAGGCGACAAGAAGTTGCCGTGTCCATCTCCCACTAACAGGTAAAGCGAATTGCCGGCCTTTGCAGCCATTGCCAGATCCCAGTGGCCGTCAGCGTCGAAGTCTCCGGTCGCTACGAAATCCGGGACTTCGGGTAATTCCAACACCAGGGCCGGCGCTAAGAAAGGCGCCTCGGTAAAAGAGCCTTCGGCTTTGCGTTGTTTGGCTTCAGGACTGTTGGGATAGATGGCATCGACATTGCCACGGTGGACCGTAAGAATGCCGCCCGATGGACCAGCGTAGCCGGCGATCAGATCGGCAGTACCATCTTCATCAAAATCCGCAGACGCGAGGGCTGTGGGTCGGGCCAGATTTTGCGCTACGGTGAATTGTGCTTCAGATGAACCAAGATAAGAGGTGAGCAACTCGCGACCGTTGGCTAAGTTTATTAGAGGATTGCTTTGACTGGCCGCGCTTGCGGTTATCTGAGGGGTCAGTCGAGCAAGCTTTTGGGTAGGTTGTTTAGCAGCGGATGCCGCGGTCGAAACTGTGCTCGTAAAGAGAAGAGATTGAATCAAGATCAATACGATTCCGAGCGACAAAGACGGCCAAAAGACGTACTTCTTCATTTTGGTATATCCCTTCCCGTTTCGCATAACTCCTTATTCGTTCTCATTCACACCTGCTCATGTGAAAACTCAAACGCTTATGCTAACGAATGGCGGTTTCACGCAAAGACGCAAAGGGGGCAAAGACGCAAAGATTTGAAATGTCTCAGCCAGGAACCCGTTGTCAAGAGGTGTCTCTTTTGCGTCTTTGCCTCCTTTGCGTCTTTGCGTGAAACCGCCTTTGTGGGCGTCGACTTTCGAGTTCACATGGTCGCCAACGCAGCGTGTTCTGGGCGTCCTACCTACTCAGGTCCAAAGCGCCGGATATATTCACCGGAAGTAATAAACGACTCCACCATATCGGCGTCTTCGAAGTTACCGTTGAACTGATTTAGCTTGTCCAGCCAGAAGTTGTAGCCACTGGCGTCCGGGTTGCGTCGCAAGTAGCCGAAGTACTGCATCAGCACGAATGCCGCATTGAATTCCGCTTGCCTCACTGAATTTGAATCAGTGACACTTCGCAGCGCCGCCACTCGGCCGGCCGTTGATGGAACGCCGAACGCAGCAATCGCCGCGTCCCGCTCCGCGACCGTCGGGGTCACCATCGCCGAGACAAACAGCGCGTCCACATATTCCGCGGCCGGCTGCGACAGCGGGAACCGCGCAATGAAGGCGGTACTGGTTGCTACCTGCGTGGCATACGCTTGTTTGTTCTCTTCAAGCTTCTGTTCGACTCCCGGTTGTCCAAACACAACACCCTCTCCTACCTGCCGCGCATCCACAGTGAACTCCAGATAGCTGAAGCGAGACGCCGCTGTGTCAGACTTGCGACCGAAAGCTGTCCGTTGGGCGCGAATGACGAAGAGGCCTGTCTCCTGGAATTCAATCGAAAGGAAGAAGGCAGCCGAGCCATTGATGCGGCGGTCCCGGCGACACGCCTGCCTCTCTGCGGGCGCTCTCGTCTCGCATTCGTCAATCTGGTTCTTCCAGAAACCGAGCCCCGGCGCATCGGGCTCACGATTTAAGAAGTCTACATACTGCTGGCGGACAAAAAAGTCCGTGTTGAAGGTCGGGTCCCTGACTGGATTCCCTCCATCCACACTTTCATTGCTATTAATAGTTACGGTCACTGAAGCCGGCGATCCCAGGACCAGACCGACAGGATTGCTCAAGGTCACGATAAAGGTTTCGGCACTCTCGCCGAAGCGGTCGTCAACAATAAAGACGCTGATGGTCTTGGTTGTTTCACCCGCAGCAAAGCGCAACGTGCCGGCCGCAGTCGTGTAGTCAGATCTATCATTGGCCGTCCCATCTGAGCTCGCGTAGTTGACCGTGGCCGCGCCGGATGTGTCGCCCGAGCGTGTCACGTTCAGATCTACCTTCGTCGTTGCGTTGAGCGTCTCGTTAACGTTTGCCGTGCTGGATGTGAACTGCACAGTGTTTGGAGCCGGTGCTGCAGTGACTGGCAGACAGGCCGAGAATTCAGATGTGTTGCCCTGCGAGTCAGTGGCCGTACAGTTAATGATGCCGTTCGTTATGCCCGCCGGGAAATCGAATGGGAAATCGAACGACGCGTTACCCTCGATATCGGTGTTTACTGATTTCCTACCTGTAACCAACGGCCGGCTTCCTTGTTGATTCATCGCACATTGTGAGTCAGCGCTGAAGTACCAGTGAACGGTGTACATCATGCTCGGTGTGCTGTTAAGTGTCGCGCTAACTGTGATTGTCGCCTCAGCTGACTCAGGTTGTAGTGGAAGATTATTATCGCTGCCCGCAACTGGCGTGAACGTGGTAAGCACGGGAAAGTTCTGCTGTAAGTTAGCACCGCCGTCCGTATCGTCATCATCGTTTGGGGTAATGCCGGGATCACCAAGATCGATGCCCAATGCGCCATTGGCAAAGATCGAATTATCTGTGACCTCGATTCTAACGCCGGGATCGTTGGTAGGCACGTTAGGTATATTGACGCCGTTCCGGCCATTGCAGGTGATGAGATTTTCCGCGATCTTATGAGCGACCGAGCCACGGTTGACGAAAACGCCATCACGGACGTTGCCCAGACAGTTAGTGCCATTGACGTCGGTTCCGATGTAATTGTTTCGCACGATGACGCCGGTTAGGCTGGAAATGTCAGTGAAAATGGAGATGCCATTTTGGCCGTTGGCCGAAATAATATTGCGCGCCGCCGTCTCACCGCCGATCGTGTTGTTGGATGACTCGATTGACACGCCGTCCAAGCTGTTGCCAATGGCGGCTGTGCCTTGCGCGTCCGTGCCGATGAAGTTTCCTTGCACGAGATTTCCGTTCGTAGCAGCCCCGCGGATCTGGAAGCCGTAGGTATCATTGCCTGAGACGATATTGCGCGCCGCTGGCGTCGAGCCACCAAGAGTGTTGTTTGCGGACGTACTGGTGACTAACGATCCTGCCTGGGAGTTGCCAAGGTCGCTCGTGCCGTTAACAGCCGTGCCGATGAAATTCCCTTGCAGAAGGTTTCCACTAGAGGCGTCGAAATTGATGCCCGAATTTCCATTGCCGGAGATTATGTTGCGCGCTCCGGCGACCGTTCCTCCGATGGTGGTAGCCGTTGCTCGAGAAAGATTCACGCCTGGAAAGCTGTTACCAAGGTCGGCGGTGCCGGAAACATCTGTACCGATAAAGTTTCCCTGTACCAGGTTTCCCGTCGTATTGAGGCTAGACGTGCCGGAAATGGAAATGCCCTGAGCGTTGCCCGATATCACGTTACGTGCAGCGACCGATGTTCCTCCGATGCGATTATTTGGCGGCCCGTTAATAAACACTCCACTCCTGTTGACACGAACTACGTCGGAGGCGTTGCCGGATAAGTTCGTTCCGAGGAAGTTGCCCTCGACTACGTTCCCACCGTTAGTTTGAAATTGAATTGCGTCGCCGTTGAGGAAACGATTGATCACCAGCCCTCTGACCGTGGTAACGCCGCCGGTAATGAGCAGCCCATCAGTGCCGTTCGGTGCACTGCTCCCGTTGAGTTCTATGATAGGAGTACCGGCAAAGCCTGGTTGCGTCGTGCCATCTATTGTTACGGGATCGGTGATGGTTGGCAACGGTGTTAGGGGCGTGATCGTTTGCGCGCCGCCCGGTGCGATGTTGAAGTCAATCAGGTCTGGATTAGGATTCTGGTTGGCAAGCGTGATTGCATTCCGTAGCGAGCCTGCACCGGTGTCATTAGTATTGGTCACGGTGAAGGTCAACTGCGGTCCCTGAGGCGAATTTACTATCGAGGGCGCCACCTGGTTACCCCTGAGCACTACCAGATCGCTCAGCGCATCGGAATTCAGCCGCATGGGCAACACGGCTGCCGCGCCTCCCTCGACATTCATTGTCTCTGCACTGAGGCCCTGTTGTCGGAACTCTTTTGTGACGATATGAAGTCGATTGTTAGCTGAGTCAGCAATCACAAGGTCGTCTCGGCCCGTGCTCGAGACTCTTGCGGTTATTAATTGAGAAGCGCCCGGCTCCACAACGGCAGATATTTTCTGGCTGCTCCATCCGGCTGCCGATCCCACACCTTTTTTTCCGCCGTCTTGATCAGGTTGCGTTAGCAGATGCAGGTACCCATCGGTTGCCAACAGGGCCAAGTCGGCACCCGCGCCGCCATCAAAGTTTCCGACGGACATTGACCTGACGCTGAAAGCAAGACTCTGCTGCTTGATAATTGCTTCAGGCACTTTCGACTGCAGCGCCGCATCAAGCGATAACTTTCGATCGCGCCCTTCGATAATCACCACTGCCGGCCCGGTCGCAGCCGCCAGGTCGAACCAGTAATCTTCATTCAATCTTCCTAATACCAGCCCGGTCGCCGCCGCCGGCAAAGGAAACACTTCCGGCTTGGATCTCAACGCGCCTTCCGGCCCTTCAAACACCAACACCTGCGCACTTCCTTCCGCCTCAACCGCTACCGCGATATCAGTCAACCCATCGGCCCGATTAATCTCACCACTCGCAAGCGCCGTGACGAGGCCGGGCAAATCAAACGATTTCGGTGAAGAGAGGCTACCGTGCCCGTCTCCCGATAACAGGTAAAGCGAGTTGCCGGCGTTGGCCGCCATTGCCACATCCCAGTGGCCGTCAGCATCGAAGTCTCCCGTCGCCACGAAATCCGGCACTTCCGGTAATTCCCACACCCGCGCCGGCGCTATGAATGGCGACTCGGTGAAAGAGCCTGCGGCTTTTCGTTGTTTGGCTGCAGGACTGTTGGGATAAATAGCATCTACATTGCCACGGTGAATTGTAAGAATGCCTCCCGATGGACCAGCGTAGCCGGCGATCAGGTCAGCAGTTCCATCTTCATCAAAATCCGCAGCGGCGAGAGCGGTGGGCCGGGCCAGATTTTGCTCTAAGGTTTGTTGTGCGGTAGTCGAACCAAGATAAGGACTCAGTCGATCCAGTTCTTGCGCAGGTTGTTTCGCGGTGGATCCCGCAGTTGACGCCGTGCTAGTAAAGAAAGGAGATTGAATTAAGACCAATAAGATTCCGAATAACAAAGACAGCAAGATGAGGTACTTCTTCATTTTAGTATTTCCCTTCCCGTTGTTCGCACAATGCTTATTGCTAGTCATCCACACCCTGCTTGTGTGAAAAACTCAAACATTGAGCTAAACAAATGGCGGTTTCACGCAAAGACGCAAAGGGGGCAAAGACGCAAAGATATGAAATGTCTCAGCGAGCAAACTCGTTGCCTAGAGGTGGTTCTTTGCGTCTTTGCGTGAACCCGCCTTTGTGGGCGTCGACTTTCGAGTTCTTCACACGATCTCTAAAGCAGCGTGTTATGAGCGTCCTACTTACTCAAGGTCCAAAGCGCTGAATATACTCACCGGAAGTAATAAACGCCTTGACCATCTCGGCTTCTACGAAGTTGCCGTTGAACTGATTTAGCTTGCCCAGCCAGAAGTTGTAGCCATCGAAGTTTGTGTCCGGCGCAGCGTTCGGGTTGCGCCGCAAGTAGCCAAAGTATTGCATCAACACAAACGCCTTGTTGAACTGCCTTTGAGTAAAGACTCCATTCTCTGAAACTGAGCGCAGCACCTGGGCTCGGAGTGACGGCGATGTAGGGTCCGTCAACTGATTGATGAGAGTCTGGCGCTCACTCGGCGTTAGCGATCCACCGCTACCACCGCGCGGGTCAAAAGTATTGGCATTGAGCTTATCCACGAACTGCGGCGCTGTTAGCGTGGTCGGGTAGGCACCTGCAGCCAGGAAGGCCGGGCGCTGTACGAAATCGAGGAAGAACCTCTGTTTGTTGGTTTCCAACTGCTGGTCAGCGCCAGGCGCGCCGAAAATGACGCCGCGGCCAATCTCCTGCGTATCGGGCAAGAAGCTTTGCAGGTTTAACTGTTCGCCCGAATTGAACGAAGCCTGGTATGCCTTGTAAACCAGGTAGCCCGTCTGCTGGAACTCACCCGAGACAAAGAAGGCCGCGGAGACGTTGATCCGACGAATCTCACGACAGGCTTGCGTCGTACACTCGTCGATCTGGTTCTTCCAGAAGCCAAGTCCTGGTCCATCAGCCTCGCGATTGAAAAAGTCGACATAGTGCTGGCGCACGAAGAAGTCAGAGCTGAAGCTTGGGTCCCGCACAGGGTTCGGGCCGTTCACACTCTCGTTACTGTTGATCGTGACCGCGATCGTTGACGGAGATCCGAGTGATCCGCCGACCGGGTTGCTTAAAGCGACATTGAAGGTTTCGGCGCCTTCCCCAAAGGAGTCGTCGACAATGAAAACGCTGATGGTCTTCGTTGTTTCTCCCGCAGCAAAACGCAAAGTGCCGAGCGCCGCCAAATAGTCTGAGTGATCGTTAGCCGTGCCGTCTGAACTGGCGTAGTTGACTGAGGCCGCTGCTGATGTACTGCCGCTGCGGGTGACGGTGAGGTCGAGCTTCGTCGTAGCATTTAGAGTCTCGGTAGCCGTAGCCGTGCTCGCGCTGAATTGAATCGTCGTCGCAGTCTGGCCTGCGGCCACAGAAAAGCAGGCGGAATACTCTGACGTGTTGCCCTGCGGGTCGGTGGCCGAGCAGTTGATGATTCCGCTGGTAATTCCAGCAGGAAAGTCCAACGGTATGCTGAAGTTCGCTGTGCCGGCGGCATTCGTATTCACACCCGGAACACGACCAAAGACGAGGGGCCTGCTTCCCGCTTCATTCGCGACGCATTGTGCATCGTTGCTGAAGTACCAGTGCACGGTATACGTAGTACTTGGCGAACTATTCAGTGTGCCGTTGACATTGATCGCGGCGGCGCTGGCGGGGCTGTTTACCTCCTGTGGGCTTTCCTGGAGCGGTTGGTTTGAAGAGACTAGCTCCGGAAAGTTCTGTTGCAAATTAGCTCCGCCATCCGCGTCAAGCGGATCATTTGGGGTGATGCCTGCCGCGGCCAGGTCGATGGCGATGCCGTTATTCGAGTAGATTAAATTGAGGTCGAGGTTGATCTGGACGCCGGGGTTGGTGCCGTTGTTCGGGATGCGGATGCCGCTGCCGCCGTTGAAGGCGATGATGTTGCCCCGGATGATGTTGCTTATAGAGTCGGCATCGACGAACACGCCGTCCAAGCCGTTGCCTAAAGGGTTAAGGTTGATGTCCGTGCCGATCACGTTGAGGAAGACGAACATCGAATCGCCACCGGTGATCACTTCGTTGGGATTGACATCGTTCTGCCGTGGAATGCCGACGCCGACGCCGAACTGCGTGTTCCCCGAAATAAGATTGGCACCGTCGGGAATGATTTCGCCCGTCTGAGTGTCAATGCCGCCGATGGTGTTGTTGGGCGCGCGTGTGATGAAGACGCCGCTGCCGGTGTTGGGGATGGCGGCAGTACCGGCTTCGTTGAGGCCGATGAAGTTACCCTGCACTTTATTGCGCTCCGAGCCGCGATTGATCACTTCAACGCCGTTTCCGGCGTTGCCGGAAATCAGATTGCCAGCGCCGTCGGCGATCCCGCCGATCGTGTTGTCGGTGGCGGTGATCGGTTCTCCGTTTATTTGGAAGAACCCGCCGACGATCACGCCGCCACCCAGATTGGCGATCGCAGCGGTGCCGGCCGCGTTGGTGCCGATGGAGTTACCTTGCACGAGAATGCCCGCGGGATCGCTGAAGCCGAGAGCGATGCCCGGGGAGTTGTTGCCGGAAACCAGGTTGCCCGCACCGGCCGCAGTTCCCCCGATAACGTGGTTCGTACCGTTGATCACGATTATTCCGTTGCCTTCGTTACCGAGATCACCGGTCCCAGCTACGTTCGTGCCAACGTAATTTCCCTGCACCAGATTAAGGGTTGAGAACTCTCCGCCGATCGCAATACCTGGAAAGCGGTTGCCAGAGATGATGTTGCGCGCCGCAGGAGTCGTGCCACCGATGGTGTTGTTCGATGAGTTGAACATAAAAACGCCGTTGCCGCTGTTGCAGAGGGCGGCTGTCCCGCTCAGATTCGTCCCGATGAAGTTGCCATCGATGATGTTGTTACCGGCAGAATCCAACACGATGCCGGTGCCGACGTTTATGTCAACATTCGGTCCAACGCTGCAATCAGCCGCGCCGAAGCGGTTGATCACCAGCCCGCGCACGCGACTGCTGCCGGCGGTGATTTTCAACCCGGCAGTTCCTTGCGGAGTGGACTGCCCATTCAACTCGATAAGCGGCGTGCCGGCGAAACCCGGCTGGCTGGTGCCGTTGATCGTGACTGGATCTGTGATTTCTGGCAGGCCTATACCTGTCGTACTGCCCACGTTTATTGTCTGCGGGCCCGATCCAATGCTGAAAGTGATCGTATCCATACCGTGAACAGCATTGTCGTTAGCGTTGGCGTTTAGAATCGCTTGCCGCAAGCTACCGGGTCCGGCGTCATTTGTGTTGGTGACAACGGTCGAAGCGCGAGGCGGGTTGGTTAGAGTGAGCGAGATGGTATAGGAGCCCGTCGCCCCGGTCGCAAACGAAGTGGCCAAAATGGTATAGACGCCGTTGGCCGGCAGAATTACTGTCCCGGTCGCAGGGATACGTGAGTTAGTCCCGCCGCCACTGTCATCATCCTCCAAAACTGGGAAGTCACCCGGAGGAATTGCGTAAAGATAAGTATCGAAGGTATTTGAGGACATCGCCACGACGGCTTCCTGTCCTGCGAAACCCGTGAAAGTGTATATGTCAACGAATGCGCCGGTGCGATCTCCCGCGTTCGTTAGAGTACAGTCAGACGTGGCGAGCGTGCCGTTTAGGGTTTGCCCGCCTGCTATAGGCGTCGCCGGGCATTGGCCGCCCCCAGGCGCGGTCAGCGTCAGCGTGTACGCCCCGGTCTCTTCCGCGTCGAAGGAGGTCGCATAAATTGTGTAAGTCCCGTTCGTCGGAAGCGTGATGAATCCGCCCTCAGAAGGAATTCGCGCATCAGTGCCTCCGCCGCTATCGTCATCGGTGGATACGAGCGAGCCGTCGGGGCCGATTAGATAGAGATAGGCATCGAAATCGACTGAGTCGAGAGTGATCGACACCTGCTGGCCGGTTGTGCCGTTGAACGTGTATTGATCCAGGTAGTTTCCATCGTCGAGGAAGCAATCGGTCGTGGCCAGGGACCCGTTGATGGTCTGCCCAACTACGATCGGCGACGTTGGGCAGTCTCCGAGGGGGCTCAACGTTCGTGATTCTTTGCCGCTGCTTTTTACACGCTGCGTTGACTGGGTGCCGCTTTTAGTGTTGAGTTGTGTTTGAGGTTTTCGCGCAGCACCAACCGCTGAAGCAGCGCCACTCCAGCCATTCTTGGCGGGCAATGTTGACAGCTTCGGAGTTTCAGTGAAGTTTGCTCGACCGGCCCCAACATTCGCTGTGAGGACCACTGCAGGCTCGGCATTGTTTGGCCGCAACATCACGAGATCGGTTAAAGCATCAGTGTCGAGCTGCATAGGCAGTACTGTCACCGTTTCAGTACCTGCCATGGCCAACGGCAATTGTTCATGCTGCGAGTCTTTCATTCCCAGCGGAGTGTCAACGGCTGATTTACTCTCCCGCCCAACCCTCAACCCGCGCAGTCGCCGATCTGAAGCATCGAGCAACAATAAATCGTCTGCCGCGGACGAGAAAGTGTTGGCGACGATTAACCGCTCGGCAGCTGGCCACGTCGACCGGAGATCGCGACTCGCCCACTCAGCAATACGTAGTTCCTTGACTCGACTTTTCCGTTTCGCTACACCCCTGCTCAGCATCTGGACCTCGCCGCCCTCGATGAGTACGGCGATCTCATTTCGCGGGCCGTCGTCGAGATTCCCAATCACCAGCGACTTCACTTTGCCGGTGAAAGAACGCCGCTTGATGTGCGCCGGCCGAACTGACTCTTGCTGATCCCGCGGGAGAGACAACTTTCGATCACGACCGTACACCACCAGCAGCTCTGACCCGGCGGCGACAGCCAGGTCGATCGTGTAGGCGGAACTAAGCTGCCCCAGCGCAAGAGCGTTCGCAGGAGCCGAGAGTGGGAAACTCTCTGGCTTAGCTTTGAGGGCGCCGGAGGCCCCTTCATAAACTACAGCCTGTGATCCGCCTTCCCCCTCAACCGCGACGACCACATCCGCCAACCCGTCGGCGCGATTGATTTCGCCTGTAACCAGCGCAGTCACAGCCCCAGGCAACCTCAGCTCGTTCGCCTCTCCAAAATTTCCCTGGCCGTCACCGCGCAAGAAAGACAAAGACTCTTTCCCTCGCGCAGCAACTACCACGTCCCAGTGGCCATCCGCATCGAAATCGCCAGTGCCCATAAAGTCAGGCGGAATCGATACGGCGAATACATGCGCCGGCGAAAGAAATGGTGCAGCAGTAAAGTTACCCGTAATCTCTTTCTGTTTTGCCTCAGGACTATTGGGGTAGATGGAATCTACATTGCCCCGGCGCAGGGAGATGATTCCGCGAGCCTCATGCGAGTAGCCGGCCAGGAGGTCAGGTACACCGTCCTCATCGAAATCAGCGGCTGCCAGGCTTAAGGGGTTGGCCAGATTCTGCTCCATCGCGACTTGCAGGTTTCGAGCACCCGCATAAGAAGTCAGCGGGTCGTGGCCATTGCTCGAATTGATTGATTGGTTGCTGAGGCCAGCCCCACGCGCACTGACGCTATCGCTAACCGAATCCAATGTCGCTCGCTGGGCAACCTTGGGGTCAGGAGTTCTGAGTCCGGAGACCGCGTGTGAAATGTAGGGCAGGAAACACAAGCCGACAATTGTTATGAAGGCCACGTGAGACTTGCGTAGCAGCCACTGTCGAGGCGCGAATGCTAAACGCTGGAGGTTAGACGTGGAATTACTCATTTTTAGCTACCTCTCTCTTATGACTATGGAGGGCCACTCAATATACGAAGCTCAGGATTCAGAGGATGTTTTAGAAGTCCCTGGGAGCTATGAAAATCATCAGGCGGTTAGAACCCGTGCGAATGTTCGGCGGCCACTATACATGACACCGGCTGTAAGTGGAAGAAAGGAAGCGCGAGCAGGGCGGGTTACATTGTAAGGCATCCCTCCGTGGCGCCCCATCGTTGTCGGTACCAACGCTGTTGCGACTCGGAGCGCTCGGAGTAATATTCTCTACAACACACCACCAACAACGATGGGGTGCCCACGGAGGGACTCCCCTACAACTATGGGCCGAATCGCTGTTTGTATTCAGTGGACAAGATAAACGCCTTGACCATCTCGGCGTTGACGAAGTTGCCGTTGAACTGATTCAGTTTTCCTAGCCAGAAATTGTAACCGTCAAAGTTTTGGTCAGGCGCATCGTTTGGGTTCCGTCTCAGGTATCCGAGGTACTGCATCAGTACAAACGCTTTGTTGAACTCCTGCTGCGCCAGCGTCGGGTTCTCCGCCACCCGCCGCAAGGCTCTTCCTCGCGCTGCTGCGTCTGCGGTGTTAAGTGCGCCGGCGCCAAACTCGTTGATGGCCTCCTGCCGCTGAGCTGCCGTCGGCGTCACTCCGGCATTCACGAATAGCCGGTTCACGAATTCTGTCGGGCTCATCGTCGTCGGATGCGCAGCTCTAAATCTCAACCGCGACACGAAGTCTGCGGCAAAGACATTCTTATTGTTCTCAAGCACTTGCTCCCAGCCGGTTTGTCCCACCACTACGCCCAGCCCGATGTGCTGTGTGTCAGGCAGAAAGTCGTTGAACCTTACCGGCACCGGCTCACCAGGGAGATTTCCATAAGCTGACCTGTACATCCGGTAGACCAGATATCCTGTCTGCTGAAATTCGATTGAGATGAAGAAGGCGGCCGACACATTGATGCGCCTGATCTCAACGCACGCGGTATCCGCTCCGCAAGAAGTGATCTGATCGCTCCAAAACGCCAAACCGCTGGCGTCAGGCTCCCGGTTTAGAAAATCGAGGTAATGAAGGCGAGCAAAGAAGGGAGGCTGAGTAATGGGATTTGCTCCGGTAACTGTTTCGTTATCGATGATAGTGACCCTGGCAATGGGATCACCCAGGTTTGCCCCGGATGCGTTGCGTAGAGTGACATTGAAGAGTTCATTGCCCTCAGCATAGCTGTCATCTACGATCGGAATGGAAATCGTTTTAGACGTTTCACCGGGAGCGAAGCGCAACGTACCCGCAGTGGTTTCATAGTCGCACCGCGAGGAAGCGTTACTTGTATTGACCACGTGGCAATTTGCAAGGGCAGCGGCATCGCTTGTTGAGTAGCCGACGGCTACCGGTATCGAGTTGTCACCCGACCGAATAACTCTGACAGCAACGCTACCTGTATTCTCTGACGCGCTGTGCCCACCGGGGGGCATGGCCGCATCAAACTGAACGAGCGCTGAAGAGAACAAATTCCAAGTAAGCACCACTCCGCCCGACTCTCCTTCGCAATTGCCGCCAAAGATTCCGCATGCATAAACCCCATCCACCGCTATCCGGTACACCGTTCCTGAAACTGCCGAGAAATTTACGAGGCTGGTTAGCGCCACACCGGTGTCGTCATCATTACTGCTGGCAACCTCCGTAAGACCGGAGACCACGGACCCCGTGTAGACGCCCATTATGGTATCGAAGCTGCTGCCGTATGTGCTGAACGTCACCGGGCCGCTAAAGGGCGCTTGCCAGCGATACCAGACCGATTTTTCACCCCGGTTACGAGCATGGTTCGGCTCACCCGTTTCTTTGCCTGCTCTAAGGTTGCTGCCTTGCACGCGTCCGGCCTCGCCGGTGATCACGTGTGCATTGCCGAAAATGTCATTGTCAGGGGTTGGACCAGGTATCGGCGGCGGAGGAGGCGGTGGTGGCGGCGGCGGGGGAGGAGGAGGAGCCGTGCCAACAGGAAGACAGGCTGAAAACTCAGACGTGTTTCCCACTGCATCTGTCGCGGTGCAATTTATCACTCCGCCATCGATACCTGCGGGAAAATCGAAGAGAAAGCTGAACGGAGCGTTGCCCGACCCGTTCGTCATGATTCCTGGAATCCTGCCAAACGCCAGAGGTTGGGTACCTAACTGATTGTTAGCGCACTGCGAGGCAGCACTGAAATACCAATGAACCGTGTACGTGGTGTTTGGTGTGCTGTTGAGTGTGCCATTAACCGTGGCCGAAGTGCTCGCGGAATCGGCTCCATTGGAGGTAACGCCCGCGTCCGCCTCACTCGCAGTAGCTGGAACGGCTGAAGTCAACACCGGAAAGTTCTGCAAGTTGTTCGGCCCGGCGTCCGCGTCCCCCGTATCGTTGGGAGTGATGCCGAGATTGCCGAGATCGATTCCCAGTGATCCGTTTGCGAAGATCAAGTTCTCAATAATTTCGATTCTTATTCCAGGGTTATTATTGGGCGTATTGACGTTAGGCATGAAAACACCATTCCCGGCATTGAACGCGATCAAGTTATCTTCAATCCTATTACCATCCGCGTTGGCAGGCACATCGATGCCATCTCCGAAGCTTCCGTTACCCAGCGGAGCTGTCCCAGTTACGTCTGTGCCGATGTAATTTCCTTGAACCACATTATTGGTTGTTGCGGCTTTATCAAGCTTGCCGATTTCAATGCCGTTGCGATTGTTACCGGAAATGATATTTCGAGCGCCGGTTACTGCGCCTCCGATCGTGTTGCCCGCTGCTCCGAAAAGTACATATACGCCCGAGAAGAGGTTGTTTACGCGGGCAGTGCCGCTATTGTCGGTGCCGATGTAGTTGCCTTGCACCAGACAGCCGGTAGTGTCACTGCCGTTGATTTGAACTCCGACCCAATTACCCGAGATGACGTTGCGAGCGGCCGCTGTGGTGCCGCCGATTGTGACGTTAGGTGTCTGGTTGGTAAGGTCTATGCCGTCACCTCGGTTGTTCGGATTGCTCGCGTCAAGGTCAATGGTGCCGCTCACATCCGTGCCGATGTAATTGCCTTGAATCAGGGATGATGCGGCGCCTACAAGATGAATGCGGAATGAACCACCGGCAATAACATTGCGCGCCCCGGCTGTCGTTCCCCCAATGATGTTGCCGGCTGATCCGCCGCAGAAGCCCTCGACACCTGTGCCTATTCCAGTTCCGTTCTCCAATAGGACGGTCCCGGTTAAGTCGGTCCCGATAAAGTTACCCTGAACAACATTGCCGGTAACTGGCGCTTCAAAGATACACTGGTTGAGAAAGACACCCACCGTACTTCCTGAAATCACATTACGGGCGGCTGCGGTTGTGCCTCCGATCAAATTATTCGCGCTGGTAACTTCGACGCCAATCATCGCGGTTTCCTCGGCGAATGAGCCTCGACTTAGCGCGATGGTTCCACTGAGATCAGTGCCAAGAAAGTTTCCTTCGATAATATTGTTGACGCCTGTTACGACCTGAATTCCACGATAGGGCAGACCGATGAATCGATTAACCACCAGGCCCCGCACGACGGAATTGCTTGCATGTATTTCGAGTCCTGGTCCAAGGAAGTCTGGCTCGAGACCGCTGAGTTCGATGATCGGATTACCGGCAAACCCGGGCTGAGTCGTGCCGTCGATCGTCACGGCTTCGGTTATTGCGGGCAGCGGCGTCAGCGGCTTAATCGTCTGCGCTCCCGATTCGATATTGAAGTTGATGATGTCTGCCCCAAAGGCAGCGTTCGCATCCAGGATTGCCTGTCTCAATGAACCAGCGCCACTGTCGTTAGTATTGGTAACGACCAAAGGTTGAGGCGAGTCGGGTCCAAAAGCGAGGGTCCAGCCACCAGTTATCTGCCCCGAACTAAACTGGGAGATCACATAGAGGCCCCAGGTTCCGTTAGGATCCGTTCCATTGAAAACGGAAAGAGCATTTGCATAGGGAGCCAACGCGGCGGGCGGCGGAAAGACTGGCACTGGAGGGTAGACCGTAGGTTTGTAGGTGCCTGTTAGGGGGCGGTCATTTCCTCTGGGAATAAGGGCGCCCGTGTCGTCAAACGTCAGTGTCAGTTCGATAAAGTCTCCGTGCCTGCCCGCGCCCGACATCAGGAGCACGGACTGGCCTGCCGGTCCCACGAGGATCACTCCTACTTGAGGCAGGGATTCGTGCCTGAGATTGTTAAGCCTGACGCGCACCCTGTCGACAACAGGCTGACCGGAGACTGTAATAGTAGACGGATACGGCGTGGCCGGCATCGGTGGCGGCGGAGGCCCGCCGGGGGGCGGCGTACCATTAATGATAATTGGTGAGGGATTAGAGAACAGGACGTGTTCCGCTGACCTGCTTGATCGGTCGTAAACTGCGCTTAAAGAAATCGAAGGCGAACTGGAACCATTTTGCAGGATGACGAGATCGTTGAGTCCATCTTCGTCCAGCCGCATGGTTAACACTGCTGTGGGCTCGCCACTCATAGCGAGCGACGCGGAGGCAAAGAAGGTAAGCGGATTATCAGACTTTGGCTCGATCGATGTCAGATCCTCTGTCGTCAGCACCTCCAACCGCCGGCTGAAAGGATTCAACAGCACCAGGTCGTCGACGAAAGCCGGTGATACGTCGGCGCGAATCATGCCGGTAGATCCCGGCCGGGGATCCGTCACTAACGTTTCGTGCTGCCAATTGGCCAGGGATTTGTTCGTGCCGATTTTGCTCTTCGGCGTTTGAGAATTCTCAGTCGCGCCAGCTTCGCTCGTAAGCACGTGAACGCTGCCATCCTCGGCAAGCAGCGCGAGGTCAGAAGCTTCGCCAAGTCCGAAATTGCCGATAGTCACTGAGCGAATTGAGAACGCAAACGCTCGCTTGCTGGATTGCGCTGAAGGAACTCCAGCTCTTTCCTTCATCGATAAGGATGATTTGCGGTCGCGACCGCGGACCACCCGCAGGTCCCGGCCGGACGCAACAGCAACGTCTACGTTGTAGTCATCGTCAAGCTGGCCCAACGCGAGCGAGGTAACTGCCGAGCGGCTGGCGAAGGTCTCCGGCTGTGCCCTGAGCGCACCTTCCGCACCTTCGAAGACGAGGACCTCTGGCCCATCTGGCGCGTCGACGCCGACCACGACATCTGTCAATCCATCGCGGCGATTGATTTCGCCGGCCACAAATGCAGTTACAGGTCCCGGCAATTTGATCTCGCGCGTGGACGATAGTTGCCCCTTGCCGTCTCCGGAGAGCAGGAAAAGGCCGGCCTTGCTTCTTGAGGCCACGACAACGTCCCAATGGCTGTCACCATCGAAGTCGCCCGCGCCTATAAAGTCGGCCGCGACCCCCACCTCAAACACATATGCTGGTGACAGAAAGGGTGCCTCAGTAAAAGTACCACTCAATCTGCGTTGTTGAGCTTCCGGACTATTGGGATAAATCGAATCGACGTTCCCGCGCTGAAGCGTGACTATTCCTCGGCCGTTATACGAGTAGCCGCTGACCAGGTCCGGCACCCCGTCTTCATCGAAATCAGCCGATGCCAGACTCCGCGGCTCCGCTCGATTCTGCTCGAGTGCCAGTCGCAAGTGTTCCGTGCCGTCGTAGGAAGTCGCTACCTCCCGACCATCACTCAGGCTGATCACCGGATTAGTACGGTCGGAGGTATGCAGACTGACCGTCTCGCTCAGCCGTGCTAATTCTAACGGTTTATCGAAGACGGATTCTTTGCTTAGGTGTTTAGATTTGGTAAGGGTGCTTACCAAGAGCGGCACAAGACCGAGAGCGAGAATAACTGCGAAGGCTCCAGATCGAGGCTTCGGCATCCGCCAAGGTACAGGCGTGGCTGCGAAACGCCGGGGATGCGTGGGAGAACTCATGTTCGCTAGCTCTCTGCAACAATTTTGAGGCCAACTCTATATACGAAGCTCAGGATTCAGAGGATGTTTGAGAAGTCCCTGGAGCTGTTAAGTCATCAAGCGGTAAGAAAACCGTGCGAATGTTCGGCGATCACTATACATGACGCTGGCTGTAAGGCGAACAAATAAGCACGAGTTACTTCTCATTCAAACCCTGGTAAAAGAAGATGTCTTAATAATCTGGTGCAGGAATATGTCGGAAAAATGATCCTAAAGGAGTCTACGGAAGAATGTTGTTAGAGATTGAAAACTAAGACGATCCACGAAATGACACGAATGAACACGAAACATTTTGTTAGTGCTATTTCGAGTGATTTCGTGGACCGTCTCCTTCTCTCGCTTTTTCAACAGCTGCCAGGTCGGCTAGTGTTAGGAAAGAATAAATGATTTAACCTTACTACGGACCGAATCGTTGTTTGTACTCGCCGGTAATAATGAAGGCTTTCACCATCTCCGCGTTCACGAAGTTGCCGTTGAACTCGTTGAGTTTCCCTAGCCAGAAGTTGTAACCGTCAAAGTTTCCGTCCGGCGCGTCGTTCGGATTTCTTCTCAGGTATCCCAGGTATTGCATCAGCACAAACGCTTTGTTGAACTCCTGCTGCGCCAAAATCGGGTTCTCTGCCATGCGCCGCAACGCGCGGGCCCGCGCCGCTGTATCCACAGTATTAGTTGCTCCACCAAATTCGTCGATGATCGACTGCCGCTCTGTTGCTGAGATCTGAATGCCACCTGCATTCGTGAAGAATCGGGCAACAAAGTTCTCTGGCGTCAAGGTCGTCGGATAGACAGCAATGAACCGCGAGCGCGAAACAAAGTCCATGGCAAAGGCATTCTTGTTGTTCTCTAACACCTGTTCCCAACCCGTCTGGCCAACTACCACACCTAGGCCGATCTGTTGCGTGTCCGGCAGAAATTCGTTGAACCGAACCGGCACCGGCGCGTTGGGCAAATTGCCGTACGCTTTGTACATCCGGTAGACCAGGTAACCAGTCTGCTGAAACTCAATTGAGATGAAGAAGGCTGCCGAGACATTGATGCGACGCAATTCGATGCAAGCGGTGTCGCTGCCGCATTCAGTAATTTGATTAGTCCAGAAGGCCAGGCCGCTGGCGTCAGGTTCTCGGCTGAAGAAATCCAAGTAATGCTCGCGCGCGAAGAATGCCGCCTGGTTGATGGGATTGGGGCCGTTGTCAGTTTCGTTGTCGTTGATGGTTACCGTAGCTGTGCCGGGCGCACCCAGACTCGCACCCACGGCGTTACTAAGAGTGATGTTGAACTGCTCGTTGCCTTCTCCATACCCGTCGTCCACCACCAGCACCGAGATAGTCCTGGAAGTTTCACCGGCATTGAAGCGCAGCCTCCCAATGGTCGTGGGATAGTCGCAGCGTGATGAGGCATAGCCAGAGTTAAGCACATTGCAATTGGCCAAACCTGCAAGGTCACTGGTTGCATAGTCGACCGTAACCGCTCCGGAGTTGTTACCCAAACGATTCACTGTCACAGTCGCGTTGAGGCCACTCTCACTCACACTAGCGACGGCTGAGGCAAATTGAATCGTCATCGGCGTCGGTGTTGGCGTCGCTGTCGGAGTTGGCGTCGGTGTAGGAGTAGGGGTTGGAGTCGGCGTTGGCGTCGGGGTTGGCGTTGGGGTTGGAGTCGGCGTCGGTGTTGGGGTGGCATTGCTCACGGGCAGGCAAGCAGAAAACTCTGATGTGTTTCCCTGCGCATCTGTCGCCGTACAGTTAATGATTCCATTATCAATCCCCACCGGCAGGTCAAACGGAAAACTGAATGGAGCGTTCCCGTTCCCATCTGTGCTTACATTCGGAATCCGACCCGTAACTAGTGGCTGGCTCCCGGCCTGATTTGCAACGCACTGCGCATCGGCGCTGAAATACCAATGCACCGTGAATGTCGTATTCGGAGCACTTCTGAGCGTGCCGTTTACATTGAACGCCTCCGATTTCAAAGGCGCTCCGGCTCCTTCAGCAATAGCGGCCGGCGACGCCGACGACAGCTCCGGAAAATTCTGCAAACGGTTTGGCCCATCATCAGCATCCAGCTGATCATTGGGCGTGATGCCTGAGGTCCCAAGGTCAATACCTAAGCCGAGGTTGCCGTATATAAGGTTGTCAACAATTTCGATTTCGATACTGTTAATATCGCCGCCGGATACATTGGTGATCCGAATACCATGCCCTTTGTTGTAAGCGATGCGATTGCTAATGATTCGATCGCCTCTGGAGTTTGCCGGAATTATGATTCCAGCATCGTCAAAAAACGGAGTTATGCCGTTACCCAGCGGAAGGTCACCGCTCACGTCTGTGCCAATATAGTTGCCTTGAACGACGTTGTTGAGAGCGCCGCCCCTGGTGGGTTCACCAAACTGTATTCCAGCCCTGCGATTGCCTGAGATTATGTTTCGAGCGCCGTCGGCCGCCCCGCCCACAGTGTTAAGTGAAGCGTCGAAAATCATCTGTACTCCGACACCGTTGGCGATTGCTTGAGTCCCAGTCAGATCAGTGCCGATAAAGTTACCCTGGACGAGATTGTTATTCGTTGAGCTGTCTCGATAAAAAACGCCGGGAAATCCATTTCCGGAGATCACGTTGCGCGCGGCCGGAGTGGTCCCTCCGATGAGGTTGTCGTGGGTCCCTCCTTCGATATTGACGCCAGTACTATTTCCCGTGTTGGAAGGACCGGGGAACGCTCTCGTACCCGTCGCATCAGTACCGATGAAGTTTCCCTGAACCAGGTATCCATTCGAACCGGAGTAAACGAGGTCCACACCTGACGGGAAGCTTCCCCCTGAGATAACGTTCCGCGCACCGGCCGTTGTGCCGCCGATGGTATTGTTGGGAGAACCGGGGGCGCTTCGAGAAGTGACGCCCGCGTGGGTTATCGGAATAATTGCCGAGTTGTCCGCGTTTACGCCGATGTAATTACCCTGGACGAGATTATTTGAAGCGTCGTCGTCCGGAGTTGGGCCATTATTAAAGGTTGCGAACATTATTCCGTGAGTCTTGTTGCCAATTACGTTACGTGCTGGGGACACAGTGCCGCCGATGACATTATTTGCAGTATCAATCTCGACGCCGTTTCCGCCCTGCGGCCCTCCCGCAGCTAAGCCGCTCAGGTTTGTCCCGAGGTAATTTCCTTCGATGACATTGTTACCGTTTCTGCGGATTAATATGTTGGTACCGCTGGTTTGGTTCATCACGAACCCGCGAATGGTTGTACGTCCACCCTCAACGAAGAAGAATCCGCCTTGCAACTCTATGATCGGCTGACCCGCGAAACCCGGCTGGGTGGTGGCATCAATGGTTACCGGATCTATGACTGACAACAGCGAGGGCTGAATCGTAAATGGGCCAGGTCCGGGAATATTAAAAGTAATGTTGTCTACCCCGGGATGATCATTTGAATCGAGTACCGCCTGATTAAGCGATCCGGGACCGCTCGTGTTTGTGTTGGTGACCACAAAGGTTGAAGGCGAATCGGGACCGAAGTATAGCGTCCAGCCACCGGCGATGCTGTGCGGGATGCCAAAGACCCCAACGTCGTCGACCATGTAAAGATTCCACGTGCCATTGGGATCTGTTCCGTTAAAAGAAGACAAAGTCGCCTGGTACGGCGGCGAAGGTGCCGGAACGGGAAACGTATCTGCGGGTGCGTTATTTGTCGGCTTGTAGGTGCCGGTAACACAATTAAAACCTTCCAGTTGCGATGTGGCGTCGTCGTCGAAGGTCAAAGTCACGTTGTCGAAGGTGCAGGCGGTGTTGACGTCGGACATCAGAACCATCTTCTGGCCGGTGGGTCCAGCTAACAACAGGTCAATATCCTGCTCAAAGCTACTCAGATCCACTCCATGTAAACGCACTCGCAGTTTACTTATCGTGCCCGTCAAACCCGAGACGTTGATTGCGGAAGGATAGGGGCTGGCGGGTTTGGGTGGGCTCGCAGAAGCCGTTGGCATGTTGATCGCCGCGGGATTGGAAAAGGTATCGAAGGCGGCTGTTTCAAATCGTTGTGAATTGGCTGTGGGAACAACGACTGGGGAACTCATCCCCCGGCGTAGAACGACCAAATCCGTTAACGCATCGGGGTCAAGACGCATCGGGAGCGCAGCTGCGGGGGCGCCATCGGAATCCATGGATGTGACCGTCCACGGCCCGGATTCGCTGTCCAATAGGTCTCTCGATTGGCGGGGAACGTTTGCAGAGACAACATGAACCTTCTGATTCTCAAGGTCAGTCAGCAGAAGGTCGTCGTTAGCGGAACTCGAAACGAGCACGCGAGATAACTGGCCGGTGCCTGAGTATGACCCAGAGACTGTTGTCGATCTCCATTCGTTCAAACCGTCTCGTGTGCGATTGTTTTGCGGGTCTCTCGAAACCGCGCCATCAAGTAGTTCGATCGCACCATTCTCCAGAAGCAGCGCCACATCAGTGCCGCCGGTACCGGCAAAGTCACCCAACGCCAGCGAATTGATCCGGGAAGAAAAGATACGGCTTTCTTTTCTGGCAGTCGCTACCGAGCCCTTCTCTTTCGCGTCCAGCGACAGTTTTCGATCGCGGCCATAAACAAAATGCAGTTCCCTTCCCGCTCCAATGGCCAGGTCAAAACAGAAGTGACCGTCCAATTGCCCTAGAACCAAAGAGGTTGCAGGAAATGGCAGATGAAACACTTCCGGCTTAGATCTCAACGCTCCGTCTGGTCCTTCAAATACCAGGATTTTCGCGCCCTTGGCATCAACTCCCAGCACAAGGTCCGTTAGACCATCACGACGGTTTATCTCCCCGGTGGCTAAAGCAGTTACGCCGCCAGGCAAGGAAAGCGCCCGAGCTATCGCAAAGTTTCCCTTCCCATCCCCCGGAAGAAA
>JBHENP010000021.1:48191-57209 GCA_046261995.1 Pyrinomonadaceae bacterium
AAACTGGATCCGCCGCTATTGACCACCACGATGTCCCAGTGCGAGTCGGCGTCGAAATCCCCTGCCCCAACAAAATCCGCCGGAACGTCGAGCTCGACGACGAGCGCGGGCGAAAGAAAAGGCGCATCGGTGAAGCCTCCATTTGCCCTGCGCACTATCGCTTCGGGAGAGTTGGGATAGATAGAATCAACATTACCGCGATGAACGGTTAAGATGCCTCGTCCCGCATAATCGTATCCGCTTACAAGATCGGGAACTCCATCTTCATCGAAATCTGCTGCAGCCAACGCACGAGGCTGTGTTTCGTTCTGCGCCAGCGCGCGCTGAAGGTGCACCGGACCTTCGTAACTGCTGAGCAACACGCGACCGTGTTTGAGGCTCAAGTTGGATATGAGATCGCTGCGACGGTTCGTGCGAACTATGACGGACTCGCCCAACCCCGCGCGCTCAAAGCGTGAGCGCACTTTGACATTTCGAGCAGATGATACTCTGAGGTCAGGCAGTGCCGCGCTCAAGGCTACGGCGAAAATGATTGCCGCTATGATGGCAAGGTAAAGCGGTTTTCGATAGGCCCGCGAAGGTTCTGCAGGGGTGTTAGGGCAAGTTGTCGGGCCCACAAACAAGCGTTGCTCTCCTCTGGGGATAGAGGAATCTCATGAAAATACGAGCCGTAAGCCTGATCAGATTGGTTAAGGACGCGAACGGCACCTGGATTGATGACCGGAACTATAACTCAAAGTCGCAGCTCCTGGAAAATGACACGGTGCTGATAGCCGTAAGGCCCTAACTTAAAAAACGGGGCCAGCTACCATGCGACCCTAGCAGACATTTCGTGCCCTTGCGTGGATCGTCTGACTCTCCCTTAGAAAGACGCACAACTCTTCAGAAGCCTGGCAGGAAAAGTCTCCACCCATCGAAGAACCTAGAACGAGTATTTGAGTGCAAACTGAAGGCGGCGCCCGGGTGTGATTGTATTGACAGCCTGGCCGAAGCCCACTGCGCCGAGGAAGCGTATGGGAATCCCAAAATTGGCGCGGTCGATTAAGTTAAAGATCTCCGCCCGGACAGTGAGTCGTTGCTGGCTGGTAAACGCGAAACTCTTCGCCAGAGCCAGGTCAAGTTCCAGGATGTTGCCGGCGCGAAAGGAATTACGATCGATCTGGCCATCTTGTCCGATCGGAGCTGTCAGTGATAAGGGATCTGGGACTGTCAGAATTAGCGGGCGACTCCGGTTACCGGTAATTTGCAAACCCTGCGTGGTGTTTAAGCGGTCGGTGAGATTACCGTCAAGATTTACATCCCAAATAGTATTGACAGTGAAAGGCTGTGCTGTTTGAAATCGTCCCAGGCTGGCGAGCTGGAACCCGCCCAGGAATATTCGCACGCCCTTGCTGCGATTACTCAACGCCGGCAAGTCGTATACGAAGCTATATGAAAGCCGGTGTCGCGCGTCGAAATTTGCAGGTGCTCGTTCACCTGCGAAGGTGAAACTGTTTTGTGGAAGCGCCGAGGCGCCCGCCAGATCGAACACATCGGATACATCGTCAAACGCTCGAGATAAGGTGTAGGCAATCTGGTATTGAACAGCTCTTGGAAAGCGGCCGCGCAAATGGACCTGCATTGAATCGTAACGAGAGTTGGCGGAGCTTTCGTAGATGTTAACTGCGCCGGCAGTAGCTGTAGGCCGGCTGCCGATGATCGTTCCACTGGGGTCTATGCGCTGTCCCGGCCCAGCCGCAAAACCAAAAACATTAGGTTGATTGCCGGCGACATTTATTCTCGTGGGGAAAAGGAAAGCATTGGGGCCCAGATTTGGCGTGGTCAGACGAAGCAAATGACGAGCTTGCGTACCGACATAACCCAGGGAGATAACCAGGTTGTCGCGCAACTGTTGTTCGAAAGTAAAAGCGTAGTGGTGCGCTGTCGGCATTTCCAATTCGCGCGCTGGCAACGTAAAACCGAAGCCCCCAGGGAAAGAGGTATTGATACTGACCAGGCAGCTAAGGGACATCTGTGGGTTAAGGGCGTTCAGTGTTCCCGGCTGAGTTACCGGAAAGAATCTCACATTGTCGCGGCTGTCCCGGCACGGGAAAAACGGAAGACTCGGATCGGTAATGACAAAGCCAACCCCGGCCTGGGTTGCTATGCCGCCGGCGAGATTGAGTGTCAAAAAATTTGGAAAGACATTTCTCGACTGGCTAACAACTGCTCCCAGCGCCTGATCAAAAAATATTCCGTAACCCAGACGGAAAACACTGGTACGGTTTGGTCCAAATAGCTCCGGCGAATACGCCAGCCCAACTCGCGGCCCAAAATTATTTCGATCCGCGTCAAAAATCTCTGTTCGCCCATCTAAGAATCTTCGCAGTCCCGGAACGAGGGCCAGTGACGGATCGGTAAAAGTGTTTTCAATACGCCGCGTCGTTTCGCGCGGCGGGCTGTTGTACTCGTAACGCAGGCCAAACGATAACGTCAGGTCAGGTCGCATCCGCCATTCATTCTGAGCAAAATAGTTCCACTGGTAATAGCGTAGATTGATCGCTGAGCTGGCGCCCGGAGTTACTGATTGAAAGAAGCCGCTCGGCGCTGATGCGGCTGCGAGATCTATTGCACTGATAAATCCGGATAACTCGAAGCCGCCCTGGGCATTCGTCCTGACTCGCGGCGCTCCCACAAAAGTGATTAACGGTCGGGCGTTGACCGGCAGATCACTGTTCAGCTCAGTGCGGCGAACGTCTGCTCCAAAGGTGAGGGCGTGGTTGGCAAAACGGATCGTGAGTGTGTCGGCCAGTTGGTAGGTATTATTCACGCGCCGCTGGGGAAAGTTGAATACGTCAACGCCTACGGGACTGAATCCCGCGATCGAAACCTGACCCACCGGCCCGAGGATATCCTCTGTGTTGAAATTGAAGAATCTGTCATAGAGCACGTTGGCGGAGCCTGGCAGCGTATCGTTAACTCTCAGTGGTGCATTCAGCAAAAATACACTTTCATTTCCGCGAAAGGTGCTGGCCAATCTGCTGGGACGGAGAAACTCACGGTCGCGCAACTCCTCAAAGACCAGTCGCGTGCGGCCGTAGGACGCTCTAAGCTGATTGAAAACCCTGGAGGTGTTGTCGGGTGAACTAAGTTCGCTATTGAGAAAGTTAGAAAAATTCTGCGTGCGCACGTTTGGCCGGATCGAAGAAAACACCGCGCCGCCGGTTACCGGAATGTCGCGGAAATCATCAGTGAGGTTATACCGCGACGTAAAGCCCTGCAGTCGCTGACCCAATTTGAAGTTGGCGTCTACTTTCCCTGAAAGCACCTTGCCTTGCTCACTCGCCGGCAGAATCTGAGTGAATGTGTTCAAGCCATAAATGCCATTTGGATTATTTGGAAAAGGATAGAGACTATAAATGGCATCGCCACTTACCGTCGCAGGGAAGCTCAACACCGGTTGACCCGTGAAGGGATCTGCGGAGAGGCCGGTAGCGCCGCTCCCAAAGATGCCGCGCTGCTCAACTGTAGGTACGGCAAAACTCTCTTCCTTCGTGGCATTTATGTTTTGCCCTTCCGCGGATATGAAATAGAACATGCTTCGGCCTGAACCCCCTGGCTCGTTCGGCACCAGCGGACCACCTAGCACTAACCCCCCCTTTGTCAGGGTAAACGAGTCTTCGCCGCCGCTTTGGTTTGTAACTATTATTTGTCTGCCATTGAGCAGCACAGGTTTTCCTGCGGCTCTGAGCGCCGTGGCGCCGGTACCGAAGTTCGTATCGAAGAAGTTGCGCGCGTTAAGCTGACTTGAATTGAAGAAGGTGTATGCAGTGCCGTGAGTTTCATTGCCACCCGACTTCGATACTGCATTCACCTGGGCCCCGATGTTTCGGCCAAACTGTGCAGGCGCCAAGAGAGTAATTGCCTGATACTCTTTAATCGATTCGATGGGTTGTGGAATGAGGGCCACAAATCCCTGTCGTCTTACCCCAATGTCTTCGTCGTTGTTGTCAGAACCGTCCACAGTAAAATTGTTAGCTCGCGACCTTAGCCCGTTAACTGCAAACTGGCCAGCCGAACCGACACCTGCGCCTACCCCCGGGCCGGCTACGCTGCCAAGTGTTTGAGGAGGCGGAGCAATTCCTGGTAGCAGAAGCGTTAGCTCATCAAAAGTGCGAACAATCGTGGTCGCACCGAGTGGCAGCGTCGATACCTCTTCTTCGTTGAAGGAACCGCCACGGCGGCCATCACTTCTAACAATGCTGCTCCGAACTTCGGTGTCTTCAACTCCCAGCGTTACCGTGGGCGACGGCGAAGCTGTCGGCGTCACTGTTGCCGGCGCCGGATCGAGCGCCACCGGAACCGGCACGACCTCACCGGTGTAAGTAATCTTCAAACGCTGCAGTACATCGCGGGTCTGATATCCAGGCATGGAGACGCGTACTCGATAGACTCCGGGAATAAGCAAGCCCTGGTAGAAGCGACCTCGAAAGTCAGTGCTGAGACTGTGACTGAGCCCGGTTTGTTCGTTAATAATCTCCACGGCCGCACCCTTCAATGCGACTCCGGTTTGGCTATCGCTGACGATGCCCTCAAAGGCGCCGGTGACTGTATCCTGCGCTTGGATGGGAGTAACGCTCGCCAAGAATAGGACTACAAGTGCGGTTAATTTGCGGCTTGGGAGGAGGTCATTTTTCATTTTCCGTTTTCCATTTCTCATTTTTCATTCGCCACCGATTAACTACTGTTTCGTGTCCGTTCGTGTGATTTCGTGGATCGTTCCTAATCGGCCAGTCAAAAAAGCGATCCACGAAATAACACGAATAATCACAAAATTTTCCTAACCTACGAATGCCGAGGCGTTATTGGTTCTTCCCAAACTCATAACCGTCGCGGTGCGCATGTATGGGCCAACCATTTTCCCGTGACCGTAATCGCGCCCGCCGACGATTACTTCAAGGTCAGTCGCATACTTTGGCTTTCCATCTTGTTCGTCGAACAGTTCGGCGGTGAGTTCGAGCTTCTTGCCCGCTTCCACCAGGGCTTCTGGTTCGGGATTTCATGAGGCATCTCGGCTTTATACTACTTAAGCTAGCAAAGATAAATAATTAACTCCTGTTCTCTCATGCTAAACTCTAGTGCACGATACGACGAAGGAAGGGTTGCGATTGTTCATTTGAAAATGCCATCGGATTCACTCTACTCTATTCCCCTCGAACAACAGGTAGGTCAATTTTTCTACATCGGTCTTCCGGGCAAGGAACTCGACGCCGAGACACGCGCGCTGATTGAAGAGGTCAAACCCGGAGGGATCATCATCTTTGGCCGCAATGTTGCCAGTCCTCAACAGCTGAGGGATCTGGTTGATGGTGCGCGTGAACTGCTCCCGGTTGAGCCACTGGTGGGGATCGATCAGGAGGGCGGACTTGTCGATCGACTTCGAAAGATTTTTACCCCCATGCCGGCCGCCCGCACTATTCGCCAGCATGGCGATCTCGCGGCGTCTCGCGCGCTTGGCCGCATCACTGGCGAAGTCCTTCGCATGCTGGGCTTCAACATGAACTTCGCGCCCGTCATGTCGATCATGACAGACGAACGTGACCTGCTTTCCAATGGACTTTACTCCAGATCCTTCGGCCGTTCTCCTGGAGAGGTCCTTGGCTATACCACAGTCTATCTACGCGGGTTGCAGGAAACGGGCATCCTTGCTTGTCTCAAACACTTTCCCGGGATTGGCGCCGGCGAGGTTGACTCACACGAGCAGATGCCCCTCGTAAAACTCTCGCATGACGATCTGATTGCGCAGGATCTCGCACCTTATATCGAATTGTTTCAACGGCGCGACGATCGTGTCCGTTGCGTGATGGTGAGCCATGGTGGTTTTCCCAACATCGACATCCGCGAGAAGTTTGCCGGCGGATTACTTGAGCCCGCATCTTTAAGCCACAACATCGTCACACGCTTGCTGCGCGAGGAGTTGGGTTACCAGCATCTCGTCGTAACAGACGACCTTGAGATGGGCGCGATCTCCCGCCACTGCGACATTGACGCAGCCGCTATCCGGTCCTTCCTGGCTGGGGAAGACATGATGCTCATCTGCGCTCGTCCCGACGTGATTCGTCGTGGTTATCACGCGCTCCTGAAAACAGCGCAAGCAGGCAAGCTTCCGGAAGCGCGTATTCGCGAATCATTGAAGCGCATTGCGGACACGAAGGCGATCGCGAAAGAGCCAATAGCCCTGGATATCAAACGCTTTCAGGAGCTCTCAGCTGAGACCTCGCAGCTTAATGCCAAACTGAACTACACGTACGGAGGTACCGTCTTATGATAGCCAGGAGAGTGGCTCTCCCTCTTCTTTCTCTGCTGCTAATCATAGCGATGTTACCGACGGGCTGCCGGCGTAAGAGCGGAACCTTCGTAATCGCGCTGGGGGATAACATCCGCACAATCGATCCTATCGGTTCGCCGTCGGTTGACGCGGCCAGCGAGCGCGTGCGCACGCTGATGTTCAATTCGTTGGTGAGGAAGAATGAAAAGTTTGATTACGTTGGCGAGCTGGCTTCTAATATCCAGCGTTCCGATGACGGGCTGACCTATACCTTCACACTTAACGACGGCATCAAGTTTCATGATGGACGCGCGTTAACATCGGCCGACGCCAAGTACACACTCGACCTGGTCTTTTCCAGCAATTTTGCCAAGTCCGCCAGTTTTTTTGAAGGCTCGGGAGAGAACAAGAAGAGCTATGTGGCGCGTGTTGATGCGCCCGACCCAAAGACCATTTCGGTTACCCTGACGAAGCCATGGGTCGGATTACTTACCAATCTCGTTCCCGTGGCGATTATTCCGAAGGACAGTTATGCCGGTCAGAAAGATCATCCGCTTGGCTCTGGACCATTCAAGTTTGTAAGTTATGACAATTCGCAGCAGGTGGTCGACCTCGAAGCCTTCCCCGACTACTGGCAGGGACCGGCTAAACTTCCGGCTCTCAGAGTGCGTGTCATAGCCGACACCAATGCGCTCCAGGCGGAACTGCAGTCCGGGCGCATCGATATTGCTCCTTTGCCTACAAACCTTTCACCAGACGCCGTCAAGTCCCTGGGACAATATCCAAATCTGCAGGTACTTCAATTCACAGGTTCTAATGTAAACCTGTTGACGTTTAATACTGCGCAGGCGCCGCTGAACGAAGTTCGGGCGAGGCAAGCGATAGCTTATGCGATCGATCGTGAGAGCATGATCCGCGATCTGCTTCTGGGACAGGCAAAGATTGCCCACTCGATCTTGCCAGAGGATTCCTGGGCCTACACACCGGGTACTATTTATCCGTTCGATCCTGCGACTGCAAAAAGGTTGCTGGATGAGACCGGGTTCAGAGATCCGGATGGTGATGGACCACAGATGCGTTTTCCCAAGCCGGTAATATTTAAGATCTCGGGAAGCAGTGTCGCCGCCAGGAATTATGCAGGGGTGATCTACGATTATCTAAAGGCCGTGGGCATTCCGGTAACCATCGAGACCGCAGAGCTCAACACGCTCTTTGATGAGCTCCGTCGGGGAAATTTCCAGATCTTTTACGGCCAATGGGTCGGTGGCAATCAAGACCCGATCTTCTATAAGGATCTCTTCGCCACCTCGGAGATACCCACCGAGACTCGGGCCTCCAGAAATCGCAGTCGCTACAGCAACAAAGAACTCGATGCCTTGCTGGAGGAAGCGGCTAACACCTGGGACCGCGAGAAGGCAAAAGTGATGTATGCAAGGATTCAGGAGATCGTCAGCCGCGACGTGCCTGTGCTGCCGCTGTGGTACCAGGCGAACATGGTTATCGCCAAGAAGAATGTAAAGAATATTCAGGTGGATGCCAGCGGCGACTGGGGATTTGTCCGCAACGTGACCGTTGAGTAGCAGAACCGGGAATCATTTTTCATACGTCATTTGACATTTCTCATTTGTCATTTGGTTTCTATTCGTGTTCGTTCGTGTGATTTCGTGGATCGTTCTGATGTCTCGGCCAAACGAACGATCCACGAAAAACACGAATCACCACGAAATAGGATCCGGAAAAATGCGCAAATGAGAAATGTCAAATGAGATATGGAAAATGATCTGAGAGCGTCTCATTCAGAGCCGATCGTGGAATAGCTCCCTCACGAATCATCCGAGGTTTATCGCCGCTCACATCAAGGACAGTCGAAGGCTGCAGAACTGTTGCTTCTCCGCCATCGATAATCAAATCGATTCCAGTCGCGAAGTAGGTCTCCACCTCTTTAGCGGTTCGTGCAGGTAGTTCGCCTGCACGGTTGGCGCTAGTTGCCGTCAGCGCTCCACCACAGGCACGTACGAGAGAACGCACATCGTCGTCGTCTGGGAGCCGCAAACCGATAGTTCCGCTTCCCGCGGTTAGCTCCTCGGACAACTCCGGGCGCGCGTTGCTAACCAGCGTTAGTGGCCCGGGCCAATGTTGACTCGCGATTGTTAGAAAGAGATCAGAGGGTTTCGTAATGAAGCGAGCGACTTTATCGTAATCTGAAATCAGTAGCAGAATTGGCTTAGTTTCTTCCCTGCTCTTCAATTGTCTGATTCTTCCGATGGCCAACCGACTAAGCGGATCTGCGCCGAGGCCATAGAAGGTGTCGGTGCGAAAAGCAATCAGCCCACCGTCTGATATTGACCTGCCTGCGTCTTCCAACGCTTTTGAGCTCTGACGTAGGATCATTCTCACTCTTCGGAATCATCCTGAGCGTCGGCGCCGACTGCCACGTAGCGGCGGCCCAATCCTAGCTGACGGAGTTTGTGCTGGAGAGATTGGCGATGCATACCCAGGATCTCGGCTGCCTTAGTGACATTGCCCTGCGTGTGTTCGAGGCAGCGACTGATATAGCGACGTTCAAACTCGCGCCGGTCTTCACGAAAATCCGCAGTGAACGGTACCTTCAAACCTCCCTCGTCGGCGTCCGAACTATCGGTGGTGATCGGCTGAGAGCCAACGGCGATTTCACCAGGCAGATCGCGGGCGCTTAACTCATCGCCCTCTGC
>JBHENP010000022.1:0-14787 GCA_046261995.1 Pyrinomonadaceae bacterium
GTCGAAGCTTGATGGCAGCATTCTTCTAAGGAACTGGCCGGGGGAACCGAGGGAATGTGTTGAGATTGTGAGGAGCATTCAGGCTGAAGCGGCGAAAGGCGTGCCGTTTGATCAGATGGCGGTCTTGCTCAATTCTCCAGGGGAGTACAGATCACATTTGGAGGAGGCGTTCAGTCGGGCGGAAATTCCGGCGTATTTCGCGCAAGGAACTACTGCTCCAGATCCCGCGGGTCGAGCGATGCTCGCGCTGCTGTCGTGCGCCGCTGAAGGACTTTCGGCCCGAAGGTTCGCGGAGTACCTGTCGCTTGGACAAGTTCCGCATCCTGACGCGAGTAAGGACTTGGAGTCGGCGTGGGTGGGGCCGCAAGACGAGATGGTCGCAAGTGTAGTCGAAGTCGAAGCCTCAGAAGACACGGGGACACGGGGACGCGGAGAAGCGAGGATGGGGAGACACGGGGACGGGGGGACGCGGAGAGACGGAGAACCTGTTAATTCTACTGACAGAGCGGGGTCGGCTTTGGTTGGAGGCCCTGAAGAGAGTGCGGTAATTGAAGGAGCTTTAAGAGCGCCGGCGAGATGGGAGCGACTGCTCGTCGACTCGGCTGTGATTGGGGGAAGGGATCGGTGGCTTCGACGGCTTGAAGGTCTGGCGAATGAGTTACTGCTGCGCATAAAGGAAACTGCGCCGGAAGAGGAAGCGAAAGTTGACTCGATTAAAAAACAACTTCGCGACCTGGAGGCGCTGCGCGCTTACGCGCTCCCGTTGATCGAACGGTTGGCGAACCTACCAGGTCGAGCGAGTTGGGGTGAGTGGTTGACGCACCTGCGGGAACTGGCTGTAAACGCATTGCGAGCGCCGGAAGGAGTGCTGGCCACGCTGGCAGACCTGGAACCGATGGAGAGAGTTGGGCCAGTTGATCTTCATGAAGTCCAACTCGTGCTGCGGTCAAGGCTTCATGACCTGGGGGTGAAGCCGCCTTTACGTCGTTACGGTTCTGTCTTTGTTGGTTCGGTCGACTCTGCGCGTGGGCTTTCGTTTCAGGTCGTATTTATTCCTGGATTGGCTGAGAGGATCTTCCCACGGAAGCTTGTTGAGGATCCCATACTTCCAGATGAGCAAAGGCGGGATACTGCGACCGCGGGCCTCCCAACGCGACGAGATCGATTGGAGTTTGAGAGGCTCGCCTTGAGAATCGCCTTAGGTTCCGCACGAGAGCGGGCATACCTTTCTTATCCACGCATCGATGTACAGCAATCACGGCCTCGCGTTCCTTCGTTCTACGCTCTGGAAGCGTTGCGAGCCGCTGAAGGTGTTTTGCCAGGTTTTGAGGAGATAGCCTCGCGGGCTGAATCCACGACACGAGCGCGTTTAGGATGGCCCGCACCCGAGCGGCCTGAAGCTGCGATCGATGAAGCAGAGTATGACCTGGCACTGCTGGCGAGTTTGGTTGAAGCAAATGACGAAGGAGCTACGGGTCGAGCGCACTATCTGTTGACTGCGAATAAACATCTTGCACGAGCGTTGCGCGCTCGGAGCCGCCGATGGTTGCGAAGGTGGACACCGAACGACGGGCTGGTAGATCCGGATGAGTTGGCGCGGCAGGCTCTCGCAAGTCATCAATTCTCGGCGCGATCGTTTTCGGCCACCGCGTTGCAGAATTACGCCAGTTGCCCGTATCGATTTTTTCTTAGCGCGATACTCCGGCTGGAGATGCGCCAGGAGCCGGCGGCGATTGAGGTGATTGATCCCCTGACGCGCGGGTCGTTGTTTCATGAGACGCAGTTTGAAGTGTTAACGAGTATGAAGGCGGAGGGCCTGCTGCCGCTCATTGTAGGCGCGTCCCGCCGTGGGCGCCCCATCGTCGCAGAAGACCAGGGCATGCGGAAAAGCGAGGAGTTGGATGGTGAAGATGGGAGCACCGTGGATACGGAGATGGGGCGCCCACGGAGGGACGCCCCTACAATTGATTCGTTGGGAAGGGCTTTCGAGTTGGTTGATAGGGTGTTGGAGAGGCTGGCGGGAGAGTATGAGGACAGATTAGCGCCGGCGATTCCAAGAGTTTGGGAGGATGGGATCAATTCGATTAGGGCAGATTTACGAGAGTGGTTGCGGCGGATGGCGGAGTCTGACGACGGATGGGTGCCGGAAAAGTTTGAATTGTCCTTTGGACTGACTGACCGCGGGCCGCGCGACTCTGACCCGGATAGCGTAAGTCACCCGGTAGAGATCATTGGCGATTTCAAACTGAGGGGCTCGATAGATCTAGTTGAGCGTCACGCAAGTGGCAAGTATCGTGTGACCGATCACAAAACCGGAAAGGCTCGCGCCGGCAAGGACACAATCGTGGGCGGGGGAAAATACCTGCAGCCACTGCTATACGCACTTGCCGCTCAGAAAGTGCTGGACGAGAAAGTTGAGTCGGGCCGGCTTTACTACTGCACTGCCGATGGTGGGTATGAGGAGCGCGTGGTTCCGCTGGATGAAATTAACCTGCAAGCGGTTACCGAGGTCCTGACGACGATCAGGCAGGGGCTGGCGGATGCATTCCTGCCTGCGGCTCCGGAAGAGGGAGCGTGTGCGTGGTGCGATTTCCTCGCGGTATGTGGAAGCTTCGAAGAAATGAGAACGAGTAAGAAGCCCGGTGATCGTTTGGTGCAGTTGAAGAGGATCAGGGAACTGCCGTGAAGAAGGAGGCAGACGGCAGGCGGCGGGAGCAGTTCGGAGGTTCTTCACTCCGTAGGAGTGAGATGTTTATAGCTGGGACACAAACGAAACCCTGCCTGTTCGGACGTTCTTCACTCCGCAGGTGTGAGATGTTTATAGCTAGGACACAAACGAAACCCTGCCTGTTCGGACGTTCTTCACTCCCTAGGGGTGAGATGTTTATAGCTGGGACACAAACGAAACCCTGCCTGTTCAGAGTTTCTCCACTCCGTAGGAGTGGGATGTTTATAGCTGGGACATAATGAAATCCCGGCGCCGTTCGGAGGGGCGGAATGATAGTAGATGGGTACGCGCCAAGTTGAGTTCCGCCCCTCCAAACGGCGCGGGAGGTGGGGTTGGACGTCGGTGCTATAGACATTGCACCCCGCCGGGGTGAAAACCCGAACGTTCTCTGAGCGCCTGTCCCATCGGGTCCCAATCGTACGAGCGTACCCGCCTGGCGCGAAAGGTCGAATTAGTTTTTGTGCAATGCGAACAACCATGAATAGATCAACCTCCAGAAAAGAGTCGACAGTGCTAGCCGATCAGGCGGCGCGTGACCGCATTCGCGATGACCTTGATACCACTTTGGTGGTGGAGGCGGCGGCGGGAACTGGTAAAACCAGTGCGCTGATCGACCGAATTCTATCGGGCATCGTTTCCGGCCGCGTGAGCCTCGCGAGCACTGTCGCTGTGACCTTCACAGATTTCGCTGCGGGCGAACTGAAGTTAAGACTCAGGCTGGCGATCGAGGGAGCCCGGCAGAAGCAAGCCTCGAAGACGCGTCCGGAGTTAACAACGAAAGCGATAACGGAGCCTGAAAACGACCGACTTCCCTCATCGCGGACGACTGAGTTACTGATCAAAGCGGTAACCGAGCTTGAGGAGGCGCGCATTGGCACTATCCACTCGTTCTGCGCAGATCTATTGCGGGAGCATCCCGTTGAAGCGGGGATCGATCCATTGTTCGAGGTTGCTCCTGATGACTTGGCGTATCCGCTTTTTGATCTAGCCTTCGAGCGCTGGTTCGAAAAACAATTGGCCGGCCCGGGCGAGGGAGTGAGGCGAATTCTTAGAAGGATTCCGCGAAGACAATTCGGTGGCAGGCGGACCGGAACTCTGGCACGACGACCGCGTGAGAGTGGGCCAAAGCCAATCTTGCGGTCGGCCGCGTGGGAGCTCGCAAGGGAGCGCGACTTTACAACTTCCTGGAAACAGTTCGAGGGATTTGCTCGCGAAGCCGACATAGACTCGCTGGTTCTCCAGATGGAAGAACTGGGTGAGTGGTCGGAAGTTGGTCATCCCGAACAATGGTTAACAAAGTCACTTGGTTATCTGAAACGCTTCGTTGCGGAAATCACACGTCTCGAGTCCCTTGGTAATCCTCGAGATTATGATGGCATCGAAGCACGACTGTTTGGTCTGCTTGGCGGATGGGGCCGAGCGAAAGATTGGAAGGCTTATTATGCCAGAGACAGCTTTCCCGCGGACGAGGTAAGAAACCGTCGCGATGAATTCAAAGTGCGCGTTCAGAAGTTCGTCGACAATGCGGGCGCCGATCTTGCCCCTCGACTACGTGAAGAACTCTGGCCCGTCGTTGAAGAGTTTGAACAGTTGAAGGAGCGGGCGGGCTATCTGGATTTTCTGGATTTGTTACTCCGCGCTCGTAACCTGATCCGGGACAGTCGAGACATCCGCCGCGCATTGCAACAACGCTTCACACACATCTTCGTGGACGAGTTTCAGGATACTGACCCGCTGCAGGCCGATATCCTGATGTTGCTGAGCGCAGATGATCCTGACGAGCAGGATTGGCGCCAGGTGCGACCAATACCGGGAAAGCTGTTCATGGTGGGTGATCCCAAACAATCGATCTACCGTTTCCGGCGCGCAGACGTCGCGCTTTATCAGGAAGTGAAGCAGAAAATAGTAGCCGCAGGAGGCGCGTTAGTTGAGTTGAACGTGAGCTTTCGTGCCGAGCCGGAGATTCAGGAAGCTGTCAACGCTGCTTTCGCTCCCGTGATGTCCGATGAATCTTCGACGCAGGCGCAC
Source organism: Pyrinomonadaceae bacterium (assembly GCA_046261995.1). GTDB lineage: Bacteria > Acidobacteriota > Blastocatellia > Pyrinomonadales > Pyrinomonadaceae > PSRF01. Next base: position 4,757 of record JBHENP010000022.1, read on the forward strand.
TATGTCCCTCTGGCGCCGTTCAAAGCCGCGCTTGAAACTCAACCTGCGATTGTTGCGCTTCCAGTCTCCCAACCCTACGGCAACTTTGGGAGAGTTGTTGATTGGAAGATTGACGAGTCGTTACCCAAAGATGTTGCGGCATTCGTGGATTGGATGGTCAACGAGAGCGGCTGGACTGTTACTGAGCGCGAGCGTTCTGAGCGAGTGCCACTAAAGCCGCGACACATTTGTCTCCTGTTTCGGCGTTTGCGTCACTACTCCACTGATGTAGCAAGACCGTACGTGCAAGCGTTGGAAGCGCATCGCATCCCGCACCTGCTGGTGGGCGGCAGCTCGTTTCATTCGAGAGAGGAAGTGGAGGCGACCCGCAATGCGCTGACTGCGATTGAGTGGCCCAATGATGAGCTCGCGGTGTTTGCCACCCTGCGTGGACCACTGTTCGCGTTCACGGATTCGCAGTTGTTGGCATATCGCAGCCGTTGCGGGACGCTGCATCCGTTCAGGCAGGAAGGTTTGTCAGAACGGCGAGCGGTAGCGACCCGGTCCGATCACACGCAGACGCAAACGGCAAATTTGACTGAGGCCTTCGATGAGCCGGTCGCTACCGCTCTCGGTTCTGACAGTGACACGACCGATCGAAGTTTTGACGAGATCTCTGAAGCGCTGGGGATTTTGCGAGAGCTTCATCGCCGGAGGAATCGTCGTCCGATTGCCGATACCATTGGAACACTGCTGGCCCAGACACGCGCGCATGCCGGATTTGCCAACTGGCCCACCGGTGAGCAGGCGCTTGCGAACATCATGCGTCTGACCGACATGGCGCGCCGGGCCGAGCGCAACGGTTTGATCTCTTTCCGTGCATTTGTCGACTGGCTTGATGAAGAAGCGGAGAGTGGAGACATCGGCGATGCGCCCATCATGGAAGAGGGAGTCGACGGGGTTCGCATCATGACCGTGCATAAAGCGAAAGGGCTTGAGTTTCCGGTTGTTGTATTGGTGGACATTACGGCGAAGGACTCGCGCGAACCCTCCAAGTGGGTCGATCAAGCATCGGGATTGAGCGCGATGAGGCTCGCAGGCTGCACTCCAATCGAAGTGCAGGAAAATGCACACGAAGAGATGAGAATCGAAAAAGAAGAAGCGGCGAGAGTGCTGTATGTGGCTGCTACTCGAGCCCGAGACCTGCTCGTTGTATGTGCTGTGGGAGACCAGCCGTATGAGGGATGGTTGGCAACATTGAATCCGGTGTTGTATCCGGCAGAGGGCATTAGCTTCAAACCGCGATCGACGCAGCCTCCGGGCTGCCCGCAGTTTGGCAACGACAATGTGGTTGGGCGTCCGACTAACGCTGTGCGCCCAAGGGGTTCCGTGAGTCCGGGCCTGCACCAGCCCAAAGCGGGTAAGCATCAAGTCGTCTGGTGGGACCCTGCTGTACTCAAACCCGTTAGTCAAGCCAACACTCGTTCGAGGTTGACCGACTTTCTCAAAGAAGATGACAAGAAGGTTCGATCAGAGGAGGGAATTCGAGTTCATGCCGAATGGCAGACGCAGCGAGCAAATGTTCGCGAGGTAGCGGGCAAACCCCAGTGGACAGTTATGACTGCAACTTCGCACGTCGCCATGCCGGAGGGCAGTAAAGTAGCAGTTGAGTCGATAGAAATTGATTTCTCCAGACCGCACGGAAAGCGCTTTGGTATCCTGGTCCACTCGGTTCTCTCGGTCGTGCCCCTCAATTCGGATCACGAGGCGATAGCAGATGTAGCGCGGGTTCAGGGGCGAGTGTTAGGCGCAACGGAAGATGAGGCAGCAGCTGCGGTCGAGACGGTGCACCGGGCGCTTCGTCACCCTCTAATGCAACGTGCGGCTGCCGCGGCTGATGTAGGGCAGCTTCGGCGAGAAGTCCCCGTGGGTCTCAAACTCGAGGACGGAGTGATGGTTGAAGGTGTGATTGATCTTGCGTTTCAGGAGCAGAAGCCAGGCAGCCCATGGACGGTGATTGATTTCAAGACCGACTTTGAAGTTAAAGGAAGGCTTGAGGAATACCAGAACCAGGTTTCGCTTTATGCTTTGGCAATTTCACGTGCTACCGGGCTGGAGACGCGGCCGGTGTTGTTGAGACTATAAATTCTTTTTTCTTAGCATTGCCTAAAACAATACGATCCACGAAATCGCACGAAATCGCACGAAATAACAGACTCAGCCAGCGCCGGAGGCGCGTCAGAAGGTAGCCAGGGGCAAGCGCTTTGCGCGCCGCCCCTGGATCGGATCCACCAGAAGACCGCGCCCTGAAAGGGCGCACAGAGTTCCTAGAACCTGTTATAGTCCAGGCGCTCTCAACAAATTTAATCCTCACCGAGGTACCTCATGCCCTCAACTCACCTGAGCCTTCACTATCATCTCGTTTTCAGCACCAAGAACCGGCTACCCATGATTACCAAAGAGTGGCGCGCAGACCTTCATGCCTACATGGGCGGCATCGTTAAGGGAATTAACGGTGTGCCCTTGGCCATTGGAGGTATCGAAGACCATGTTCACCTTCTTGTACTTCGGGCAACTCATCGATTGGACTTCGTGCTTCGAGACACTAAGGCGGACTCTTCGTCATGGGTTCATGAAATCGTGGGAAGAAAGAAGTTCGAGTGGCAAGCTGGGTATCTGGGTGTCACAGTCAGTCCTTCCCAAATCGAACGAGTGAAGAACTATGTATTGAATCAGGAGGAGCACCATCGCCGTCAGAGCTTTCAGGAGGAATATCTCGAGATGCTCAGGCTAAGCGCGATTGAATACGACGAGCGGTATGTTTGGTGACGCCCTTTCAGGGCTAAGAGAGGTCGTTGTTGCGTGGTCCAGGGGCGGCGCGCAAGGCGCTTGCCCCTGGCTACCTTCTGCCGCGCCTGCGGCGCTGGTTAGTTTGTGCAGAGCGGGCTTAGGCAGGTGTTAGAGAGAGCTCCGAATCCAGCATCTCTCTTACTTTGCGCGCGACCGTAGCTGAATCGAATGGTTTTTGTAGGAAATTTAGTTTCTCGTCAAGGAGTCCATGACGCACGATTGCGTCATCGGTATAACCCGATATGAAAAGAACCGGGAGACCGGGACGAACCGCGACTACACGTTCTGCCAGCTCTCGACCGCTCATCTGCGGCATAACAACGTCGGTGATCATTAGGTTGATATCAAGCTTGAGGTCCTGCGAAATTGTGAGCGCCTCCTCGCCATTTGCAGCTGCGACCACATGATAGCCCTGGAGCTCCAGGATTTCTTTCACGATAGCCCTAACCTGATCTTCATCTTCGACCAGTAGCACTGTTTCCGTTCCCTTGGGGACGGACTTAGGAATAGCTTCGTCGACGGTTTCAACCATCGTATCTACACGCGGCAACCAAACCTTAAACGTGCTGCCAAGTCCTGCTTCGCTGTAAACCCCGATGTTGCCGCCGCTTTGCTTGACAATGCCGTACACCGTCGCAAGTCCTAGCCCTGTTCCCTTGCCGGTGTCCTTGGTAGTAAAGAAGGGTTCGAAAATACGAGGCTTAACTGCTGCCTCCATTCCACACCCGGTATCGCTCACACTCAGCATGATATAGGCCCCCGCAACGGCCGCATGTCGCAGCGCGTATTCTTTGGAAAGCTCGACGTTGCGGGTCTCGATCGTAAGCTTGCCGCCCTTCGGCATAGCGTCGCGCGCGTTCACTATCAGGTTTAACAAGACCTGCTCGATCTGGCCGGGATCCGCTTTTACTTTACCCAGGACCGGCGAAGTTATTGTCAGAAGGTCGATATCTTCGCCTATCAATCGCCGCACCATCTTTTCCAGATCAGTAACCACCACATTGAGGTCAAGCACTCTCGGTTGCAGGATCTGTTTCCGACTGAAGGCCAACAACTGCCGGGTCAGGGCGCCGGCGCGCTCCCCGGCCCTCTTAATTTCTTCAATGCTTGGCCGATGAGGGCTCTCCGGAGGGAGCTTTCCTAACAGCATGCTCGAATATCCGCCGATTACGGTCAAAAGATTATTGAAGTCGTGGGCCACGCCGCCGGCTAATTGGCCGATCGCTTCAAGCTTTTGCGACTGGCGCAGTTGTTCTTCGCTTTCGCTTAGAGCTGCCTCGACCCGCTTACGTTCGATGAACTGCCCGATCTGGCTGCCGATGGTAACCATCATTGCCAGCAAATCCGGATCAGATTCGCGAACTGAGTGGCTGAAGAATTCCATCACGCCCAACATCTCTGACCGAAACGTTATTGGAAAGGCGCACCCGCTGTGCAAACCTGCCAGCGCGGCCATGGGACCCCGTGGAAAATTGGCGTCTTCTGCAAGGTCAGGTATCCACACCGGTTCACTGTCGCGCCAGACTCTTCCTGGAAGTCCCACTCCTATGTTGAAAACGGATTGACGGCTCGCACTCTCGAATTCGACCGCTTCGGCGCCCGTAGCTTGCCATATGTCAGAGCAACGCAGGGCATTTGCACTCCGGTCGACGATCCATAACGAACCGTATTCCCACCCCAGGCTTTCACAAACTGCCTGGAGGATTTTTGATGCCCCTTCGCTGATGGTGTTTGATTCAGCTAACGCGCGAGTAACCGCATACTGCGCAGACAGTCGCAGCTCCGCCTTTTTTCTTTCCGTGATGTCCCGCAGGTAACCGGTGAATATCGGCTCACCTTTTGATTCGGTTCTCGTAATCGTTAGCTCTATTGGGAACTCCGTGCCATCACTACGTTCTGCGCTTAACTCAAGCCGTTGGCCGATCATTGAGCCTCGACCAGTGGCGAGATAGCGAGCTAGTCCCCGGTAGTGGTGTTCTCTAAAACGCTCAGGGATTATGAGCTCTGCCATATTTCTGCCGATCGCGTCCTTCTGCGAGTATCCAAAAGTTTTTTCCGCCGCTGGATTCCAATCAACAACCTGGCCCTCGTGGTCCATACTAATGATGCAATCCATTGACGACTCAAGGATCGCTCTCTTGCGCGCTTCGCTTTCACGCAGCGCCTCCTCAGCTTGCCTCCGTTCAGTAATGTCCCGGGCAATACCCTGGACGCCTACTGTCACACCATCTTTAAGAACCAGCGTCGTATTCACTTCGACCACGATGTGATGGCCGTCTTTGGCTATGATCTCCAGGTCATAGGCGGTCACCTTCTCGCCCGCGAGCTTTCGACTAAGCATCTGCTGAGCTTTCTCCAGATATTCCGGCGCTACTGTCTGCTGCAGATTCAACTTGAGACTCTCTTCGCGTGAGTAACCAGTAATCCGTTCGCCAGCCTTGTTAGTGGAACTATAATTACCCTTTAGATCGTGCTGGTAGATAATGTCATGAGCGTTCTCAACCAGATCCCGATAACGCTCCTCGCTTTCGCGTAACGCCTGCTCAGCGAGCTTGCGTTCGGTTATTTCTGAAACGAGAACGCCGACGCCAAGCAACTCGCCTCCCTGCATGCGGACGGGATAAAAACTTACCGACCAATGGTGTGGATACGACGAATCCGCCTGGGTCTTGCCATTTATCTCGAGGTCCAGGATCGGTTTTCCGGTATCAATGACACGCTGCATTAGTGGTTCCAAAACCGGGGACATTTCAGGCAAGACTTCGCGCAAAGTTTTTCCGAGGTGCTGTTCTACCGACAGCCCGTTGATGGCTGCAAGCGATGCATTGATACGCTGGTAAACGAGGTCTCGGTTGTGGAAGGCGAAACCGATGGGTGCGGTTGAGAGAATAGAGTCGAGCAAGGCGAGCGATTCAGCTTTGCTCCTGACAGTTTCCCGGAGCTCATGTTCGGCCCGTATCCGCCCGGTAATGTCGTTTCCGAATGAGATCGTGGCCACGACCTTACCGTCGACTCTTACCTGGTTGCTCTGCCACATGATGTAGCGCTCTTCACCACTCTTTGTAAGGATCGGGTTTTCAAAGGCCTTCGGCACCCCGCCGTCGATCAAGCGGAGAAACTCATCCCAGACATGAGGGTATCGATCTCTGGGAACCAGCTTCTCAAACCAACTGCTGCCCTGGACCTCCGCAGCGGTATAACCCGTGATCTCTTCAGCGGTCTGATTGAAAACGTTGATATTCCCATCTACGTCCAGACCGATAATCATTACATTAGCGGTCTGGAGTAGATTCTCGGAAAACCCCCTGGCATGCCGCAGTTGGTCTTCCGCGCTCTTCCGACCGCTGATGTCGAGGACGAAACCCACTCCGCGGTGTTTGTCTCCGTCAAGCATGGCGCAGCCGAGCAAGATGGGCACGCGGCTGCCGTCTTTGCGGATGTACTCCTTCTCGTACACTTCGCAAACTCCCTTGGCGGCCAACTCATCCAAGGCCTTTTCGTCGAGCCGGCGGTATTCACGAGGGGTCATCTCCGTCCAGCGCATCAGGCCGGCAGCCGCGTCCTCAGACGTGTAACCCACCATCTTGAGGAATGCATCGTTCGCTTCAGTAATTTCGCCGCTGAGATTCCAGGAGAGAATGCCGAGCATGGGGGAATTGATTACGCGTCTGAAGCGCGCTTCCGATTGACTTACCTTATCTTCCGCACGCTTGCGCCCGATGGCCTCGGCCAACACGTTTGCGACGGAGCGGAGAAAGTTGACGTCATCGGCGGCAAATCTCCGTTTGGAATTGGTGTGCGCGCCTAAGACTCCATAGAGCCGTTCCCGCCCCCTGATGATCACAGTCATGCCGCTCACGACCCCATGTTCGTGTAGCAGCGGCGTGGCGCTAAACCGCGTCTCCGTTTCGAAGTCCTCGACCACCACCGGCTCATTGCAAAGCAGCGTGAACCCGGCTTGAGAGTCCTCGCCCGCGCTGACTCTGGCCTGCCCGACGCCGTACTCTTCCTTCCAGCCTACCCCCGCAATCAGCAGGAGGGCGTCACCGTCCGGAAGTAACTTCAACACCTCGCAGTACTGCACTCCGAGCGTTCGCGCGACCAGGATCACCGTGTCGGCCAGCAAATCTTTAAGATCTCCACCCGTCAACGCCATGCGACCTATTTCCGCAACTACGGCGTGTTTTTGAGCGTAGGCCCCGAGTGCTTCTTCTGCGCGGGAGTGTTCAGTATTGAGTTCAACCGCATATCTGAGCGTCCGTTCGAGGCGTGCAGTGGGCGTTTCATATTTGATCAGATACCCAATTGCGCCGGCCTGCATCGCCTCCAGGTCCACCTCGTCGGTGCCCTGTCCAGTCATGAGGATCATCGGCATTCTGAAACGAGATTCCCGAGCCTCACGAATTAACTGCACACCGGTTCGTTCACCCAGGTGATAGTCCACCAGGCACACGTCATGTTCCTGACGCGCGACAATTTTCAAGCCCTCTTCATAGGACGACGCCCAGTCCAGGGCATAGTTGCCGACCTTCACGTCGGAAAGCAGCTCCCGCGTCAAGATGTAATCGTCCTCGTCGTCATCGATGAGGAGCACTTTGGTCGTTTCAGTTTTCATGTCCCTAACTCTGCTTGCGGCGGGAGATCAACAATCTCGAACCAGTAACGGCCGAGTCCCTTCATCAACTCGACCAGGCCCTCGAAAGTCACGGGCTTGCTGATAAAAGAACTCGCCCCTGAGTCGTAGCTGCGGTAAACGTCCTCTTCTGCTTTCGAGGTAGTCAGCACGACGACCGGGATATGCCGCAAGTCGGGGTCAGCCTTGATCTCTCGCAGAGACTCGCGCCCGTCCTTCTTCGGCATATTCAAGTCGAGTAGGATCAAGCCAGGGCGCGGCGCTGGCGCTGGCGCGGTGTATTTGCCTTGGCGGCGCAGGTAATCCATCAAATCCTCACCGTCCGTGACGCAGTAGATTTCGTTCGACAGGCGGCTCTCAGACAGGGCGTCGCAAGCAAGCATGCGGTCTTCCTCATCATCATCGGCAAGTAGGATGACAATAGGTTTGCGTTCGCTACTCATGACACGTCCAATTCCGTCCGTTGTTTGACGGGCAGGGTCACCACGAAAGTCGCGCCCTCGCCTCTACTACTGCGCGCGGTGATAGTCCCCCCGTGCCGCTCGACTATCTTTCGACAGATAGCGAGGCCTATTCCGGTGCCCTCATATTCACCTTTTTTGTGCAGACGCTGGAAGACTGTGAAAATGCGGTCGACATACTTCTCGTCAAAACCGATGCCGTTATCCTCAACGGAAATCTGACAGAGTTGGGGCGCCAAGACGTGCCCATCAATGGAATCGTGGCCCGGCCCTTCCAGTTTTTGGCTGTAGATCCGGACGACCGGCGGAACGCCTGCACGATAATACTTAAGTGAGTTTCCGATCAGATTCTGCATAAGTTGTCGCATTTGCATGGGGTCGGCATCTATGGTTGGGAGTTGTCCAATCTCGACACGCCCTCCGGTCTGCTCAATGCGTGCTTCCAGATCGGCGCTGACCTCCCTGGCGATCACACCGAGATCGGCCGGGACGAAAGACTGCGCCATAGTCTCAACTCTGGAGAATGTCATCAGATCGGTGATTAGGTTCTGCATTCTGGCCGCCGCATTAAACATTCTCTGGAGATAGTCTTGACACTCCTCATCGAGCTTTTCACCAGCTTTTGTTTTTAGGCGGTCACCGAAGGCTAGAATCTTCCGCAGCGGTTCCTGGAGATCGTGCGATGCGACCTGCGCGAAATCCTGCAACTCGCGGTTGCTGCGCTCCAACTTGGCGGCATAGCTTTTTAAGGTCTCCTCTATGAGTCTGCGTTCGGTAATGTCCTCAATTGCCAGCAGGATCGTACCGGCGCTGCTCTCTTCAGTGATTACCTGGCGGGCGTTCAGCAGTATCACCCGTCGCCCGACCCGCGGGAAATCGTGCACCACCTCGAAGCCGTTGAACTGACTGCGTTCGGGAAGGATCTCTTCGAGCAGCCTTCTCAGTGCGGGAATGTCCCATTGCCGGTCACCGAGTTCGTAGATCAGGCGGCCTTCCGTTTCCTCTTTGGTAACGCTAAATGTCTGGTAAAAGGAACGGCTCGCACCGAGCACACGTAAGTCAGAATCCAGGACAATTAGCGGCTCGCGCACCGTCTCGACGATGTTCTGAAAGTAATTCAGAGCCCGATGTTCCCGGAATTCCGGAGTGGAGGCCTCAACTATCATCCTAGTCCTTTACCCTGTAGCTGAAGCAAACATGGGCAATCAATTTCGAGGTATCAACACGAGGTGTTTCAGTGCTTTTTCTGGTAGGGCCTCTGGATACGGACGCGGTTCACTCTCACACTGTATACCTCTGACCGAGGAAGTCTGTGCGTTGACACACATATCCAGCGAATGTCCTTCACTGCGAAGTGTGAGTTATTTGAAAAGGACTTCGTTTAGTGACATTAAGTGTCATTTTTTTCGTGGATCGTTTCCCAACCTCACGTAGAAGACGATCCACGAAATTACACGAAACGAAACGAAGAAGAGGGAACTGAGTTACTTGTGTTATTCCGGCAAGAGTATTTTTTCTGTACTTGTTGTCGCATATCGGTCCGGCCGTTCGTTATTGGAGTGAGTACCGAATTACAATCCAACCACGTAAAGGAAAAACGATGCCTAACTACCTTCTTTTATTGCACGAAGACCCTGCGGCATTCGAGCAGGTCAGCCCGGAACAAATGCAGGCGATAATTCAAAAGTATACTGACTGGAAACGGCGAATGGAGAATGCCGGAGTGTTGACGCGTGGTGAAAAGCTGCAGGACGGCACCGGCAGAGTTCTGCGCCGCACATCAGATCACACCGCAATCACTGACGGCCCCTACACTGAGAGTAAAGAGGTGATCGGTGGGCTGTTTGAAATTCAGGCTGACAGTTACGAAGAAGCGATCGAGGCTGCCAGCGGCTGCCCTCACCTTGAATACGGAGCCATTGAGATTCGCGAGATTGAGATTCATTGACATGTGTTGCTTGTTCGGGATGAGTCGGTTGCCGTGACATAAGGCCAGTACCACCACGCGGTAGCGGGTGAGTCAAGAGTGAAAACATAGAAATCATTACCTCTGAGATATGCACTCAACTACAGAACAGGAAGCGGTAGCGACCTGGTCGTTTCGGTAC
>JBHENP010000022.1:14796-56937 GCA_046261995.1 Pyrinomonadaceae bacterium
AAACATAGAAATCATTACCTCTGAGATATGCACTCAACTACAGAACAGGAAGCGGTAGCGACCTGGTCGTTTCGGTACCACTAACACAATTTGAGTCTATGGCAAGGGCCAGGGTACCACGAACACAATTTGAGTCTATGGCAACGGCCAGGGTACACGAACACAATTTGAATCTGTGGCAACGGCCAGGTCGCTACCGCTTCCTGTTCTGTAGTGAGTGATACTCTCACTGGTTCTGTAGGCAGTCGCTGTGTTACCTGCGTCGCAGGCTTTAACGGTCTCGTTTTGATACCGTCGCGGTAGCGGGTGAGTCAAGAATGGAAACATAGAAATCATTACCTCTGAGATATGCACTCAACTACAGAACAGGAAGCGGTAGCGACCTGGTCGTTTCGGTACCACTAACACAATTTGAGTCTATGGAAACGGCCAGGTCGCTACCGCTTCCTGTTCTGTAGTTGAGTGATACGCTCACTGGTTCTGTCTCGAATTTCAAATCAGGAGACTTACAAAACATGAAAGCACTTAACGCCAAAATAAGTTTGATCTGCATACTGCTGTCGCCGCTGCTTTTCTTCACCAACGCATCAGCACAAGCTCCAGCGGAAGCGTTTCTAAAACGCTTCGAGGGAACCTGGCAAGGTGACGGCAGAGCTTTTGGAATGGCGGCACGCTTACATTTGAAATGGGAATGGGTGCTGGGAGACAAGTTTTTGCGCTTGAGTTTGCGAAACGAGATGCGAACCGCCAATGGCCAGACGCAGGTTTTTGAGGGCCACGCTTACTACAGGCCAGTCGGGCCCCCCAATGGATTCAAATACGAAGCGCGATGGTTTGACTCGCGCGGTACCTGGTTTCCGATCCAGGCCCACAGTGAGGGCGAGTCGTTGATTGCGCTCTGGGGCGCTCCCGAGCAAGAGCAGGGAAAATCGCTCTACCGCCTGGTCGACCCTGGTAAACTCGAAGTGATTGATGCAGTGCTCCAGAAAGATGGAAGCTGGAAGGAGTTTGGCAGGTTTGTAGTGCAACGAGCGCAGCTATAACAACCCGTCCACCGCCCCAAGTGTTGAAAAATTTCAGCTCGCTGGGATACTAATCGGCATTCGGAAATTTGCAGGTTGGGAAGGGCGGTTTACCCCCGCTCGAGATTGGCAGACATTCATCCTGGAATTACCTCTTCATTGTTGAGTGGCTGCGAATCTTGAGCGGGGGTAAACCGCCCTTCCCAACCTGCGAATTTCTGTCGCTTGAGTGGTGTCTGTGATCGATTTCTGTTTTCACAGCCATTGCCGTGGGTGGTTGGACTTTGAGGCAAAGCAGTAAGCAATTAGAACAAGCGATGACGAATCAAGAAACCCAATTGCTGGTCGCTCATCTCTTTCGCCATCAGGCTGGAAGAATTGTGGCGACACTAACTCGCGTTTTCGGCTCTCATCACCTGGATCTGGCGGAAGACGTCGTTCAAGACGCGCTCATCAAAGCCCTTCAATTGTGGCCGTTCCAGGGAACTCCTGAAAACCCCGGTGCCTGGTTGACGGTTGTTGCCAAAAACCGTGCACTGGATCTACTGCGTCGCGACTCATCCTTGGCCCATAAAGTTGCTGAGCTGGACCAGGCGCTGTCGCAACAATCAAACCACACATTGCCGTTAACCGAAGGCGCGATGGATGACCAACTTGCCTTAATCTTGATGTGTTGTCATCCAGCACTGCCGCTTGAAGGACAAGTGGCCCTGACTCTCAAGTGCGCGTGCGGATTCAGCACGGCCGAGATCGCGCGCGCCTTTTTGAAACCCGAGACCACGATTGCGCAACGTCTGGTCCGAGCCAAACGTCAGATTCGCGAAAACAAAATTCCCTTCGAACCTCCCACGGAAGACGACCTATCCGAACGATTGGAAAGCGTGCTGCGCGTTATCTACCTGGTGTTCAATGAAGGTTACGGTGCGACCAGCGGCGATGATCTAGTGCGCGCTGATTTGTGCGAAGAAGCTATCCGTCTAGGCACCCTGCTCGTCCGGCATTCCCGGCTGGAACTACCGCCTGCCATGCACTACTCGCACTAATGATGCTCCAAGCCCCCCGCTTGCCCGCAAGAACACGGGATGATGGAACGCTCGCGCTACTACAGAGTCAGGATCGACGGTTGTGGGATCAACGACTGATAGCGGGCGGCTTGCGACATTTAGGCTCGTCGGCGGCTGGAGATGTTTTGACTACGTATCACCTGCAAGCTGAGATCGCGGCGATTCACGCGACGGTCGTTACCGATGCGGCGACTGACTGGGCAGGCATCGTCAGTCTCTACGAGCAGCTTTATCAACTCGAGCCAACACCCATCGTGGCGCTCAACCGGGCGATCGCCGAGTCGCGTTGGCACGGACCACGAGCTGGACTGCGCGCCCTGGAGGAGATTGCCTCTCATCCCGCGTTGCGCAACTATCATTTGCTGCCGGCAGTCAGGGCGGAGTTGTGGAAACAAATCGGAGATTTCAGTCGAGCGGCCGAAGACTACCGCGTAGCGCTGTCTTGTCCCTGCACCGAACCCGAACGCAGATTTTTAGAGGCGCAACTTGAACTGATTGCCTAGGCCGCTGGAAGAAACTAAAGAAGGAAGGTGGTGTAGGCAGGTATCAGCAGGCAACCGAGCACCCGGTGAAAACTCAACTACAGAACAGGAAGCGGTAGCGACCTGGCCGTCTCAGTACCACTAACACATTTGAATCAGTAGCAATGGCCAGGTCGCTACCGCTTCCTGTTCTGTAGTTGAGTGATATGTCCATTTGGTCTGTAGTCAGTCGCTGTGTGACTCGCGTCTCAGAATCAATTTTAGTTTTTCACACAGTCTCAGTAGCGTCGGGTCCACGGCTCCGACCACCAATCTACTCGTCACTTACTACTGCGGGGCGACTTCATTCACCGCGCAAAGGCTAATTGCACGTCGAAAGCTTTCGGCCATGGCTTCGGCCCGTTCCTTCATTGGTATTGTGAACGAGTATTTGTTGGTTTCTCCACCTTCAGCCGGGCCGCCCTGGTACAACATGAATCTGATTGCACTCTTGCCTTCAATCGTATGGAGCGAGAGCTCCCACATATCCCGGCCCTGCTTCGACGCGACGGTAACTTTGGACCGTTCGAGACCAATTAGATTTAACCATATAACGCCTTTGCTCACGCCGGCCCTACTCGTAGAATCAGTAATCCTCAATTGGCACGGCCCCGTTACCTCTACTTTCAACTTTTTGTCCGAGTAGAACGGAAGATTGACTTTGATCCAATTCAACGATTCGTTCGCGTGATCGTTGTTTGACTCAACTCTTTGAAATTTCTCGACCAGCAGCACCGAGCTCCTTTTTCCATTCGCCCTGCGAGCACTAACTCGAATCAAGAACAAATCCACCTTTTCACCGGGTTTCAAATCTTTCTGAAAATCTGCTACCAACTGATCCTGGACGGGCAGCCGATAAACGGCTCCGTTTTCAACAAACTGCATTTCGCGAAGGTAGAATTTCGTATAGGAATCTGGACTCCCAGCACAACACTGCGCCCAATGGTGCAATGCGTCATTGCTGTTTTGGAAATCGGCCGGGTGGAACCCTTAAAAGTTACCCGCACCCGGAACGGAATAAGTCCATCGCGTTCAGAACCTTTCGCTGCGAGGTTCTTCAATGTGCCTGGCTGGTAATCTTCCAATGTACGAGCCTTCTTAATACTAGGGCCAAGCGAGCCCTGTCCGTAGGCAAGACTGCCGCTTAGCGCAAGACCAAGGAGTAGCATTAGTTGCAATGATTTGTGTTTCAATGAGTGACCCTTCGTTCCGAACCAGATAAACTCTTCCTTCGCCCTTACCTTATCCAGCTTGTCATTATAAGGCACTTCCGAAGCGCGTTTCCTTCCGCTTTGACCCGCAGCGTCACAAATGAAATTGATGATATGCCTCAGTTTGCGTCATGATAGTTCAAACCTGGTCTAAAAGAAGGTTAGCCACATTGGGTTTGGAACCTTTAAGAATTGCATTTGCGACACCTGAATATGTAACCGAAGCATATTTCGATGGTGGATTGGCTAACTATATCCATCGGGTTGCCAAAGCGCTGGCTGACATGGGTCATGACATTCATGTTCTGACCTTTTCGGAAATTGATGAAGCTGAATTCGAACACGATGGCGTGTCAGTCCACCGCATTACCGGCGGTAAGTGCGGGCCTCTATTAAATCGCTTGACTCGACACCGCCTGACGATGACGCCTCCTTTTTTGGATCTGAGTGTTCGAGTTTATCGCAAGCTGAGATGGCTCAACTCACAACAGCCATTTCACCTCGTGCAGTTCCCTAATTATTCCTGTTGTGGCTTAGTCTCAATGGTTTGCCTCAGCGTCCCGCATGTTTTGCGTGCCTCTTCTTATCAACCGGCCTGGAATGACGCTGCGGGAGTAAAACGGAAGCTGGATTCCAGAATGATGGAGTGCCTGGAACGGCTGCAATTCCGGCTGAGCAGATATATTTATGCCCCCAGTTATGCTGTCCAACGAATGTTGTCGAAGGAAGCCCGGTTGCCTCGCGTGCGGGTGATTCGGACTCCTTTCTATGTGGAAACCAGGGACTGGGATAACTCGGTTTATGATCGATTTCTGAAGGGTAAAAAATATCTGCTGTTTTTTGGCCGCTTTCAACTACACAAGGGTTTTCATACGCTCGCGCAGGCGCTACCCCGTGTTTTGGAGCAGTACCCGGACGCATATGCGGCTCTCGTCGGCCGTGACATGGAATCCAGTCTCGCCCCATCCATGGCAGATTATAGTCGAGCGCAGTGTGGCAGTTCCGCCGATCGGCTCGTGCTGCTCCGAAACCTGCCGCATCGTCAATTGTATCCTGTGATCGCCGGCGCACATTTAGTAGTTCTACCTTCCTTGATTGATAACTTTCCGAATTCCTGCTTAGAAGCAATGGGTCTGGGCAAAGTGGTGATTGGAACCGTGGGCACGAGTTTTGACGAATTGATAAGCCAGGGAGCGACGGGGTTTCTCGTCTCTCCGAACAATCCGGACGCATTGGCCCAAGAGATCATCTCTGCCTGGATCCATCCGAAGTTGGAGGAGATGGGAGCGGCAGCGCGGCAAAAAATATTAGAATTTTCACCAGAGAAAACGGTCGAGACCCTGCTGACCTATTACCGGGAAGTACTAAATGGCTGAGCGCGCACTTGCAGGCGAGCAAAGGATTCCAGCGTCGCCAAGAACTCGCTCGAGATCAAGAAAACCACTCCCTAAGCCATTTTCTCAAATCAGCTCTGATCAACAGCAAAATTACCGGGGGAACGATCATTGAGAGTAGACCGCCAAATATTACTCGTGGAAGCGGTGAAATAAGGAAGGTCAAGCTAACCCCCGCAATCAGCAGTCCGCTCGCGGCCGCCGCCAGAGTGGACAGTGAAATTCGAAAAAGCTTTGACGAGATGCCCGGAATGATCTCGCTTAAAGCCACAAGCCGATTGACGCACGCAAACGCATAAGCGATGAGGCCGGCCCATGCCGCGCCATTTAATCCGAGCGCCGTTATCAGCGGATAGAGTAAAGCCAGAAAAACAACTGCTTCCAGAGTTTTCCCCACAGCCACCTGTTTTGGCCGGTTAAAGGCGTAGAACACAGTGGTAACGATCAACGTCAGTCCGCGCATCGGAATGATTAATGCCAGGATAGGCAGAACTTGCCCCGCACTGGTCCATCTGCTGCCGAAGAGTAGTTGAACTATCTCGCCGGCAAGTAGGAACAAAGGTACTGTAATCGTGAGCAAGATCAGCAGGGAGAGACCGAATACTTTCGTAAAAGCTTGCTCCAGCCGCTGGGTGTGCTGCGCCGTTATTTCGGCGTACGCCGGAAAGAGCACGCTGCCAAGCGCAAAAACCAGCACGCTAATGGGAGCGCTGGCAATGTTGTAAGCGAGAGAATAATTGCCGAGAGCCCCGGTTCCCAGTAAACGGCCGACCATGACGTTGTCCGCCATCGTGGTCACGTATGAAGCGACTGCGATTACGAGCGCAAATTTTCCCAGGTGCAAAGCGCGGCGAAGAGCAATCTTTTCGAACGACAGACGCGGGCGATACGAATGGAAGAAGTATGAGAGGATCGTCCCCAGAGCAGCCGTTAGCAGCAGGCCAATCACCAGCGCCCAAACATTGCGCATAACCACAGCCAGGGCGATAGTCAACGCTGCTCCGGCCACGTTCGTGACGAGTTCGTACCAGAAGATCCTCGCGAAGGTAATTTCCTTACGTAAAATCACCAGTCCGATGTTTTGAAATCCCTGGACCAGGACGGTTAGACCGAGAAGCGGAATGATGACGCGCAGCTGCGGTTGATCGTAGAACTGCGACATAGGAAAAGCGGAAGCTGACACGAGGACAGTGATGAGGAGACTTCGAATGAGTTCCGCGGACCACACTGTGTCCAGGTTTGCCTTCAGTTCATCTCTGGTGTTGAACTTGTTCGCTATAATTGTCCGGTCCAGCCCAAGCGTCGTTAGGGCATTTAGTGCCGCCACGACTGTCAAAGCCATACCCAACAATCCGAAGTCCTCCGGCACTAGCAGCCGCGCGAGAACGACTGAGCGGACGAAACGAAGCAATTCCCCGATTAGTAAGGACGATGCGCTCCAGCTAAGGCCCGAACGAACCCTTTTCGCCAGCGGCAAGTTTTTCGTATCTGCCCGGTTAGTTATTAACTCGGCAGACGGCGTTTCAGTTAGGCGTGATGATGCCATTCAATCTGAGAGTTCGGTGAAGATAGACAAGAAAACGGGTCCCCGGGGCATGACAACTACTCTGGATGCCATTCGAAGGGTCTCCGTCTTTTACTCGGACACCGGCAAGTAAATCGCGCGCACGGATCGATGAACGCAGGAAAACTCTAAGTGTAGGCGGGCTAATATAACCCCAAATTGCTGAAGCCAGAATGATCAACGTCTTCGGGTTCCACTCTAAGGATTTGTTCTTGAGCATGAGTTGCAGCAACATTGGTGGATAACCCGCCCAAAGTCGCATTGCGCCAAGCATATAAAACGCAGCCAGGGCTTCGTCGTTATGAGAATGATTTTCGCCGACAGCGCGCGTTCCATTAAAAAGCGTCGCGTTGGTTGAGTGATAACGGTAGCTGTAGAGAACGTCCGGCAGCGTCAGCACGCGACCGCGAGCTGCCATCTTCGCGAACAGATCCTGATCTTCGCCGCCCGCGGCATTTTCATCGTAGCCACCGACGTGTTCAAACACTTCGCGGCGAAACATTGCCGAACCATGGGGAAACGGAACGTAGATTGAACGGCGCACCAGCCTCCAGCGATCGCGCGGACGCACTTCTCGGCCGCTGGCGTCAATGCCGTTGCAGAGCGTTCCCACCACCGCAACATCCGGATCACTCTTGATAATGTCCCACTGCCGTCGAAGCCGATCAGGATGCGCCACGTCGTCGGCATCCATGCGCGCCACTATCGCAGCACGCGACCTTGAAACTACGGCGTTCGAGCTGCCGGAGACTCCGAGCCGCTTTTTGCTTTCGTAAAGATGTATTCGCTTATCCCGGAGTGCCCATTCCCGTAAGACCTCGACAGAACCGTCGGTGGAAGCATCGTCGAGAATTACGTACTCAAAGTCGCTCAGAGTTTGTTTGAGAATGCTGTTTATGCTGTCATCAAGGAAGGGAAGCGCGTTATGTACGGGCATAACAACGCTAATAAGGGGATTCGCGGTCAAGTTCATTCGAGGTTATTAAGAAAACGTTTTAAGGCGAGAGTCTAGCGGCTGGGGCCAATTTTGCCTAGGCTGAAAGGTGGAGCGCGTCAGTTTGTGAACGACTTGTGAAACCGCAAAGCAGCAAGCAAGGTAGGCTAGCTGGCCCGCGTCGCTTGACGACTTGAAGGCGATGGGCGATAACCATGGTGAGACAAGGACAATTGCTGAACCTCATCAAGGAAATCAGCGGACCGGCAAGGCGAATTTGAACGCATGAGCACACCTCTAAAGTGTCAATGATCGTCTGCGACAGTCGAGAGTGGCAAGCCGCCTGATCGTGGATTCGGCGAGGGGTGAGGATGAACAAAACCGATCTCGAACAGCTTGCGATGCTCATCAGGCAGAAACGCGATGATCTGCTCACCCACTGGCGCATAGAAGTCCGCCGCCTTCCCATCGCGCAACATCTCGACACGCCTACCCTTAATGATCACATTCCGGATCTATTGGAGGAACTGGCTTTCGAACTGGAAGCGAGTTGCGATGACACGCTGATTGAAGCGCATCTGAAAGAAAACCCGGTTATTCATGGTTTAGACCGGCTACGCATCGGGTTTAATGTCGAGGAGGTGGTGGCGGAATATAATGTACTTCGCGATGCCATCCAGAGCCTTGTCGAACGTGACGGCTCGAGGCTGCAAGGGCCGGCGGCGCGCATCGTCAATCGGGTGCTTGACAGATCAATTGGACTGGCAGTCAAAACCTACGCGACGCAAAAGGCTCTTGAAGTGCAGCAACGCCGTGAGGAGCATCTCTCCTTCGTCGTTCATGACCTCAAAACTCCGCTCTCGGCAATGTCAATGGCCGCACAATTGCTCGAACGCAAATTCCGTCACCAAGCTATTGATGAAGAAGCCGAAATGATGCTGAAAACCCTGCACCGCAACGCCGAGCGGTTGAACGCACTCATCGTCAAAGTCCTCAGTGAGGAAGCCAATCTCGACACGATCACGTCGCTTCAACTCCAGCGGCGCGAGGTTGACCTTTGGGTGCTCGTCGAAGCATTGATAAACGACCTTCGACCTTTGACGGCGAACTCCGGCGCCGAGATCACGAACACCGTGCCTAAAGATTTGATCGTTTTTGCCGACCCCCATCTGCTAAGCCAGGTCTTTCAGAACCTGCTCTCGAATGCGATTGAGTACACGCCCGGTGGGGAAATTGTGGTTGGAGCGAGAGCAATCTCTGTGGACGGCGGTACTGAGTGTTGGGTGAGCGACGAGGGTGCGGGCATCCCGGAGGATCTTATCGGAAAAGTTTTCGAAAGGTTGGAGACCGACCCCGAAAAGCCGAGCGGAACGGGACTTGGATTAGCCATCGTGAAGGAGGTCGTCGAAGCGCACGGCGGTCAGGTGACGGTCGAAAGCAAGCTTAAGGAGGGAACAACATTCCGGTTCACGCTTCCGGAGAAAGCCCCTTGAGCTGAGCACACGGAGAACATAGATTCGCGTTTCAAAGACCCTTCCTAAACATCGCAGACTACGCTCCTGCCCCCCTCACCTGCGAACTTTCATCTGGCAGCTTTTCCCCGGGCGCTTTCGCCTCTGGATCTCCCGCGCGAGCAGCGGCTTGCTCGATGATGGCATTGACCTCGCCGCCAATGAGAATCGTAACGCCGGTCAAGTAGAACCACAGCATCAGAATGATGACGGCTCCCAATGAGCCATAGACCACATTGTAGGTGTTATAGATGTTTAGATATGAGCCGAATAGAAAGGACACGAGCAGCCACAGAAATACGCCCACCATGGCTCCGGGAGCGAGCCAGCGTAGTTGTTGTTCATGCAGGTCGGGCGCAAAGTAGTAGATCAACGCAAAGGCTAAAAAGGCGAAGACGACCACGACGGGCCATTGTAAGACCGTCCACGCGGCGGAAAACGCCGCGCCGAAACCGTAGCGGTTCGCAATCCCTTCGGCAATGCCGCTGCCGTAGAACATCAACGCCAGCGCGGTAATGATCAGCACGGCTAGCGCAATCGTCAGCACGATGGCAAGCACAGTCCGCCTCCACCACGCACGCGTCTCCTTCACGTCGTAAGCGACGTTCAAGCCCTCGATGATGGCGCCCATGCCGGAAGATGCGAACCACAGTGAAGTCAACAGGCCGAACGACAGTTTGCCGCCACTGGTGTCTTGACTGATCTCGTCCACCGTCGTGTTGATGAGATCAGAAGCGGAGACAGGCACAATCGCTCTCAGATAAGTGAGCAGATTGCCACGCAGCTCCGTACCGGCATCGGCGAAGGACCCCAGTAGAGCCGTCAGGAATAGCAGTAGCGGAAAGAGAGCAAGCAGGAAGTAGAATGAAAGAATCGCAGCCCGGTTAAGCACATCGTCCGTGTTGAGTTTCGACCAGAGATGCTTACCGAAGGTCTTCCAACGCCACCCGCTAATTCTCCAACCGCGTGTCAGCCACATCATTTTCTCGCTCGATTTGCGTAACTGCGGCCGATTCCGTGCTTGCGAGAAGGAGTGTGAATCCCTAACCTCGATCCTCAAGCGCGATTGGATCGTCGTCCTTTATATCCGGCGCGAGAAGTTCGTCGCCGCTCTCAGACCCGATCTGTTCAGCGAGCACTGTTTCGGCAGCATCAGCCAGACGTTCCTCCAGCACCGGACTTGGAGCTTCGGCTGCGGTGATGTCCCCGGCGTGATAAAAATATGAGCCCGTGTAGAGCTCTCGGATAAACTTCAAGAAAACTTTGGCGATAGCAATGGTGGGAACTGCCAGGATGATACCGAGTAGACCGAAGAGCTTGCCTCCGATCAGTAGACCCAGAAAAACAGCCATCGGATGCAAACTCAAACGGCGGCCGAGAATACGCGGGGTCAGAATGTAAGCTTCGATGGTTTGGACCACCACAAAGACGCCCACGATGCCTCCGATACGCCAGAGCCCACCGCCATCGGCCACAGTAAAAGCAGTGGCGAGCCCAAGACCCAGGATAGTGCCCACGTAGGGAATAGCATTAAGAAGTCCTGCCAAAGCCGCAATCCCAGCCCATGCCGGGACGCCGAACGCATAAAAGCCGATGGCGTACAAAACGGCCATACAAAGTGCGATAAGAAGCTGGCCGCGAACGTAGGCTGCAAGGATGCGACCGACTTCATCAAACAGCCGGCTGAACGTGTCGCGAAAGCGAGGCGGAATCAAATCTTCCATCGAGTCTCGCCACGTACCGAAGTCTATCAAGATATAGAAAACGAAGAATGGAACTATCAGTAGGTCCAGCGAAGCAACGGCGGTCGAGAGAAAACCTGAAAGACCACCTGCCGCCAGCAGTGCCGGAGAACCTATCGCCTCAGCCGGGTTGCGCAGGAACTGTTCGATGCGCGCCCCCGCCATGCGATCGAGGGCAGGAGAATAACGTCGTAGTGTTTCACGCTGACGACCGGCGTTTTCCGGCGTGAAATTGCGTAAGATCTTCTGAGCGGCGTTGCTGCTTTGTTCCCAGAGATCTGGAATAACAAACGCGAGAAAAGCGATTACCGCAAGCGTGACCAGCAGCAGTGCAAGGGCGGTCGCGACGGGACGCGAAAGCCCATACTTCTCCCCATGACTGACGACGGGGTTTAGCAGGTAGGCCAGTGCGAACGACGCGAGTATCGGCACGAGCGCGACGCTACCAAGGACGTAAAGAAAATAGAGAATGAGTAGGGTGAGGACAACGGTGGGAATCCACCCCAGCCACCAAATCGCAGAACGGCCCTCTGGCGGACGATCAGCAGAAACCTTAGCTTTCATCGAAATCTGGAAAACACCCGGGCCCGGCGCCCTATCGGTACGTTATTAATGCGCCTGGGAAAGTTGATCATGTAACGAGGGTTAGCTAATGTCCGTACCGCTCTCGACACCATGTTTAGTATCTTGCATAAATCGTTCCTTCGCTTCGCGCCAATCAACTGCCATACGCTCCAGGCTCGGCCGGTATCTTTCGAAGTCGTGCTTTACCAAATCTGCGGTCGAGCGGGTGACCCGAAAAAAGGGTTCCTGATTGGGGTCTTCGTTTGGCTCCGGCATTTCAAACAGATCCGCCGTTGCATCATCGACAATAACCTTGATGTCGCACCATTCTTTGCCGTTCTTGTTCATTCGTTCGTGCCGCCCCTCTTCCATCGTCTCTTTCTCTGGTCAGGCTCCAAAAGATCCTTGCGACCTGGGATCATTTTACTCATTAACGTTTCTCAGGTCTTGAAAAGATTATATCTTACGCTAAACTCGCTCTCGCAGGGTGTGAAGGAGTGGTAATGAAAGTTCGGTTGGTCAACCCGGAATTCCCCGAAACCAATTGGTCCGGTCAGTAATGAAAGTTTCAGCGTGGCGAAGCGGGCTGATGGCCGTCGGTATCCTCGCGGGCTTGTTATCGCTGCCGATCTGCGCACAGCAGGCTGACCCGGCGACGCCAGTCGTGGTGCAGCCTGGTGCGCCGGGTCAGCCGACCCGGACGCTGCCACCTTCGACAAGGGCCACGCTGCCGCCACGTTCACCTGCAGATGTGCGGTTCATGCAGGGCATGATCATGCATCATGCGCAAGCGGTTGAGATGACCACCCTCATCGAATCGCACACTGTTAACACGAATTTGCGGTCGCTGGGGGCGCGAATCAGCAGCTCGCAGTCGGACGAAATAAAGTTTATGAAACGGTGGCTGGAGGCCAGGGGAGAACCGATTTCCCCGATGATGCCGGAAATGGCGGGCATGAATATGCCGAGCCATTCGATGGATATCGCTAGCCATTCCATGCTTATGCCGGGGATGCTTACGGCAAAGCAGATGGAAGCTCTCAAAAAAGCGAAGGGCGAGGAGTTTGACCGTCTATTTTTGACTGGGATGATTCAGCACCACGGCGGCGCTTTGATTATGGTGAAAGACTTGTTCGACACTGCGGGTGCGGGACAGAACGCTGAACTGTTCAATTTCGCGACCGACGTCGACAGTGGCCAACGCGCTGAGATCAGGATTATGCAAACAATGCTGGGGAAAAACCTCTAGAGGAGAAACGATGAATCGAGTACACACCATGGCTTTTCGTTTGCTCGTAGCGTCCCTTTTGTTCTGCTTGTGTTTTGCAACCGGAATCCAAGCGCAAACCCCCTCTTCATATCCATCTCCATCTCCGTCTCCCCAGTCCGCGAAGCCGTCAGAAACCAAACCGACAAATCAGCAAGGCGAGGAGAATCCGTTTGCTCCCGAACCCGCCGCACCGCTACCGGCGGGAATGACTGGCTCCGATGCCAATGACCCGCGCGCCAATCTCGCACCAGGAATGTACGACGCAGCTGAAACATCGATGGGCCTTAAGCACGTCGTGCTCATCAAAAAGCCTGAGGCGTTTCAACTCGGCTCCACCGATCCAAATGATCCGAAGGTACAGAAGACTCTGGGTCTACTTGGAGTTGGCGTGGGAGACTCTTTGAAAATGACCAAACCGGTACAGTTAGTTACTGCGCAACTGGCTTTTGCGAATTCGGATCTTGCGTTCCAGGGTAATCACCTGTTTCAGGGAAACTTTTATGGCGTCAATATCTATGACATCTCCAATCCCGCGAAGACGACCTTGTTGACTTCGATGGTATGTCCAGGTGGGCAGGGTGATTTGTCCGTTTACAAGAACCTCCTCTTCATGTCAGTGGAGATGCCCAACGGTCGCCTCGATTGCGGTACCGGAGGATTTCCCCCGGAGCCTCCTCAGCCGCTGCCGCCCGCCGGAGAAGAGAAAAAGCCGACCGTGCCTGTGGCGCAAAAAGATCGTTTCCGCGGTGTTAGGATTTTCGATATTACGGACGTCAAGAATCCGAAGCAGGTGGCCGCGGTGCAGACTTGCCGCGGCTCGCACACGCATACGCTGGTGGTTGATCCGAACGATAAGAACAACGTCTACATCTATGTTTCCGGTACCTCTTTCGTCCGCCCAAGCGAAGAGTTGCCCGGGTGCTCGGGTGAAGCACCAGACAAGGATCCGAATACGGCGCTGTTTCGCATTGATGTGATTAAGGTGCCACTAGCGGCGCCGCAAGACGCGCAGGTCGTATCCAGTCCGCGAGTGTTTATGGATCCACGTACGGGCGTCTTGAACGCCCTGAACAGCGGCGGCACTCATGGCAAGGACGGTCCGGAGAAGCCATCGGACTCCAATCAGTGCCACGACATCACTGTTTACTCAGCGATCGGGTTGGCGGCCGGCGCTTGCTCCGGCAATGGAATCCTGCTGGACATCAAAGATCCGGTAAATCCCAAGCGTCTGGACGCGGTAAACGACCCGAACTATGCGTACTGGCACTCGGCCTCGTTTTCGAACGATGGGAAGAAAGTCGTGTTCACCGATGAGTGGGGCGGCGGATTGGGCGCGCGTTGCCGGGCCAACGATCCGAACAAATGGGGTGCTGATTCGATTTTCAGTTTGAAGGACAACAAGCTGAGCTTTGCAAGCTACTACAAGTTGCCGGCCGCCCAGGGCGACAGCGAAAACTGTGTCGCACACAACGGCTCGCTCATTCCGGTTCCAGGCCGGGACATTAAAGTGCAGGCCTGGTACCAGGGTGGCATCTCCGTCATGGACTTCACCGATGCAGAGCACCCGGTTGAAATCGCTTATTTCGATCGGGGACCGATTGATCCGAAGATGCTCGTCCTGGGCGGCGCCTGGTCCGCCTACTGGTACAACGGCCACATTTACGCTTCGGAGATCGCCCGCGGCCTGGACATCTTAGATTTGACACCCACGAAGTTCCTGACTCAGAACGAGATCGACGCCGCGAAAGCGGTTCGGGTGGGGGAGCTCAATGTGCAGAACCAGGAAAGAATCGAGTGGCCGCGAACGTTGGGCGTGGCCAAGGCGTACGTGGATCAGTTGGAGCGATCGCAAGCTCTGCCTGCTACCCGTATTGCCGCCCTGCGTCAGGCGCTTCAAAGCGCCGAGAGTTCACCCATGAGGGGAAGAGAGCTCGCAAAACTCAAAAGCCTCGCACCATCGTTGGAGAAAAGGGCTGCCAGGACGCAGAGTGCAGCAGACTCAACCCGAATGCGGGCCCTGGCGGAAATCCTCAAGCGACCTGCCCGTTGATCTTTTACGAGGAGTTGTTTCTGGCGATGTTTCGATATTGATGGCTACGGTATCAGATTCGCTTTCGAATCCAATCGGCTAGCTGGTCTTCCGTAAGAGATCCCTGGGCCAGTTTTAGGATGGTCAGGTATTTTCATCTTGACTGGCTTGAAGTTTGACGCCATTCAGTAGGAGAAAAGTGCGGGCCGCTACCAGTGCGGTGCCTTTGTTGCCATCTACGAACGGATGGTTGCGAGCAATTCCATAAGCGTAGTAGGCTGCAGCTAAGGCTGCTAAGTCTGGTGGCCGCACAGCATATGCCAAATTCTGTGGACGAGCTAGCGCAGACGCCAGCAATCCTTCAGCTCTCAAGTCTTCACATCCGCCATGCTCTGATATTTGGCGGTGATGGATCGCTATGACCGTCTCCTCCAGAAGCCAAAGCATGGGGGCCATGGACGCCTATTCCGCCAGCTTCTTCAACGCATCTCGGTCCTCGCGCATTACCCGCTCGGCGACCTCCACGTGTTCGGCAAACGCAGGATCATACGCTGTAAGCTGGATCCCGTTCTTCGTTTCAACGACGTAGAGGCTGTCTCCTTTCCCACCCGCAGTCGTTCCAGTATCTCCTTTGGCAAAATCACTCCGACGGAGTTTCCAACTGTTGTGACCTTCAAGACGTTCATCCGTTAACCTCCCTTGCGGCGCAGGACGCCATTTCCGCGCGGCTCGGAGGCGTTATAACGCATGTCATAACCCAAGCAAAAATAGATCTAGCAAACCTAGAACAAACCACTCTTCGGCATCGGTTGATTACGATCACTTCTTAATGGGACTGGAATTGGTAGCGGGGGAGACTCGAACTCCCGACCTTGGGGTTATGACTCCCAGAGAAGTGTGTGCACCAGCGTTATACCCAGAATAAAGCCAATAAAACAATGAGTCGCGGTCGGAAAAGATGCGTTTATGTGCTTTATGCGATATGCCTTATCGACATGAATCTCGGCAAAATCTCGGCAAACATCAGCGAGGTGCGAAGGCGAATCCGAACGTCTTAACGGACACGGAATTTAAACCCGTGCAGGAAACTCCGAGCTGATCATGATTCTTGCTTTTGGTGTCTCGGTTGGTTCGTTGAAGTGCGCAACGTTGCTCTGCGCCTGATTAAAGCGATTGTCCAGCACCGCCTGGTACTTCCAAGCCGAATACTCCTTCGAGAGTTTCGCGTTCGCGTAGATCCTTTAAGCGTGCTGACTGACACGAATGTTCAGAGATTAGTTCGCTCCGTCAGGAGACTCTTCCGAAGACGGCATGGCCGTCATCAACCTTGCGTCGCAGTCTCTGGATGACGACCTCAATCACTTTGGAGTCAGAAGGAGGTTCGAAATGTTCTCACACATACGGGTTGAAGTTTTCGTTTGCTTGGTTGTAGAATGACGGCGATCAAAAGGGGAGTAGGTTGCCTTCTTTAAATGGTCCGATGAAGCCGACAACACGATGTTCCACGAAGGGGGGCATCCGGTACATCGGGTAGAGCAGAATTAGCTCGAGGACCAAGACCTTTTGCGGCTCATGCGGCGCGCAGAAGGTCCTTTTCTTTTTTGCGCGATCGCTGCAAGTAAGACTTGCGTTGACGTGCGAAAGGATAAGATGGTGCGCGAGGTTCTGCTGTCTCCAACAGTCTGCCGTTTTGATCCCGGCCGGTATCGCCTCTTATCACCCCGCTCCAGGTCCGATCTAAACATCTCCAGCCCTCATCCCCTCGTCGAAACTCTCAGCATCAGTGTGTCTCGGGAGGGTCAGACGATCGAAATCACGTCAAGCGTTTTGCAGCGGTGTCGGGTTGATGTGACTTTTGCACGATAGTTACCGTCTGCTGATCTTGAGAAGAAGGTGAAGGATGAGAAAGATTTCAAAAGTATTGATCGCTTACGACGGCTCAAGCTGCTCCGATGAAGCTCTTAAAGATTTAGGACGCGCCGGACTGGGGATGGACGTCGACGCAGTGGTCGTCACCGTGGCTGACGTCATCCTGCCTCCTCCAGACGACGAACTGCCGGCTGATGATGTGCCAGCAATTCGCATCCCCGAGGTTGAGCGACACGCCAAAGAACGCGCGGAAAAGGCTATCAATGAGGCACAGGCTATCGTGGACCAAGGTGTCAAGCGAGTTAAAGCGGGCTTTCCAGGCTGGAATGTAAGAGATGAGGTGCGCTGCGATTCGCCCGCTTGGGCCATACTCGAGATGGCTGACCGTGATAAGTCGGACCTCATCGTCGTCGGCTCTCACGGGCACTCCCTAGTCGGCGGTCGTCTCATTTTGGGTAGTGTCTCTCAGAGGGTGCTTTATGACGCTCTGTGCTCCGTGCGCGTGGCCCGGTGCTGGGAGGCAAAGGAAACAGGACCAGTCCGAATCGTGATTGGATTTAACGGCTCCCAGGACTCCGAAGTAGCAGTGGATGCGGTGGCGTCCCGCGAATGGCCGGAGGGTAGTGAAGCGCGCTTAATCACGGTGCCTCCTCTGTTGAGTTCTGAGGCGCGCGATGTCGCGGCTGAGAAATTGCGCCAGGCGGGTCTGACGACATCTGAGATCAGCAAGGATGGTGACCCGGCCCACGTTCTCATGAGGGAGGCGGAAGAGTGGGGCGCCGATTCCATCTTCGTAGGCACGAGGGATTTACACGGCTTTCAACACTTCCTGCACGGTAGCGTCTCATCGGCGGTCGCTGCGAAGGCGCGATGCTCCGTTGAAGTATCGCGTGCAATAAGTGGTACGGCCCAGGCAAAAGTTTCGAGAGAGATCTAACCCATGTCGGTCGATGTCTTGCCCAAAGAAAAGCTGGAAGCACAGACGGCCCAGCAGTGGCACACGCTTAGTGTCTCCCAGACTTTCGAGAAACTGAGATCCAGCCCTCGCGGCTTGACCGTTGTAGAAGCGGAACGGCGTCTGGCTGAATACGGCCCTAACCAGCTTCAGGCCGCCGCCCGCATCTCGCCTTGGATGATCCTTTTGGAACAGTTCAAGAACGTACTTATCATCATCCTCTTATTTGCGACGGCGCTCTCGGCCTTCCTGGGCCACGGTGTTGAGGCGATCGCCATCACCGTAATCGTGTTATTTGCGGTGATTCTCGGATTCGTCCAGGAGTACCGCGCGGAGCGCGCCATTGAAGTTTTGCGAGAAATGGCCGCACCGACTGCGACTGCCGTTCGCGACGGTCGCGAACGGCGAATTAACGCGCTCGAACTCGTTCCCGGCGATCTCATTCTGCTGGCCACGGGAGACAAGGTACCGGGTGATGCACGGTTGGTAGAAGCTGTGAACCTGCAAACGGTGGAGGCTCCGCTGACCGGCGAGTCAGCTCCCATTCAAAAGCACACAAGACCACTCGAAGACGAGCGACTGCCAACAGGCGACAGAAAAAATCTGGCCTATGCCGGCACGGTCGTGACCTACGGGCGCGGACGCGCAGTCGTTGTGGCTACGGGCATGGCGACGGAGTTTGGGAAGATCGCCCAGTTGCTTGAGAGCGTCGACACCGCGAAGACGCCCTTACAGCAGAATCTCGATCGAGTTGGAAAAACACTGGCGCGCGTCTCGTTTGGTTTGGTCCTGGTAATCGTTGCCCTCGGTTTGTTTCGTGGCCAACCGTTTGTCGAAATGCTCATCTTCGGCGTGGCCCTGGCGGTTGCTGTTGTTCCCGAAGCGCTGCCTGCCGTCGTTACCATCTCGCTTGCTCTCGGCGTCAAGAGAATGGTCAAACGCAATGCGCTGGTGCGTCGACTCCCGGCGGTCGAAACGCTCGGAAGTACGTCGGTTATTTGCTCGGATAAGACAGGAACACTGACACGAGATGAGATGACGGCGCGACGATTGTTTGTCGGCGGCCAGATGCTGCAGGTTTCAGGCAGAGGCTACGAGCCGCAAGGCAAGTTTTCGCTAAACGGAACGGAGGTCGAAGCTGATGAACTGATTTTGGAGCTGGTGCGCGCTGCCGCTCTTTCGTCGGATGCGCGTCTCGAACGCAACGAAACGGGCGACAAGTGGGAGATCAAAGGCGACCCGACCGAGGGCGCGCTGGTTGTGCTGGCAGCCAAAGCTGGTCTCGACAAGCCAGAACTTGACGCGAAATTTTCACGCGTCTCGGAAATTCCCTTCAGCGCAGAGACCAAGCGCATGATTACTCTGCACGAAACTCCCGACGGCGTGACGGCTTACGCCAAAGGCGCTCCGGAAGTGATCGTGCCGTCGTGCGAGTTTGAGTTAATCCCAGATGGCAAAAAACCAATGGCCGAGTCGCGCCGGACGGAGGTCCTGGAAGTTGCGCGTGAGATGGCTGCAGAAGCGCTCCGGGTTCTGGCGGTGGCCGCCAAGACAGACGCTTCAGTGGAAACTGCCCACAAAGGCATGACTCTCCTCGGACTGGTCGGGATGATTGATCCTCCGAGGCGAGAGGCGCGGGCAGCGGTCCATGAGTGCGAGCAAGCGGGAATTAAGGTGATCATGATCACAGGCGATCATCCCTTGACTGCTAGAGCTGTCGCCCAGGAATTAGGCATCAGCAAGAACGGGCAGATCGTCGCTGGTCCGGAACTCGAGGCGATGGATGACGCGGAGCTGGAGCGCATGATGGACTCGATTGAAGTTTGCGCGCGGGTTTCTCCTAAGCACAAGTTGCGCATAGTCACGGCCCTGCAAAAAGGAGGACAGATCGTCGCCATGACGGGTGATGGAGTGAACGATGCTCCCGCGCTCAAGAAAGCAGACATTGGAATCGCGATGGGCATCACCGGCACCGACGTTTCAAAAGAAGCGGCGGCAATGACTCTTACTGATGACAACTTCGCCTCAATCGTCGCCGCCGTCGAGGAAGGCCGCGGCATTTTCAGCAACATCAAAAAGTATTTGATGTACCTGTTGTCGTCGAACGTCGGCGAAATCGGTCTAATGGCAGGCGCGACGCTGGCGGGATTGCCACTACCACTTTCTGCGGTGCAAATCCTGTACGTCAACCTTGCTACCGACGGCCTCCCAGCTTTGGCTCTGGCTGTTGATCCGCCAGAGGAAGATCTAATGAGCCGACCACCGCGTGATCCCAGCACAGGTATTTTCACGCGGCCCGTAGTCATGCTTATGCTGGTGGGAGGTTTATGGTCCACACTAGTTAACCTCAGCCTCTTCGTCTGGGCTTTGAACTCAGGGCGCAGTGTCCAAGAGGCCATGACGATGACGTTCGTTTCTCTCGTGCTAATCCAGTTCTTCAAGGCCTACAATTTCCGCTCTGACCGGCATTCGGTGCTGCGCCATCCCTTTGCCAACAAGTGGCTGAACCTGGCGATCCTCTGGGAGTTGGTACTGCTTGGTTTGATAGTGTACGTGCCTTTTCTGGAGAGAACCTTCGGCACGTTCGGTCTGACGCTCAGAGACTGGATAATCATCATTGCCGCGGCCTTCACAGTTTCGCCCGTCCTGGAACTTGCTAAATGGATGGAGCGGCGGGGCTGGTTTGGGAAGCTACAATAGAACTGCGCTTCTACTAACCAGGCGAAGGACATTGTCAACTTAACTCCAGAGGTAAAGAACGGTAGCTACGCTGTCGCGATCAAGATTACTGTTCGGACCGTTTGATTGACGAGGAAGAGCTCCTGCAGGAGCAGAAGAGCAGGCCGACCAGGAAACAATCGACTAGGTTATCGACCGGCGTGCCTAGCGGAAATGTCTCACCGTAACGTCTCGCGACTACGCCCGAGATCCAGTAGCGGCTTAGTGTGCCGATGAACCCGCCAAACCGATCAGAAATAGCTTGCCCATAATTTCTCCTCCAAAAAACAAAACCCCTAACCAATTCGCGCAACGACGTGCCGAACTGATCAGGAGTCATCAACACTCTTGGGTGGTTATACGGCGAACTCCATCGCCCCGTAATCATTCTATCCGATTCATGGGGATGAAGCCTGCCTCGGGTCCTTATAAGCATTATCGTAGGGGTTGAAACGCGTTTCAAGAACGCGGGTGGGTGGACCAGTTCTATGTTGCTTGTTTGCTCCGCGGGATCTCGACCATGTTTCAAGCGCAGAGCATGGGAGTCTTGCTCCCATGGTCTCGCGATTGGTCTGCATCACCTATTGATTTCAGTGAAGGGTCGGCAAGGGCAGAATGAATCTGCGTCGGACACTTTTTATTTCCGGCAAAATCTCGGCAAAGCAAAAACGGTCTGAAGGCTAGCAGTGCTTGTAACTTATTGCAAGGCGAAGGATTTATTGGTAGCGGGGGGGAGACTCGAACTCCCGACCTTGGGGTTATGAAAGCGCCCTGAGGATTGTGCGGATTTTGACATCTCATCCCATAACTTTAACATTCATTACAACTTGCCGCCGTTACAGGGCACTTCGAGTTTGCATCAATTGACATGCTTTACCATCGATTTTCATCGAGTCACGTGACTATAGCGTGACAAAATTCATTGGACCATCTAGTTGAGTCTCTGCGAGTATCAAAAGAAGTTGGGCTCAATTCTTCAAAACAATAAGGATGCTATAATCACTTCCGCTTGAGGCCCACTAAAACTGGAGTTGAGTCTTCACGATGAGCACCATACATGAGTCTAAAGAACTGCTGGCTAAAATGACGCCGGCTGAGAAGGCTCAGTTGTTGCAGTGGCTGGTAAGTGATTTGGGTGAGGCGTTCCCCGGAATTGAAACCCGTGCTGGCGTCTCCGGTGGGGAGCCCTGCATCGTCCGGACGCGCATACCTGTCTGGCTGCTTGAGCAGGCGAGACAACTCGGTACAAGCGAAGCTGATCTGCTCAAGGCCTATCCGACACTGCGGGCTCAAGATCTGGCGAATGCATGGAACTATGTGCAAAGCCATCGTGACGAGATCGATCAACAAATTGCGGTGAACGAAAGTGATGAGTCGCAATAGTGCGCGGGCTTTACGCTGACGAGAACTTTCCATTGCCGGTGGTCGAGGAGTTACGTCGCTTAGGGTTTGACGTCCTGACCATGTATGAAGACGAGAAGGCAAATCAATCTCTGACAGACGATGCAGTGCTTTCAATTGCGAGCGACAAAGAACGAGCATTCCTCACGCTGAACCGAAGACATTTCATTCAGCTCCACCAGCAGCGACCCAAGCACCAGGGAATTATCGTGTGCACATTTGATCCGGATTTTATCGACCAGGCAAGGCGTATCGGTGACGCATTAGAACAAGAGTCCGAACTAGCCGGACACCTAATCCGAATCTATCGCCCCGCCAAAGCATGATGCTAAATCCAACGCAGCGGTTAGTGTCCGTTTAAAATTCGTTTTCCGGCCCGATGCGGTAACAGTAAATCTTTGACAACGGTCAGGCGCCAAAGTAAAGAACTGCTCTCAACGCCTACTCAAAAGTTGCTAAATATGGGCTTCTTGTATTATTTGGACGTCACAAAGATGAGATGTCGGGATCGCCACTGCCGATTTTGTAACGGCTAAATCGAATTTGCGCGCGGGGGTCGCTGACTTAAAGGTCCGCCCTGCGCAAAAAGTTCGGAAATGAGCTCTCTCAAGCCTGCCCGATCCCGTGTCAACGATAATTCATGCCGGACGACTGGCCTATGACCGATCAAGACACGGCGATTCGAATGGCTGCTTTCCACCACCTGCGCAGGCTAACCGAAGTACGCACTCACCTAACTGCGGGCGACCTGCAACCGGGTTTCATCTTCAACGGGGAGCGCATCCCATTTATCAATCCACAACGAGGCATTTTCAAGCCTCGGCAGATGCGTTTCTTACTTTCAATTAAGACCGTATTTCCTAAACCAGGAGGCAAGGTCTGGTACGACGATCAACGTAACGTTCACAGCCAGATCTTCGAGGGCGAGGAGACCATTGACTACGCTTTCATGGGCCAAGATCCGGAAGCCGCCGACAATCGTTGGCTTCGAGAGGCGTTCGAAAACCAGGTTCCGCTAATCTACTTCCTCGGCATTGCTCCAGCCCGCTATCACCCGATCTTTCCGGTCTTTATTTTCGGTTGGGACCGAAAGACGCTAAAGGCGCGTGTGTCGTTCAGTATGTCTGAGCAGGAATCCATGAGGCCTCCGGAGTCCTCAATCGAGCGTCGCTACGCTTTGCGCTTAGTTCAGCAACGACTACACCAAGCGTCATTCCGTGAAGCTGTTATCACCGCCTATGATAATCGCTGCGCGTTGTCGGGCTTGCCTGAACCGTTGCTTCTTGACGCTGCACATATCATCTTTGATAAGGATGAGTTGCTTGGTCAGCCTGTAGTTCCGAACGGCATACCACTTTCAAAGATTCATCACGCCGCTTTCGATGCCCATTTGATCGGGATCGACCCGGACTACAATGTGCATGTGTCCGACCGGCTACTCGATCATAGCGACGGCCCGCTCCTAGAAGCATTAAAAAAACTGAACAGCGGCACGATTCATTTGCCAGGCCGAGCTAAGGATCGGCCAGACCGAGACCGACTCGCAGTGCGCTTTGAGAGATTTAAAGCAGCCGCAT
Organism: Pyrinomonadaceae bacterium; assembly: GCA_046261995.1. Classification (GTDB taxonomy): domain Bacteria; phylum Acidobacteriota; class Blastocatellia; order Pyrinomonadales; family Pyrinomonadaceae; genus PSRF01. Next base: position 38,143 of record JBHENP010000022.1, read on the forward strand.
AAGCACGTTATGTAACCTCAAGCCCAAACGCAGTTACTGGCACTGCGAGCAGGAGCCGGCATTACAAGCTGCCAATATAGGGGCCCACGAGATGAATAAAGCCGTCTTGGAATGGATCAATAGAGGTTATGTTGATATTACCAAAAGAAGAATTGCGAAAAGCTTTAAGCTCGCTCGCAAAGACTGATCACGCAGGCTGGACTTATAGAAAGAAAGAGCTCCGGGAAAGCTTCGAACAAATAGTGCAGCACAATCGACATTACCGCCCAATACTGCCTAACCAAAAAAGAGGTTTTCAAACTAAAGTTTCGCCCCCGCTTAACACTCTTATCTCGCGCTCCTCTATTGGAGGGCTCATCAGGTTTGTTCGGGAAGTGAATTCGGAGTTTTCGCTTTCCCAGCCTCTCTTCGGCTAGCGCTTTCATGCCTTCGCGCAGTTCAACGAATAGATTACGCGCCATCTCGCGGTTGAGTTTTGTTGTGGTCGGTCTTTCAAGGGATGATCAACTGTACGAATTCGTCGGCCTGAATCTTTTCTAAGGCGTCTTCAATTAGCGTGCTTGCAGCTTGGATGCGACTAATGTCGTTGGTTGAGAGTTCTAAAATTGCAATACGCCGACCGATGAGATTCTGTTGGTAGCGGATGTTTTGACGGATGTAGTAAATAGGTCGAATTCACCCTCAGCACGTTGTAGTAACTCACCGTTCTTAATTCAACCCCAACCTTTGTCTTGAACTGATGCGCAAGCGTGATCGCTCAAGAGCTTGTGCATCGGCCACGGCACACACTCGTCAAGCAGAATCCTCATGTGGCGGTTGAAGGCAGTAAGGCCTGCTCAGAGCACTCCAATACTTGACGCGCTAAGTCGTGGGTCACCGAAGGGAAGCACTCCAGGAATTCTTCGAGGGAATAGTTGTTCTCAAGGTACTCGAACAGGGACCTGATCGGCACGCGAGTTCCCTTGAAAACGGGAGTGCCACCGAGAATCTCCGGGTCAATCGTAATGAGATCCGCTGTATCTATATGCGCAGTTTAGTCTAGATCGTCCAGCGTACAATCCAGTTTTAGTTCCTATCTCTCACATTAACTATCTTGACGGAAGGCGTTTGCGTTTTTCAGGGGCACGAAGAGCTTTCATGCCCTCTGCAATCTTACGAATCTGCTCCGGTCCTCGGATATCGAAGAGTGGGACAAAAGCGGGGGGCTATCCAAAGTGAATTTAAGGGCGTGTATTCCTTTTTGCTTCTTTGACGCCCATCCAATGCAGAACGCCCTGGTCGTAAATCCACCTTGCGCCGTGGTCCGATGAAGATCCTCGACGATCCGCCGAAAATAGTCCCTGTTTACAGATAACGCATCCTGGCCAACCTTGGTATCTACCTGACAGTTGCGTAACACTCCATACAGGAGATGCGGAGGTTCTAGTTGGTCGCTGGAGGAATGGCTTTGAAAGAGGACAACTTTTATAAAAGCGAGATCCTGCCCGAGATAAAGCTCGATCTGCTTCTTTCCTGAGGGTGCATCGCCGGGGTCTTCGTCATAGTCGATGTCTTTATCGTCAGTCTCATCACCATCGCGCTCAAACGTGTACAATCGGCCGATCCATGATCTTAGAAACTTCTCGTCCGGCGGACTATTAGGCTTGACTAATGGCTGCACAGGCACACGCAAACGCGACAATTCTTGAGGCGGTTCTTGAAGTTGCGCCGTCAGTTCATCCAACATTGACCTCACTCCTCCGTAGAGGGCGCGGACTGCGCGGATCGCATCGTTGACCCCTTTTGCAAATTCATCGACTCCTAGCTCGATTTTTTGCTGCTTGACTCTGGTCATATTTATCTTTCCCACGCATTGACAAAAGTTGCGGACTCCCGCCAGTACTGCGCAACTCGACCAATTGCATCGAAATTAACTTGCTGTAGCGAGTCGAAGTATTCTGTTTCGATCCCTCTCACGCAGGCAGCCCCTTTCTCACACTCCCTTGCTGTCAAATGAAGTCGATCGAGGCTATGGTGGTCAAAGTTTGCCAGCGTCCGCGGAAACCCAAGAAACGCGCCCAGGTAACGCCTCTCCAATAACCGTATCAAGTCTTTAGTCCAAATGGATAGGCTCGTTGTGGTTTCGACAAGGTCGGTTAAAACTCTATGCAGGCCCTGCCACGTAAGAAGCCACAAAGGCACATCACTGCCCGCCAGTTTGCAGATTTTTGCTCGCGCCTCACTGATTTCACGGAGAGCTGTGGATTCCTTTCGGGTGGACACAAGATACACGATATGCACAGAGCACAATTCGATCGCGGAGCGGATTTCAGATGGATACCACTTAAAGCCGCGTGCGTTTCGCTGCACAGAGAGCCATTCTCGGACGAGTTGATCAGGATCTGCCCCGTCCGAGGATGTCTGGAGTTCGAGGCTATTGCTAACAGTTCTTAGCACGCTCTTCGTCGATCCGTACTTGGCTTCAACAACGAGGAGGTCCGAGCCAATCCGCAACATAATGTCGGGTTGTGCGTAGCTAAGAGAAGGCCAGAACCAGGATTCAGGATCCTCATAAGGCAGGTTAAGTCGGCGTTGGAGATCCAAGCGTTCCGGAGTTCCTGACAAACATCGGGCTGAGTTGAACCATTTAGCTAATACCTCAGTAGCACCGGCGACGAGTAATGTTCCGAACACCGTTGACGTAAGAATATCTTCGCGCCGCTCAAGATCAGACGCCGTGTCGTCGAGCTTACCGTGCAATTCAGCATACAGCACTGTACAAAAACTCTCCTTTACTTTAGTTCAAGCTCACTGCTCCGCAAATCAATTCAACAGACCAGCCTCTAAAAAAGGAAGGGTAATTTGTCCCGTTTGCAAGCGCCGAGAAATCATGGCTCGGAACGTATCCACATTCCTTTGAAGAAGTTCGTCCAAAGGCTCGCCTTTTTCGGTTTTCGCTGAACGCCAATGTTTCTTTTCCCCAGGAGTCCAATCCAGTTGTTGTCTCTTCATCGTTTTCATAAACGACGAGGTGTCGATGAATACTACACTGGAGAAGGCTGAGGAGATTTGAGGAAGATTGTAATATCCACCTCGCAGCACGATTTGAAGATCCCGACTAACTTCTGACGCTAACCTGACAAGCTTCTCGGCATGCCACTTTCCACGCTCAATGCAAGCGGGCCCGGTAGCGAACTCGTAAGCAATTGATCGGACTTCATCTCGCTCAGCGATAAACGCAGTCCAGCGCTCCCAGTCGGTATCCGTTCTAGCGTTCACGTGAAGAGATGTCGGCAATCTGTTCTTGACAAGCTCGCTCCAACAGATCGCGATTCGTTTCATATTGTAGAGGTTGTCCTCCCGTGGTACTCCGAGGAAGAGACTGTAGTTTGGGACAGTAATAAGCGCAGGTTGCAATGCGGTGAGTTGCTCCGATATTTTGGCCGCCTGCCTATGAGACCAGTAGTACTCGATCACACGGTCTTGACCAACGCCGCTTATTAACAGACTTGCTGCAGGATCAAAGCCAAAGGACTGAGCAACCTCATCCTTTGTCGAAAACTTCAGCCGTCCGTTAGCGTGGTCGAACAGCTTCTCTAGGGGGAGCGCCACAGCGTCGGCGTTCAACTTACCAATTCGACAGGAGGATCCATAGACCAAAGGAACGACAGAAGGTAAGTTCGGATAAACTAGAGGAGCCGACCTTGGTATATTCTCGAATTGCCAACCGCTAACTTCGATGTGACGGTTAACATAGTCTTCAACGTTCCTACGACAGACCAACTGACATTTCGAATAGTCCGATGAGCCGTTGATACAACAACAAAAGCTCATGCAATCAAAAAGGGATTCCGACGTGTACAACCCGCCACATTGTTCTCTATCTGTGCAACCAGTACAGCCAAGGCTCAGGGGTTCGCTACCGTTGTGGTAGAGGGGCAAGCTTGCTCGATACGTGCTCACTTTGACTAGCTCCTTTTTGTAGATGCGACGGCAAAAGCACCGTCACTTCGACGCGTTCATTGCTGCCTCTTGTTCGAACAGTTCCGAGCGTTTTCCCACCTAGAGCTTCAACCTCACTGAGTAGGGTGCGTGGCGGTGCGTTACATACTCCAATGTTCCGCCCTTGGCTGTAGATGAATAGTCGCTCATATTCAAGTTGCACTTCATAGGGCTCGCCTTCGCGAAAATCGGACACCCTGAAAGGCACCACATCGATCGTTTGCGCGCGACTAGGCTCAGAGTTGAATAGTTGCCTTACTCGTAACTTCTCGCGCCCGCGGGACCAGCCCTTTCTCCAACCGAGCTTTATTTTGTTGATGTAATCGACACCCATAGCTTTACTCCAAGACGGGTCGGTAGACCTTGCTACGCCCCTTTTTTATTTCCATCAGAATGCCCTTAACCACCAATGATGAAAGTCGATTATTCCAACCCGTAATTTGGATTTGCTCGGTTTGCCCATACTTCCTTTGCAGGGTCGTGGCGTCTGCTTCTCTTGCTTCTAGGACTGCGTCAAAGGTCAACCGCTGCTTGTCATTCAGCTGGCCGATTATGTGACTGGATTCGACCTTGCCATGCTCGTCCACAATACAAGTGAACAGAGCATCTCCACTCAGTCTGAGTAGAAACTCCAATTCATCGACGATCACCTCGTTGGCGTTCGCAACGACCGGATAGAGGTTTGGTTGGGTCTTTGTGCAGTAGTCTCGAAATCCGAAAACAGACTCACGGAGGAAGCTGCCGGTCGCGACATCGACACGGTCGAAGCTTAGCAATACAGGCTCAGGAGCCGTAGGCGGGCGTACCGCGGTGATCAACTTGCCTAGCATTGATTTACCGGGAATGGCCCCAGCCAAAACGTTGCGGTCATTGCCAAGTTCGAAAAGCGAAAGTATCTGACTCACGTATCTCACCTCCAGACTGTGAGCATATGAGCGACGGCGATTTTGTCAAGCAGGGCCTGTTTATTTTGCTATTGCGGCTGCCTGGAAACTATTGAGATTAGAAGTCCGTCGAAGCTCTGGGCAGGCTGAGTGTTCCAAATCGGTGGGCTTTGCAGGCCATCTATAACCAACCTGTAATCGCCGCTACGAAATCTCAGAAAAGAGTTCATGTTCGCAATGTTCTGCAGTAGATCCCGGAAACCAAGTCCCCGACCCACGTTGTGGCCATAGCGCGACTCACCTTCTTGAACCGCAGTCTCAAGGGCCTTACCTGCATCGTCGAGATCCGAATAGTAGGGGTTCTTTCTTAAACTCTGCAATACACCGATCCCCGAGTCTGCGACAACGTATTCGAATTCTGTTTGCGAGCACCGATAACCAACAATGCCGGTTTCTAGGTGTTCGCTGTGTTCCACTACATTTGAAGCCATCTCTTCAACCGTTCCCGTCAACCCCTTAGCGAATTCCTGACTAAGGCCGGCTTTCACGCCAGCGTTCTCCAGGCGCTTACAGAAGGTCATCCAACGCAAGTCGTCGGCTTCGACCTCCGTCTGAAAAGTGCGGATGAATTCAAAGTCGTTCGGATTGAGAGAAGATGTGAGCGGAAAATCAGAAATACTCGGGTTCTTGAGCGCGGTTCGAAGGCTGTTTATCATGTCTGAGCCTTTAGTCACTGGGAGCCGCGCTACAGCGTTCGAATAATCAAGATAAGCAAACTCGACAAGAGGGCCGATTCGCCTAATGGATGACTCTATGAAACTGGTTTCAAGTTCTGCCCTGGGCGCCGTTACCAAGCTATCGAGCAAGGCGAAAGTGAGGTAGCGTCCAGGAATTGAATTGTCAGGACTCATACTTCTACCGGCACCGTCCGCCGGAAGCAAACCTACAACTCAATCGCGTTTAAGGCCAGCCTTTTTGGAACAGGCAAAACGCCGTGCCGTTCTCTAACCGGGGCAGATTTAGTAATCACCTTGAGGAGCAGATCACTTTGGATTAATAGTTACCAGGCTTGAACTACTGAAGCAATTCTCGCCGCGCGAAGGCGGCGTATGCGAGCGCTGAATCAGTCTTAACAGGTGCGGAATTTCCGAAGGCATTGTAGACGGCTTTTATTATGCTGGGTCCCGGGCCAGGCACAACGCCGGATAGAGCTATTAGCTTCCCGAACACGATCCTAGGCCAACTGTGTTCAGACATCTTTGCTTGAATATCTTCAAGTTCTTCAGCAACCTCTTCTTTAAATAATTCCAAACTTCTCTTTCGAAGCGCGGGTTTAGTCATGTCAGCAAGTCGAGTAAGCTCCATTTCCATCATTCGCCGAAACTTGCTCAGTTGGTTTCCATATTTTCTCTTGAAAAGCTCAATTTCGCCCACGGCTATTGGCTGAGCCGGTGCCGGTAAAACGTCCTCGAGTAATTGCAACCGCAAGTCGATGATCGATTCCACCACTCTGAAATCGGGTGCAACAAATGATGTTAGCTTTTTCAAATTTCTTAGTTCATCAGTGACTGGCGCAAATTGCAGGTCTTGGTGTTGCCCAAGTACGGTCGCAAGATAATACATGAACTCTTCAGCGGTCCTCGCTTCTACGGATAACCAAGGATATTCAATGCGCTTCGCTAAATGGAGATGGATCAGCTCATCGCCCAAACTACTAGTCTTTTCCAAATGAATCGGTATTGCGCCAAGCTTTTCGATGTGGATTTTGCGATGACCAAGTCTCGATCGAGGTCGCTGAGATTCCCGCGTTCGAAATCGCTTGCGTCGGCGGTCTATTTCGGGACCAAGAGAGTTCAGGTATGAGAGGAACGCACTAGAGAAGTTTGGGATCTCGCTTATGTAGTCGCTCGGGATGACCTGCGTGAGTAAATCTGCTTGAACAAGGCTACGGGTATGTTCATCCAGCTTTTCGGGCTCTTCAATAAACTCATAAGGCATGATTACCCCTACGGAGTCCCAATACAGCAGCATCCTGGTGAGCCATACCGATTGAGGAACGTCGATGTAGGGGAAATATAGGACCTTGTCTCTCATGCGTATCAACTCCCAGTTGGCGGTCGAATTGCTCGAATTAGAGAGTGCGCGCGAACTTCACCTCAAGGTCAAAACCGCGCGTTGCCTTCGACGATGGCAATTTCGTCGTCGGTCAGCTCGTATAGTCTGTAAACGAGGCGGTCTATCTCAAGCTCCAACGCGCTCGTGTCCGCCTGGACATCGCGCTGCTTCGCCGCGAGGATGCGGTCAACCAGTTTGATAAAACGCATCTGTTCATGAGGAGAGATGCGCTTTATGGGAATTTCGGAAAGTGGCTTTTGGTATAACTCCAGCATCTCCCCTTTCCTCTTTCCCTTGTGATAAAGCCAAACGAAAAGCAATTTGGAATTTAATATGGCGAGAATGTATTTAAGCGAAATGGACCGATCAATTGGATTGATAAAATAGACATCAGCACTTGCATACCATGGTGTGTCGTTATAGCCGAATGTGTTGTTGTAACTTCTTTGTGGCGCAACGATCTTCTCGCCATCAAAGACCTGTGGTTTTCTGGGGTAGAAAAGCAGATAAAACTCACCGCGCGCAATCCACTTACTCACTATGTTCCATTGAAACTGATTCTTTTTGCAGACAGAAAGCCTATCTACAAGCACTTGCTCAAAGCGTCTGAAATGTTTGAGTACGGAATCCTCAATCGGTTGCTTCTGCTTTTCATCTTTGAAATAGAGCAACCTGGTGGGAGTCGTATCGGACGTACGATATTTTCCAATATCGCTATTTTTAAACCATGGTCTTAGATGAGGTGATTTTGGCGAAATGCCCTTCTTGCGACATTCTTCCAATGTCAGAACGAAAACGCCTTCGTTAAGTGTGAATCCGGAGCCCGGATACCTCTCAACATACTTTGTCCTTAATCGATCAGCGCCAGTAACAATTCCTTGGCTGATTTTAGTAATTGTGCCTACCGTGCATGTGGCGCTTGCGAGTTTGGCAAGGATTTGTTGAATGGGGTTGTCGCCGTGCTCGGCATGGCCTGCTAACCTGATGTAGAGGTTCTCAGAGCTATACAATTCCGCCTGAGGAATGACGGAGTAAGTCGTCAAACTATCTTTGCCCGACAAGACGTTCTCGACTTCTCGGGCTTTAGGGATTCCGCTTCTCTGACAAAGAGCAGTGAAGGCAAATGGGCTGTAATGACCCTTCTGAAAAATTGAGATCATATTGTGTTGACCAAGAGCAGACTCAAATATTTTCAACTCGTTGAAGTTTATCAGGGCAAGAATGTCGGAACGTTCACGCAGGTCCTTTCGCAGCTTATCCGCGTAGGTGGCAGTAATATAATAATTAGTCGTGATGAAGGCTGCAGTGCCCTTGTCGTTCAGTAAATCTAGAGCTAGATGGAAGAAAAAATAAAACAAGTCCATCCGCCGTTGGTGGAATCTCCTTCCAAAATCTGTTTTCGCAATTTCTTGGAAAATCTCTTTGTGGCCCTTTTGCCCAACATAAGGTGGGTTGGCTATCACCACATTAAAGCCACGCTTATTGTGAAATACCTCAGAGAAGTAAATCTCGAAATCAAATATCTCTTTACCGTTAGTCAGTTCGTGAATCAGGCCGTCAATCTGCTGACGAAGCGACAATTTCTTTGATGTATCTGACTCCTCAAAATAAATTGGCTTCAGTTTTTCAAGCTGTTGAAAAAGCTTTTCATTGAAAAGCGTTTTCTCCACTGCAAGCAGCGAATTGCCCGTGACGATTTTGTAATGAAGATTCGGCAGCGGTTTGATCTGCTTCACATTCTCCTCGTCCACAACGAGTGAGAGCCACAGACGGAGCTTGGCGATTTCGACCGCTCCCGCATCAATGTCCACGCCATAGAGGGAATTCTGGATGGCGTGCCGCTTGAAGTGATAAGGCGTTCGTTCGTTAACGTCGTTGAAGTAGGACGTTAACGCGCGACGCGCGCGCACAATCTCCGTCATCACACCAACTGGATACGCGCCCGAACCGACCGCCGGATCGCAGACGGTGATGGTCGCGAGCGCTTCGTCAATGAGCCTGGCGTGTTTCTTAATTGTCGCCGGCATCTTAATCGGATACTTGGCGTCCACCGCCTCGTAGTGTGAGATTTGTTCGCCGAGATGAATGAAGGTTTCGATGTCTTTGCGCGGAACGATTTCCTTCTCGTTGTTGAGGGCGGTTTCGACGTAATTGATGAGGCACTCCTGACACTTGTAGTAGACAATCTCGCGCGGCGTGTAAAACGCGCCGAGACCTTTGCGCCGGTTTTCTTCAATGAGATTCTCGAAAACTTTGCCGAGCATTTCAGGATCAATGGCCACTTCCTTTTCTAGCGGTTCAGCTTCGTTGACAGTGAAGTTGTAACGGTCGAACATGTCGAGGATCCCCGTACCAGTGACGAGTTCGTCAAAGCGTTCGTTGTTCGTGAAAAGCCGATTCGGTAGCGTGATGTTGGTCTTACGCCAGTCGTAATCTGCAAGCGGCTCGAACAGTCCGCCGTTCAGGAACGGTATGCGGCATTTGAAGCGGTTGCACCACGCTTCGTGTCCACGGTCGGTTGCCAGCGTATCGTAAAAGAGCGGTTCGAGAACGTCGTTGAAGAAGTTGCCGTAAGGGCCGTGATCACCACGGGCGAGGTGCCGGAGGAAATCATGTGGGCCAGTGCCCCAGTCTTGTCCTCTGGCGACGCCGAGCCAGCCCTTCTTCTGGAGAAAGTAGAGGAATACAATCTGGCCCATGAGCTTCTTGGCAAAGTCCACGGTGCTGACCCCCTTTGCCTTGAACTCATCACCGAGACTTTGTCTCTGGCCGCGAGTTTCCGGAGCTCGGCGTCAATCTCACCGAACAACTTGGCATATTGGTTGAAGAACTCCCTGGTGACGGCTTCGACGCTGAAAGCATCTTCGAGTTGCGCGAGTGTGGGGTAATTCTCGGTGTCCTGAAGCAGGGTCAGAAAGCGGGTTTGTGCGGTGTGGCAACTCTCGCCTTCGCCGACGATGTAGGAACTGCGGCGAGCAGGTGTGAGTTTGGTCTGGACGCCAACCTTGCCATGGTTCTTCTCCACGACCACGTACTCCATTTTGACGTAGGAAAAGCGCCATTGCTTTTCGGTAGGCGAAACGAACGCGACGAGCGCAGCATCCTTGTTGTCGCGGGTCTTGAGATGGTCGGCTACGAAGTTACGGATAGCGGTGCGGGCGCGCTCCAGTTTGGATTTCTTGGTAAGGTGGACAACGAGCACGTCGAGCTTTTCCTTCTCCGGTGACGTGTAAGTGCCAAGGCGTTCGTAGCCTTTGACGTGGTCTTTGAAGGCGTCCTTGATGTAGGTCGTGTTCCACACCTGCACCTTGGATTCATCAATGTGGTTGAGCAGATTGATGGCGAAGTAGCGGAAGCGCCCTTTGTCAAAGGGTTGCGTGAACGTCTCACGAATGAGGGACCGGGATTGAGCGCTGTCCATAGGTCGCTGACTCTATTCAGTCTTCGGTTCAGGAATAAATGACGAGAGGATTACTTCTCGCGGGCTATACGCGTTGCGAGAAGCGTCAGCGGGAGTCGCTTGAAAAAACTCTTTAGGAATATCACGCTTGAGAATGCCAAGCACCTTGAGAGGCGCTGCTTCCCTCTTCAGCGCAGTGGCAACTTTCTTCGTTGTAGGTCTTGGCAGGGCACCGTCGTCAAGCAGGCTGATTACCTGACTGACATAAGTCTCGTCGTCATCAGTGAAGCCCTGAAACTTGCGAATATCCTTCGCTTTTAGCCGCTTAAGTATGTATGCGTCGTTGGGGCTGTTGCGATGCTGAACTCCATCGCCACCTTCAATGGCTGTCGCTTCCAGGAAAGTCCGCTTATTGCCTTCGAGCAATGAGTAGAAGTCGCGCGTGATCGACTGGCATTTTTCCTCTTCGTCTTTCGGCTTTAATAACTTCACCGCCGCAAAGAAATCCAATTCAGAGCTCGGTTGCGTGCTTGCCCGAGCGAGAAAGAACTTATCTAACTTGCCTTGCCGGAAGTAAGTAAGAAGAGCCGGATATTCTTGCAAAAGGGAAGCCATCTCGCCTGGCTTTCTTGTGGACCGCGCTTTCTTTGGCAAGCGTTTAATACGTTCGAAGAGATCCGGTCGGTTGTCCCTAAGCGCGCGAATCTCAGCAAGGTACTCAAGCTCGCTCTCTTCGGACTCATCTTCCCCCGTGATTGTCTTTCGTGAATTCAGACGCACGAACAGGTCATGTGACTTAATCTCTTCGCCTTCCGTTAGCAGCCGAGCATCCGCGCCGAGCATTTCGATGAAGGCTTCAATCTTGGCCTCAGCGGCTGCCTTGAGCTTAATCACATCTTCCGATTCATCGGTAGGGAAGAAGTTGTAGGTGTGGATAGTATCGAATTCCGTGTCCACTCGATTCACTCGTCCGACTCTCTGAATCATCCGCGTTGGATTCCACGGAATGTCATAGTTAACGACAATGTTGGCGCGGTGGAGATTCACGCCCTCGGAAAGGACTTCGGTGGTGACGAGAATTCTGTAGTCATCCTTCGGCTGGAATGCTCTTGGATCGAAGTTCGCAAGAATCTTCTCGCGATCAGCAGATGTAGACGAGCCAGAGAAAAGGATTACTTTAGAATCAATTTCCTTTTCGATTCGGTCAGCCAGGTATTCGGCAGTTTCCTTCGATTCCGTGAAGATAATCAGTTTGTTCTTGCGGAACGTGGAAACGGTCTTGAATATCTCGCGGAAAGAGTCCCACTTCGGATCGCGGCGAATGTTCTCCCACATTGCTTGAACATTTTCGAGTATCTTAAGGTCGCCTTTCAGCTCGGCAATAAAGTTAGGTGAGAAATCGTCCGCATCCAGGCGTTCAGCTTTTTTCTGCTCGAGGAGCCGTTCAATCCCCTCTGGATTATCCTCGTCTAGGAACTGGAAGACTTTGCTAATGTGATCCTTGCTAATGTAGACAAAACCATTGTTGTATTCCTTAATCACCCGCTCATAGGACTCGATAAAGCGCGAGAGCGTATTTCTAAATGCAAAGAAGCTGCTCTCCAGGCGTTTGACCAGCAGAATCTTCATGAACTTTGCTAGGTTCTTTTGGCCCTGAAGTTCGCCATCATCACGTTTGCCGGTGAAGTATACGAGCGGTTTGTAGCGAGCATATGTAAATGTGTCCGTGATTAGCTTGAGCGTGTCGAGGAAGACCTTGCTTTCGGCGACACTAAACTTATAAAAGAGCGGCTCGGGATCCTTGACCTCGGGAAACTTCAAGCCCTGAGAAGAAAGGTCGTCGCCGAAGTACTTCTTGATCTCACTTCGTGTCCGGCGAACCATCAAATACTTCAAGACTTGTTCCCTAGTCGCTTTCGCGTTCGCCTGCACGGTGGCGAAGTATTCTTCCCGATCGTCTTTGCGATCTAAGGGCCGAAGATTCTTTTCCATATTGCTGAAAAAGGCCTCAAGGTTCGGCTGATTTGGTATTGTGCTTTTCTTGCCGTTCTGAAAAAGCTTTATCTGACTGAGAATGTCCCGAGGCGTATTGTTTAGCGGTGTGGCGCTTACCAAGATCACTCGTTTGCCGCGGCAAATTCGCGCCAGCTTTTCGTAGCTCTGCGTCGATTCGGTGCGAAAACGGTGAGATTCATCAATGAACACGTTCTTGTAGGCTGACAGGTCCCGTTTGAGTAGTTCGTCGAGTTTCCCCAGCGACTCGCACTTAAATCCTCGCACAGCAAATTCCCTGAACACATTGTTCCATGACCCCGGATTGTTCTCATCAATCAACGCAGGCGGGGCAATGACGAGGCTTCTTCCTTCAAGTTGTTGTGCGAGGAGTGCAGACATATAAGTCTTGCCCAAACCCACAACGTCGGACAGGAAAACGCCGCCATAAGTTTCCAAGGTATCACGTGCACTCAGAACAGCCTCCTCCTGATACTTCAGCTTCATAAAGCCGGCAGGCAGGTAAATGTCTTCGAGCTCGTCAGGCAGATTCAGCCGACTCTTGAAGTATTCGTAGAGAAACTTCAAATAGAGTTCGTACGGTGTGAATTCCGCATAAGGAGATAGCTTCGTGATAGTGTCAACGTAAGCCTTTGATACCTCAACCGAGTCTGCCCATAGCTCGTTGAACTTATTTAACGCGAAGTGATAATCGGCTGGATTCTTCAGCTCAACGTTAAATTCAAGGTTGTCTACCAATCCCGATTGCGAGAAATTGCTTGAGCCCGTAATGACACGCCCATCATCGTAATGCCCCTTTGGGAAAGTGAGGATGTAAACTTTCGCGTGAATCTTCTCTGACGGATAAACTTTAATCTCAAGCTTGCCTGATTTGACCCAGCTAATAAATGTATCGACACCTTCTTCGACGTCGCTCGAATCTTCTGAGTGCTCCAATTCGTCGAGGACAGCGCTCGGGATCACACTCTTGGCTTCCGCGTGGGAGCTTAGAAGAAGTTGCTGCTGTTCCTTGGCTTGTTGGAGAAAAGTGTAAGTACTCTGGTCGGTCTTGAGACCGATCAGGATGCGCACCTTTTCGGTATGTTCAAGGGCCGGATAGAGTTTGTAGAACCCACTGATCATGAAGTACCCGACAAGGCAATCGAAGAACTGAGTATGCGTGCCGAGCAGAGCGTGAAACCGATCAAGCAGCGACTTTCCGGCTTCATTGGTTAAGAAGGTTAGGTCAGAGGACATGCGGGGCAATATTAGAGGTTTGGGCGAAGTCCATCAATACCGCGGTCAAATCTGGCCGGCATGAGTGACTGCTGGGAAACGGACAACGTACTCATCCGACCGGTTCAAGGCAGCTAGCGTGACCCCAATTGAGCACAAAACCTCCTGACATACAGTCTTCAAAACTACATGAAGGCGTCCGAGGTTTGAGGGCATGGAAGGTGAACTTAGAAGGACTCCATCACTACCTCACACTTGGATTCTAGTCTTGTTGCAGACTCAAATCGTGGCCTTCATCGCCTTTAGATAAAGGCTACGGTCACCGGGTGCTCTTGAGGCTTGGCCGCACTTCTGCCAGGGCTCGATCGGTGATGATATCGATGTTTGTTCTGGCATAAACGCGGTATCTCTTCCACTCTTCGGACTCCAAGTTGTCGTCGGCGAGGAGTTGGAAACCATTCTCGACAAGGAACCCGGAGCGGGCCATTTGGGCGAACATGATTCGTTGCGTTGGTGTCAGCGCCAGAGGCATTCGTGCCGTTTCCAGCGTGGTCGTCCGACACCATTGAATCGGTGTCTCACCGCAATCCGCGGCGGCTCTTTGCACCTCTAGCCAGTCCTGTTCGGTGACGCGAAAACTTATTACTCTGGTCATCTTTGGACGTTGCATGGACGTTACATCCTCCTGATCGTCTCCTCGGTGGCTCTATATAAATCCTCAATGGGCCGTATACAAACGCAGACAAAATGTTTGCTGGGCAAGCGGGGGCATGCATTTGTATACAACGTCTCAGTATCTCCTTCATTCAACGCGTTTACATTTGCATGCTCGTGCATGCGGATGTAGACAATTTGTATGCTGCGTATACTTTTCACGAAAACCGATAGGGGTGACGTGTCTAGAAAATTCAGGTGCGCAGCGCCTCGCTCCGCTACTCCGCTACTTCGTTGGTACCTTCAAACTCCGCACTACGATTCGTCTCATGTGATCGTTTTCAACTTCACCGGACTCTTGCTTGGGAATCTGTTTTGGTTCTGATGATGGGGATGAATCGAACCTCTTTGCGGCACTCAGACACTCCTCAATGGAATCTTTCATGGCTTGTTTGAGTTGGGTCTGAAGTGGCTTGCTGAGCTTTTGCTCTCTGAGCAGATCGGTCAGCTGAAACACCTTCGCAAGGCGTCTTTAAACGTGATGATGAACGTCCGCGGTTCGCCTTGCGATGAATCCCCCATTTCAACCTTGAATCGCTTAGATTGGGGTAGCATTTTGGCTCCTTCTTTCTCCGTGAGGTTTGGATAATCGAATGATGGCAGCGCTCGTCTTCATCCCAAATTGCTCGGTCTGCACACTATCTCACGTCCTCTGATCGACGATTCCGAATAACCACTAACAACTAGTGTGCCAAGAGACAGAACCGAGCGGTGGGCAGTCTTGTAAGGCGGTGTTTTGAGGAGAATCCTGGCGGAGAAACTTGGGCTGTAGTAACTCCTCCTTGGTTTCGCCCTCGAAACACCTGATTCGCATACGGATCACCTGATTCGCATACGGATCACTTGATTCGCATACGGATCACTTGATTCGCATACGAATCACATAGGTTCAAATATGAGCCTGCCAGGTTCAAATACGCACCTCTGGGTTCAAATATGAACCTCTCAGTTAACGGAGGTGATCTCTTTTTCCAGCTTCTCCCCATCGGCTCATATACGGTCCGCCGGGCCATATACGGTCCACTCAGGGTCATATACGGTCCGATGAAGGGTCATATTTGACCCCTTGAGTCACATGTGACCCACGGTGAGTCATATGTGACCCCCCTTGATTTGCTTGCTAGTTGAGGCGCTGCAGTTCCCACGTAAGCAACGCAATCTTGGTTGGCATTCGGGTTGCACTAGAACTTCAGCGTCACGTTAGGTACATGCAAGTTTTCTGCGGACTGTGGAGTCTCACAAGCCCTTGGTGTCCGCACTACCTGAGGAGTAACACCATGAACGTGAACGTTAAAGAAGACAGAGAATTACCGATCTACCTGACTTTGAAAGAGCTCGCGGAACTGCTCAAGGTGAAGCCGAGGACGGTGTACGCCTGGGTAAGCGATAGGAGAATTCCTTACGAGCGCAAAGGCGGGCTGCTGCGATTTCGGCTTGACGCAATCATGGCGTGGAATGAACCGGCACGATAGCAGAACGACGCCAGAATTAGATCGAGGTTAGTAAAGTCCGATGGGCTGATACTCGGGAACAGCTGGACGTGTATGCGTGGTAAACTCGCCCCGCTCCTGTAACGGCGGCAAACCGAAAGGAGCAAAGAATGACAGTACGGAAAAGGGGAGAGCACTGGTACGTTGATATCAGTGACAAGAGTAGGCACCGAGTCCAACGCGTTCTCAAAGGCGCACGGACGAAGGCGCAGGCATTGAAGGCAGAGGCCGAGATTCGAACCCAGATCTTTGAAAAGAGATATGGTCTAGTAGAAAGGCCGGAATGTCGTTTCGATAGATTTGTCGATGCTTCATTCCTGCCAACCAAGCAACTCAAGAAGAGTTACAAGTCGATCTACAGCATCTGTAAGGCTCTCAAAGCCTTTCTTCGGTAAACATTTCGTTTCGGAAATTGATACCGAGATGATTGAGAGGTACCGGCAGATCCGCGTTGAACAAAAGACGCGGCTCGGTAGGAAACGCAGCCCGTTGAGAGTCAACAAGGAGATGCAGGTGCTCTCGTCGATCTTCACTTTGGCTTTAGAAAAGCAACTAATGCTTTCAAGGCCCAGGACGACCATGTTCCGGGTTTCCGGCGAACGGATTCGCTACCTGGCGCCGGATGAGGAGAAGAGGCTTTTCGAGACTCTTGATAGCTGCGAGTGGCTACGGCCGATACTGGTGATGGCCTTGCACACTGGGATGCGGCGAGGTGAGATCTGTGGCCTTCAATGGTTCGATCTCAACTTCGATCGAGGCCTGATTCATGTTAGGAATACGAAAAATGGTAAGGACAGGGTTATTCCGATGAACATAATTGTCAGGCGATTACTCGAGACGCAAGGGAACACGCGAAAGCAACGCCTGCTCGGAAAGGATGGAGTCCCGAGGTTTAGCGCTCCGAGCAGTTATGTCTTTCCGAGTCCACGAACTAACGAGCGATTGGTCGAGATCAAGTACTCGTTCGCCAAGGCTGTACGAGACGCGAAGATCAAGGATCTACGGTTTCATGATCTTCGTCATACTGCAGCGACTCGAATGGGAGACGCCGGCGCTGATGCGTTCACGTTAGCCGCGATCTTCGGTTGGTCTGATATTCGAATGTCGATGCATTACACACATGCTATGGAAGACGCGAAGCGGAGAGCCGTGGAAGCGATCGCAGCTGGAGTGACAACAACCGGACAGGAAAAGCCCGCGATCCAATTTCACGTGACAGGAGCGTGACAAACGAAAAACGGCAAGCACTTGGCTCGCCGTAACTCGTTGATTTTATTGGTAGCGGGGGGGAGACTCGAACTCCCGACCTTGGGGTTATGAATCTCTAGTTCCACAAGTAAGTTTCCTTCATCTCTCACAAAACCTAACAAAAAAAAGCGGATTGCATCCGAGGGGTTGTCTTTTTTCAGCTCGTGAACGGTTGTTCGACTTATGAAGTCTGGCAGAAGTCTGGCAGGAACTCATGACTCGACTGAGGAAGTGGAAAGAGAGAAGGGGGCGTGTGCGAAAGGAGAGCGAGGATGAAGCAAACTAGAGACGAAGTCGGAAGCTTTTTAGATCCGCTTCTGACAATTCCGGAAGTCGCCAAAATCCTAAGGTGCAGCGAACGAACGATTCTGAGATTTGTTCAATCTGGTCGGCTTAGAGCCGTGCAAACCGGTCGGCGCTACACGTTCACCAGACACGACGTGGCTGAATTCGTGCGCCAATCACTAACAACCACTCGCGCTCGCAACCCAAAGAGATAATCAATAGATCCAGTAAGTTATTGATAATGAAGCGATTAGTAGTCATTAGTAGTTCAGCGCGGCCAGCAGAGTCCCTCTCTGTCCGTAAGTGTTCTCGTTTGTTCAATTAAGTGCACAATATTTAGTACCAACTGAATTTAGCCCTGCACCTGAGTGGTACTTGGTTGGTACTAAATTGGGTCAGTGGTGCAACAACAGAAAGGACAAAGGACAAGACGATGAGTTGTGACATTACTCTGCAACAGCTATTTAACGCGCTTCTTGAACACAATCTGATCCGACCTTCTCGTACCGGGCCAATCAGAACTGCCATTAAACAGTACGCCGCAATCCTGGGATATACCGACCCTGCGCTGTGCCCTTGTGACGTTTACCTGAAAACAAACAAAATTCGAAATCGGTTCATAGATGAAAAGGCACCCGAGCTGCTTGGGAGCCACGCTGTTCGAAATTTGAAGAACAACGTGAGCTACGTCCTAAGGAAGGCGAGCGGGCTGGGAATAGTCTCTGCAATCCCGTCTGAGCAACTCACCAGTTGGAAAGGGTCTAACAAACTGTTACGCCCTGCGCGCAACGAACACACTGTTCCCGAAAAATATATCCTTGATGCCATTCCTCCCTTACTGCAGCGGGAAATCGCCGCTTATGAGATATGGAGCATTAGTGTAAGTAATCGCCAGCGGCCAAAGAGCTTGCAGAAGCGTCCCGTGACTCTTCAGAACCATCGTAGAACAATACTGCTGGAAGCGGGGTACTTGGTGAAATTCAGAGGAGTTAAACCGAGGTCTATAGATTTGTTATTGCTAGTAGATCCTACTAATGCAATTAACTACGTGGAGTGGTGCATTGAGCAACAAGGCAGATTCACTATGGGAAGCGAAGCAACCATAAGTCGAATTATTTCAATTGCACGATATCTCCAGCTGAGTTGCAAGTTGGCGGAGAAAGTCGATTGCATTGCGCAACAGATTCGCGAACTTCGACGGTTTAGGGCTAGCCTCGGCACACCAACAAAAGTGCGAGATACGGAGAAAAGGTGGCTCAGTCTCAAACAGCTTGAAGTGGTTGGTCTTTCCATTTACCCGTTGAACAGTCGCCGAATAAAAGAGCTGTCAAAGTCAACTCGCTTTTCAATTGACTCCGATTTATTTAATGCTGCTGGTAGAGCCCCAACAAGATTTCAAATTTATGCCTTCAGAGTCTTACAGTCGCTCATTATTAGGTTACTGATTCGA